>DASYXI010000026.1:0-39684 GCA_035934995.1 Allostellaceae bacterium
TCGCCGCCGGCGCCGATCAGATGACCAAGCAACAGCAGAAGCTCGCCGCGTCGTGGCTCGCCATGTTCCGGCCGATCAACGCCGCCTTCGACAGCTCGATCACCGGCATGATCCTCGGCACCACCACCTGGCAGAAGGCGGCGGCGCGCTCGCCTATCAATACCTCATGGTGCCGCTCGCGCTCTGGGCGACGAGCTGGTCGGGCTATGCGTTTCCGCGTCCGCCCGCGCTCGACGACACGCTCTGGCAATTAATGTTCGGCATGCTGGGCATGGGCGGTTTGCGGACATACGAAAAGCTCAAGGGCGTCGCCGGCAACCACTGATGGCGCGTAAACCTACGCTTGACAGTTCGTAAAGCGCTTCTTAACATGTAGTGGTGATCGAAAGCACGCGGCATCGTGGGCTCCGCGAATGGCTGGAGAAGGGTCGGTCGGCTCGAATCGCGCCCGATCTGCGTAAGCGCTTAGCGGTGCGCCTTTCCGCGCTTCAGGCGGCGCGAACGCTGGTCGAATTGAACCAGCCCGGTTTCGACTTCCATCCGCTCTCCGGCACGAATCCGCGGCGCTATTCGATCCACGTCAACGGCAATTGGTGCCTGACCTTCGAATTCGAGAACGGCAAGGTCATGCGGCTCGACTTGGAGGATTATCATGGGAAGAGAGCCTGATCTCGACTGGATTAGCGGGAGACTTCGTGATGTCTGAGTATCGGATTAGGGGGCTGCACGCCGCCCCAGCGCATCCCGGCGAACTGATGCGGGAAATCCTTGAGGAGCATGTCCGGCTTCCGATCGCCGAGGCCGCCCGCCGGATGGCGATCTCGCGGCCGGCGCTCTACAACGTGCTCAATGGCGAGGCGGCGGTGACGGCCGACATGGCGCTTAAGTTCGGACGGCTGGTCGGGGGCAATCCCGATCTCTATGTCCACATGCAGAGCGCGTACGATCTCTGGCACGCGCATCGGCGGCTGAAGGGACGGCTCGCTAAAATCAGGCCTGCGGCATAGCGGCTATTCGACAATCGTGCCGCGCGCCCGCGCAAATCTGCCATTGCCGAATGGATGGTGACTTGGCCGCGCCGCCGCGATAAACCCTCGGCCCGAAGAGAGGGCAGATCATGGCCATGTCGGCCACGCGCGCGGCCGGGCCGCCGGCGCAGTTCAGCCATAACGAGATTCTCAAGATCCTGTCCGGCGCGCTCATCGGGCTGCTGCTGGCCGCGCTCGATCAGACCGTCGTGGTCACTGCGCTACCCGCGATCGCCGACGATCTCAACGGCATTCAGCATCTGTCGTGGATCGTCACCGCCTATCTGCTGACCTCCACCGCCTCGACGCCGATCTACGGCAAGCTCAGCGATCTCTATGGCCGCCGGCGTCTCATCATCATCGGCATCTTCGTCTTCGGCGCCGCGTCGGCGTTTTGCGCCTCGGCGCAAAGCATGGGTCAGCTCATCACCGCGCGCGCGCTTCAGGGCATCGGCGGCGGCGCGCTCATCAGCATGTCGCAGGCGATCATCGCCGACGTCATCTCGCCGCGCGAACGCGGCAAGTATCAGGTCTATATGAGCGGCGTCTGGGCGCTGGCCAGCGTCGGCGGCCCGGTCCTGGGCGGCATCTTCGTCCAATATCTCACCTGGCGCTGGGTGTTCTGGATCAACCTGCCGATCGGCGCGCTCGGTCTGGTGCTGTGCTGGAACGCGCTGAAGCGCCTGCCGGTGCACGGCGGCTATCCGCGCATCGATTATCTCGGCGCCGCCGTGTTGATTCCGGGCGTCGTCGCGCTCTTGCTTGTCGCCAGTTGGGGCGGCGTCGAATTCCCCTGGCTGTCGCTGCCGATCCTGGAATTGACCGGCGGTGGATTTCTGCTGCTCGTGCTCTTCGCGGTGCAGGAATTGCGCGCGCTCGAGCCGTTGCTGCCGCCGCGCCTGTTTGCGAGCCCGGTCATCCTCACCGCCAATCTCATCGGCTTCGTCGTCTCCGCCGGCATGTTCGGCGCGACCGTGCTGTTGCCGGTGTTCATCCAGCTCGTTCTCGGCAAGGACGCCGGCAGCACCGGCCTCATGCTGATTCCGCTGATGGGCGGCACGGTGCTGGGCGCCTATCCCACCGGCCAATGGATGCGGGCGAGCGGCCGCTATAAAAAGGCGCCGATGCTGACGCTGTGCTTCGCCATCGTGGCGTTCGGCGCGCTGGCTTTCGCGAACGGCGCCAGCTCCACCTGGTACGTCGATATTTTCGTCGGCCTGCTCGGCATCGGCATGGGCGGCGCGATGCCGGCGACGCTGGTCGCGGCGCAGAACGCCGCCGAAGCGCGCGACATCGGCGCCGCCACCGCCAGCGTCGCCTTCTTCCGCTCGCTCGGCGGCTCGTTCGGCGCGGCCTTTCTCTGGGCCGTGCTGCTGGCGGCGCTCGAGGCGCGCCTGGCCCAGGTCGGTGCCTCCGGCATGGCCGGCGCGCTGCTGCGCGGCGGCGCGGATCTGTCGACGGTCGGTGCCGCGGCGCGTGCCGCGCTGCCCAACGCGCTGGCGCACGGCTTCCATTGGACCTTCGCTTGCGGCGCCGTGATCATGGCGGTGGCGCTGGCCCTGACCCTGACGTGGAAGGAAATCCCGCTGCGTGCGCACGTCGCGCACGCCGAGCCGACGGCGGAGCTTTAGCGCCGCTCAGGCCTTGGCGCCGGCCTTCGACGCGCGCTTGGGTCGGCGGACGACGCGCACGGTGCTGCTGTTCTTTCCGCCGCCGCAGAAGAACCGGTCGCCGCCGTCGGATTCGAGCCCCGCGACCGCGACGCCGGGCGGCATCTCGAGCGTCTCCAGCACCGCGCCGCTGCGCGGATCGATGTGCCGCAATTCACTCTGCTCGTTTTCCCAGGTGCCGTGCCAAAGCTCGCCGTCGACCCAGGTAACGCCGGTGACAAACCGGTTGGATTCGATGGTCCGCAGAACCGCGCCGGTTTGCGGATCGATCTGATGGATCTTGCGGTTGCGGTGCTGCCCCATCCACAGCGCGCCCTCGGCCCAGGCGAGGCCCGAGCCGCCGCCCGGCGGCGCCGGAATCGTGCCGACCACGCGGCCGGACTGCGGGTCGATCTTCTGGATGCGTTCGTCGGCAAGCTGGAACAGGTGCTGGCCGTCGAACGCCGTTCCCGCATGCGCGGCGACGTCGATCGAGCGCTGTATCTTGCCGCTCGTCGGATCGACGGCGTTGAGCTTGTCACCGGAAGCGAACCAGACGTTCCTTCCGTCGAAGCTCACGCCGGCGACACGGTCAACGTCGGGAAAGGGGCCGTACTCCCGGACGATTTCGGCTTTGGATCGTTTCATGGCTCGATCCTAGTCGCTCGGCAGTGGCGTGGGGAGTAACAAGGTCGTCGCGAATCCCGGCATGGGCGGCGTCATCCAACGGCGCGCCCGCCCGCGGCCGAAGGCCTGCACCTTGCCGCTCGCCGCGAGCGTGTCGAGCGCGCGCTGCACGGTGCGCTGGCTGGCGCTGAGCGCTAGCGCGAGGGCCGAGCTCGACCAGGATTCGCCGTCGGCAAGGAACGCGAGCACGTCCGCATGCGCCTCTTCGACCGGCCGCGCCAGCACCACGACCGCGCGCGCGCCGTGCGGCGTCAGCGCGAAGCCTTCTTTGGTTGCGCTGACGGCGGCCACCTTCCGCAGCGCCGCGCGCAGCCGGCCGATTTCGACGCGCAGCCGCGCGCGATGCGATTCATCGGTGAATTTCGCGCCGAAGGCGCGCGCCAGCAAGCGGCCGCGCGGCACGTCACCGGGCCAGGCTTCGCCCAGGGCGCGGGCGAGGGCGAAGAGCACCGGACGCCGGGCCAGCGCGACAACATTGCTGCCGTTGCGCACGGCGTTGCGGCACGCGTCGACGACCAGCGCCTTCGATTGCAGCAGGGTCTCGACCTCATCGAGCAACAGGGACCGCGTCGCGCCATTTGCAATCAGGCGCGCCGCGGGTGCGTCCATCAGACGGACGGCGCTTTCGACCTCGGCCGTCAGTGCCGGAATGCCGGCCGCGCGTGCGGCGCGCTCGGCCCGCGCCACCGTCGCGCGCGCCGTCTTCATTTGCAGGCGTCGGATTGCGATCCCGGCAGTCGCCAGCTCGTGGACGGTGCGCAATGTCGGCGGCAGCGGCGCGGGATCGAGTTCAGTAAGCCGGCGCTCAGCTTCGTCGAGGCGCCCGATCAGGAGCAGGCGCTGGATCTCGAGATACTGCGCGTGCGCGGCGTTGACGCGGTCGCCGTGCGCTTCGAGCGTCGCCCGCGCCGCGTCAAGCGTTTTCGCCGGCCAGTGCAAATCGCGCGCGGCGAGCGCGATCTCGGCCTCCGCCACGATGCACCGTGCGCGCGCCACCGCCTCTTTCGCGCCGAAGGCGCGCGCGGCCTTGCGCAGAAGCGCCGTCGCTCGGGTGAAATCGCCGAGCTGCGCCATCGCAATGCCGCGCAGCGCCAGCGCCGGCGGATCCTCGCGCAGGGCGACCCGGTTCAGGGCGCCGAGCGGGTCACCCGCCGCGAGCGCGCGCGCCGCGGCCGTGATCAGCGAGTCCATCGGAATCCCGCCACACTTGTCACTCCCGCCGTTCGATACCCCGGCGCTAAGTCTAACCCACGATCAACATTCGACGGGAGTAAGGACGATGACGACGCACCAGACCGGAACACGCGAAGAATGGCTCGCCGCGCGGCTCACGCTGCTCAAGGCCGAGAAGGAGCTGACGCGGCGCGGCGACGAACTGGCGCAGCAGCGCCAGGCGCTGCCGTGGGTCAAGGTCGACAAGGCCTATGGCTTCGAGACCGACGCGGGACCCGCGTCGCTGGCGGACCTTTTCCAAGGCCGCTCCCAGCTCCTGGTCTATCACTTCATGTTCGGGCCCGACTGGCAGGCGGGCTGCCCCTCCTGCTCGGCGATCGCGGACGGCTTCAACGGCTTTGCCGTGCATCTGGCGAATCACGACGTGATGCTGACGGCCGTGTCGCGGGCGCCCGTCGCGAAATTGCAAGCCTACAAGCGGCGGATGGGATGGACCTTTCCGTGGGCGTCGTCGCTCGCCGCCGACTTCAACTTCGACTTCAACGTCTCGATCACCGAGGAGCAGCAGCGCGAAGGCGGCGTCGAATACAATTACGCGCGGAGCGGCCATCCGCTGAACGTGGCGCAGATCCCGCCCATCGTTGCCCAGTTCGCGGCGATGTCCGGCACCGACGCGCCGGCCTATCGACGCGAGCGACCGGGCATGAGCGCGTTCGTCCGCGAGGACGGCGTCGTCTATCACACCTATTCCACCTATGCGCGCGGACTGGACGGCCTTTGGGGCATGTACCAGTGGCTCGACCGCGCGCCCAAGGGCCGCAACGAGCAAAAGGGCATGTGGTGGCGCCATCACGACAAGTACGACCAGCGCTGAGCATGGGGAGGCGGCAATGAAGATCGCGAACGCGCAAGGTCGGGCGGCCGGCTGGCTATCGCTCGGCGCCGCCCCGACCTTCGCGCTCATGGCGGCGCTCACCATCGTCGCCGATCATGGCGCGCCGGAAATGTTGTGCTCCGCCATGCCGCAGACGTCGGCGCTGAGCGGAATGGTGCCGATGTACGTGCTGATGAGCGTCTTCCACGTCGCGCCGTGGTTGAAGCTCGTCGCCGGTTGGCGGCGCGATGCCGCTCAACCCTCCGCCGTCGCCAGCACCGGCCGCGGCGCGCGCGGCGTGCGGCCGACGCCGACGCGCAGGCTCAATAGCGCCGCGATCATGCACAACCCGCCGGCGCCGATGAACGCGGCGTTGTAATTGCCGGTGTCGGTGTGCAGCAGGCCCGCGCCGTAGGCCGCCGCCGCCGATCCCACCTGGTGCATCACCATGATCCAGCCATACAT
Organism: Allostellaceae bacterium; assembly: GCA_035934995.1. Taxonomy (GTDB): domain Bacteria; phylum Pseudomonadota; class Alphaproteobacteria; order ATCC43930; family CGMCC-115725; genus REEB95. The sequence goes on from DASYXI010000026.1 coordinate 5,877, forward strand.
CATGCCGGCGTTCTCGACGCCGAAGGCGTTGGCGGCGAGCCGCACCGTCGGCGGCACCGTGGCGATCCAGTCGAGGCCATAGAAGATGCCGAACAGCGCCAGGCCCCAGAACGACAGATCGAACGCATACGGCAGGAACAACAGCGACACGCCCCTGAGCGCGTAATACCAGAACAGCAGGTACCGGCTATCGACCCGGTCGGTGAGCCAGCCCGACGCCGTCGTGCCGACGATGTTGAACACGCCCATGAAGGCGATCAGGCCCGCCGCCGTCGTCTCGGGAATGCCGTGGTCGATGCAGGCGGGAATGAAATGCGTGCCGACGAGGCCGATGGTGCTGGCGCCGCAGACGAAGAACCCCGCCGACAGCAGCCAGAAATCGCGATGGCCGATGCCGAGGCCCAATCCCGCCATCGCCGCGGCGAACGGATTGACCCGCGCCGGGATCGCCGCCGGCGCGTCGGCCGCCGCGCCATAGGCGCGCAGGCCCATCTCGGCCGGATGGTCGCGCATGAGGAGCCAGGCGAGGGGGATCGTCGCCACCACCGCCGCCGCGCCGACGAACACCGACGCGCGCCAGCCCCACTGCGTCACGATGCCCGCAAGCAGCGGCAGGAAGATGAGCTGTCCCGCTGCCGTGCTGCCGGTCAGAAATCCCATCACCACGCCGCGCCGCGCCACGAACCAGCGATTGGCGACCATCGCCGCCATCACCATCGCCGCGGCACCCGCGCCGCCGCCGAGCGCAAGGCCCCACAGCGGCCATAGATTCCACGACGCGCGGACGAACGGCGTGAAGCCGATGCCGATCAGCGTCAGTAGCAGCGCGCCGACCAATGTCTTGCGCAGGCCGAACCGGTCGATGCAGCCGGCCGAGAACGGTCCGACCAGGCCATAAAAGAAAAGCTGGAGCGCGATCGCCAGCGAGATCGTCGCGCGGCTCCAGCCGAATTCGTGCTCCAGCGGCACGATCAGCACCGTCGGCGTCGAGCGCATGCCCGCCGACACTGTCAGCGCCACGAACGCCATGCCGACGACGACCCAGCCGTAATGGATTTTGGTGCGCGCGGTTGGCGCCTGCGCTTCGGTCATTTGGAATCCCCTCAAGCCCGAATCTTACCGGCCGTGCGGCGCGCCTCGCCACGCCCGCATGCGCATGTCAGGTGCGCGAATGCAGGGGTGTGCGGTGTGACATTCGTGGCAAGCATCCGGCCAATAGAAGAATTGCGAGCCATTCGGAACGGTGGAGCCCTGGTCATTAGTACAGTCTCCGAATATGCTTCCTGAAAAATTGGCGACGCCATCACGTGGCGCCTAGCTATTAAATTGGGAGAACCGGGGGGAATGATCGACAAAAAGGAAAGGGTCGCGAGCTATCGGCGCGCGACGTGGTTCGCGTCTCAATCCGCAAGTACGACGCTCGCAGCTTGCATCAAGAATGCAGCGACCAAGCTACTCAATATCAATGACAGAACTGTTGCCCGTGACAACGGTCAACAGATGAAGCTCGCCAGTTTGCAACCGGACAAACATGGTGGCTACTACCTCCACATCACGGCGGAAACACCAGGCGAAGCAGCATCGGTAGTGCCGAAGCGTAGCCAAGTCTCTGACGAAGTTCGTGTTGGAATTACCAAAGCTCCAGCCAACACCGAATTTATGGACGGGGATGCGTTCGTATATGTCAGGGGTAACGATTTATGTATGTGCTCAACCGGAATGCAGGACGCGACGGTTCGGTATTTTCTTCAGGCTCTCTTTCGCAAAGCCAAGATGCGTGAAGAGCTTACTCAATTTGACTTGATGAAAGTCGCCGATATCCCTGCAATTAAATTGTTACAGAGTCAGGGAGTGAAAGAGATTGAAGTGCGTTCTACACTGTTCGCAGCATCAGCGAGTTTTAATCGGCGGAAATCCCACGCACAGGGCGTTGTCGGAGCCGCAGCCAAACAGTTGAAGGCACTTTTTGGAAGCGAGCATGACGTTACAGATGACGCCATTACCGTTGCGTTGGCTTTGAAGATGGATCGCCGACGCACGAAAGGCCTGAAGCTGGGCGAAAAGCGAATAGATACCCTCGGAACAGACCTTATCAAGAATCAGGAAGCAAGCGACGACTACGTAATCATAACCAAAACCGGCCAACGTATTACTCCTGACGAGATTTCCATTCGGTCCAAAGTTTTGATAGATGCAGTTGGCAAATCTGTAGATCGCGACAAGGCTTGGAAAGAGCTAAACGCGTTCTATAAAACTTTCGAAGAGTCCGGCGCGCTGGAGCAGTAATGCGCGCGCTATTAATCCTCGTATGTTTGTTGGGCGGCGCTGTGGCTGCATACTATGGGCAGCCCTTCGTTCATGATAATTCGGACGCGCTACTTATCATCATCACTGTAATGACAGTGTTTGCCGGATTCTTGGTGGCGATCATTGCTATCGTTGGTGATCCGTCCTTAATTCCAGAAGGTTCATGGCGGGTTGCGGAGAACCGCCGTGAGAGTATAGAAAACAGGCTGATAAGACACTTGTGGCTATTTGTACTTTATCTGATCGCGATAGGATTACTGTTTGTTGGTGCGCTTCTAAACAAGGCACCGGATTCTGTTGTATCTGAAGCATGGAAAATGTGGATTGAAAGACTGTATCTGTTTTTCGGCACGTCTTCATTTTTGCTGACGTTTGGGCTTCCAACTGCTTTATGGAAGTTTCAGTTGGCACGTATTGATGCCGAAATCCAGCGGAGACGAAAAAAATCTGGTATCAAAGACGACTAGGTCCCTCACGACTTTCAGTCTCATTTCCGGTAACTCAACCGGTGCCAACGGGGTGTAGGAAATCACCCCAACTACCGCCGCTTCGTCCGCTTGGTCGGTGCCGCGGCCAACGGATCGTCGGGCCACGGATGCCGCGGATAGCGGCCGCGCATCTCGCCGCGCACCTGCGGATAGGCGTTGCGCCAGAAACCGGCAAGGTCCTGCGTCACCGCCAGCGGCCGACCCGCCGGCGACAGCAGGTGGATCACCAATTTAATTCGGCCGTCGGCCACCGCCGGGCCTTCGCGCGCGCCGAACATCTCCTGCAGCTTCACCGCCAGCACCGGCGTGTCGCCGCCATAGTCGATGGCGATGCGTGAGCCGCTCGGCGCGGTGACATGCGTCGGCGCCAGCCGGTCGAGCGCGCGGCGCTGCTCGTAAGAAAGCCGCGCCGCCAAAATCTCGGCCGGGTCGAGGCCGCCGAGCTGCGTGCGCCGCGTGACGCCCGTTAGATAAGGCGCGAGCCAGTCGTCGAGGCTCGCCAGCAGCGCGCCGTCCGACCAATCCGGCCACGCTTCGTCGTCGAGCCGCCGCAGCAGCGCGACGCGCGCGCGCAAATTCTCCGCGTCCTTGCTCCACGGCAGCGCGCCAATACCGAGCGCACGCACGCCCTCTGCCATGGTGGCGGCGACCTTCGCCGGATCGGCCTTGGCGAGCGGCTTATCCTCCAGCACCAGCGCGCCCAGCGTCGCGCGCCGCCGCGCCAGCACGGCTTCGGCGCGCGCATCCCACGCGATCGTGTCCGCGGCCACGATCAAACCCCCGAAATCCTCGTCGACCGCGTCGCGCGTCAGTTTCGCCGCGAGAAAAATCCGCGCGGTGCGCTGCGCGCCGTCGAGATCGGCCACGGCGAGAAATTCCGCGTTCGCCAGCAGATCGCCCGCCGGCAGTTCCGCGCCCTTGCCGTTGGCCAGCAGGAATTGCCCCGCCGCGCCCGGCCGTTTCTGCGCGACGCGGTCGGGATAGGCGAGGGCCAGTAGCCTTCCGGTCTCGCCCGCGTCGATGCCGTCGCCGCGAATCCCGAGCCGCTGGCGCAGCTGCCGCGCCGTGTCGCGCGCGCGTTCGAGTCCGCCGCGGTCGAGAGTCATGCCCGCCGGCAGGTGCTTCGCCGCGCCGCGCTCGCCCATCAGCTCGACCCGCAGGCGGAAATCGGCGTCGCGCGCGTTGGGCGCCGCGCGCAGCACGTCGCGCTCCATCAGCAGCGCCGCGATCGCGCAGGCCGCAGCACCACTGCCGCGCTCTTTCCCCATCAGAACCATGTGCGCCAGCCGCGGATGCAGGCCCAGCCCGGCCATCGCCTTGCCGTGTGCGGTGATCTTGTTGTCGGCGTCGAGCGCGCCGAGTTCGTGCAGCAGGTTCTGCGCTTCGGCATAGGCGGCCTCGGGCGGCGGATCGAGGAACGCCAGATCGCGCGGATCGCGTGCGCCCCATTGCGCCAGCGCCAGAGCCAGGGGCGCCAGATCAGCCTGAAGGATTTCCGGCGCGTTGAACGGTGCCAGCTGCGTCTCCTCGCGCGCCGGCCATAGGCGATAGGCAATGCCGGGCTCCAGGCGCCCGGCGCGGCCGCTGCGTTGTTTGGCCGACGCTTGCGACACGCGCAGGGTGATCAGCCGCGTCATGCCGCTGGCCGGATCGTAACGCGGCGCGCGCATCAGGCCGCCGTCGATCACCACGCGGATGCCTTCGATGGTCAGGCTGGTTTCGGCGATCGACGTCGCCAGCACCACCTTGCGCTTGCCCGCCGGCGCCGGCTTGATCGCTTCGTCCTGTGTGTCCGGCGGCAAATCGCCGTAAAGCGGCGCGACCGTGACGCCGTCGGGCAAATCCGCTTCAAGGAGCCGCGCGACGCGGCGGATTTCGGCACCGCCCGGCAGAAAGACCAGCACACTGCCGGTCTCGTCGGCGAGCGCGCGGCGCACCGCCGTCGCCACCGCGCTCTCAAACCGTTCGGGCGCCGGTCGATCCAGATTGCGGATATCGACGGAAAACATCTTGCCTTGGCTGGCGATCACCGGCGCGTCGCCCAACAGCCGCGCGACCTTGTTCCCTTCCAGCGTCGCCGACATCACGAGGAGCCGCAAATCCGGCCGCAAATGCTTGCGCGTCTCCAGCGCCAGCGCCAAGCCCAGATCGGCTTCCAGGCTGCGCTCGTGGAATTCGTCGAAGATCAAGCCGCCGACCCCGTCGAGCGCCGGATCGTCCTCGATCATGCGCGGCAAAATCCCTTCGGTCAGGACTTCGATCCGCGTCTTGGGTCCGATGCGGCTTTCGAGCCGCGTGCGGAAGCCGACGGTGTCGCCGGCGCTTTCGTTGAGTAGGCTCGCCATGCGTCGCGCCGCCGCCCGCGTCGCCAGCCGCCGCGGCTCCAGCATCAGCAGCTTTTTCCCTTCGAGCCACTTCGCGTCGAGCAGGGCGAGGGGCACCAGCGTCGTCTTGCCGGCGCCGGGCGGCGCTTCCAGAACGGCTGCACCGCGCGTCGCCAGCGCCGCGGTCAGCGCCGGCAGAGCTTCGGCGACAGGCAGGCTCCGCGCCGCGGCGGCAAGATCGAAACGCGCGCTCAAAGGCCGGTGACGAATTTCGCCATCACCACGATGATCGCCACCTGCATCGCGCCTTGCGCCGCGGTGTGATGGACATAGCGGCGCATCAGCCGCTTGATCCGTTCGCCGTCCGGCTGCGGTTTCTGCATTTCCAAACAGACGAGCAAATTCGTCGGCATCAAAATGCCGAGGCCCTGGATGGTCAGGATCGCGATGATGAGCAGCGCCGCGTCGACCCACAGATGCGCCGGATACTCGACGGCGAGGAATCCGAGTTGCTTGGCCAGGAAATAACCCGCCGTGCCGGTGACGATGGCCAGCGTCGGCATCAGGAACAGCATGCGCGGAATGAGCCGCACGGCGATGGCGCGCCGCGCCGGCACGTCGGTCTGGCGCAGCACCGGCCCGATGACGAAGCCCATGAAGATGTCGATGCCGGTCCACATCACGCCGGACATGACATGGACGAAGTTGAGGAAGAACGCGTTGCCGGCGACGATGGCGGCAACCATCACCGCCAGCGCCAGCGCGACCCAGCGCAGGTTCCACCAGTTGATAAGCTGCGGCGTGCCTTCCGCGACGATGCCCGTGGCCGTCATGCGCCGATCATAGCGCAAACCCGGCGCGGGCAAGAGCCGCGCTGGACGGTCCCACGCGCCGCCCGCATACTCCCCGGCGATGAACACACGGGCGCTTCTGGCCATCGTCGCGGCGGTAATCGCCGTGCTCCTGGGCTCGCAATTGCTGTTTTCGTTGAGCGATTGGAACCGGCAGCAGGCCTGCGCCACTGGTGGCGGCCGCAACTGCGCCCCATCTATACGGATGAATCAGCAATAGGCGAGGCGACCATGGGCGACGCGACCGGCAAGACGGGCAAGGCGGCGGGCAAGACCGACGCCGAATGGCAGGCGAAGCTCACGCCCGAGCAGTACCGCATCGCGCGCCAAAAGGGCACCGAGCGCGCCTTCACCGGCGAATATTGGGACACGCACACGCCCGGCACCTATGTCTGCGTCTGCTGCGGCGAGCCGTTGTTTGATTCCGGCACCAAGTTCGAATCCGGCTCCGGCTGGCCGAGCTTCTATCAGCCGGCGGACAAGAGCGCGGTGAAGACCGCCGACGACAACAGTTTCTTCATGAAACGCACCGAGGTGATGTGCGCCAAGTGCGACGCGCATCTCGGCCACATCTTCCCCGACGGGCCGAAGCCGACCGGCTTGCGCTATTGCATCAACTCGGCGTCGCTCAAGCTGATGCCGAAGGACGAGAAGAAGTAGTCAGCTCCCGACGCGCAGCGTCTCGACCAGCCCTTTGAGGCAGGCGATGACGCTCAGCGCCGTGATCCGGCCGGTCTTGGGATTTTCCGACGGCACGTTTTCGATCGTCATCGAAAAGCGCGCGCTGTCCGCATCGACTTCGATCCGGTGCGTGTTGCGCGTCAAGCCGGGATCAGCCCAGATCTCGAGCGTCGTGCGGTCGGGTCCGATGCCGGCCAATGACAGCGCCGCCGCGACGTTGACGTTGGCGGGAAATCCGGCGGCGCCGTCGCGCGCGCTGCCGTCGAAGACTTTCTTCGGTGCGGCGAGGCCGGCGACCGAGATGCCGCGCGCCGTCAGATAAGGCGCGCCGTCGAGCCCGGCCGGCGGCTTGCGCGTCACCATGCGGACGCTGCTTATTTCGCCTTCGGCCGCGGCGCGCACCGCGTCGAGGCCGATCAGCGCGCCGGTCGGCACGATGATGCGTGCGCCGGTTTTCTTCGCGCGTTCCACCAGATCGAAATTCGCCAGCAAGGCGCCGACCGACAGCGGCACCAAGACACGCCGCCGCTGGATCGCCGCTTCGGCGACGATGCGGAATTGCGCCGCGGGCAAACATTCGACGACGATGTCGGCGCGCCGCGCCAGTTCTGGCAACGCCACGACGGATGCCTTGATGCCTGCCGCCTTGAGCCGTGCCGCCGCCGCCTTGGCGTCGCGCGCCGACACGGCGACAAGCTTCAGGCCCGGAACGTCGCCGAGCCGCTTGGCGACTTCCATGCCGATCGCGCCCAGGCCGGCGATGCCGACCGTCAGCCTCTTGCCTCGCTTGCGCGTCCTAGGCACCCTTCCTCCGGCGCACAAGATTGCAGAACGGGCGCGAATGGGCGAGGCCGAAGATTTCACCGGCACGATGGCGGTCCTGCCGGCGCACCGCATCGACGCCGCGCGTCTCGCCGGCTGGCTGCGCGAGAACGTCGCCGGCTTTTCGGGCGCACCCACGATTGCGCAATTCAAGGGTGGCCAATCCAATCCGACCTACCGCATCGAAGCGGGCGGCCGGCGCTATGTGCTGCGGCGCAAGCCGCCCGGCAAGCTGCTGCCGTCGGCGCACGCGGTCGATCGCGAGTTCCGCGTCATCAGCGCGCTCGCCAAGACCGGCTTTCCGGTGCCGCGCGCCTATGCGCTCTGCCGCGACGACAGCGTCATCGGCACGGCGTTCTATGTGATGGATTACGTCGACGGCCGCGTCTTTTGGGATCCGGCGCTGCCCGGCCTGTCGCCGGCCGAACGCGGCGCGGTCTACGACGCCATGAACGAGACCATCGCGCGTCTGCATCGCGTCGATTACGCCGCCATCGGCCTTGGCGATTTCGGCCGCCCGGGCAGCTACGTCAAGCGCCAGATCGAGCGCTGGACCAAGCAGTACCGCGCCTCCGAAACCGAGCGCATCGCAGCCATGGACAATCTCATCGCCTGGCTGCCCGCGCACGCGCCCGACGACGCGGCGACGGCGCTGGTCCACGGCGATTTCCGCATCGACAATCTGATCTTCGATCGCGTTGCGCCGCGCGTCATCGCCGTGCTCGATTGGGAGCTGTCGACCCTCGGCGATCCGGTCGGCGATTTCGCCTATCACGCGATGGCCTGGCGCTTGGGCCCGGAGTCCTATCGCGGCCTGCTCGGCCAAAATCTCGCTTCGCTCGGCATTCCGCTCGAGGCCGACTATGTCGCGCGCTATGGCGCGCGCACCGGCCGCGCGGCGCTCGCGCATTGGGACTTCTATCTCGCCTACAACATGTTCCGGCTGGCGGCGATCCTCCAGGGCATCATGGGCCGCGTCGTCGAAGGCACCGCTGCCAACGCCCGCGCGCGTGAATCCGGCGCGCGCGCCCGCGCCATGGCTGAAGCCGGCTGGCGCCAGGTCGCGGCGATGCGAAACAACAGAAGTGGCATGTAATAGTGGCCTGTTGTCACGCGCGGGCGCCGGAGTTTCCGCCTGATCCCCAGAATATTTTGAATATATTCGTCCCAGAAATTGGTCATTAGGCTCCTCGGCGATCAAGCGGCTCCCAAGACCGCGACACGCAGGGGAGGGACCGATCATGCACCGCACATCCGCAATGGCCGATGCGTTAAGCCGGCGCAACCTGTTGCGCCAGGCCGGCGCGGCGGGACTGGCGACGCTGGCGATGCCGGCGTGGGCCGAGACGATGGTGAACCTGCCGCTGCCCGGCGGACCCGGCGACCGGCCGATCACCACCGCCTTTCCGCAGAAAGGCGCGATGGTGCTTCAGCGCGCGCGGCCGCCGATGCTCGAAACGCCCTTTGAAGTCTTCGATCAGGGCGTGTTCACGCCCAACGATCGGTTCTTCGTCCGCTGGCACTGGTCGGTGATCCCGACGCAAATCAACGTCGACACGTTCCGGCTCGCTGTGCACGGCCACGTCGACAAGCCGCTGTCGCTGTCGCTCAAGGAGCTGATGGCGCTGCCGCACATCGAATACGCCGCGGTCGATCAATGCTCGGGCAATTCGCGTGGCTTCTTCCAGCCGCGCGTGGCGGGCGGCGAGTGGGGCAACGGCGGCATGGGCAACGCGCGCTGGACTGGCGTCCGCCTCAAGGACGTGCTCGATCGCGCCGGCGTCAAGGCGGGCGCGGTACAGGTCCGCTTCAGCGGCCTCGACAACGCGCCGGTCGCCGACGGGCCGAAGTTCATCAAGTCGCTCGCGGTCGATCACGCGCGCGACGGCGAAGTCATGATCGCCTTCGCGATGAATGGCCAGCCTCTGCCTTTGTTGAACGGTTTTCCACTGCGTCTCGTCGTGCCGGGCTGGTACGCGACCTACTGGATGAAGATGCTCAACGACATCGAAGTGCTCGACAGTCCCGACACCAATTTCTGGATGAAGACGGCGTACCTGATTCCGGACACGCCGCACGCCGACATGCAGCCGGGTCAAGCCGGCGTCAAACTGGTGCCGATCAACCGGCTCAACCCGCGCTCGTTCGTCACCAACCTCAAGGCCGGCGCGACCTTGCCGGCCGGCAAGCCGGCATCGGTGCGCGGCATCGCGTTCGGCGGCGACACCGGCGTCAAGCAGGTGGATTTCTCGGCCGACGGCGGCCGGACCTGGCACGCCGCGCGCCTCGGCAAGGACGAAGGCAAATACAGCTTCCGCCGCTGGGAGACGCGCTTCACGCCCAAGGCCAAGGGCGCCGCCGTGCTCATGGTCCGCGCCACCAACAGCAAAGGCGAGGTCCAGCCGGCCGCAGCCAACTGGAATCCGTCCGGCTTCATGCGCAACATCATCGAATCGACGCCCGTGACGGTGGCGTGAGGAGGCGGCCATGACACGCAAATTTCTCGCGCTCGCGCTGGTCTCCGCTGCCGCGCTCGGCACGCTCGCCGCCGAGGCCAAGGCGCCGGCGGCGCTCCAATCTGTCGATGTCACGCTGCCGGAAAGCCCGGTGGCGCTGCCCGACGGTCCGAACGTCGCGGTGGTGCGTGACAACTGCACCGGCTGTCACTCGCCCGAGATGATCCTCTACCAGCCGACGATGCCGAAGCCGGCGTGGGAGGCCGAGGTCAACAAGATGCGCGCCGTCTACAAGGCGCCGATCGATCCCAAGGACACACCGGCGATTGTCGACTATCTGACGGCGGTGAAAGGCCCGAAATAGCCGGCGTAAAAAATCCTGGCGTTGTTCCGGCGGTTCCGGTCCTCTAGTCCCGAACCGCCGGAGGGGTCTTTGGCCCGGAAGCAATCGTCCGAAGTTCCGCTGGAGCTGCATCCGATCGGGCCGAATCAGCGGATTCTGCTCGCCGTCATCGTCGGCGTGCTGGTCACTTGGTCGCTCTGGTCTTCCTTGCCGTTTCCCTATCCGATGGCGATCGGCTGGATCGTCGGCGTGACCTTCTTCCTCGGCAGTACCGGCGTGGTTCTATCCAGGGCGACGCCCGACCGCATGCGCGCCCGCGCGCGCAAGCAGGATCCGCTGCGGCCGCTGCTGTTCTCGGTGGTGATCGCCGCGGCCGCCGTCAGCTTCGTGGCGTTGGGGTTCATGCTGAGCAAGGATGCGGGCGGCAAGATCGCCGTCGGCTGGCGCATCCTGATCGCCGGCCTCGCGGTGCTCGCCTCGTGGCTGCTGACCCACACCATCTTCGCGCTGCATTACGCCCACCTTTATTACGGCGACAATCCGCTGCAAAAAGGCGAGCAGGATCGCGGCGGGCTCAAATTCCCCGAGGAGCGCGTGCCGGATTTCTGGGATTTCCTTTATTACGCGTTCGTCGTCGGCATGACCTGCCAGGTCTCGGACGTGCAGGTGACCTCGCGCCACATGCGGCGGCTGACGCTCGGTCACGGCGTTTTGTCGTTTCTGTTCAACGCCGTGATCCTGGCGCTGGCAGTCAATTTCATCGCGGGTGCGGTCTAAAAACCCCTTGCCAGTCCGGTCGGTCGGGCACAGATTCGCCTTTGGCTGGGGTGCCGGCAGCGTTGCCGGCTGAGATCACACCCACGGAACCTGTCTGGGTCATGCCAGCGAAGGGAGCCCGCGATCCGCGACCAAACCGCCCATAATGCCTCGTCCGCTCCCGTCGCCATCATTGGCGGCGGCGCCATTGGCCTCGCCATCGGCTGGCGGCTGGCGCAGCGCGGCGTGCCTGTGGCGATCTACGAGCGCGGCGAGGCCGGCCACGGCGCCTCGTGGGCGGCGGCCGGCATGCTCGCCGCCGGCGTCGAGACCGAGCCGGGCGAGGGCGATCTCGCGTCGCTCAACCGCCGCAGCCTGGCGCTGTGGCCGGACTTCGCCGCCGAACTCGAACAGGCGTCCGGCCTGTCGGTCGATCTGCGCCGCGAAGGCACGCTGATGATCGCGCTCAATCGCGACGACGCGGCCCAGCTTCGCTTCACCTACGATTTCCAGCGCGAGCATGGCATCGCGCTCGAATGGCTGTCGCCGCGCGACGCGCTGAAGCGCGAGCCGCGCCTCAATCCCGCGCTCGCCGCCGCGGTCTACAGCCCCGGCGATTATCAGGCCGACAATCGCATGCTGGTGCGCGCCCTGAAGCGCGCCTTCCTCGCCGCCGGCGGCACGCTGCATGAGCACGCGCCGGTCAGTGCGATCGAGGTGGCCGCCGGCCGCGTCACCGGTTTGGTCGTCGGCGACAGCCGCGTCGCCGCCGAGATCGTCGTGCTGGCGGCGGGCGCCTGGTCGGGCGCGATCGGCGGCTTGCCGGCCGAAGCGCGCGCGCCGGTGCGGCCGGTCAAGGGCCAGATGCTGGCGCTCAAGATGGACCCGGCGGCGCCGCTGCTGCGCCATGTCGTCTGGGCGCCGCGCGCCTATCTGGTGCCGCGGCGCGACGGCCGGCTGATTGTCGGTGGCACGGTCGAGGAAAAGGGTTTCAACGGCGACCTCACCGCCGGCGGCATCTTCGCCTTGCTCGAAGGCGCCTGGCGCGCGGTGCCGGGCACCGAGGAGCTGGCGATCGACGAGATGTGGGTCGGCTTCCGGCCCGGCTCGCGCGACGACGCGCCTTTGCTCGGACCGGGCGGCGTCGCCGGTCTGGTGCAGGCGACGGGCCATCACCGCAACGGCATTCTGCTGACGCCGGTGACCGCGGAATTGATCGCGCATTATCTGCTGTCCGGCGAGATCGATCCGGCGATGGCGCCGTTCACGCCGGAGCGTTTTTCGCCGCGGGTGCGCGCATGACCGCGACCATCCGCGTCAACGGCCGCGACGAGCGCCTGGCGGTGGCCACCGTCGCCGAGCTGCTGCACTTGCGCGGCATCGATCGACCGCGCGGCGTCGCCGTCGCGGTCAACGGCGCGGTGGTGCCGGCGCGGCGCTGGACCGAGGTCGCGCTGGCGCCCGGCGATGCCATCGAAATCGTCAAACCCTTCGGTGGCGGCTGATATGGATACCGCGACCACCAACAAGCCGGCCGAAATGCTGACGATTGCCGGCAAGAGCTTCGCCTCGCGCCTGTTGATGGGCTCGGGCGGCTATCCCAACCAGCAGGTGCTGCTCGATGCGCTGGCGGCGGCGCAGCCGGCCCTGGTCACCGTCGCCATCCGCCGCATCAGCCTCGAAGCCTATGCCGAAAGCCTGGTCGATCTGCTCGACGAGAAATACACGCTCTTGCCCAACACCGCCGGCTGCATGACGGTGCAGGACGCCGTGCTGACCGCCGAGCTCGGCCGCGAGGCGCTACAGACCGATTGGGTGAAGCTCGAATTGATCGGCGACCGCGAAACCCAATATCCCGACGTCGAGCAACTTTTGCGCGCCACCGAGGCGCTGGTGAAGGCCGGCTTCACCGTGCTGCCTTATTGCAACGAGGATCCGGTGACGTGCCGCAAGCTCGCCGACGCCGGCGCGGCGGCGGTGATGCCGCTGGGCTCGCCGATCGGCAGCGGCCTCGGCATCGTCAATCCCTATGCCATCGAGCGCATCGTCGTCACCAGCCCGGTGCCGGTGATCCTCGACGCCGGCGTCGGCACCGCGTCGGACGCCGCGATGGCGATGGAGCTGGGCTGCGACGGCGTATTGCTCAACACGGCGGTCGCCAAGGCGCGCGATCCGCGCCGCATGGCGGCGGCGATGCGCGCGGCCGTCGCCGCCGGCCGCGATGCGCGTCTCGCCGGCCGGATTCCCAAGCGCACGCAAGCGGAGCCGTCGAGCCCGCAACTTGGTCTCATCGGCGGGTGAAGCTGCCGCGTCCGCCGCTGCTGGTGATCAGCGACCGCAAGGTCGCGCGCCGGCCGCTTGTCGAGATTGCCGATGCCTGTTTCGCCGGCGGCGGTCGCTGGCTCAGTCTCCGCGAAAAAGACCTGCCGCATGACGAGCGCGTCGCGTTGTTGCGCGCGCTGGTTGCGGTCGGCGCGCGTCACGGCGCGCGCGTCACAGTGCACGAGGACGTCGCCGCGGCGCGGGCGGCCGGCGCCGGCGGCGTGCATCTGCCGGCCGGCGGCTCGCCGGCGGCGGCGCGTCAGGCGCTGGGCGCCGCCGCCTTGATCGGCCTATCGGCGCACGACTACGCCGACATCGTCCACGCCGAAACCGAAGGCGCCGATTACGTCACCCTCAGTCCCATCTTTGCCACCGCGTCGAAACCGGGCTACGGGCCGGCGCTCGGCGTCGACGAGCTGGCCGATCTGGCGGCGAAATCGTTGATCCCGGTGGTGGCGCTGGGCGGCGTCGATGCAGCCGCGGTCGGGGCGTGCCGCGCGGCCGGTGCCGCCGGCGTCGCGGTGATGGGCGCGGTGATGACGGCCGCCGATCCGCGCGCCGTCACGTCTGCGCTCGTTGCAGGGCTGGGTCTTGCCTAGGATCCTTGCCGGCCGCGGCGGCCGCGCCTCATAGTTGCGCCGCAGCCGCGCTGCGCGAAGGAGAGGCGATGATCGAACTGCATTACTGGCCGACGCCCAACGGGCACAAGATCAGCATCTTTCTCGAAGAGGCCGGCGTTCCCTACACGATCGTGCCGGTCAACATCTCGAAGGGCGATCAGTTCAAGCCCGACTTCCTCAAGCTCTCGCCGAACAACCGCATGCCGGCGATTGTCGACAACGAGCCCGCGGACAAAGGCGCGCCGGTCAGCATCTTCGAATCCGGCGCCATCCTGATCTACCTCGCGGAAAAAACCGGTAAGTTCATGCCCAAGGATCTACGCGAACGCTTCGACGTGTTGCAGTGGTTGTTCTGGCAGGTCGGCGGCCTCGGCCCGATGGCGGGGCAGAATCACCATTTCGCCGCCTACGCGCCCGAGAAGCTGCCCTACGCGATCGAGCGCTACGTCAAGGAAACCAGCCGGCTTTATGCCGTGATGGACAAGCAGCTCAAGGGCCGCGAATTCCTCGCCGGCGCCTATTCCATCGCCGACATGGCCTCATATCCGTGGGTGGTGCCGTACGAGCGCCAGGGCCAGAAGCTCGAGGACTATCCGTACCTGAAGCGCTGGTTCGAAGCGATCAAGGCGCGGCCGGCGGTGCAGCGCGCCTACGCGAAGGGCGAACCGCTCCGCAGCCAGGCGACTCCGAACACCAGCCCGGAAGCGCGCAAGGTGCTGTTCGGCCAGTCCGCCGAGACGGTGCGGCGGGCCTAACGGCTCAGCGCGGATTCAGATTGGCTTTGATCGAGCAGGCGGCGGCGAAGCCGACGACGGCGATCGCCATGAAGGCATAGGAGAGGCTCGCCTTGCCGGCATCGTCGCGAAGAAGTTCGAAAAGGATCGTCATGGCGTCGCTCGTGCAGCGGTGGGTCTGTGCATTCACTATGAACCGCGCGCTCTTAAGTTCGATTTAAAACGAATGCGGGCCGTGCGGCGTATCGCCAAAGAAAAACCCCCGGCTTTTGGTCGGGGGTTTTCCGTATAAGCGCTTATACGGTGGCGATTACAGGCTGCCAGCAACGCTGTTGAAGGTGTTGCTCAACTTGCCGCCGACCGTCGTTGACCGCGGTGACGATCACGACCGCGATGAGCGCGGCGATCAGGCCATACTCATGGCCGTGGTGCCCGCGTCGTCGCGGAACAACTTGGTCAGGGTCTTCATTGTCTCGGTTCTCCAGGTGGATCCAGCGGGACGCGGCCATTCTCGTGGCTCGTCGTTAAGTCATGCATAAAATCACCGTTTTCTCGGACAGGCCGCCGATTCTTAGCCGCCCCGCAACGCGGGCGGGTTGCCGCGTTTTTTCCGGTTTCAGGGGCTGATTTGTCTCAAATTGTTGGCGATTTATCGCGCTCGCTAGAACTCCTTGCCGATCAGCCGATCGACCGAATAGCAGCCGCCGCCGCGGAAGAAGATCGCCAGGAACAAGAGCCACCACAGCAGGGCGTATTCGTATCCCTTGTTGGTCCAGAAATAGCCGAAGTGCCATTGGAACCAGATGATGATGCTCATGTAGACCAGCAGGATCAGTGCCGCGAGGCGCGTGAACAAGCCGATCATCAGACAAAACGCAACGACCGATTCGGTGAACACCGCCGCGTACGCCCAGCCCATCGGATAGGGCACGCCCAAGACTTTGTCGATGTAGGGCGCGAGCGTGCTCCAGCTGCCGTTCATCAGCTTCTGGATGCCGTGCGGCAACAACACCGCGCCGGCGGCAAAGCGCATAAACGAATACGACGCCGGTGAAAACGTTTCATAGAGTCCCGCGAGCCCGGGAAAGATCAGCCGGCTGCGGTCAGCGATTCCTTGCGTCATTGCAAACCCCCACTCAAAGCCGCCGTTCCGCACGGCCATGCGCCGAGCGTAACATTGCGCCGATCGGGGTTGCCTCATCACATCCGCGCTAGGTCGCGCGGGCGCGCCGTCAGTGTGCGACGCAGCTGAACGTGGCGCGGACGGGGATGAAAAGCGGGCAGGCGGTGAGGTCGACGCCCTGATCGACCAGCTTGGCCGTTTCGCCCTTGTTGCATTCTTCGGCTGCCAGCGCCGCGACTTGCGTGGGCTGGGTCAATAGCCGGCTATAGCAGATCGACACCGGCGCATCGGCCGGACTCGCGCCGGCCGAAGCCACCATCTCCTGCGGGGTTTGCTGCGGCTGGCCGCCGGGGCCGAGGTTCGGCGTCTGCGTCTCGAACGGCGCAAAGTTGCTGCACCCGGCAAGCGCGAGCGCGGCGAACGTGACGAGATGGCGGACTGTGACCAACGCGTGAGGCCCTTCACCGATGGAGCGGCTGGTACAAGTATAGCGTCGACCGGCACGCGTGCCAGCATCCGGGATTTGCGGCTTGACGCGGCCATCGAACCGTCCGGATACTACGGCCGATTCCAAGGGGAGCCCCGCCGACAGGGGCTGAGACACCGCGTGATGGCGCGGGAACCCTTTGAACCTGATCCGGATCGTGCCGGCGTAGGGACAGGAACTCGCTCACGCGCCCCTCCACCGACCGATCCAGCCACGTTGAGTCCGTAGGAGGCAGGCCATGCCGGAAGGCACACTCAGCCAGAATTTCAAGGTTTCGACCGGACCACTGCCGGCGTCGCGCAAGGTCCATGTGCCGGGCGCGCTCAATCCCGAACTGCGCGTCGCGATGCGCGAGATCGACCTGACGGCCGCGGCGAACGAGCCGCCGGTGCGTGTCTACGATCCGTCGGGGCCCTACACCGATCCGGCGGTCGCGATCGACATTCGCATCGGTCTGACGCCGCTGCGCGACGCTTGGATCCGCGCACGCGGCGATGTCGAGGCGCAAACCGGCCGCGCCGTGCGGCCGGAAGATAACGGCCTCAAATCCGGCGAGGTCAGCGCCGTGCCGGTCTTCGATCGCGCCGACCGTCGGCCGCTGCGCGCCAAGCCGGGCAAGGCGGCAACCCAGCTCGCCTATGCGCGCGCCGGCATCGTCACGCCCGAGATGGAATACATCGCCATCCGCGAGAATCTCGGCCGCGCCCGCGCCGCCGAGGGGAAGTACCGCGGCGAAAGTTTCGGCGCCGCCGTTCCAGGGCACGTGACGCCGGAGTTCGTGCGCGACGAAATCGCGCGCGGCCGCGCCATCATTCCCGCCAACGTCAACCATCCGGAAAGCGAGCCGATGATCATCGGCCGCAATTTCCTGGTGAAGATCAACGCCAACATCGGCAACTCCATCGTCACCTCGTCGGTGGCGGAAGAGGTCGACAAGCTGGTTTGGGCGATCCGCTGGGGCGCGGACACGGTTATGGACCTGTCCACGGGCAAGCACATCCACAACATCCGCGAATGGATCGTGCGCAATTCGCCGGTGCCGATCGGCACCGTGCCGATCTACCAGGCGCTGGAGAAGGTCGACGGCAAGGCCGAGAACCTGACCTGGGAAATCTTCCGCGATACGTTGATCGAGCAGGCCGAGCAGGGCGTCGACTACTTCACCATCCATGCCGGCGTGCGGCTGCCGTTCATTCCGCTGACGGCAAAGCGCGTCACCGGGATCGTGTCGCGCGGCGGCTCGATCGTGGCGAAATGGTGCCTGGCGCATCATGAGGAGAATTTCCTCTACACGCGTTTCGCGGAAATCTGCGAGATCATGCGCGCCTACGACGTCAGCTTCTCGCTCGGCGACGGTCTGCGGCCGGGCTCGACCGCCGACGCCAACGACGAAGCGCAATTCGCCGAGCTGAAGACGCTTGGCGAGCTGACCCAGATCGCCTGGAAGCACGACGTCCAGGTGATGATCGAAGGTCCGGGTCACGTGCCGATGCACATGATCAAGGAGAACATGGATCTCCAGCTCGAGCATTGCGGCGAGGCGCCGTTCTATACGTTGGGGCCCTTGGTCACAGATATTGCGCCGGGCTACGACCACATCACCTCGGCGGTCGGCGCGGCGATGATCGGCTGGTTCGGCACCGCGATGCTCTGCTACGTCACGCCGAAGGAGCATCTGGGCTTGCCGGATCGCGACGACGTCAAGGCTGGCGTCATTGCCTACAAGATCGCGGCGCACGCCGCCGACATGGCGAAGGGCCATCCGGGATCGCGCGAACGCGACGATGCGCTGTCGCGCGCGCGCTTCGAGTTCCGCTGGCGCGACCAGTTCAACCTGTCGCTCGATCCCGAAACGGCGGAAAAGTTTCACGATCAAACCTTGCCGGCCGACGGCGCCAAGCTGGCGCATTTCTGTTCGATGTGCGGGCCGAAATTCTGCTCGATGAAGATTTCGCAAGAGGTTCGCGACTACGCGGAAAAAGGCATGGCCGAAAAGTCGGCCGATTTCCGCAAGGCGGGCGGCGAGATCTACAAGGTGCTCGAAGGCAAGGCAGCCGCCATCGACCCGTGAACGCCACACCGGCCAAGGCCCCGTCCGGCGTCAAGCCGAACCGCCTCTATCCCGACCGTCCGATCGTCGGCTGTCTCGCCGTCGTCCGCCGCGACGGGCGCGCGCTGCTGGCGCAACGCTCGCTGCCGCCCGGCGTCGGCAAATGGGGCTTTCCCGGCGGCGCGCAGGAGCTCGGTGAAACCGTGTTCGAATGCGCGCGGCGCGAGTTGTTGGAGGAAACCGGGATCGTCGCCGAGCCGACGGAGGTTCTGACCGTGGTCGAGGCGATCCGCCAGGACGAAGCCGGCAAGGTCATGACGCATTTCACGCTGGTGTGCGTCGCGCTCGAATGGCGTTCCGGCGAGGGCAAGCCGCTGCACGACGCGTCGCAGGTCAAATGGCTGACGCGCGACGAGGCAAGGCGCCTGGAAACCTTTCCGGACACCGTGCCGATCATGGACTTGGCGTTTGGCTGAGAAATATTGGAGATAATCGCTAGAGGAGGGATCGATGCGGAAACTGATGATTGCCGGCCTCGTGCTGGTCGCGCTCGGTATTGTGGCGTTGGCGGTGAACGTCGTTCCCGTCCACCATCAGGAGCAGGTCGCGAAGATCGGCTCGCTGACGGTGAACGCCGACAAGGAAACCGACTACATCATTCCGAACTATGTCGGCATCGGCGCCATCGTCGTCGGCGTCGTGCTGGTCGTGCTCGGCACGCGGCGTGCCTGATCTGCCGTCGCAGGCGTTGGGAAGCCGGCGGTGACGGCGTCGTCCGCCGTCGACACGCGTGCCGTCGCCGTCGCCGGCACGGTCGCCGAATTGCAGCGCGCCGTAGCGGCATGGCGCGATGCGCGTGCAACCGTCGCCTTGGTGCCGACCATGGGCGCGCTGCATGCGGGCCATCTGGCGCTGGTGGCGCGCGCCAAGGCGTTGGCGCCACGCGTCGTCGCCAGCATCTTCGTCAATCCGACGCAATTCGGCCCCAGCGAGGATCTGTCGCGTTATCCGCGCGACATTGACGGCGACCGTCGCAAACTCGCGGCCGCCGGCTGCGATCTGGCGTTCATCCCGTCGGTCGCCGAGATGTATCCGGAAGGTGCCGTCGCGCATGTCGATCCGGGGCCGTTGGGCACCATTCTCGAAGGCCAATTCCGGCCGGGCCATTTCGCCGGCGTCGCGACAATCGTCGCCACGCTGCTGCGGCAAGCCGCGCCCGACGTCGCGGTGTTCGGCGAAAAGGATTTTCAGCAGCTCCTGGTCATCCGTCGCGTCGTGCGCGACCGCGACATTCCGGTGCGCATCGAAGCGCTGCCGACCGTGCGCGAAAGCGACGGCCTCGCCTTGTCGTCGCGCAACGCCTATCTCTCGGCGGACGAGCGCGCCTGCGCGCCGCTGCTGCATCGGACGCTGCGCGACGTGGCGCGCGGCTTCGCCGGCGGCGATGCCGCCGCGCCGGATCGCGGCATCGCGGCCTTGCTCGCCGGCGGCTTCGCCAAGGTGGATTATCTCGCGGTGCGCGACGCCGAGACGCTCGAAGCGCCGCGTCCATCGAATCCTGCGCGCGTTTTGGCGGCCGCGTGGCTCGGCCGCACGCGCCTCATCGACAACCTCGCGCTGGCGCCGTGACGGGCAAAGCCGGCGGCACGCCCGCGCTGATTCTCGACCGTGACGGCACCATCAACCAGGAAGTCGGGTTTCTTTGGCAGGTGGAACGTTGCCGCTTCGTCGACGGCATTTTTGATTTGGCGCGCTATTTCGTTTCGCAGGGCTATCTGATCGTCGTCGCCACCAACCAGTCGGGCATTGGACGCGGCCTCTTCACCGAAGCCGATTTTCGCACGCTGATGGATTACATTTCGGCCGAATTCCGCAAGCACGGCGCGCCGATCGCCGCGATTTACCATGCGCCCGAGCATCCGACCGAAGGTATCGGTCGCTATCGCCGCGACAGCCCGTGGCGCAAGCCGCATCCCGGCATGATTCTGGCCGCTCAACGGGACCTGGGGCTCGACCTCGCGCGTTCGTGGGGCATCGGCGACGATATGCGCGACATCGTCGCTTGCCGCGACGGCGGCGTGGCGACGCTGGTATTATTGGACGATTCGGCCAAGACGCCGGCCAAGAAGGACGGAGTCTGGATCGTGCCGCGGCTCGCCGACGTGCTGGCGCTGGCGGAGGGGGAGAAGGCGCGTTGAAGATTCTGGTCACCGGCGGCGCCGGCTTCATCGGCACTTCGGTCGTGCGGCACCTGCTTGCCGCCGGCGACAGCGTCGTCAATCTCGACAAGCTGACCTACGCCGGCTCGAACCCGTCCTTGGGATCGCTCGCAACGGCGGCCAATTACGCGTTTGAGGTCGCCGATGTCGCCGACCGCACCGCGGCGACGCGCGTGTTCGCCAAGCACAAGCCCGACGCGGTGATGCACTTGGCGGCTGAAACCCACGTCGACCGCTCGATCGACCGGCCCGACGATTTCGTCCACAGCAATCTCGTCGGCACCTTTGCGATGCTCGAGGCCGCGCGGGGCTATTGGGACGGCCTGGCCGGCGAGGCGCGGACGTGCTTCCGCTTCCATCACATCTCGACCGACGAGGTGTTCGGCTCGCTCGGCGCCGGCGAGCGCGCCGCCGAAGACGGCCGCTACCGGCCCAACAGCCCCTATGCCGCGTCGAAGGCCGGCGCCGATCACCTCGCGCGCGCCTGGTTTCAGACCTACGGCCTGCCGGTGATCGCGACCAACTGCTCGAACAATTACGGTCCCTGGCAATTCCCCGAGAAGCTCATTCCGCTGATCGTGCTCAACGTCATCGAGGGCAAGACGCTGCCGGTCTACGGCAAGGGCGAGAACGTGCGCGATTGGCTTTATGTCGGCGATCACGCCGCGGCGCTGGCGCTGGTGGTGCGGCGCGGCACGCCGGGCGAGACCTATAATATCGGCGGCGGCGAGGAGCGCCGGAACCTCGATCTGGTGCAGACCATCTGCGCCATCCTCGACGCCGAATTGCCGAAATCGCCGCATCGCCCGCACGCGCGGCTGATCGAATTCGTCGCCGACCGTCCCGGTCACGATCTGCGTTACGCCATCGACGACCGCAAGATCCGCGGCGCGCTCGGCTGGCGGCCCGCCGAAAGCCTCGAAACCGGCTTGCGCAAGACGGTGCGCTGGTATCTCGACAACGAAGCGTGGTGGAAGCCGATCCGCAGCGGCGTCTATCGCGGCGAGCGTCTCGGCCGGCCGGCGGCGAAGGCCGACCGGCGGTGAAGGGCATCGTCCTCGCCGGCGGCTCGGGCACGCGGCTGTTTCCGTTGACGCGCGCGCTGTCGAAGCAGCTATTGCCGATCTACGACAAGCCGATGATTTTCTATCCGCTGTCGACGCTGATGCTCGCCGGCATCCGCGACATCCTGATCGTCACCACGCCGGCCGACGCGGCGCTGTTCCGCGCGTTGTTGGGCGACGGCGCAACCTGGGGCATCCGGCTGAGCTACGCCGAACAGGCGAAGCCCGCGGGCCTGGCGCACGCCTTCATCGTCGGCCGCGAATTCCTGGCGGGCGAGGGCTGTTGTCTCGTGTTGGGCGACAATCTGATCTATGGCGACGGTTTGTCCGAGATAATGCGCCGCGCCACCGCGCGCGCCGCCGGCGCCACCGTCTTCGCCTATCGCGTTGTAGATCCCGGCCGTTACGGCGTCGTCAGCTTCGATCGCGATGGCAAGGCCGTCGATCTCGCCGAAAAGCCAAGCACGCCGCGGTCCGACTGGGCGGTGATCGGCCTTTATTTCTACGACGGCGGCGTGTGCGCGCGGGCGGAGAAATTGAAGCCGTCGCCGCGCGGCGAGCTCGAGATCACCGATCTCAACGCGCATTATCTGCGCGACGGCGCGCTGGCGGTGGAGAAGCTCGGTCGCGGCTATGCCTGGTTCGACACCGGCACGCACGAATCCCTGCTCGAAGCGGCCGAGTTCGTCCACACGCTGGAAAAGCGCACCGGCCAGAAGATCGGCTGTCTCGAAGAGGTGGCGTTCCGCAAGCGGATGATTGACGCCGCCGCCTTGCGCAAGCTGGCGGCGCTCTACGGCAATTCGGATTACGGCGCCTACCTGGAACGGCTCGCCGATGAAGGACCGGACGCTTAGCTGCCGCGTGCCACGCGCTCGGCGGTCGCCGCGTTGCCGGCGTATTCCGGCACCAGGTTACGCAGCACGACGAGCATGCGGTCGGTGCGGCCTTCGTGCGCATGCTCGGCCAATTCGTCGAGCGCCCGCGCCAGCATCGCGTAATCGATGACGCGCGGCGCCGCGAGCCGGATGCCCGGCGCGCGCGTCGGCACCAGCGGCTCCTGCTCGTGGAACAATTCTTCATGCAGCTTTTCACCGGGTCGCAAGCCGACGAATTCGATTTTGATGTCCCAATCCGGCCGCTTGCCGGCAAGGCGGATCATCTGCCGCGCCAGATCGACGATCTTCACCGGCTCGCCCATGTCGAGCACGAACAGCTTGCCGCGCGCTTGGTCGTCGGCCGCCGCGAGCGCCGAGGCTTGCAGCACCAGCTCGACCGCTTCGCGCGTCGTCATGAAATAGCGCGAGATGTCGGGGTGCGTCACCGTCAGCGGGCCGCCGGCCGCGAGCTGGCGCTGGAACAGCG
The DNA here is from genome assembly GCA_035934995.1 of Allostellaceae bacterium. Classification (GTDB taxonomy): domain Bacteria; phylum Pseudomonadota; class Alphaproteobacteria; order ATCC43930; family CGMCC-115725; genus REEB95. Next base: position 28,889 of record DASYXI010000026.1, read on the forward strand.
GCACGACCGAACCGGTCGAGCCCAGCACATTGCCGAACCGCACGGTGACGAACCGCGTGCCGTCGGTGCGCCGCGCTTCGATGACGTCGAGCGCCTGGCAAATGCCTTCGGCCAGACGCTTGGACGCGCCCATGACGTTCGCCGGATTGACCGCCTTGTCGGTCGAGATCATCACCATCGCACGCACGCCGTGGGCGCGGCAGGCCTCGGCCAGGTGCCGCGTGCCGAGGACGTTGGTCATCACGCCTTCCAGTGGATTCGCTTCCACCATGGGCACGTGCTTGAGCGCGGCGGCATGAAACACCAGCTCCGGGCGCTCCGCCGCCAGCACGGCGTCGACCCGCCGGCTGTCGCGCACGTCGCCGATGAGCGCGGCGCGCGGGATATCCGGGAACTGTTCGAGCATCTCGCGTTCGATCGAATAGAGCGCGAATTCGCCGTTGTCGAACAGCGTCAACCGCGCCGGCCCGAAGGCCGCGATCTGACGCGTGAGTTCCGCTCCGATCGTGCCGCCGGCGCCGGTGATCAGCACGCGCTGGCCCGCGATCAGGGCGCGCATGCTGTTGCGGTCGAGCACGGTTTGCGGCCGGCCAAGCAGGTCTTCGATCGCGACCGGCTCGATGGTGCGATTCTCGTCGGCGCGGGTGTCGCGGAACTCGGTAAGGCGCGGCAGCCGCGCCAGCGGAATGCCGAGGTCGTTGGCGACGTCGAGCAGCCGCCGAATGGCGGCGCCCTCGATGCCCCGACCGGTCAGGATCATGCGTTGCGGCCGGTCGTCGCGCGCCGCCAGCTGTTCCACCACACGTGGTAGCGCGTCGAGGTTGCCGAGCACCGCGACGCCGCCGATCTCGCGCCCGACCCGCCGATCGTCGTCCGAGATGATGCCGACCACGCGATAGGCCTGCTGCGCGTCGCGATAGGTCGTGCGGATGAACAGGTCGGCGCCTTCGCCGGCGCCGATCAGCAGAACCGGCACCGACGTGCGCGACGCGTCGGTGCGCAGGATGTTGCGCAGGCTGCCGTCCTTCAGCAGCCGATAGATGAAACGCGGACCGCCGAGCAACGCCATCAGCACCAGCCAGTTGATGCCGACGATCGAGCGCGGCAGCGCCTCGAGGCGGGTGACCAGGAACATCAGCGGAAAATAGATCAGCACGACGAGCGTGACGGCGCGCGCCAGCGCGATGAGATCGGGCAGCGACGCGTAGCGCCAGATGCCACGATAGAGGCCCGAGGCGTAGAACACCGCCGCCGCGGTCGCCGCGAACACGAGGTCGTACGCCCAGATCAGCTCGTGCGAATAATGGGCGATGCCGTCGCCGACGCGCAGATAGAACGACAGCCAGAACGAGATCGCCGCCATGACGATGTCATGGGCATAAGCGGCTCCGGCGCGACGGCTGACGATGGTCATGGGTCGGGGCGACGTTACGTGAGCCGCCGCCGGCCCAGCAAGAAAAATGCGGCTGACCCGCGCGTTCCGCGCTTTTCAACGGGCTAGCGGCGCGCGGACCGGATCGGGCAGGATGCCCGCCGATGCTCTATGTCGTCAGCAAGGTCCTCCAGGTCGTCTTCAATCCCGGCAACCTGCTGCTGATCGTTCTCGCCATCGGCGCGTGGCGGTTATCGGCTAGCCGGGGACGCAAGGGCTTGGCGCTCGTCGTGTTGGTGTTGGTCGCCGGCGCCGCCGCGGCGGTCGAGCCGCTCGCTTCATTGCCCCTGGTGCCTTTGGAAAATCGGTTCCCGGTATTGCACACGCTTCCGGCCAAGGTCGACGGCATCATCCTGCTGGGGGGCGCGGTCGATCCCGAACGCACCGCCGAATACGGTCAGGTCGCGCTCAATCGATCGGGCGCGCGCGTCACCGAAACGTTGCGGTTGGCGCAACGCTATCCGGCGGCACGCATCGTGCTGTCGGGTGGCATCGGCGGTTTGCTGAATGAGCCGACGACGGAAGCGGCGGCGACGGCGCAGCTCCTGACCGAACTCGGCGTCGCCGCGAACCGTCTGGTGATCGAGGACAAATCGCGCACGACGCACGAAAATGCCGTGTTCTCGAAGCGGATCGTCGATCCCAAGCCGGGCGAAGTCTGGATCCTGGTGACCTCCGCCGATCACATGCCGCGCGCGGTCGGCTGCTTCCGCCACATCGGTTGGCCGGTCGTCGCCGATCCGGTCGATTTCGAGGCCGCGCGACGTCTCCACATTTCGCTGGCGCACGGGCTCGACAGCATCGATCTGGCGGCGCACGAATGGCTCGGCCTCGTCTTCTACCGCATCGCCGGCTGGACCGACGCGGTGTTGCCCGGGCCCTAACGACCGATTTCGCGCAACAACTCGCGATAGAGCGCGCGCGTCGCGGCGGCGATCGCTTCGTCTGAAAATCCCTGCTCGACGCGTTTGCGGCCGGCCGCGCCGAGCCTTGCACGCAATGCGCCGTCGCGCGCCAGCGTCGTCAACGCATCGGCCAGCGCCGCTTCGTCGCCGGGCGGAACCAAGAGCGCGTTAACCTGATGCTGCGCGATGCTGCGCGCGCCGGGGATGTCGCTGGCGACGATCGGCCGCGCCATCGCGGCGGCTTCGAGCAGGCTTTTGGGCACGCCTTCGCCGCCGAGCGACGCCAGCGCCGCGATATGTGCGTCGCGCCACACATCGCGCACATCGTCGCGGCGGCCGAGCCACGTGACGCCCGGAAGCCCTGCCCAACGTTGCAGCGTTGCGCGCGCGATCGCGCTCGGATTTTCCTCGTCGCTGTCGCCGGCCAGAACCAGACGCAAATCGATGCCGCGCTGACGCGCCCGCTGTTGCGCCGCGACCAGCACGCCGACGCCCTTGATCTCGATCATGCGGCCCGCATAGGCCACGGTGACGGGCGGCGCCGCCGGTTCTGGCGCCGGCGCGAAGCGCGTCAGATCGACGCCCGAGCCGGGAATCAGCACGATGCGTGCCGTCTTGCCGGGACAGATCGCGGCCAGCGCCTGCCGATCCTCCTCGTTTTGCACGATGACGCGGCCGCGCCGGCCGAACAGCGCCATCGGCGCGATCCACTGCGCCAGCCGTCCCAGCAGCCGCGCCGCCGGTTGGTCCGAGCCGCCGAGATACCCCATGCCGGTGACCATGCCGACGACGATCGGCACGCCGGCGAGCCGCGCGGCGATGCCGCCGAGCAGCGCCGGTTTCAGCGCGACGTGATGCACGATCAGCGGCCGCTCGCGGCGGTAGAGCCGGCGGATCTCCGCAATTGCCGCCAGGGTGGCCAAGGGCCCAACGGCGCGCCGCTTCCACCGCAACGGATGCAGGCCGAACCCTTCGGCGCGGATGGCTTCGCCGTGCGCCGTGACCCGTGTCGCCACGGCCACGTCGAAGCCGCTGTCGCGTGCCGCGCGCGCCATCGGCAGCCGGTGCGAACAGAAATACCAATCCTCGGTGACGAGGAAGATCAGCTTCGGTCGCTCAGGCGACATCGGCGGCGCTCGCGGCGAGCAGCGATGCGGTGAGCCAGAGAATCGACAGCCACCATTCCTGCCAGATGCCGAAGCTCAGCAGCGCGATGATTGACACCGTCGCCGCCCAGCCGAGCGCGACGGCTTGCGCCGCCTGGCCGCCGCCGAACCGCCAGCCGACGCGGTAGAGCGCCCAGACGACGAGCGCGAGGGCCAGGATCGTCCCGGGAATGCCGAGCTCGACGCGCCATTGCAGGAGCGCGTCGTGCGGATGCAGCGGCAAGGCGTCATGTCCGGGCCCGAGATTGATGCCGGGCAATGTCGCGCCGAGATCGCGTTTGCCGCCCGGCAGGTCGCGCGACGCATCCATGCCCCAGCCGAGCAGCGGCCGGTCGGCGATGCGCTCGGCGGCGAACCGCCAGATCAGCAGGCGATGAATGCCGGAACCCTTGATCCACGGCGCATCGTGCTGAATCTGAACCGTGGTTTGATAGGTCGGAACGACCGCCGGCAGAAGCGCGGCGCCGGCGATCAGGACAATGGCCAGCGCGCCGGCTGCGAACCGCGGCGCCCGCGACGCAATGGCCCAACCGATAAGCCCCGCGACAAAGGCAAACAGCGACGCCGCGCTCGGCATCACAAACACGCTGAGCGCTACGGCAACGACGATGAGGACTTGAAGAATGCGCCGGCGTCGCAACGCCAGCGCCGCCGACCACAGGATCAGGACCAACGTCGTCGCGCCGCGGTCATAACGCGAATCATTGACGGCGACCGCGCGGCTCCAACCGTGGATCCAGTGCACCAGCGCCGCACCGGTCGCCCACTCGAATAGCAGCAATCCGGCACCCAGCGCCGCGCCGATCGCCGTGGCGACGCCGACGCACGCACGTTCGTTCGGGCTCAGCGCCCGTGCCGCCGCGAGCGCGATCAGGCCTTCGACGCCGATCGCAAGAAACCGCGCGCCTTCGGTCAGACTGTGGCGCGGCAATATCGACCATGTCGCGGACAGCAGTGCGAAGACGGCAAGCGCCAGCCACAGCGCCGCCAACGGCCACAACGGCCGGCCGGCGGCGAGCAGCCGCCGCGGCGCCGCGACGATCAAGGCGACGGCGGCCACGCTCAACAGCGGCGCCAGGCCCAGCGGCGCCAGAACGGCGAGCGGCGGCGCCAGGACTCCGGCCGCCGCCAGGATGATCGCCGGCGCGCTCATACGTGTGGACACGGTCGCCGCAGCCATGCGCGCTTTATAGGCGAGAACCGCGCGCCCGCGCACCTTCGGCGTCGACGAACCAGCGGCAGGTCGCATCGAGCCCGGCGGCCAGGCTGAACGGCGGCCGCCATGCCAGGCGGGCGCGCGTCGCCTCGTCGTCGACGCGCAGCGAGCCGACCAGCCGGTCGCCGGTGGCGGCGCGCAGCAGCCATGCCGGCGCGGGAAACAGCCGCGCCGGCGCGCCGATGCGCCGGGCGATCTCGCGCACCAGCTGTGGCGTGCCGATCTCCGCGTCGTCGCGCACGAGAAAAATCTGGCCGGCCGCCGCCGGCTGGACCAGCGCGGTCGCGATCAGCGCCGTCAGATTGTCGCGAAAGACGAAGGCGCGCTGGTTTCGGACCATGGCCAAAGGCAACGGCACACGGCGATCGATCCAGCGCAACAGCGCGCGGAAATTGCCTTTGACCTCGGGCCCATAAACCAGCGGCGGCCGGACGATCGTCAGGCCAGGTGCGCCGTGTTGCCGCATCGCCGTTTCGATCGCGAATTTCACCCGCCCATAGGCGTCGCGCGGCGCGGGCGGGCTCGTCGCCGCAAACGGCCGGTCGTTTGTCGTCTCGCCCAGCACCTTGATCGAGCTCAGGAGGATCGTGCGCTCGATGCCGGCTGCCGTCGCCGCGCCGGCAATCGCGGCTGCCGTGTCGCGCTCGGACGCGAGCCAGGAATCGTCGCCGGGCGGCGCATGGGCACGGCTGGCGAGATGGATCACCGCCCGCGCGCCGTTCAAGAGACCGCGCCAATCGCTGCGGTGGTCGAGCGTGCCGGCAACGCGTACTTCGACCGATGGTGCAAATGTCGCGGTTGTTCGCGTCACCGCGCGTACCGCGAACCCATGCGCGACGAGATGACCGACCAGCGCGCGGCCGATGAAACCGGCGGCGCCCAAGATCACGACCGGGCGCGAATCCGCTGTCGTCGGCATGCGTGGGCTAGTCCGCGGCGCCGCGGCGCGCGAAACCGGCGAGCATCGCCGCGCTGAGCACGACGGCCAAACTGACCGCGATCAAAGGCCAGTTCAGCGCCAACAGCGCCAGCACGATCAGGCCGATATCGCCGGCCAGCACCAATCGCGCGACGGCGGCATGGTCGTTGCCGCGCAGCGCGCGCTGATAGAAATGGTCGCGGTGTGCCCGCCACAGCGCTTCGCCGCGCCGCGCCCGTCGCACCAGCGTCACGGTCGCGTCCGCCAGATAATAAAGCGGCAGGATCAGCGCCGGCGCCCAGTGTCCGCCGCGCGCCAGCACCAGCAGCAGCCACCCCATGACGTAACCGAGCGGCACGCTGCCCGCGTCGCCGAGGAAGACGCTTGCCGGCTGCCAGTTGAACCGGAGGAAGCCGAGCGCGACGGCGACACCGGCCAGGGGCGCGGCGACGAGGCTGCCGCCACCGACCAGCGACACCGCGGCGATGCCGGCGCCGACGCAAACCGTCTCGACGCCGGTGATGCCGTCGATACCGTCCATGAAATTGTAGAGATTGATGAACCACACCCACAGCAGCGCGGCGGCGGCGCGATCGACGGGCAACGGCAGCAGACCCTGGAAGATAAGTGCGTTATGCGGAAAGAACGCCAAAGCGATCAGGGCAGCGACGAAATGCGCCGCCAACCGCAATGCAACGGGGAGGCCGCGGAGGTCGTCGACGAACGATAGGAGTGCGAGCGACGCGGTCACCAGCGCGACGACGACCGTGTCGGGCGGCATCGCGCCGCGCGCCGCGAGCGCGAGCCAGGCAATGACCAGCGCCGCCATCACGCCGAGTCCGGCGCCGCGCGGCACCGGCGTCGCGTGCGACGAGCGCGCGCCCGGCCGGTCGAGAATTGCGCGGCGGCGCAACCAGCCGCGCAGCAATACGGTCAGGATCGCGCTGCCGAATCCGGCGGCCAGCACGATCGCCCCCGCCACCGCCGCGTTCCCGTCCATGCGCGCGCCGCACCGTCCTGCCGAAGCCGCCGCTGTGATAAGCCGCGGCGGCGTCGCGTGCAACCGGCTCCTGGTCAGGCCGCGTTCAGCAGTGGATGACCGCCAAACAGAGCTGGGCCTTGAGGTCCTGGGGCTCGGCCTTGTGCTGCTTCAGCGCGGCCAATCCGGCCGAACCGCCGTTGGAATAGGTACGCAGCAGCACGACGGCTTCGCCCACCAATGAATTGACGGTCTCGGGCGACAGGCCTTGCAGCATTTGCTCATAACGGCTGATCGCTTGCGGCGACAGGCCCGGCGTCGGCGCCGAATCCTGGCTCGCGGCGCGCGACAATCCGCTGCCGATCAACAAGGGCACTGCCGCCAGCACGAGCCCCAAAATCGGGAGTCGCATGGCTTCTCTTCCTCTGGTCTGGCCGACGGCACGGTTTCGCCTCGCCATGCGCCAAAGCGCATGCACGGGCCGGTCTTGGCGGCGGCGACCGGCGCGGGGGAGAAACGACCGAACGGGCTCTTCTCGTCTACGGCTTGCTGCCGCTTGGGACGCACAATGCGTCCGCCGGGTCTATCGCAAGGGGTATGCCAGTAAAGGCCAGGCGCGGCTTTCACGGCGGCATCGCCGCGGTGGGCGCGCCGCCTGTAAAATCGGCCGACGGCTGAAGGGGCGGCAGGGCCGGTCCATGGCAGCGGACGAGGAGCGGTTTCGCGTTTACCACGCGGCGGTGGCGGGACGGCCGCCGCGCGCGACGCTGTTGCGCGCGCTGGCCGCGTTCGAGGCCGAAAACCGCGTCGGCTTCGCGGTCGATCTCGGCGCTGGCGAAGGCCGTGACGCCGTCGCGTTGCTGCAACGTGGCTGGGCGGTGCTGGCGATCGACAGTGACGCGGCGGCGTTGGCGCGGCTGCGCGGCCGGGCCGAAATTCCGCCGGGCGCGCGGCTCGTCACGCTGCACCGCTCGTTCGTCGAGACGGCGTGGCCGGCGGCCGACCTGGTCAACGCCAGCTTCGCGTTGCCGCTGTGCCCGCCCGAGCGCTTTGCGGAATTATGGACGCGGCTGCGCGCGTCGCTGCGGCCCGGCGGCCGTTTCGCCGGTCAGCTTTACGGCGAACGCGACAGCTGGGCCGCGCGGCCCGGCTTGACGGTGCATGGGAGCGATGCGGTGCGCGCCTTGCTCGCCGGCTGGACGGTCGAAATGTTCGAGGAAGAGGAAACCGACGCGGTCACGCCGCGCGGCGAAGCCAAGCACTGGCACATCTTCCACGTCGTCGCGCGCGCCGCCGTTTAGGCTGGCGCGCCTCGCGCGGCCTCAGTGCCAATCGTGGTCGTGATGCCAGCCGCCGCCCCAGCCGCCGCCGTAATAACCGAACGACACCGACGGGGGACCGTAATAGCCGTACGACGGATATGCCGGATAACCGCCGTAATAACCGTACGACGGCGGCGGGCCGTAGTAGCAGCCACTGACCGCGAGGGCCAACGCGCCGAGGATCAGTCCGCGGATGAGCGTCTTCGTCGTCATGGCGTCACCTCACTTATAAGGACGGCGGCCCGGCGTGTTCGGGCCTCGCCTTTGATATGGGTACGGACCCGTTTCCATCCCCGGCCGATCACCGATTTGCCGCAAGGCCCGCGCCACGAAGCCGCCACATTTTCTTCCGGCCGCGGCGCGACTTTGGGGATAAAATCGGGCGCGCCCATAGGGGGATGCGCGGCGTCCGAGGAATAAATGGGAAGACAGGTTGTCATCGCGCTTTATGTGTTGGCGATCATCGCCGTTATCGTCGGCGTCGATTTCGCGTTCTTCCGGCACCGATTTTGGGAACGGCTGATCGTCAATATCGGCATCGTTTTGGTGTTCGCCGCTTTCTACTTGCGATTCTTCGGGTGTCCGTGATCGCCATGGACGCAAACGCCGACGCGCATATCGGTCACCGAATTCAAACTGCGGCACGCCCCAACCGGTGACGAGCCGGGAGAAACGACGTCCGGGCGCCGCGCGGCGGCTGGCGCGGAACATCGCGCTCGCGCTTCTGCTCGGGCCGCCCGTCTTGCTGGTCGTCTTCCGTTTCGTGCCGGTGCCGGTCACCGCGTTGATGCTGATCCGCGCGGTGCAGGGCTATCCCCTGCATCACGCCTGGGTCCCGTATCGGCAGATCGCTCCGGCGCTGCCGCGCGCGGTCGTCGCGTCCGAGGACAATCTGTTCTGCTCCGAAACGCTCGGCGTCGACACGATGGCGTTGTTGGATCAGGTCAATGACGCGCTGGCCGGCCGGCGTCCCCGCGGCGCCAGCACCATCACCATGCAGGTCGCGCGCAATCTCTTCCTGTGGCCGGCCCACAGCATGGTGCGCAAGGTGCTGGAACTGTGGCTGACGCCGCAAATCGCATTGCTGTGGCCGAAGCGCCGCATCCTCGAGGTGTATCTGAACAGCGTGGAATTCGGTCCCGGCATTTTCGGCGTCGAGGCGGCGGCACGGCACTGGTTCGGTCGCGACGCGGCGGCGCTCACGCCGGACGAGGCGGCGCGGTTGGCGGTGATCCTGCCCGATCCGCTGCATTGGTCGCCGCTGCCGCCCGATTCGTGGGTGGCGCAACGCGCGACGTTGATTTCGAGCCGCAGCGGCGACATGGGCCCGCTGCTCGATTGCGTGCGGTAGGAGCCAGTGGCACCACGCGCGTTTTCTGTCACTGAATTCAGCGCGCTGATTCGATGGCCGTTTGAAATTAAATGGTGCCGGGTGAGGGGATCGAACCCCCGACCTTCGGTTTACAAAACCGCTGCTCTACCGCTGAGCTAACCCGGCGCCCATCGGAACCCTCATAACGCCCGCCTGCCGGCACGGGCAACCTCTATCCGCGCGGCGCGATCCGGAGCCCGTCAGCCTGCTGGCCGCTGGCTCAAGGCGTAAAGCGCGACGGCGGCCGCGTTCGAGACATTGAGCGACGCCATCGCCGAGCGTGTCGGCAGCCGCGCCAGGAAATCGCAATGCTCGCGCGTCAGGCGTCGCAGGCCGCTGCCTTCGGCGCCGAGCACCAGCACGATTCGCGCCGGCAAATCGAGCGCGGCGATCGTCGGCGCCGCCTCTTCGTCGAGGCCGAGCGACCAGAAGCCGGAATCTTTCAGTTTTTCGAGCGCGCGCGACAGATTGGCGACGCGCAGCAACGGCACGTCTTCAAGCGCGCCCGACGCCGCCTTGGCGAGTACACCGGTGACGCTTGGCGCGCCATGCTCGGGCACGATCACCGCCAGCGCGCCGAACGCGGCGGCTGAACGCAGAATGGCGCCGACATTGTGCGGATCGGTCACTTGATCGAGCGCGACGACAATTTGCGGCGCATCATGCGTCATCGCGGTCGCGAGGATCGATTCCAAATCCGCCGCCGGCAACGGCTCGGCGGCGAGCGCCAAGCCCTGATGCACCGCGCCGTTGGGCAAAAGTTTTTCCAGCGCCCGGCGCTCGACGATCTCAACGCCGGCGCGCGGCGGCTTGGCGCGCGCGCCGCGCAGCAGCAGGTCGGCTTCCCCTGCGGTTTCGCGCAGCGCAATCAAGCGCTGGCAACGCCGCGCCGGGTTGCCGAGCGCCGCTTCGACCGCGTGCCGGCCGTAAAGCCATGCCGCCGCCTTGTCATGCGTGTCCCGTTCGCGCATCGGCGGCGAGCATAGCCGGACGCCGCGCAGCCGCAAGCGGCGGGGCGGTTGCCGGTTGACAGAAACAGGCCGAATCTCTAAGACCCGCAATCACTTGCCGTGGACCCGCGGAATTTTGGAGGGGTTGCGGAGCGGTCAAACGCAGCAGACTGTAAATCTGCCCTCTTCGGAGTTCGGTGGTTCGAATCCACCCCCCTCCACCATTCCTCGGGGCGGTGGAACGAGGTGATCGGCAAGCGACGCGCGGCCTCGGCCTATGGGCGGGTGTAGCTCAATGGTAGAGCTCCAGCCTTCCAAGCTGGCTACGTGGGTTCGATTCCCATCACCCGCTCCAACGCCGATTGGGATTCTCTTCAAGCCATAGGAAGCCGGACATGTCGAAAGCGAAATTTGAACGGAACAAGCCGCATTGCAATGTGGGGACGATCGGGCATGTGGACCACGGGAAGACGTCGCTGACGGCGGCGATCACGAAGGTCCTGGCGGAGACGGGTGGGGCGGTTTACACGGCCTA
>DASYXI010000027.1:0-5509 GCA_035934995.1 Allostellaceae bacterium
GACCTGCTGGTCTCGGATCAGCCGGCGCGCACAGCCCATCCCGATCCCGATTCCAAGTTCTGGCGCTGGGCCGACAAGGTCGGCGTCGCCAAAGGCAGCTTCCCGGCGACGCATCATCCCAAGCCCGACCGCAGCCATCCGGCGATGGCGGTGCGGCTCGATGCCTGCATCGAATGTAATTTGTGCGTTCGTGCCTGCCGCGAAGTCCAGGTCAACGACGTGATCGGCATGGCGGCGCGTGGCCACGACGCCAAAATCATCTTCGATTTCGACGATCCGATGGGCAACAGCACCTGCGTCGCTTGCGGCGAATGCGTGCAGGCCTGTCCGACCGGCGCGCTGCTCGAATCGACCTTGGTCGACGAGCACGGCGTCCACGCGAAGGATCCGGACCGCGAAGTCAACAGCGTGTGCCCCTATTGCGGCGTCGGCTGCCAGATCACCTACAAGATCAAGGACGACAAGCTGCTTTACGTCGACGGCCGCGAAGGCCCGTCGAACCTCAATCGTCTGTGCGTCAAAGGGCGCTTCGGCTTCGATTACGTCAGCCATCCGCAGCGGCTGACCAAGCCGATGATCCGCAAGGCGGGCGTCAAGAAAGACGCGCATGCGCCCTTCGATCCGAGCAATCCGTGGGCGCTGTTCCGCGAGGCGACCTGGGAAGAGGCGCTCGACGCGGCCGCGGCGGGTCTCAAGAAGATCCGCGACACGCACGGTTCCAAGGCGCTCGCCGGCTTCGGCTCGGCCAAGGGCTCGAACGAAGAGGCCTATCTCTTCCAGAAGCTGGTGCGCACCGGCTTCGGCACCAACAACGTCGATCATTGCACGCGGCTGTGCCACGCTTCGTCCGTCGCCGGCCTGCTCGAGGGCATCGGTTCCGGCGCGGTGACGGCGCCGTTCATGGCGGCCAAGGATGCCGACGTCATCGTCGTCATCGGCGCCAATCCCACCGAGAACCATCCGGTCGCGGCGACGTTCCTGAAGAACGCCACGAAGCGCGGCGCGACGCTGATCGTCATGGATCCGCGCGGCCAGGCGCTGAATCGCCACGCGACCCACATGCTGCAATTCAAGCCGGGCCGCGACGTCGCCATGCTGTCGGCGATGCTGCACACCATCATCGCCGAGGACCTGACCGACAAGCAGTATGTCCAGGCGTTCACCGAGGATTTCGAGAAAGTCGCGGCCAGCGTCAAGGACCGCACGCCGGAAAAGATGGCGGCGATCTGCGGCATCGATGCCGAGACGCTGAAAACGGTGGCACGCAAGTTCGCCCGCGCCGAGGCGGCGATCATCTTCTGGGGCATGGGCATCTCTCAGCACACGCACGGCACCGACAACACGCGCTGCCTGATCGCGCTGTCGCTGATCACCGGCCAGGTCGGTCGGCCGGGGACCGGCCTCCACCCGTTGCGCGGCCAGAACAACGTGCAGGGCGCGTCGGACGTTGGTTTGATCCCGATGTTCTTCCCCGACTACATTTCGGTCGAAGATCCCGAACGGCGGGCGTTCTACGAGAAATTGTGGGGCACCAAGCTCGATCCCAAGAAGGGCCTGACCGTGGTCGAGATCGTCAATGCGATCCACGCCGACCAGATCCGCGGCATGTACGTCATGGGCGAGAACCCGGCGATGTCCGACCCCGACGTGCAGCACGCGCGCGAGGCACTCGCCAAGCTCGACCATTTGGTGGTGCAGGATTTGTTCCTGACCGAGACGGCGTCTTATGCCGACGTTTTCCTGCCGGCTTCGGCCTGGCCCGAAAAGACCGGCACGGTCAGCAACACGAATCGTCAAGTGCAGATGGGCCGCCAGGCGCTGCCGCTGCCCGGCGATGCGCGCCACGATCTTTGGATCATCCAGGAGCTCGCGCGGCGCATCGGCCTCAACTGGAACTATGTCGGCCCGGCCGACGTCTTCGCCGAAATGAAGCTCGGCATGCCGTCGCTCGACAACATCACTTGGGAGCGGCTGGAGCGCGAGAACTCGGTCACCTATCCCTGTCCGGCGCCCGATCAGCCCGGCCAAGATATCGTGTTCGGCGACGGCTTCCCGACCAAGTCCGGTCGCGGCAAGCTGGTTCCCGTCGAGATCCGCCCGCCGGCCGAAGAGCCCGACAAGGATTACCCGATGGTCTTGACCACGGGCCGCCAGCTCGAACACTGGCACACCGGCGCGATGACGCGCCGGGCCAGCGTGCTCGACGCGCTCGAGCCCGAGGCGCATGTCTCGCTGTCGCCCGGCGACATGCATCGCATGGGCGTCGAGGCGGGCGCGATCGTTCGCGTCGTCACGCGGCGCGGCGCCATCGAGCTCAAGGCCCGGCCCGATCTCGCGATCCCGCCGGGCATGGTGTTCATCCCGTTCTGCTATGTCGAGGCGGCGGCGAACATCCTGACCAATCCGCAGCTCGATCCGATGGGCAAGATTCCCGAGTTCAAGTACTGCGCCGCCCGGGTCGAGCCGGTCGTCGCCAAGGTCGCGGCGGAATAAGGCTTATCCGTTGCGCCTAGCCCGCGGTCATGGGCTCGAACGTGCCGCTGACCGGATCGCGCACCAGCAACCGTCCGGTGGCGACGCCGAAATAGGCGCCGTGCAGCGCCAGCGTGCCGGCGTCGACCCGCCGGCGGACAAACGGGAACGTCATCAGGTTCGTCAGACTGAGTTCGACCGACGCGCGTTCGAGCCGACGCAGATAGTCGTCGTGATCCGAACCGCGCGCGCCGAGCGCTTTGGCGGCCGGCGCGATCTGCGCCATCCAGCGACCGATGAAATCGCCATCCGATAGTGGTTTCTGCTCATCAGCAAACGCCCGGATACCGCCGCACAAGGCATGACCAAGCACGACGACATGCTTCACCTGCAACGCCTGGACGCCGAATTCGATCGCGGCGCTGGTGCCGTGCTGGGTCTCGCGGTGCGGCTCGAACGGCGGCACGAGATTCGCGACGTTGCGGACGACGAGCATTTCGCCCGGCGCCGCGTCGAAGATCACCTCCGGCGATACGCGTGAATCGACGCAACCGACCACCATGATCTCGGGCCGTTGTCCGGTCCGCGCCAGCGTCTCATAGCGCGTGTGCTCGCCGGCGAAACGGCCGCTGAGGAAGGCGCGATGGCCTTGAAGGAGGCGTTCGGGAAAGGCGGGCGGTGCGGATTTGGCGCTGGCGGTCATGCAACCTTTATAAAAAAAATCGGCGGGTGAGGGAATTTATCCCGCACCCGCCGTTGGGTTGAGGGTATCGGACTATTCGGCCGGCGCCGCCCGCGCGGGCGCGGCGATCTGCCGCGAACGCAAGGGCTTCAGGACGAACAGCGCCAAAGCGACCACCGCGAAGTTCATGACCGCGGTGATCACGAACACCATATGCCAGCTGCCGGTCGTCGTTTTGATAATGTTGGCGACCGGCACCAGGAAGGCGGATGCCCCCTTGGCGGTGTAGAGCAAGCTCAGGTTGGTGGTGGCGTACTTCGGCCCGAACGTGTCGGTACAGGTCGACGGGAACAGGCTGAAGATCTCGCCCCAGGTGAGGAAGATCAGGCCCGCGAACACCACGAAAGCCCACGGCGACGTGCCGGCCGAGCCCAACAGCCAATAGCTGATGCCGCCCAGGCCGAACGCGATCGCCATGGTGTTCTCGCGGCCGATATTGTCGGAAATCCAGCCGAAGATCGGCCGGGCCGCGCCGTTGCACACATTGTCGACCAACAGCGCCACGGTCAGCGTCGTGCCGCCGAGGAAGATCACTGTATTAGAGACGTTGTAGTCCTTGGCGATGAGCGCGATTTGCGCCGTCGCCATCAAGCCGCTGGCCGAGACCAGGATGAACATGATGTAGAGGACCCAGAACACCGGCGAGATCAACACTTGGCCGGGGCTGTAGCTCTGTGCCGTTTGGATGACCTTGACCTCCTTCGGCGTCGGCACCTCACCCGGCTGCGGGCTGCGCAGGTACCACGCCACCAGGAAAACCACCGCTCCCTGGATCAGTCCGAACCAGAAGAACGCCGCCGAATACCCGGCCGATTCAATCACCGCCCGGATCGGGATCACCGTCAACGCCGCGCCGGCGCCGTAACCCGCCGCCGTCAATCCCACCGCCAAGCCGCGGCGGTCCGGGAACCACTTCACCGCGTTGCCGACGTTCGTCGTGTAGATCGCGCCGGCGCCGGTGCCCGAGATGATCGCGCCCAGGTACAGCATCGTCAGTGTGTCGGCGTAGGCGTTGATGACCCAGCCGATCGCCACCATGACGCCGCCGACCGCCACCACCAGCTTCGGACCGATCTTGTCCGCGAGCCAGCCTTCAAGCGGCGTCAGCCACGTCTCGAGCGCGATGAAGATGCTGAACGCAATTTGAATCTCGGCGATGGCCCAACCGTGGGCCGCGTTCATCGGCCGGACAAACAGCGTCCAGCCATATTGCAGGTTCGCAATCATCACCTGACAGATGATGACCGCGATCAATTGTCCCCAACGATTGGGCGTGCTCCTCGCCATGCTCTTCCCCTTGTGTGTGTGGTGTTGCACTCATACCCGGCGGCTCATTGCCGCTTCTTGGTATGCCAATATTTGAACAGCCCACTCACACCAAGGCAAGCGCGATGTGGGCCTTGTATTGCGGCGCAACATACCGACACACAACAGATCGACGTCAGGCAGCCGCCGTCGCCGCGTTGCGGCCCCGAACGCGATCGACTTTCGTCGGCACGTGTCGCACGCGACGTCGTCACTTCGTCATCGATGCGTCACGTGTGCGCGGTCAAGTGATACGCGCCGGTCGACCGCCAGGCCGCGACACGACAGCCTTGACAATGTGACGTTTGCGATGGCACGCCGACCGGCATCGTGCGCCGCGAAGTTCTTGATTGCCGCCATGCCGGGTGCAAGTCTCGACCCACGCCCTGCCGCGGGATGCATCAGGGGTTCGACCACAACGCAAACGGAATTCGCCAACAAAGCCGTGCCCATTGCGGCGGCGCGGTGCAGCGAAGGGAAGGGGACCACCCAATGAGCAAACAAGTTCTCGTCGACGCGCTCAAGAAAAGCGGCATGCGCACTTCGGACGCCGGCGAAGCCGTCGACACGATTACCGACACGATCGCCAAGGAACTCAGGAAAGACCAGAAATTCAGCCTCCCCGGCTTCGGCACTTTCGCCGTGAGTCATCGCGCCGCGCGCATGGGCCGCAATCCGCGCACCGGCGAAGAGATCAAGATCAAGGCCAGCAAAGGCGTCCGCTTCAAGGCCGGCGCCAAGCTCAAGGGCTCTCTCTAAAATCCATCGTTCGTCAGGGGCGGCGCCGGCACGATTGCGGTGCCGGCGCCGTCGTCGGTTCAGCGGCTGTCGGTTTGCGGCTTGCGCGCCACCAGATCGACGAGCGCCGACATGCCGTCGTGCCCGCTGCCTTCGCGGATCACCTCGTCGTGCTCGGCGAGGTGAAGAATCGCGAAGCCGGCGAACGCCGCGCGCAGCATCGCTGCGGTATAGAGGTGGTCGAGCTCTTTC
>DASYXI010000028.1:0-34062 GCA_035934995.1 Allostellaceae bacterium
CTTGCGGGCGAGATAGCGTTGCCACAAATCCGGGCGACGCGTTTGCGTCGCCGCTTCCGCCTGGGCCTGACGCCACTGACGGACCTTATCGTGATGGCCGGAGACCAGGACCTCCGGCACCGTCCGGCCGCGCCACTCCTGTGGCCGGGTGTAATGCGGATACTCGAGCAAGTTCTCCGCGAAACTCTCCTCAGCCACCGCGGCGGCGTCGCCGATGACGCCCGGCAGCAGCCGCACGCACGCATCGATCAGCGCGATCGCCGCCGGCTCGCCGCCCGAGAGCACGAAATCGCCGAGGCTCAGCTCTTCGATCGCATGCGCCTCGATGACGCGCTCGTCGATGCCCTCGAACCGGCCGCACAGCAGCCGGACGCCCGGCCCTTCGCTCAGCCGCACCACGCGTTCCTGATCGAGCCGATGGCCGCGCGGCGAAAGATACAGCAACGGTCCGGGACGGTCGGCAATGCCGGCGATCGCCGTATCGACCACGTCCGGCCGGAGCACCATGCCCGGGCCGCCGCCAAACGGCGCGTCGTCGACCGACCGATGTTTATCGCGCGCGAAGGCGCGGATGTCCACGGTTTCAAGCCGCCAGAAGCCGCGTTCGAGCGCCTTGCCGGCGAGCGAATGGCCGAGCGGCCCGGGAAACATCTCGGGGAAGAGCGTCAGCACGGTGGCGGTCCACGGCGCGGTCATTTCGACCGGCCTTTCCGCTGCGGCGCCGCGGCTTCGAGCAATCCCGCCGGCGGCACGACGACCACGCGGCCGCCTTCGATGTCGACGGCCGGCACGACGTGGGTCGTGAACGGCACGAGCACGCTGCCGCCTGCTGCGCGTTCGATCTCCAGGCTCGGGCCGCCGCCGAAATCGTGCACGGCGACGATACGGCCGAGCGGCGCGCCATCCTGCTGCTCCGCCGTCAGACCGATCAGGTCGGTGTGATAGAACTCGCCGGCCGCCGTCGGCGGCAGACGGTCGCGCGCGACATAGAGCTTCTCGCCCTTGAGTCGTTCGGCGGCGTTGCGGTCGTCGACGCCGTTGATGCGCGCGATCAGCGCGCCGCGCGACGTTCCCACCAGCGCGAGCTCGAACCGGCGCGCACCGTGCGCGTCTTGCAACGGCCCGTAGGCGGCGATGTCCTGCGCGCGCGCGGTGAAGCTTTTCAGCCGCACCAGGCCCTTGATGCCGTGCGCACCGGCGATCGCGCCGAGACAGACCAGCGATGTGGCGGATGGCGCCACGCGTTTCTCCTCAGGCGCCGGCTGCCGGAGCGGCTTCCGGCTTCTTCTCGGCCTTGGCTTCCGCCTTCGCCTCGGCTTTGGCTTCGGCGGGCTGACCCGCCGGCACGGCGCCGGCCGGTGCGGCCTCGCCCTTGGCGGCATCCAGCTTCTTGCGTTCGGCGCGCGGCATCGACCGCTGCGGTGTCTCGCGGATCTCGGGCCGTTTCATCATGCCGGCGTCGGCGAGGAACAGCGTCACGCGGTCGGATGGCAGCGCGCCCATCTTGATCCAGTGCTGGATGCGCTCGCTCTTCAGCACGACGCGGTCCTTGTGCCCCTTGTCGAGCATCGGGTTGTAGGTGCCGAGCTTCTCGATGAAGCGGCCGTCGCGCGGACTGCGCGAATCCGCCACCACGATCGAATAGAAGGGGCGCTTCTTGGCGCCGCCGCGGGCGAGACGAATCTTGAGTGCCATGGAGTTCCTTTCGTTGACCTTTTGGTTTCAGTGTCGCGTGGGATTGCCCGGCATGAGCGCCCCGATGCCGTGCCGGGCAAGACCCTTTTGGCCGAGCTTGCCCATGCGCTTCATCATCAGCGCCATGTCCTGGTATTGCTTGATGAGACGATTGATCTCCGGAACCGTCGTGCCCGAGCCGGCGGCGATGCGCTGGCGGCGCGAGGCGTTCAACAGTTTCGGGTTCTTGCGCTCGGCCTTGGTCATCGACGACAGGATCGCCTCCTGCCGCTTGAGCATGCCTTCGTCGACGTTCGCCTGGTCGAGTTGTTTCTTCACTTTGGCGACGCCGGGCAGGTGGCCGAGGATGCCGCCCATGCCGCCCATCTTGCGCAGCTGCTTGAGCTGCGACGCCAGATCGTCGAGATCGAAGCCACCTTTCTCCAGCTTGCGCGCGAGCTTTTCGGCTTCGTCGCGATCGGTGGCCTCCGTCGCCTTCTCGACCAGGCTGACGATGTCGCCCATGCCGAGAATGCGCGACGCGACACGCTCGGCGTGGAACGCTTCGAGCGCATCGAGCTTCTCGCCGGTGCCGAGGAATTTGATCGGTTTGCCGGTAACGGCGCGCATCGACAGCGCCGCGCCACCGCGGGCGTCGCCGTCGATCCGGGTCAAGACGATGCCGGTGAGGGCGATACGCTCGGCAAACGCTTTGCCCAGATTGACCGCGTCCTGGCCGGTCAGGGAGTCGACGACAAGGAGAGTCTCGGCCGGCTGGGCGATTTCGTGCACGGCCGCGACTTCCTGCATCAGCGGCTCGTCGACATGGAGCCGGCCGGCGGTGTCGAGGATGACCGCGTCATGGCCTTCGCGCTTGCCGGTCTCCATCGCGCGCCTGGCGATTGCGACCGGCTTCTCGCCGGCGACAATGGGCAGCGAGGCGCCGCCGATCTGCTTGGCGAGCGTCGCCAATTGCTCTTGCGCCGCCGGCCGCGCCACGTCGAGCGAAGCGAGCAGCACTTTCTTCTTCTCGCGCACCTGCAACAGACGCGCGATCTTGGCGGCGGTCGTCGTCTTGCCCGAGCCCTGCAATCCCACCATCAGAATCGCGGCCGGCGGCACGACGTTGAAATTGAGCGCGCCATTTTTGTCGCCTGGGCCGCCGCCGAGCGTCGCCACCAGATGATCGTGCACCAGCTTCACCACCATCTGGCCCGGCGTCACCGAGCGCAGCACTTCCTGGCCGACGGCTTTCTCGCGCACCGCGTTGACGAAATCCTTCACCACCGGCAGCGCGACGTCGGCTTCGATCAGCGCGATGCGGATTTCGCGCAGCGCCGCGGCGACGTCGTCCTCCGACAGCGCGCCTTTGCGCTTCAGCCGGTCGAAGATGTCGGCCAGACGGCCGCTCAGGCTTTCGAACAATCGGGTCTCCAAACGCGTTTGCGGCCAGTGCGCGCAACGCGCGGACTGGCCTCCCCCCGTAAGGGGCAACAGGGCTAAGGCTCCCTGGAAGCGGCCCGGAACCTAGGCCGGTCGCGGGATTCTGTCAACCGCATGGCCCGCCCTCGCTTTATTTGCCGGGGGGATTCGCCTATATCCCTGGCCATGCGCGGCACGCCTTTCATCAAAATGCACGGTCTCGGCAACGATTTCGTCGTGCTCGACGCGCGTGCCAAGCCGATTACGCTCGACGACAAGGCGGCCGAGGCGATTGCCGCGCGTCACACCGGCATCGGCTGCGACCAACTCATCGTTATCGAGAAGCCGCAGCGCAAAGGCGCCGCCGCCTTCATGCGTATCCGCAACGCCGACGGCGGCGAGGTCGAGGCTTGCGGCAATGCCGCGCGCTGCGTCGCCGACCTGATCATGCGCGAGACCAAAGCCGACAGCGTCACGCTCGAAACCGCCGCCGGCCTGATCGCCGTGCGCGCCGCGGGCAAGGATCGCGTCGCCGTCGACATGGGCGAGCCGCGTTGGGGTTGGCGCGACATTCCGCTGGCGCGCGACTGCGACACCGATCACCTGCCGCTCGTGCTCGGGCCCTTGTCGGATGGCATAGCAACGAGCATGGGCAATCCGCACGCGACGTTCTTCGTGCGCGACATCGGCGCGGTCGACATCGCCGCGCTCGGACCCAAGCTCGAGCACGATGCGCTGTTTCCGCAACGCGCCAATATCGGCGCCGCACAGATCTTAGGGCGCGAGAAGATTCGCTTGCGCGTGTGGGAACGTGGCGCCGGCCTGACGCCGGCTTGCGGCACGGGCGCTTGTGCCGCGCTGGTGGCGGCGAGCCGCCGCGGCCTGACCGGCCGCAGTGCCGAGATCGCCGCCGACGGCGGCACCCTCGCCATCGAATGGCGCGCCGACAATCACGTCGTCATGACCGGACCTGTCGCCGTGAGTTTCACAGGTACGATCGATCCATCGCTGCTGTCGGCCTGACCATGGCGGCGCAGATCGTCACGTTTGGATGTCGCCTCAACGCCTTTGAATCGGAGGTGATGCGCTGCCATGCCGCGGCCGTCGGCCTCGACGACGCGGTGATCGTCAACACCTGCGCCGTCACATCCGAGGCCGAACGCCAGGCGCGGCAGGCAATCCGCAAGGCGCGGCGCGATCATCCGACGGCCCGCATCATCGTCACCGGGTGCGCGGCGCAGATCGATCCGGCGCGCTATGCCGCCATGCCGGAAATCGACCGTGTGCTCGGCAATGCGGAGAAGCTCAAGGCCGAAAGCTGGACCGGCACGGGGCGCGTCGACGTCGGCGACATCATGGCGGTGCGCGAGACCGCCTCGCATCTGGTCGATGGTTTTACGCATCGCGCGCGCGCCTTCCTGGAGGTGCAGCAGGGCTGCGACCATCGCTGCACTTTCTGCGTCATTCCGCTCGGCCGCGGCCCGAGCCGTTCGGTGCCGGCCGACGCGGTCGTCGAGCAGGCGCGCGCGCTGGTCGCCAAGGGCTATCGCGAGTTGGTGCTGACCGGCGTCGATCTCACCGCCTATGGCGCCGATCTGCCGGGAAAGCCGTCGCTCGGATCGCTGGTGGCGCGGGTGCTGACGCTGGTGCCCACGCTCGAACGGCTGCGCCTGTCGTCGCTCGATCCGGCGGAGATCGACGATACGCTCTGGCGTCTCATCGCCGAGGAGCCGCGGCTCATGCCGCATATCCATCTCTCGCTTCAGGCCGGTGACGATCTGATCCTGAAGCGCATGAAGCGCCGCCATACGCGCGACCAGGCGCTCACCGTTGCGTGTCGCGCCCGTGCGCTGCGGCCCGGCATTGCGCTCGGCGCCGACCTGATCGCCGGCTTTCCGACCGAAGATGAAGCGATGTTCACGCGCACGCTCGCTTTCGTCGTCGAAGCCGGGCTCGATTACCTCCATATCTTTCCGTTCAGCGCCCGTGCCAACACGCCGGCGGCACGCATGCCGCAATTGCCCAGGGCGCTGGTGCGCGAACGCGCGGCGCGGCTCCGCGCAGCGGGCGCAATGGCGCTCGAACGCGCGCTCGGTTCACGCGTCGGCACCGAGGCGCAGGTGCTGATCGAACAACCGGGCTTCGGCCGTAGCGAGCATTTCGCGCCCGTAACTGTCGCGTGCGACGCTGTGCCGGGCGCGGTCGTGCGAACGCGACTCACCGCCGTTACCGCCGAACGGCTCGTCGGCGTTGCGGCATGAGCAACGGGTTTTTCGCCCGGCTCAAATCGGGCCTGGCGCGGTCGTCGCGCAATCTTACCGACGGCATCGCCGGCGCCCTCACCAAGCGCAAGCTCGACGACGCGGCGCTCGACGCGCTCGAGGAAATCCTGATCGCTGCCGACCTCGGCACGCGTCTGGCGGCGCAGGTTGTCGAGCGTCTGCGCCATGAACGCTTCGGCAAGGAGGCGACCGACACCGACATCCGCGCCGTGCTCGCCGACGAAATCGCGCGCACGCTCGCATCCGTCGAAGCGCCGCTGGCGATCGACGATGAAGGCGCGCCGCGGCCTTATGTCGTGCTGGTGGTCGGCGTCAACGGCGGTGGCAAGACGACGACCATCGGCAAGCTGGCGCAGCGCCTGAAGGGCGAAGGCAAGCGCGTGATCCTGGCTGCTGGCGACACCTTTCGGGCTGCCGCAACCGAACAGCTTGCGATCTGGGGCACGCGCACCGGCGCGCGCGTCATATCGGGGCCGGCGGGCGGCGACGCGGCCGGTCTCGCGTTCGACGCGCTGGCCGCCGCGAAGAAGGACAAGGCCGACGCCTTGCTGATCGACACCGCCGGCCGGCTGCACAACAAGGCCAATCTGATGGCGGAACTGGAAAAGATCGTGCGCGTCTTGAAAAAGGCCGATCCCGCCGCGCCGCATGCCGTTCTGCTCGTCCTCGACGCGACGGTGGGCCAGAACGCCCAAGCTCAGGCGCAAGCCTTCGGCGACATGGTCGGCGTTACCGGCCTGGTGATGACCAAGCTCGACGGTACCGCCAAAGGCGGCGTGCTGGTGGCGATTGCGGAAGCCTTCAAACTGCCGGTGCATTTCATCGGCATCGGCGAGGGCGTCGATGATCTGCGCCCGTTCGTGGCGAAGGATTTCGCGCGGAGTCTCGTCGGGCTCGATTAGGCTCTGGCGCGGTCGAGCACGCGCGCCGGATGGAGTGCGTCGCGGCCGGCGCCGTCGCTGATCTGACAGCGGCAACTCGTTCCCGCAGCGACGATCAGCGCATCGGCCGCCGCGGCGCGGATCTTGGGCAGCACGGACAGCTCGCCGATCTTCAGCGACATATCATAATGCTCGGCCTCGTAACCGAACGCGCCGGCCATGCCGCAGCAGGTTGAGTCGAAGGTTTCGACCGCGAGGCCGGGAATCAGCTTGAGCGCCGCCACGCTCGCCGGCACGGTCGCAAAGGCTTTCTGGTGACAATGGGTGTGGAGCACCGCTTTGCCCGCGACCGGCTTGAGCGCAAGCTTGAATCGCCCGGCCGCGGTCTCCGCTGCGGCGAATTCCTCAAACAGTACGGCAGCCTTGGCGAGCGCATTTGCATCCGCGCCGGGCAGCAGCGCCGGGAACTCGTCGCGCAGCGTCAGCAGACAGGAAGGTTCCAATCCTATGATGGGCACGCCGCGTTCGACGAAAGGCTTGAGCGCCGCGATCGTCCGCGCCACTTCTTCTTTCGCGGCGTCGGTGAGGCCGACGGACAGGAACGTGCGGCCGCAGCAAAGCGGCCGTTCGTTGCGCAAGCTCGCCGGCACGATCTTATATCCCGCGCGTTCGAGCACGCGGGCAGCGGCGCGCGCATTCTCCGGCTCGAACCAGCGATTGAATGTGTCAGCAAACAGCACGACTTCGCGGCCGCCGCCGGTGCCGGCGGCGTCGATATAAGGCCGCGCGTGCCAGCGCGGCAGCTTGCGCCGCGCGCTGAATCCGGTCAGCGCTTCGCTCAATCGCGCCAGGCCGGGAACGCGGTCGCGCAGATTGAGCAGCGCGCCAAGCTTGGACGCATAAGGCGCATAACGCGGCAGATAGGCGATCAGGCGCTCGCGCAAGGAAAGCCCGTGCGTCTTGCGATATTGGTGCAGGAATTCGATCTTCATGCGCGCCATGTCGACGCCGGTCGGACATTCGCGCTTGCAGCCTTTGCACGAGATGCAGAGTTCCATCGTCTCGCGCATCGGCTCGGATACGAGGGCATTCCGCCCGAGCTGACCCGACAAGGCGAGGCGCAGCGTGTTGGCGCGGCCGCGCGTCAGATGCTGTTCGTCCAAGGTCGCCCGGTAGGACGGACACATCACGCCGGCGTCGCGCACGCGGCAGGCGCCGTTGTTGTTGCACATCTCGACCGCGCCAGCGAAACCGCCCCAATCCCGCCAGTCGAGCGCGGTATCGATGGCTGGCGTCGCATAGTCCGGCTTGAAGCGAAACAGCGAGCGGTCGTCCATCTTGGACGGCCGCACGATCTTGCCGGGGTTCATCATCCCGGCGGGGTCGAACGCGTCCTTCACCGCTTCGAGCGCGCGCACCAGCCGCGTGCCGAACATCGGCTCGTGGAATTCCGAGCGCACGAGGCCGTCGCCGTGCTCGCCCGAATGCGAGCCCTTGTATTCGCGCACCATGGCGAAGGCTTCTTCGGCGATGGCGCGCAGCTTCTTGACCTCGATCTCCTGCTTCAGGTTGAGCACCGGGCGCACGTGCAGGCAGCCGACCGAGGCATGCGCGTACCACGTACCGCTGGTGCCGTGTTTCTTGAAGACCGCGTCGAGCCGCGCGGTGTAGTCCGGCAAATCCTCCAAAGGCACGGCGCAATCCTCGATGAAGGAGACCGGTTTTCCGTCACCCTTCATCGACATCATGATGTTGAGGCCCTGTCGGCGCACGGCCCACACCGCGCTCTGGAAGGCGTCGTCGACGATCTCGACGACACTGTCCTGATGGCCGAGATCACCCATCAGCGCGACCAGCTGTTTCAGATCGCGCACGTTCTTGGCGGCGTCTTCGCCGGCGAACTCGACCAGCAACAACGCCTCGGGCTCGCCCTTGACGAACCGGTCGACGGTCGCCCGGAACAGCGGGATGTCGCGCGCCAGCTCGATCATGGTGCGGTCGACTATCTCGACCGCCGCCGGCTTGAGCGCGACGATCGGCTTCGCCGCCTGCATCGCGCTGTAGAAGCTCGGGAAATGGCAGACGCCGAGCACGCGGTGCGGCGGGATCGGCTGGAGGTCGAGTTCAATGGCATTGAAGAAGGCGAGGGTGCCTTCCGACCCCACCAGCAGATGCGCCATGTTGTGGCCGGCGTCCGCAATCATGTCGATGTTGTAGCCGCCGACGCGGCGCTGGAGCTTCGGGAAGCGCGCGGCGATCTCATCCTTCTCGCGTTGGTGCAAGGCGCGCATGGCGCGCACCAGATCGCGATAGCGCTCCGGCATCGCGCGCTCGTCGAAATTGCCGGCGATTTCGCCGAAGGTCGCGGTCGTGCCGTCGGGCAGCAGCGCGTCGATCGCGCGCACGTTGTGCACCATGTTGCCGTAACGCAACGAGCGCGTGCCGCACGAATTGTTCGCCGTCATGCCGCCAAGCGTGGCGCGGTCGCCGGTCGAGACGTCGACCGGAAAGAACAGACCCTTGCTTTTGAGCTGCCGGTTGAGGCGATCCATCACCACGCCGGGCTGCACGCGCGCGCGCCGCCGGGCGACGTCGACGTCGAGCACCTGGTTCATGTACTTGCTGCAATCGAGCACCAGCGCGCGGCCGACGGTCTGACCGCATTGCGATGTGCCGCCGCCACGCGGCAGCAGCGCCACGCCGTCCTCGCGCGCGATGGCGAAGGCAGCAGCGACGTCGTCGGCATCGCGCGGGACCACTACGCCGATGGGCTCGATCTGATAGATCGAGGCGTCGGTGGCGTAGCGGCCGCGCGAAAAGGCGTCGAACAATATGTCGCCCTTGAGTGCGTCGCGCAGCCGGGTTTCGAGCGTCGTTGCGGCCATGGCGCGATTAGACGCAAACGCCGGCCGAAAAACCAGCGGTGAGGCGCACCGATTGGCGTGGTGCGCGACAGATTTGCGCGGGCTTGTCGGTCGGACCTCGGCCGTTTACGCTCGTGGACAAGACGCGCGTAGACGCGAACTTGGGGGAAACGCCATGGCCAGCCGCGGTAGCCGAACCGGGAAAAGCCGGTGGTTTGTGCTTTTCCTGATCAGCTTGATGTATCTCATCACCTATCTCGACCGGGTCAACATCTCGACGGTGGCGCCGGTCATCAGCAAGGAATTCGGGTTCGACAAGGCGACGATGGGCGCCATCTTCAGCGCCTTCGTCTGGAGCTATGCGCTCTGCCAGATTCCGGGCGGCTGGCTCGGTGACCGGTTCGGACCACGCAAGGTGCTGACCGCGATCGTCGCCTATTGGTCGGTGATGACGGCGTTGACCGCCGCCGCCAGCGGCGCGGTGTCGTTCATCGCCCTCCGCTTCCTGTTCGGCGTCGGCGAGGGCGGCGCGTTCCCGGTCGCCACCCGCTCGATGCAGCTGTGGTTCCCGCGTCAGGAACGCGGCCTGGTGCAGGGCGTGTCGCATAGCGCCAGTCGTCTCGGCGCCGCGATCGCGCCGCCGATCGTCGTCGTGATCATCACGACGCTCGGCTGGCACTGGGTGTTCTACATCTGTGGTATGGTCGGCATCCTGTGGGCCGTGTTGTGGTACGGCTGCTATCGCAACCTACCGGAAGAACAGGAATCGGTGAGCAAGGGCGAGCTCGCCTACATCCGCGGCGTCGATTCGAAAGGCAACATCAGGCCGCCGCAGATCGAGAAAACCGCAAACGTGCCGTGGGGGACGCTGTTCCGCTCGCCCAATATGTGGGCGATCATGTGCGCCTACTTCACCTACGTCTATTGCCTGTGGATCTTCCTCAGCTGGTTGCCGTCCTATCTGTACGAGGCGCGCCATCTCACGCTGATCAAGACTGGCATCTTCGCGTCGCTGCCGCTGTGGGCGGGCGTGATCGGCGACACGGTCGGCGGCGTCGCCGTCGATCAACTGCTGATCAAGACCGGCAACACCAAGCTGGCGCATCGCACCGTCGCTATCATCGGCATGCTCGGCTGCGCGATCTGCATCATACCGGCAGCCCTGGCAACCGACGCCTACGTGGCGATCGGCTGCCTGACCGGTGCGATGTTCTTTCTCGAATGCACCATCGGTCCGTCGTGGGCGGTGCCGATGCACGTCGGCGGCAAATATTCCGGCACCGTGTCAGGCGTGATGAACATGGCCGGGAACATCGGCGGCGCCCTATCGCCGCTGGTCTTCGGCTTCCTGGTGCAGCTCGGCTCTTGGGTGGCGCCGTTCATTGTCGCGGCGTGCCTGCTGGTCTTCGGCGCTGCGGTGTGGGCGTTCTGGCTCGACCCCGAAGTCTCGGTGCTCGAGAAGCGGTCGGCGGCCCGCTAAGGCCGCCGCCGCATGGCTGACGCGCCGCAACCGGACCTTGCGGCTGGCGGGCGAATCCGGGCAAATTCCCCGCGTCATTCGACGGGGGAGCATTGATCATGGCGTTTCGGAGTGGCCGGCATCTGTTGCAAATTCCCGGCCCGACCAACCTGCCCGATCGCGTCTTGCGCGCGATGGACCAGCCGCTCATCGATCACCGCGGCCCGGAATTTCCGGCGATCAGCAAGGCGATCGTTGCCGGGTTGAAGCGCGTTTTCAAATGCACCGGTCCGGTCGCGATCTTTCCGTCGTCCGGCACCGGCGCTTGGGAAGCGGCGATCCTCAACACGCTATCGCCCGGTGACAAGGTGCTTGCCTTCGAAACCGGACAATTCGCGACGCTGTGGCGCAACCTGGCGCAACGGCATGGCATCGAGGTCGATCTGATTCCCGGCGACTGGCGTCATCCGGCCGATCCGGCGCAATTCGAGGCCAAGCTCGCCGCCGACAAGAATCACGCCATCAAGGCGGTGCTGGTTCTGCAAAGCGAAACGTCCACCGGCGTCGCCAGCGACATCGCCGCCGTGCGCCGCGCGATCGACCGCGCGCGTCATCCGGCGCTGTTGCTGGTGGATACGATTTCGTCGTTGGCGATTCAGGATTACCGGCACGACGAATGGGGCGTCGACGTGGCCGTCGGCGGCTCGCAGAAGGGCTTGATGATGCCGCCGGGCTTGAGCTTCAACGCCATTTCGAAAAAGGCGCTGGCGGCGAGCAAGTCGGCTAAGCTGTCGAAATCCTATTTCGACTGGCAGCCGATGGTCGATGCCAACGACAGCGGCTATTTCCCCTACACGCCGGCGACTCTGATGTTCTTCGGGCTCAAGGAAGCGATCGCGATGCTCGATGAGGAAGGGCTCGACAATGTCTTTGCCCGGCACGAGCGCCTCGCCGAAGCGACGCGGCGCGCGGTGCGCACCTGGGGTCTCGATATCCAGTGCGCCGATCCGAAGGCCTACACGCCCAGCTTGACGGCGGTGCGCGTGCCCGATGGCACCAATGCCGATGAGGTGCGCAAGACCATTCTTGAACGTTTCGACGTCGCGCTTGGCGCCGGTCTTGGCAAGGTGACGGGCAAGGTCTTCCGCATCGGTCATCTCGCCTATATCAACGAGACGCAGCTGGTCGGCACGCTTGCCGGCGTCGAGCTCGGCTTGGCGGCATCCGGCGTGCCGATCAAGCGCGGCGGGGTCGACGCGGCAATGGATTATCTCGCCGGCAACATGCTGGCCGCGGCGGCGCCGGCGAGGGCGGCGGCGCATCGTTGACGTCATGCACGAGCGGCTCGCCGCTCTCCTGATCCAAGCGCGGATTTCCGGCAAACGCATCGGCGACATCCCGGCCGAGCTCGCACCGTCCGACGAGGCGGCGGCTTATGCCTTGCAGGATCTGGTCGTCGACAAGCTGCGCGTGCGCGTCGCCGCATGGAAAGTCGGCGCCGCCAGTCCGGTGTCGCGTCCGACCTGCGCGCCGATCTTCGCCGGTCACGTGGTGAAAAGCCCGGCGCATCTTCTGGCGCCGCGCGATGGGCTCAACGGCGTCGAGGCCGAGCTGGCGTTTCGCGTCGGTCGCGATCTGCCGGCGCGCGCGGCGCCCTATACCGAGGACGAAGTCTGGCAGGCGCTCGGCAGTCTGCACGTTGCGATCGAATACCTCGATTCGCGCTTCCGCGATCGGCTGGCGGCGCCGGAACTCGCCGTACTGGCCGATAATATCTCGAACGGCGGGTTCTGCTGGGGCGCGCCAGCGGAAAACTGGCGCGCCGTAGATCTGGCCAAGCCGGCGGCGCAACTGGTCATCGACGGCACGGTCGCGGCCAAGGCTGTCGGCGGCAACACCGCCGGCCATCCCAAGCGGCTCATTTCGTGGCTCGCCAATCATTTGTCGGTGCGCGGCCGGCCGCTGCTCGGCGGCACCTTCGTCACCACCGGCAGCCACACCGGCTTGTGCATCGCGCCGCTGCGGGCGCCGGTGATCGCGCGCTTTACTGGATTGGGCGAGGCGCAATTGACGCTGGTCGGCGCCTAATACACGGCGTATTTCGTCGCGACACGCCGTTTACGAGTTGTTAACCATGATTTACGAGCCTCTATTGCGCTTGCAGCGGTGTGTTGCGGCGCAGATACTTGAGCAGCGGGAAGAATTGTGCGGGATTTCTCTGTGAACGAGACGTCGATCCCGAAGCGCCAGACGGTGGTTATCGTCGACGACCGCGCCACAAATCTGAAAATTCTCGAACGTCTCGCCCAATCCCTCGACCAGGTCGATGTCCGCCTGTTCGATCATCCGCAGCGCGCGCTCGACGATGCCGCGCGCTCGCCGCCCGATCTGGTGCTGACCGATTTCAACATGCCGGATCTCGACGGCGCGACCTTCATCCGACGGTTCCGCGAGGTCGTCGGTTGCGCCGACGTGCCGGTGATCGTCGTCACCGCCTACGAGGACCGCGATCTGCGTTACAAGGCGCTCGAAGCCGGCGCGACCGACTACCTCCTGAGTCCGGTGGATCACCACGAGTTTCGCGTCCGGTCGCGCAACCTGCTGACCCTGCGCCGGCAGCAATTCATGCTGCGGGCGCGCGCCTCGTCGCTCGAACAGAAGATCGTCGCCGACGCCCGGCGCCATCGCGACGCGCTGCGCGAAAGTCACGAGCTGTTGCTGCGGGTGATCGATGCGGTGCCGCTCGCCCTGGTCGCGACGGATCGCGACGGTCGTTACGTCTTCGTCAACGACTGGTTTGCACGCAGCATCGGCAAGCCGCCGGCGGCGATCATCGGCCAGACGCCGACGACGGTGAGCGGCGATCCTTACGCGCGTGAATCGATGGAACGCGACCGCCGCATCATGGGCGGGCTCGAGGCCGACGGCTCGTTCGAGCACAACGTCACCCTGCCCGGCGGCGAGGAGCGCGTCGTGCTCAGCAGCAAGGCGCTGCTGCGCGATGCGGCGGGTCGGCCGATGCTGGTGGTCACCGCCGCGCTCGACATCACGTCGCGCAAGGAAGCCGAGCTCGCACTGATCGCCGCCAAAGAAGAGGCCGAGCTCGCTAGCCGCAGCAAATCCGAATTCCTGGCGAACATGAGCCACGAGCTGCGCACGCCGCTCAACGCTATCATCGGTTTTTCACAGGTGATGGCCGACGAGGTGATGGGGCCGCTCGGCAGCTCGCGTTATACCGGCTACGCGCGGGACATCTGCGCCTCGGCGCAGCATCTTCTCGGCATCATCAGCGACATTCTCGATGTCTCCAAGCTCGAAGCTGGCAAGGTCGAGCTCGACGAGGAAGCGATCGAGCTGCCGCAGACCGTCCGCGACGTGCTGCAGCTCGTCGCCGAACGGGCGCGCGCCATCGACATCACCATCGTCACCGATCTGCCGCCTGATCTGCCGCCGCTGCGCGCCGACGGGCTCAAGCTCAAGCAAGTCCTGCTCAACCTCGTCACCAATGCGATCAAATTCAGCCACGGCGGCGGGCGGATCGAGCTAGCCGCGCGATTCGACGCGGCCGGTTTCGCGATCACCGTCACCGATCACGGCATCGGCATGGACGCGGCGGAGATCCAAACCGCGGTCACCCGGTTCGGCCAGGTCGCCAGCACCTGGAGCCGCCGCCATGCCGGCACCGGCTTGGGTCTGCCGCTGGCCATCGGTTTGGTCGAACTGCACGGCGGCCGGCTGACGATCGAAAGCCGTAAAGAGGTTGGAACCACAGTGTGTGTCCGGCTGCCGGCTGAACGCGCCCTTATGGATGTCGCACCGGCCAGGGTCTGAACACCCTAGTTATCGTTATCTTTCGCCGGCTGACCACCTAGCGATAGATTTTTCGCCGTTTGCACGGCAGAATCACGATTCGGCCCCATGCAGGATTCGGGGGATAGGGTCGGAACAGGTCGCATGAGCGAACGGCTGGAGCCAACAAGCGCTTTCGCCGGGCGCGACGGAAACAAGGAACGCGGCGTCACCATTGCGCTGGCGGCATTTGCCGTGGCGGCACCGCTGCTGCTGGCAACGGTTGCGGTCTTTCGGCTGGGCAACGCCGTCGATCCGGCCATTGCGCTGCTGGCGCTGGCGTTGGTGCTGCTTGGGCCCGGCCTGGCGGCGATCGTCGTCACGGTGAAGGGCATGTCGGCCGTCGGCACGGCGCTGGCCGCGATGCGCGAGTCCGAGCCGCAACAAGCAATCGTGCGAATCTTCTTCACCGGCGTGGTGCTGGCCTATCTCACGGCGCTCGCCGGTCTCGGCGTCGACACGGCGACTCTGCTGCCGCTGCTCGCGGTCGACATCCCGGGCATTCTCGTCGCTTGGCTGCTCTTCGTGCATTTGATCGCCGATCCGCCGGCGGCGCCGGCGCGGCGTCTCGCCGCCATGCTCAGCGACGTCGTTTTCGTCTCGGTGTTTCTGCATGTCGGCGCCGGTTACGCCGCGCCGTGGTTTGCGATCTATCTCTGGATCATCTTCGGCTTCGGCTTCCGCTACGGGTTGCGCGAGCTGGCGGTCAGCGCCGTGCTGTCGGTCATCGCCTTCGGCGGCGTGGTGGCGACGACGCCCTATTGGCAGGCGCGACCGGCGGAATCGGCCGGCGTCTATGTCGCGCTGGCGCTGCTGCCGAGCTATGCCGCGACGCTGGTGCGCCGGCTGCACGCGGCGCGTGCCGCCGCCGAGGAAGCCGCCGCCGCCAAAAGCCGCTTCCTGGCGGTGATGAGTCACGAGCTGCGCACGCCGCTCAACAGCTTCATCGGCATGGGCGCGCTGTTCGCACGCACCAACCTCGACGCCGAGCAGCGCGACATGCTCGCCACCATGCGGCTGTCGGCGCAGACGCTGTTGGGCTTGATCAACGACCTGCTCGACCTGTCGAAGCTCGAAGCGGGCAAGCTGCGGCCAGCCGTCGAAAGCTTCGCGCTGCCCGAGCTGCTGGGCGGCGTCATCGCGCTGGTCAAGCCGCAGGCCGAGGCCAAACACCTGGCGCTCACGCTCAGCATCGATCCGCGCCTGCCGGTGAGTTATCGCGGCGCGCCGCTGCAATTGCGCCAAGTGCTGCTCAATCTGCTTGCGAATGCGATCAAGTTCACCGCGCGCGGCCGCATCGCCGTGACGGCATCGTTCGTCGAGCGCGAGGCGGAGCGCGTACGGTTGCGCCTCGCGGTCAAAGACGAAGGCGTCGGTATCCCGCCCGAGGCGATCGACCGTATCTTCGAGGTATTCACTCAGGCGGACGAAACCGTCGCCCGTCGTTTCGGCGGCACTGGCCTCGGACTGGCGATCTCGAAGCAGCTCGTTGAATTGATGGGCGGGACGATCGCGGCGACCAGCGAGCCGGGCAAGGGCTCGACCTTCACGGTGACCTTGGCGCTCGAACCGGATGCATCGGCGCCCGCCACGGCGCCCGAGCTTGGTGACCGCCGCTTGGCGCTGGTCTCACGCGACAGCGATTTGGCGGCATTGATTCAGGAGCGCGTGCGCGTTTGGCACGGCGAGCTGCGCTGGCACCGCGACGAGCCGGCGGCGCTGGCCGATTTCGGCTCGGTCGACAGCCGGCCGGCGCTTGCCATGCTCGACGGCCGCGTCAATCCGATGGCGGCGCTGGCGTTCGCGCATCGCCTGACAACCGAGTACACGGAGCCGCCGGTCATCGTCGTCATTGCGCCCGAAGGCGGCAGCGATGCGATTGCCGGCATTGGCGCGGCCGAGCTTGCGGCGGTGATCGAGGCGCCGGTGCGCCCCGAGGCACTGGCCAGTGCGTTGATGAGCGCGCTCGCCAGCAATCCGCGTCAGCACCAAGTCGAATCTGCGCCGGCCGTGGCGCCCGCGGTGCCGGTGGCGCCGCCGCCGGTCGCCGTCGCGCCGGCATCGCTCGAGCCGTTGCCGCCGCCGCGTCCTGCACAGCCGCTCAAGGTGCTGGTTGCGGACGACAACGCCGCGAACTGCAAAATCCTCAAGAAGGTGCTCGAAATGGCCGGCCATCAGGCGGTGGTCGTCGCCGACGGCGAGCAGGCCCTCGCCTCGCTCGAACGCGACCGTTTCGATCTGGCCTTGCTCGACATCAACATGCCCGACGTCACCGGCTACGAAGTCGCCAAGCTCTACCGCATGAGTCATGTCGGCGAATGGCGACTGCCGATCGTCGCACTCACCGCCGACGTGACCAGCGAGACCGAACGGCTTTGCCGCGAGGCCGGCATGGACGCGGTGCTGACCAAGCCGATGGAGCCCGCGCAGTTGCTGGCGGCCCTGACCGATATCCACGCCAAGGCCGCCGGCGGCGATCGCCGTCCCATCTTCGCGCCGCAGGTGGTGACGCCGATCTCAGTCCATCCGCGCTTCGTGCCCGATGCCGGCGCCGTGGTCGACGAGCAAACCTTCGTCGCGCTGAAGAGCCTGGGCGGCAGCGAGTTCGTCGTCGAAGTCGTCGACACGTTCCGCAAGGATGCGCGCCGGCTGATCGAGGATCTGCGCGAGGCGGTCGAACGCGGCGATCTCCGCGATTTCCGCGACGTGACGCACTCGTTGCGCAGCGGCGCCGCCAATGTCGGCGGCGTGCGGCTGTGCGAGGCGTTGACGGCGATGCGCGAAGTGACGGCCAACGATCTCACGCGCACCGGCCCGGCTTACTTTGACAAGATCGTCAATGAATTCTCGCGGCTCGACGCCAGCCTTGAGCAGATGACCCGCGCCGAACGGCGCGGCTGAGGCAAAGACACCACGATCCTTACGGTTGAGTTGCATCCGGGCACGCTCCTAAGCTTGCGGCGTGAGCCTTGTTTCGTCGCCGGAGCCTGACGCCGTGAATGCCATTCCGCGCTATCGTTCCCACAGCGGACCAGCGCTGTTGTCCGCCGGTTTCCGTCCGTTTTTCCTGCTGGCGGCGGCATGGGCGGCGCTGGCAGTGCCGTTGTGGCTCGCGTTTTTCGCCGGCGCGGGCGCCGTGCCGACACTGCTGCCGCCGCCGATCTGGCACGCGCACGAGATGATTTACGGCTATGCCGCGGCGACCGTCGCGGGGTTCATGCTGACCGCGATTCCGAACTGGACCGGACGCATGCCACTGCAAGGCGCGTCGCTGGCGGGCCTCGCGGTGTTGTGGATCGCCGGCCGCCTCGCCGTGCTGCTTTCGGCGGACATCGGCGCCGCGGCGGCTGCCATGCTCGATCTTGCCTTTCCCGTCGCGTTCGTCGCGGTGATCGCGCGTGAAATCGTCGCCGGGCGCAACTGGCGCAATTTGCCGATGGTGGGCGCGCTGACGCTGCTGCTCGCAGGCAACGCATTGGTTCACGCCGAGGCGCTCGGTTGGTCGGCGAGCGGCGAACTCGGCAACCGCATCGGTATCGCGACGTTGCTGATGCTGATCAGTCTGATCGGCGGCCGCATCGTGCCGAGCTTCACGCGCAACTGGTTGACCCGGCAACGCCCGGACGACCCTGCGCCGGCGTCGTTTGGCTGGGCGGATCGCGGCGCGCTCAGCGCAACGGCTCTGGCGGTGATCACCTGGGTCGCGGCGCCCGAAGCCGCGGCGACGGCTTGGCTGGCGCTGCTTGCCGCCGTGGCGCAAGGCGTTCGGCTGGCGCGCTGGCGCGGCGCCGGTACGTGGCGCGAGCCGCTATTGTGGGTGCTGCATCTCGGTTACGGCTGGCTGGCGCTCGGATTTCTGCTCTTGGCGGTGAGTGGAGTCGCACCGCTCTTGCCGGCGACGGCGGCGTTGCACGCGCTCACCGTCGGCGCCATCGGCACCATGACGCTCGCGGTGATGACGCGCGCCTCGCTGGGCCATACTGGCCGGAAGCTGTCCGCCGGTCACGGCACGACGGCGATCTACATTCTCGTCACTATCGCGGCCGTGCTGCGCTTGTTGGCGCCGCTCGCCGGCGCACAGTATCTGTTGGTGCTGAGCCTCGCGGGTGGCGCCTGGGCCGGTGCCTTCGGCCTGTTTGTCGTTCTTTACGGCCCGCCGTTGCTGACGCCGCGCGTCGCCGCCGTCACCGTGCGGGCGCCGTGATGGCGGCGCGACCCGACGTCAACCTGAAGCGGGCTTATGACCCGCCGTCGTCGCGCGACGGAACCCGAATCCTGGTCGACCGGCTGTGGCCGCGCGGCATCAAGAAGGCCAAAGCGCGCATCGATCTCTGGCTCAAGGACATCGCGCCGAGTGCGGCACTGCGGCAATGGTTTGGTCACGATCCGGCGCGGTGGAGCGAATTCCGCCGCCGGTATCGCGCCGAGCTGAAGCGCCAGCCGGAGGCGTTCGCACAGTTGCGCGCACGGGCGCGGCAAGGGCGCATCACGCTGGTCTTCGGCGCGCGCGATACGCGCCGCAATCAAGCCGTCGTATTGAAGAGTATGCTCGCCGGTCGGGGTGCTAAGCGCGCACGCCGCGCCGTTCCTGTGCGGTGACCAGCCGTTCCATCCGCTTGAGATCGGCCTCTTCGAGCTTGAACGCCGCCTCGACCCACAGATCGGCAATGCGCGTCATTTCCTCGAACGTCACCGGATTGACCAATCGGCGCGCGCGATACATCGCGCGCTGTGCGGCATAACGGCGTTCGCGCCGGCCGATGAAATCGTAGAACGCCTGCACGCCCTGGCCATCGGCCGCCAGCACGTCGACGACGCCGAGCGCGTGGAGCTGCTCGGCGGAATAGATTTCGCCGCCCATGATCAAACGCTCGGCGATGCCGGGCGCGATGCGGCGCGCGAGGAAGCTATAGGCGCCCATGCCGGGGAACAGGTTGAACAGGATTTCCGGCAAGCCGAACTTGGCACCGCGTTCGGCGACGATCAGGTTCGAGCTCAGCACCGCCTCGAAGCCGCCGCCCAGCGCATCGCCCTGAACGAGGGCGACCGAGATCACCGGGAGGTCGAAGCCGAGTCCGGTGGCGTTGGTGAAGCCAAGCTCGCAGCAGCTGTGCGCATAGCGGCGCAGCGCGGCGCGGTCGCGGTTGCGAATCAGGGTCGAGAACAGTTCGAGGTCGCCGCCCAGGTTCCAGATCTGCGGCGTGCGCGAGCCGAGCACCAGATAACGCAGCGGTGGCTCGCCGACGACGCGGTCACCGAACAGGCCGCGCACCAGGCGCTGGATCGACTGCGCCTCGCGCAACAACGCCGGCGTGAAGCACGGCCGGCCTTCGTACTTGAAGTAGCAAAATAGGATCTTCTTCGCGGAATCGTATTCGAGTTCGAATTCGCGGAAACGCTGGCCGGCAATCGCGGCTTCGACGGGATCGGGCAGATGCTCGATGTCGGCGCCGCGGGCGGCCGCCAAGCGATCCTGCACGAGAGCGGCGAGCTGCGTTACCGTCGTCATGTCGTCCCCCGATTCTTGGGAAAAGCGGCCCTCCGGCGGCGCCGAAGGAACGTGGTTAAGCTAAGATTAATTTCTCAAGCAAATCAAGGGGTTTTTAACTACTCTTTAAGTATAGACTCAACCATAGCTAGTAGGTTTCGGACGCCGAACCGCTAGGGATTCGGTCCAGGCGAGTCGCGACGCTGGCTCGCTGGTGCTATCGCAACACACTATCTTGCAGGCTTCCGGTGCGAGGGGGCGGCGTGTTCGAAGGCTTTACCCGAACGGTGATCGAGACCGGCGGCGCGCGCATCGTCACGGTCCACGGCGGCAAGGGTCCGCCGGTGTTGCTGATGCACGGCAACCCGTTCACGCATGTGTCGTGGCATCGAGTCGCGCCCGTCCTGGCCAAGGAATTTACCGTCGTCTGCACCGATCTCCGGGGCTATGGCGATTCCTCGAAGCCCGAGCCCGTCGCGGACCACGCCAACTATTCGTTCCGCGCCATGGCGCAGGACAATGTCGAGGTGATGGCCAAGCTCGGCTTTACGCGCTTCGCCGCCGCCGGCCACGATCGCGGCGCGCGCGTCTTGCATCGCATGTGTCTCGACCATCCGGACGAAGTTACGCGCGCGGCGATCGTCGACATCATTCCGACCCATCACTTGCTCAACCACGTCTCGCGGGCCTGGGGATTGTTCTCGTGGCATTGGTTCTTCATGGCGCAGCCCGCTGACTTGCCGGAGCGGCTGATGCTCGCCGATCCCGAGTTCTATCTGCGGCGGAAGCTGAGCAAAGGTCCGGCCGGCATGAAGTTTTTCGCACCCGAGGCGCTGGCCGAATATCTGCGCTGCTTCAAGAATCCGGCGACGGTTCGCGGCATGTGTGAGGATTATCGCGCGACATTCGGCGTCGATCTGGCGATGGACAGCGCTGACGTTGCCGCCGGACGCCGGATCGACTGCCCGGTTTTGCTGCTGTGGGGTGCGACCGGCGGCGTCGGCCGCAACCACCAGCCGTTCGCGGTCTGGCGCGATTATGCGAGCAACATCGTCGGCGCCGAAGCCTTGCCCTCCGGCCATTACGTTCCCGAGGAGTGTCCGGCGGAAACCGCGGCGGCGCTGCGCGCGTTCTTCGCGTCCTAGCCGCGCGCCACGGACCTGACCTTTCGCGAGACGAGGCTGCGGCTTTCTTAACCGCCTTACCACCGTGGGCGGCAAGGGCGGGCGGTACGAATGGTGGCTAGGTTTCGATGGTTAGCGGCCGTGTGTGCACGCTTTATCGGCAAGTTTGCACAAAATTCCGGCGATGGCGCGCCCGGAGAGATTCGAACTCCCAACCCCCAGATCCGTAGTCTGGTGCTCTATCCAGTTGAGCTACGGGCGCCGCGACGGCATGTGTGCCGCTTAAATCGGGGCGCAAGCTAGCGGCATCAAGGGGCGATGGCAAGCCGACCCGCTGCGCAGCCGCAACAGCAAGCTACCACCTATTCAGTCCCGCCGTCACAGGCCAAGCTCAATCCGGAGCCGACCAACAGCCCGAGCTCGACGTATGACAACTCGAGCGCGTCGACAAACACGATCGTCAGCCAGAAGGTACAAAGCCTGCGCGGCGACCTGCAGCGGCTGAAGGGCAACGTTGCCCAGCGCGAAGAGGATCTTGCCGGCGCCCGCGCGTCGGTTCAGCGCGACTCCCAGGCCTATTTCGACACCGTGGCGCGGATCAATTCGCGCTTGCAGACCGGCACGACGCCGGGCAATCCGAATCTCGTCGCCGCGTGGAATCACGCGCAGACTTCGCTTGATCGCATCAACGGCGACATCGGGCAGCTCAACCGGATTTCGACCCAGGCCACGGCGGATTCGTGGCTCGCATCCCATCTGACGAACGCGACCCAGGCGGCATTCTCGCTGCAGGGCGCGGTCGAAGAGGACCATCGTCAACTCACTGCCATCCAGACCGACGTCGACGCGACGACCATGAAGCTCGATGCGCTGCTGAATAGCGTCAGCGACGAGATCGCCCGCCAGAGCAATTACGTCATCAACGAGCATGACAACCTGGTGACGCTGTCGCAGGCGATCAAGAATGGCCGCCTCTTCGGGCCGAGCCTGGCGAGCCGGGCCCTTTGCCCCGGCGGCGGTGACCCGGAGCAGCTTGCCGACACGGCATGCCGAGGCCACGACGCACGCGGTGGCAACGGGCGGCAACCATCCGCTGGTGGTGATCCGGTTCGACCGGCCGAACGTCTCTTATGAGGAGGCGCTTTACACGGCGGTCAGCCGTGCGCTCGAGCGCAAGCCATCGGCCACCTTCGAACTCGTCGCGGTGGCGCCGAGCGGCGGCACGGCGGCGCAGGTCGCGGTCAACTCGAACGCGTCCAAGCACAACGCCGAAGACGTCATGCGCTCGCTCACCAATATGGGCCTGCCGGCTGACCGCGTGACGCTGTCGGCGACGACGAGCGCCGAAGTTCAAAGCAACGAAGTCCGCATCTACGTCCGCTGACCGCCGCGGCTAGGCGGCGCGGGTCCGGCGCGCTATCGTGCGGCATGACCGTGCCGCAGCCTTACACCAAGACGTTTCCGGTTTCGTGGGAAGAGCTGCACCGCAACGCGCGGGCGCTCGCCTGGCGGTTGCTCGATCTCGGTCCGTGGCGCAGCGTCATCGCCGTGACACGCGGCGGCTTGGTCCCGGCGGCAATCGTCGCGCGTGAACTCGACGTGCGACTGGTCGATACCGTCTGCATCGCCAGCTATGACGATCGTGACCAGGGACCGGTCAAGGTTCTGAAAAGTGCCGCCAACGACGGCGCCGACCATCTGATCATCGACGATCTGGTCGATACCGGCCGCACCGCCGAGGTCGTCCGCCGGCTGCTGCCCAAGGCGCATTTCGCGACGATCTATGCCAAGCCCAAAGGCCGGCCGCTGGTTGACACCTTCATCACCGAAGTGAGCCAGGACACCTGGATCCTGTTTCCCTGGGATATCGAGCCGCAATTCGCGCCGCCGATCGCCAGCGCGCGCGGCGTTAAGCGGTGAGTGCCGCCGACTATCCGGTCGTCAGCCTATTGCCCGGCCGGCACAAACGCGCCGAGCAAGGCCATCCGTGGCTCTATTCCAATGAGATTCAGATGGATAAGGCCGCCAAGGCGCTGCCGCCGGGCAGCCTGGTGCGCCTCGCGGCCGGTTCGGGCAAGCCGCTCGGCGTGGCGACGTTCAACCCGCATGCGCTGATCGCGGCCCGCATCTTCGACCGCGATCCGGCCTGTGTCGTCGATCGCGCGTTCATCGCGGCGCGGCTCGAAGCCGCGATTGCCTTGCGTCATCGGCTCTATCCCGAGCCTTTCTATCGCGCCGTTCATGCCGAAGCCGACGGCCTGCCAGGCCTGGTGATCGACCGGTTCGGCGACATCGTCGTCGCTCAGCTCAATACCGCCGGCATGGCGCGGCTCGAAGGGGAGATCGTCGGTGCGCTCGCCCCGGTTCTGGCGCCCAAGGCCATCGTCCTGCGCAACGACGGCGCCGGCCGTAAGCTCGAAGGCCTGGCGGAGGAAGTCCGGCTTGCTGCCGGCACGCTCGACGGTGCGGTCGAATTCGTCGAAAACGGCACCCGCTTTTTTGCCGATCCTATGGCCGGTCAGAAAACCGGCTGGTTCTATGACCAGCGCGAGAATCGCCGCGCAGTCGCCGCGCTGGCGAAGGGGTGCCGGCTGCTCGACGCCTATTGCTTTGCTGGCGGGTTCGCGGTCACGGCGGCGCGCGCCGGCGCATCGTCCGTGGTCGCCATCGATCGTTCGGAAACGGCGCTCGCGCTCGCCGGTCGCGCGGCGGCAGCCAACGGCGTCGAAGCACGCTGCCGCTTCGCACGCGCCGAAGCCTTTGCCGAGCTCGAGCGGCTGGCGGCCGCCGGCGAGCGCTTTGACATCGTCGTTGCCGATCCGCCGGCCTTCGTCAAATCGAAGAAGGATCTTGGCGCGGGCTTGCGCGGCTATCGCAAGCTCGCGCGGCTGGCGGCGTCGGTCGTGGCGCCGCACGGCATGCTGTTCATCGCGTCCTGTTCGCACAATGTCGGCGTCGCCGAGTTCGCCGAAGCGGTTCGGCGCGGCGTCTTCGATGCCGGCCGCACGGGCCGCATCTTGCAGAGCGCGGGCGCGGCACCGGACCATCCGGTGCATCCGTTCCTGCCGGAAAGCGCCTATCTCAAATCCGAGCTGTTGGCGCTCGACTAGGCGGCATCGCCGTTAATCGGCAACGTCAGCGCGAACACCGTGCCGCCCGCGTCGCTCCGTTCGAGCGCGATGTCGCCGCCATGGGCGCGCATGATTTCGCGCGCGATGGCGAGGCCGAGGCCAGTGCCGCCCGGCCGCGCCGAACCGGAGAACGCCGTAAACAGATGCGCGCGCGCCTTGGGTGGCAGGCCTGGCCCGTCGTCGCTGACGGCGATGCGGAGCCCGCTGCCGTTCTGCGCGGCGCCGATCGCGCAGCGATGCGCGCCGCATTCCGCGGCGTTGCGCGTCAGGTTTTCCAGTACTCGCAGCAACTGGTCGCGGTCGGCATAGGCGGTGACGCCCGCGGGCACTTCGTTGACGACGCTGAATCCATTGTGTGCGGCCTGTTCGCCAATAAGCGCGTCGGCCAACGCCGCGAGAGGGAAGTGACTGCGGCGCAACGGCGGCGCACTCTCGCGGGTATAGTTGAGCGTGCCGGTGCACAACGCGACGGCGCGATCGATTGCCGCCAGCAACGCTGGCGCGGCGCGCTTCACTTCGGGCGACGTGCTGCCGGCCAGGCTGTCGGAGGTGAGCCGCGCCGTCGACAAGATGCCGCGCAAATCGTGGTTGATCTTCGAGACGGCGGTGCCGAGCGCGGCGAGATGCTCTTTCTGCCGCAGGGATTGCCGCACCGTTTCTTGCATCGTCGCCAGCTCGCGTTCGGCGAGCCCGACTTCGTCGCGGCGCTGCGACGGGCGGATGATGCGGGATTCGTCCTCGGGATTGTCGCGGAACGACATCATGCTTGCGGTCATGCGGCGCAGCGGCGCCACCAGCAGCCAGCGCAAGGTGAGATAAACCAGCGCTGCCGTGGTCAGCGAGATGACCAGCGATACGGCGAGAATGCGCCCGCCGAACGCCAGCAATTGCCGACGCAGCGGTCCTTCGTCGAGCACGACCTCGACGGTGACCTTGCGGTCTTTGGGCAATATGCCAAGGACGCGAACGACCCGCTTGCCCGGGTGAAACAGCGTCGCCATCGTGTCGCCCATCATCTGCAGCATCGATTCCGTGCGCAGATCGTAGGTGTCGGCGACCGACGGCGGCATGTCCTGGGCCAGCATGAGGGTGCGGTCGGCCATGTGAACGACGATGGCGTGCGCGCCGACATGGGCGAGCAGCATGTCCGACAATTCCTTGCTCACCATGTTGTTGGGGGTCGCCTCGAGGGCAAGAATCGCCAAATGCGCGGCGTCGATCCGGTCGTCGAGATAGGACATCCGCTCGCGGGTGACCGACGGCAGGAAAACCAGCAGCACGCTCGCCATGACAAAAATGACAGTCAGGACGAGCAGGCGGGCCGACAAGCCACCCCCGATCCGATCGTTGCGTCCCTCGCTCATGCGCCTCCACAGGCGGCGTTGCCGGTCGCGCCGGCGGGTTCGTTCTAAGCCATTGACCTGCCTCGCTTAGTCAATTTGCCGCGAGGTTGTGACGTTGACTTAGGCTACCCGCTCTCGTATACAGCGCCTTCGATTTTGCCAGAAGTTTCGCCGGAGTCATCGCCGTGAAGCGCACATACCAGCCCAGCAAACTCGTCCGTAAGCGCCGTCACGGCTTCCGCGCCCGCATGGCGACGGTCGGCGGTCGCCGCGTGGTGGCAAGCCGCCGGGCCAAGGGCCGCAAGCGTCTATCGGCCTAACGCGGAATTGCCGCCGGGGAGGCGCAGCCGATGACCAAGATCGCGCGCCTGAAACGGCGCGTTGAATTCCTTGCAGTTGCCGCGAGCCGCCGGAAATACGTCACGCCCGGACTGATCCTGCAAGCGGCGCCGCGCGTCGGCACGGATACCGCACGCATCGGTCTCACCGCCAGCAAGAAAGTCGGCATCGCCGTGGCACGCAATCGCGCGCGTCGGCGTCTGCGTGCGGCGGCGGAGCGTGTCATCGGCCGGCACGGCGCGCCGGGACACGATTTCGTCTTGATCGCACGGACCGCGACCTTGACGCGCCCCTTCGACGCGTTGCTTGGCGACCTCGAAGCCGCGCTGAAGCAAGTCGGTGCCTATCGCACCGATGGCAGTGATGCATCATGAGCGTCGTGCTTCAAGTGCTCATCCGCGCCTATCAGCTGCTGATTGCGCCGGTGCTCGGCGCCAACTGCCGCTATTGGCCAAGCTGCTCGCATTACGCGGCGGAAGCGGTGCATGTCCACGGCGCGGCACACGGCACGTGGCTCGCGTTGAAGCGCGTCGCGCGTTGCCATCCTTGGGGCGGATCGGGTGTCGACCCGGTGCCGCCGGCGCGGACCTGACATGGATCAGCGCAATCTGATCATTGCGATTGCGATCTCGATCACGATTCTGATCGGCTTCCAGTATTTCGGCGAGCGGTTCTTTCCGGCGCCGATGCCGACACCACCGGCGAAAACCGCGTCGACCGCCAATGCACCGGCGGCTACGCCCGGTGCGCCGGCAACGGCGCCGTCGGTTGTCGGCGAAGCCAAAGTTGCGCCGCGCGCGCAGGTCCTCGCATCAACGCCACGCGTGGCGATCGACACGCCGCGCCTCGTTGGCTCGATCAATTTGATCGGCGGCCGCATCGACGATCTGACGCTGCGCACCTATCACGAGACAGTCGATCCGAAGAGCGCGGAAATCGTCCTGCTCGCGCCCGACGGCAGCGAACATCCGTATTTCCTTCAATTCGGCTGGCTTGCCGCCAGCCCGAACGTGAAGGTACCCGGACCGGAAACGCGCTGGACCGCGTCGGGTGGGGCGCTGACGCCGAGCCACCCGATCGATCTTACCTGGGATAACGGCGCGGGGCTCAAATTCACCCGCCATATCGCCGTCGACTCCCAATACATCTTCACCGTCACCGACCACGTCACGAATAGCGGCGCCGCCGCGGTCAAGCTGTCGCCCTACGTGGTCGACGTGCGCAAAGGCGAACCCGAGGTCTCGAACACCTACCTGCTGCATGAAGGACCGATCGGCGTTACCGACGGCAAGCTGCACGACGGTTCGTGCCTCTTCCTCTTGGGATGCGACCCGTTCAATTACGACGAGATGAAGAAACATCCGCACGTGCAGTTCGCGACCACGGGCGGTTGGTTCGGCTTCACCGACAAATATTGGCTGACTGCGCTCGTTCCGCTGCAGAACGCGTCGGTCACGGCCGAGTTGCAATACGGCAAGGTCGGCGGCGTCGACATCTATCAGGCAGACTATATCGGCGCCGCACAAGACGTCGCGCCGGGCGCGAGCGTGACCGAAGAGAGCCGCGCTTTTGCGGGCGCCAAGGTTCTGAATGTGCTGGAAGGCTATGAATCTCAGTACGGGATTCCGAATTTCGACCGCGCGATCGATTTCGGCTGGTTCTATTGGATCACCAAGCCGATCTTCCTGGCGCTCGGATTCTTCTACAAGCTGATCGGCAATTTCGGTCTCGCCATCCTGCTGCTGACGGTTCTCATCAAGCTCGTCTTCTTCCCGTTGGCGAACAAGTCCTATCGCGCGATGAGCAAGATGAAGAAGCTGCAGCCCGAGATGCAGAAGCTGCGCGAGAAATACGGCGACGACAAACAGAAGCTTAATCAGGAGATGATGGCGCTGTATAAGCGCGTCGGCGCCAATCCGATGGCTGGCTGTTTGCCGATTGTCATCCAGATTCCGGTGTTCTTCTCGCTCTACAAGGTGCTGTACGTCACCATCGAGATGCGCCACGCGCCGTTTTACGGCTGGATCCACGACCTGTCGGCGCCCGATCCGACGAGCTTCGTCAATCTCTTCGGTTGGCTGCCGTACGTGCCGCCGGATGTTTCGTTCCTCCATATCGGCGCCTGGCCGC
The DNA here is from genome assembly GCA_035934995.1 of Allostellaceae bacterium. Taxonomy (GTDB): domain Bacteria; phylum Pseudomonadota; class Alphaproteobacteria; order ATCC43930; family CGMCC-115725; genus REEB95. Next base: position 27,987 of record DASYXI010000028.1, read on the forward strand.
TGATCATGGGCGTGACGATGTTCCTGCAGCAGAAGCTCAATCCGCAGCCGCCCGATCCGATCCAGGCGAAGATGTTCATGGTGTTGCCGATCGTGTTCACCTTCATGCTGGCCCAGTTCCCCGCCGGCTTGGTGATCTACTGGAGCTGGAACAACCTGCTGTCGATTGCCCAGCAGTGGGCGATCATGCGGCGCTCCGGCGCCGCCTGACGCGATGACGGCTCTGGCGGTGCCCACCGGCGCGGCCGAGCTCGAACGCGGCCGCCGCCTATTCGCTGCCGAAAGCCGGTTCATCGCCGCGGCCGACCAGCCGGCCGCATTGCCCTCCGAACGCCTGGCCGAGATCGCGTTCGTCGGCCGCTCCAATGTCGGCAAATCGAGCCTGTTGAACGCGCTCACCGGGCGGAAGGCATTGGCGCGGGTTTCACGCACGCCCGGCCGCACGCGGGCGATCAATTTCTTTTCGGTCGGCGACCGGTTGATGTTGGTCGACTTGCCAGGCTACGGCTACGCCGCGGTCTCGCAAGCCGAAACGCGCCGCTGGAGTCAGACCGTGGGGTTCTATCTCGCGCGGCGCGGCGTATTGCGGCGCGCGCTCCTGTTGGTCGACGTGCGGCACGGACTGAAAGACTCGGATCGGCTCGCGCTCGATCTGCTGGCGGACCATGCGGTATCGGCGATGGCGGTGTTGACCAAAGCCGACAAGGTCAGCGCGGCGGAATGCGACGCGCAGGCTCACGCCGTCGGCGCCGCGCTAGCGCGGCATCCCAGCGCCTATCCGCTCGTCGTTGCCACCAGCGCCGAAACCAGCCAGGGGATTCCGGCGCTGCGCGCGCTGCTCGCCGCGCTGGCGAGCTAGCGCCGATGCCGCTATAAAGCCCCGCCATGAGCGATAAAAACCGCACCGCGCCACCCGATGCCGCGCTGAAAGCCGCAACGCTGTCGGAAGCGCTGCCCTACATGCGGCGCTATGCCGGCAAGACGATCGTCGTCAAATACGGCGGCCATGCGATGGGCGAGACCGAGATCGCCGATCTGTTCGCGCGCGATGTCGTGCTGCTGAAGCAGGTCGGCATCAATCCCATCGTTGTGCACGGTGGCGGCCCGCAGATCGGCCAGATGCTCGAACGGCTGAAGATCAAAAGCTCGTTCATCGACGGTTTGCGCGTCACCGATCAGGCGACGGTCGAGATCGTCGAAATGGTGCTGTCGGGTTCGATCAACAAGGAGCTCGTCGCCGCGGTGAATCGCGCCGGCGGCCGCGCCGTCGGCCTTTCGGGCAAGGACGCCGACCTTATCCGCGCGCGCAAATTGACGCGCAAGCGCGCCGATCCGGATAGCCATATCGAAAAGGTTCTCGATCTTGGCTTCGTCGGCGAGCCTTATGCCGTCGACGCGCCGGTGCTCGATCATTTCGCCAAGTCCGACATCATTCCGGTGATCGCGCCAATCGGTGTCGGCACGGCGGGCGAGACCTACAACATCAACGCCGACACCGCCGCGGGCGCGGTCGCGGCGGCGGTCAAGGCCGCCCGTCTGCTGCTGCTCACCGACGTGGCCGGCGTGCTCGACGCCGAAAAGAAATTGGTGCACGAGCTGGCGGTGGCCGACGCCAAGGCGATGATCGCCGACGGCACGATTTCGGGCGGCATGATCCCGAAGGTCGAGACCTGCATCGAAGCCGTCGAAGGCGGCGTCGAAGCGGCGGTCATCATCGATGGCCGCGTACCGCATGCGATTCTGCTCGAGCTGTTTGCCGAAGGCGCCGGCACCCTGATCCGTCGCCGCAAGTCCGGGCCGCGCGGGGCCTCGCGCCGCGCCTAGGCGACCCTGCGCGGCGCGGTGACAGTTTCGGCGTCGAGCGCCGCTTCGAGCTGACGGCGCGCCGCGTCTTGCTCGCCGGCCAACGCCAGCCGCGCCACCGGTCCGTCCAGCAATTGTTCCCAGAACGCGCGTCGCGTCGCCGTATCGGCGATCGTTTGCTTTACGCGCGCGCGGAACTCGCCGGCCAACGCCGCCAGCGCGCCGAGCCGCCGTGGCACGATCGCATCGAGCATCGCGCGCAGCCGTCGCGCCAAGGCCGGCGAGGCACCGCCGGTCGATATCGCGAGGGTTACCGGCGCGCGCTCGATCACCGCCGGCATGATGAAGCTGCAAAATTCCGGCCGGTCGGCCACATTCACCAGGATGCCGCGTGCCCGCGCGGCGCGCGACACGGCTTCGCCAACTGCACGCGGAACGTCGGCCGCGAACGCCAACACGCAGCCGTCCAGATCGGCGGAGGCGAAACGCGGCGTCGCCACGACCAGCGCGCCGGCACGGCGCAACGCGGCCGTCTTGCGCGCCGCTTCGGGTCCGGCGCCGACGACGAGGCAACGCTTGCCGGCGAGATCGAGGCAAATCGGGAAGTGAGTCATCAATAGACGTCCTTCACGAATCGGCCTTCGCGCCCAAGCTGCACGAGATAGGCCTTGGCGGAGCCGATGCCCATGGCGCCCTGACGCGCGACGATGGCGGCCAACGCGGTCTCGACGTCGCGGCCCATCGCCATCGCGCCGCAGACGAAGATGTACGCGCCGTCGTTGATCCAGCGCCACAGCCGCGCCGATTGCTCGCGCATGCGTTGCTGAACGTAGATGCGCTCGGGTTGGTCGCGGGAAAACGCCACGTCGAGCCGCGCCAGCAAGCCGTCCTTGTGCCAGGCGGTCAGCTCGTCCTCGTAGAGGAAGTCCGTCGCGCGGCGCTGGTCGCCGAAGAAGAGCCAGTTGCGGCCTTTGGCGCCGTTCTCGCGCCTTTCTTGGAGAAAGGCGCGGAACGGCGCGATGCCCGTGCCGGGGCCGATCATGATCATCGGCGCATCGTCAGACTCGGGGGGCCGGAAGCGGTGCGCCGGCGGCTGGACGAAAACCGGCATTGTCGTCGCATGTTCGGCGCGCTCGGCCAGGAAGCACGAGGCGACTCCCTTGCGCGCGCGGCCGCGTTTTTCCCAACGCACCGCCGCAACCGTCAAATGGACCTCGCCACCATGCACCAACGGCGAGCAGGCGATCGAATAGAGACGCGGCTGCAAGGGCGCGAGCGCCGCGATCAGTTCCTGTAACGGCGGCCGCGCCGACGGGAAAACGGTCAGCAGCTCGAGCAGGTCGGCGCCGTCCGGCTCGGCGCCGGGATAGCCTTCGGCAAGCGCTTGCAGCCGTTGCGATTGCTCCGGATCGCGCGCGCGCGATGCCAACACTTCGATAACCTCGTCCGACGGCCGGCCGATGTCGCACGCGCGGCCCAGTGCCTCGCGCAACGGCAGGCGCGTGCCGTTGGCGGTATCGACCTCGGTGTTCGGATCGGCGCCCAGCGCCGCGATGATCGCGGCAACGGTCGCGGGGCAGTTGGTCGGCATGATGCCAATGCTGTCGCCGGTTTGATAACGCAGGCCGGAGCCGTAGAGGTTCAGCACCACCTGCCGCGTATCCTTGGCCGAGCCGGCGCGGTTGAGCGGCCGGGCGCTGCGGAATTGGGCCGCGACGGTGACGGGGCCTGTGGGGGCTGACGCAACCGTCGCGGCGGCCGTCGCGGCCGAAACCGTTGCCGGCGCCGGCGCGCCGCCGGTCTCGAGCAGTTCTTTCAGCTTACGGGCGGTTTCCTTGCCGCCGGGAACACAGCGCGTCAGCGCCGTTTCCGTGCCGGCGGCGATCGCCGCGGCGTAGCTGCGGCAGAGATAGCCGCACTGGCCGCAATCCTGCTGCGCCATCGCTGCCATCAGCAACTCGGGCATTGGCCGGCCCGTGGCGAGTTCCATCCGCTGATCGAGCGATAGCGAGGCGTCGTGCCAGGGAAGCGCCTCGGCTGCTGCCGGCGTGACGGCGACCGGCGTCGCGACATCGGTGGTGTAGTAGGCGGCGATCCAACCGTTGATGAACGCGCGCTCGGCGCCGCTGAACGGGGCGTTTTCGGGAACCAGCGGCGCGATGGCGTTCATGCCACCGGCTCCGCCGCGAGCATGGTCTGCAAGGCTTCGACCGAATGGCGGCCGGCGAATTCATGGAACGATTCGGCGCTACGGCGTTCCGCCAAGTAACAGCGGAGCAACGCCTCGAGCCGGTCGGCGACGTCGGCGAACGGCACGTCGCGGGCGATTTCGCGAGCGATCCGCTGCTCGTTGCCGGCGCCGCCGCCGACGACGATGGTGTAGCCCTCAATCATCTCGTCGCCCTGCGCGACCTTGACGCCGAGCAAACCGATATCGCCGACATAATGCTGGGCGCAGGAATGCGGACAGCCGGTGAGATGAATGTTGATCGGCTTGTCGAGCTTGATGCGGGCTTCAAGATATTGCGCCAGGTAAAGGGCCTGCGCCTTGGTGTCGGTGGCGGCAAACTTGCAGCCGGTGTTGCCGGTGCACGCGACCAGCGCGCCGCGGATCGGCGACGCTTCGGCGCTCAAGCCGATCTCTTCGATCGCCGTGCGTGCGCCCGACAACTTGGCGTCGCTGATATCCGACAGGATCAGGTTCTGCCACACGGTCAGCCGGATCGTGCCGCTGCCGAATTGCCGGGCGATCGCCGCCAGGCCGCGCGCCTGCGCCGCGCTGAGCCGGCCGACCGGCAGGCCAACGCCGATGTAATTCATGCCCTTCTGCTTCTGCTTGTGGATGCCGACATGGCCATGTTTCAGCATTGGCCCGCGCGGCAGGTATTGCTCCGGCGGCACCTTTGGGGGCGTGAACGACAGTTCCTTGCCGACTTCCGCCATGACGCGGTCCATGCCCCATTCGTCGAGGAGGTACTTGAACCGGGCCCGCTTGCGGTCGGTGCGGTCGCCATGCGCGATGAAGACGCGCACGACGGCAACGGCCGCCGCAACGCATTCCTCGCTCTTGAGCAGGATGCCGGTGTCGTGCGCGAAATCGCCGTGGCCGGTAATGCCGCCGAGAACCATCCGGAAATAGATGCCCGCGGGCACCGCAGCGCCGTCGCCGATGCGCACCGCGGCAAAGCCGATGTCGTTGGTATCCTCGAGCACGCTGATCTGGCCGCCGCCGTCGAAGGCGATGTTGAACTTGCGCGGCAGGCCGTAAAGCTCGCGATGGTTGAGGATGGTGAAGTGCAGGGCGCGCGCCAGCGGCCGTGTGTCGATCAACTCGGTCGGATCGATGCCCGCGGTCGGGCTGCCCGTGATGTTGCGGATATTGTCGGCGCCGGCGCCGCGCGAGGTGAGGCCAAGGTCCTGGATGCCCGTCAGCACGTCGATGGTCGACCGTGGCGCGATCTCGCGAATCTGGAGGTTGGCGCGCGTGGTGACGTCGAGGGTGCCGCCGCCGAGCGTTTCGGCCAAATCGGCGACGCCCGCGAGCTGATGCGCGCTCAGGATGCCGTTCGGAATGCGCAGCCGGCACATGAACGAATCCTGCGCCGGCGCGACATAGAACAGGCCGAAGAATTTGTGGCGAAAGACGTCGATGCCTTTCGGCGCGCGGTCCGCGGCGGCGTTGGCGCCGATCTCGTCCCACATGTCGAGCGGCGGCGCCTTGCGCTTGGCTTCCTCCTCGGCGCTCAGCGTCTTGCCGGCGGCGACGAAACGGTCCTGCGCGATGCGGTGAATGTCGGGCGTGCCGCCGCCCGCGCCGCCGTTGCGCGCCGCGACGGCGCTGAGAAAGCCTTCGAGATATTGCTTTTGCTCGTCGCTCAGAATCGTATCAGCGGTCATTCGGCTACCAAAAGCGGTCGTGATGCGTAGGCGTCACTCGCCGTATTGCAACCGCGGTGCCACCGGGCCAACGCGGCCGAAACGGCCCCACACGGGCTCTGATTCGGCGGCGTTGCCCAAGAAATATGATTAACGCCCGCTAATCTGCGAATTTTTTGTGCAGCATTGCTGACCGATTGAAATATGGGCAGCCGAGACCGGCGCACGCCTACGCCGGGTGCAACGCATCGCACGGCACGATGCCCGACGCGGCCGTTTCCGTCGCTGGCATGCTCCTTGCGCTTGCGATGTCAGAGGCCGGCGATCGCATCGGAGCGCGGGCGCCGGCGAGCGATCACCACACCAACGAGGCATCCATGTATCTCGAGACCGTCGAC
>DASYXI010000029.1:0-58580 GCA_035934995.1 Allostellaceae bacterium
GCCAGCCCGAACGAGCTCGAAGGCGTCGACCGCAAGGATTACGCCCAGGTCGCCGAAGCCTGCACGCTCTGCGACATGTGCTTCATGACCAAGTGCCCCTATGTGCCGCCGCACGAGTTCAATCTCGATTTTCCGCACACCATGCTGCGTTACCGCGCCGCGCAGTTGAAGCGGAACGGCGGCGATTTCGCTCAGCGGCAGCTGGCCGAGACCGATCGCAACGGCCGTCTCGGCGGCGCGCTGGCGCCGCTTGCCAACTGGGCGACATCCACCGGTAACCGCCTGACGCGTCCGGCGATGGAAAAGGCCGCCGGCGTCGATCGGCGCGCCGATCTGCCGAAATTCGCGGGCCGCACCTTCGTCATGCGTGCGCAGGCGACGGTGCCGGCGGTCGACGAAGACGCGCCGGCCTATGGTCGCAAGGCGTTGATCTACGCCACCTGCTTCGTCAACTACCACCACCCGCGTATCGGCGAGGCGTTGCGTGCGATCCTGGCCAAAAACGGGGTTGCGACCGAGGTCGCCTATCCCGGCTGCTGCGGCATGCCGCAATTCGAGCGCGGTGACGTGGCGCGCGTCGCGGCGATGGCGAAGCACGTCGCCCAGGCGCTGCGGCCCAAGATCGAGCAGGGCTACGACGTCGTGGTGCCGGTGCCGTCCTGCGCGCTGATGCTGAAGTTCGAATGGCCGCTGCTGCTGCCGGACGACGCCGACGTGAAGCTGTTGGCGGATGCCACCTTCGACGCCAGCGAGTATCTGGTGGCGATCGCCAAGACGGAAGGCCTGGCCGGCGGCCTGTCGCCGCTCGCGGGCGGCGTCACGGTCCATATCGCCTGCCACGCGCGGGCACAGAACATGGGCCAGAAAGCCGCCGAGATGTTGCGCCTGCTGCCGACGACCGAGCTCGCGGTGATCGAACGCTGCTCGGGCCACGGCGGCTCGTGGGGCGTGATGAAGGAAAATTTCGATGCCGCGATCAAGGTCGGCAAGCCGGTGGCGCGCAGCGCCGCCAAGGCGGACAAGGCCTATCTCGCGTCCGAATGCCCGCTGGCGGCGGCGCATATCCGCCAGGGCATGGAAATGCTCGGCGCGGAGGGCAAGGCGCCGGCCGCGACCTATCACCCGATCGAGTTGATGGCGCTCGCCTATGGCGTATTGCCCGAGGAACAATCCGCATGACGCAATTCCGCGAACTGACCCGCGCCGACATTCTGCCGCTCGAGCAGTACGAACGCGACCGGCGCGCCCATCGTCAGCGGATCACCGCGCTGAAGCAGAACCGTCGCGTCGAAATCGGGCCCTTGGCGACGTTCTATTTCGAGAATTTCGATACGATGTGGCACCAGGTGCACGAGATGCTCGCGGTCGAACGCGGCGGCGAGGCCCAGATCGCCGACGAGCTCGCCGCCTACAATCCGCTCATTCCCAAAGGTAACGAGCTGATCGCGACGGTGATGTTCGAGATCGACGATCCGGTTCAGCGCGCGCGCATCCTCGGCCAGCTCGGCGGCGTCGAGAACCGGATGTACATCGCCTTCGCCGGCGAGAAGATCGTCGGCGAGGCCGATCCCACGCGTGAAAACACCTCGCCCGAAGGCAAGGCCTCGTCGGTCCAGTTCATGCGCTTTCCCTTCAATCGCGCCCAGAAGGACAAATTCCGCGCGCCAGGCGCGCGCGTCGAGGTCGGCATCGAGCATCCGAACTACCACCACATCGCCGTGCTCAGCGATGCGGTGCGCCAGGCGCTAGCGGCCGATCTGGGCTGAATCCTGGCGCCGCCGCCTACCCAAAATCTTTGCGATGATCTTGATAGCTCCTTCGCGCGTTATCAGATCGTCAAGAGGACCGGCAAGCAGCCTTGCCGGCTTGAGGGTAGGAGGTATCGATGTGCGACTATTCCCTCGAAGCGTACCGTACGCGCCCTGCGCGTGAAGGGGAGCGTTACGTCACCACCCGCTTCGCCAGCGGCTCGATCGGCTTGGCGGCTCCGGGCGATCCGTCGATCCCGGTGTGTGTACCGTGCGATACGGCGGTGCGGCTTGAGGCCATCCCGGCCGAATTACGGGAACGACATGGCCTGAACGCCGCCGAGGACGCAACATTCGTACATCTCGATCACGGGACGTGGCGCGACGGCGTGCGTTTCCGCAATGGGGCGATCGTTTCGCTCCAGGCGCTGCCGACCGGAATCGGCGTAACCGTCGCGGCGCTGCTTGAAAACGCGGCGCGTCGCTTCGAAGGCGTAACGGCGATCTGACGACCGGGCCTCCGCCGCCCGGGCGGCGACGGCTCGGGCGGCGCTGGCGCAGGACCCGCCCGCACGGTGAAGGCGCGACGAGGGAACGTCGGCGCCGCGTCAGGTGACGTGCGTCAGCACGTAATAGATCACGTAGATCCAACTGAGGAAGCCGTCGATCGCCGCCCAAATCACGCTCTTGTGTGCGGTCCAGGACATGGCGATGGCGAGCGCGTTGCCGAAGGTGACGCCGTAGTGCACGTAATAATACATGCCGATCTCCTCGGTGCGGTGTCGGTTGGCGTGAAAGTTCGGAGGCTGGGGGCGGTCGATCGCAACGGGTCGCGCACCCCGTTACTCGACAATCTCGTTGGCGGTGACGCCCCAGATCTCGTTGCGCAGCAGCCAGCCGCGGACGACGCGCCGGCCGCGGATTTCGACGCGGCACCAGGCGTTGCGGCATTCGAGCAGGTTGGCGATGACGCCGGGTTCGAGCTTGGCCAAAGCTGCCGAATCGCGCGCCGGTTCTTGATAAATCGTGCGCGTATCCGCCTTGATGATCACCGTGCGCGCCGCACTCAGGAGCCGGACCTGGATCCAGCCCTCGGTGCCCTGCCAGTCGCGCACGTGGCGCCATACGTCATAGCTGTCGATGACCTCGACCGGCAGACCTTTGCGCCGGTACACCCATTGGATCGGATATTGCTCGCCCGGGCCGGCGCGCAGATTCACCTCGTTCGAGCGCAGGCTCATGAAATGGGGAAGTTGCGGCTTGTCGGCGGCCGCGACCGGCAACGCGAGCGCGCAAGCCAGCAGCAGGGCGGCGACGACGCGAACCATGCGGCGGTCTAACCTGCCGAACGCAGCCGGGTCAAGCCTCGGCGGCGGGCAATGGCAATGCCGCTGAGCACCAGCGCCAGCGCGATGATCAGTGACGGCGTCAGCCGTTCGCCAAGGAAGACGATCGCGATCAGCACCGACAGCGGCGGCACGGCAAACTGGAAAACCGCGACACGTTGCACGCCGCCGGTGCGCAACGCCCAGAACCAGGCGATGAACGCGACGAGATTGGGGCCATAGGCGAGGGTTGCAACGGCGATGAAGTCGCCCCAGCCGAAATGGCTCCAGTCGACCAACGGAATCCGCACCACGGCAAACGGCATCAGCACGAGACCGCCGGCGCCGACGCACCAGAGCGTCGCCGGCAGGGCGCCGATATAGGCCGACAGCCGCGCGCCAGCGACGTACGAACTGGCCGACAGTGCGCACGCCGCCAGTACCAAAAGATCACCGGCAACGCTGGCCTCCTGGCCGGCGTCGCCGCGGAACGCGAACAGCAGGCCTTCGCCGAGGAACGCCAACGCCGCCCCTGTCCACCAATAGCCGCCCGGTTGCCGCCGTTCGACGACCGCCGCCGCCAGGCCGGTGAAGATGGGCATCGCCGCCTGGATGAGCGCGCCATGCGTCGCCGAAGTCTGCGCCTGACCGAGCGTGAACAGCAGCGGAAAGGCGATGAAACTGCCGGCCGCCGACAACGCGAGCAGAGTCCATTGATCTCGGGTGCGGGGCAGCGGCAGCCGCAGCACGACGGCGACCGGAATCGCGACAAGCGCGGCCGCCGCCGGCCGCATGCCCAAGAGCAGCGGATCGATGTCGCCGGCAATCGCCCGGGTCAGCGGTCCGCTGAGCGCGAACAACACGACCGACACCATCGCCGCCGCGAAAACCGCCGTCGGTCGCTCGCCCGTTTGGTCCATTGCGTCCCTTGTCGCCGTCCGCGCCGCGCCGGGTCAAGGGTGCTCCGCGCATGGCTGGACACTCGTCGGCGCGCTTGCTAGGCCTTGCGCCGAAGGGGAGCGAAGCCGATGTCGGCGAAAAAGCCGTTGGTCGTGGTCACGCGCAAGCTGCCGGACGTCGTCGAAACCCGGATGATGGAGCTGTTCGACGCGCGGCTGAACGACAGCGACGCACCGTTCACGGCGGATCAGCTCAAAGCGGCGATGGCCGAAGCCGACGTGCTGGTGCCGACGGTCACCGACCGCATCGACGCCGGAATCATCGCCGCCGGCGGCGAACGGCTAAAGCTCATCGCCTCGTTCAGCAACGGCGTCGATCACATCGACCTGGCGGCGGCCAAGGCCAAGGGCATCATCGTCACCAACACGCCGGGCGTCCTGACCGAAGACACCGCCGACATGACCATGACGCTGATCCTGGCGGTGGCCCGCCGCGTCAGCGAGGGCGAGCGCCTGTTGCGCGACGGTCATTGGCTCGGCTGGAGCCCGACCTTCATGCTCGGCAGCCGGTTGTGGGGCAAGCGTCTCGGCATCGTCGGCATGGGCCGGATCGGCTCGGCCGTGGCACGGCGCGCGCGCGGCTTCGGACTTTCGATCCACTATCACAACCGGCACCGCGTCGATCCCGATCTCGAGCTCGAGCTCGAGGCGACCTATTGGGAAAGCCTCGACGCGATGCTGGCGCGCATGGACATCGTCTCGATCAATTGCCCGCGCACGCCGGCCACCTTCCACCTGCTGTCGGCGCGCCGGCTCAAGCTGCTGCGGCCGACCGCGATCCTGGTCAACACCTCGCGCGGCGAGGTGGTCGACGAGGAGGCGCTGACGCGACTCTTGGTCGAGCGGGGCATCGCTGGCGCCGGCCTCGACGTGTTCGAGCGCGAGCCGCTGGTCAACGACCAGCTGCTGGCGCTCGATCGCGTCGTGCTTCTGCCGCATATGGGCTCGGCGACTCTCGAAGGCCGCGTCGACACCGGCCAGCGCGTCATCCTCAACATCAAAACCTTCGCGGACGGCCATCGCCCGCCCGACCGGGTCGTCGATACGCTGCTTTAGGCCCGCGGGTTGGCGATAAAACGCTTCTCCGTGCGCCATTTTCGTTATATCGTTTGGTATATAACGAAGGAGAGATTCGTGCGGCGACGCTGGTTATTGGTTGGTATACTGCTCGCGATATTGCCGATTTTACCCGCCCAGGCCGACACCTATACGATTTTCGCCGCGGCCAGCCTCAAGAACGCGCTCGACGCCGCGGTCGTCGCCTACGAGAAGCAAACCGGCGACACCGTCCGGGTGTCGTATGCGGCGAGCTCGGCGCTGGCGCGTCAGATCGAAGCCGGCGCGCCGGCCGACATCTTCATCTCGGCCGACCTCAAATGGATGGATGAGCTGCAGGGCAAAAATCTTATCCAGGCGAACAGCCGCCGCAACCTGCTGGGCAACGATCTGGTACTGGTCGCGCCGAAGGCCAGCGGCACCAAGATCGATCTCAAGCCCGGCGTCGATTTGCTGCCCTATCTCAAGAACGGTCCCTTGGCGATGGCCGATCCGGCGGCAGTGCCGGCGGGGATTTACGGCAAGGCGGCGCTCACCAATCTCGGCATCTGGAATTCGCTCGAAGCCAAGGTCGCGCGCGCCGAAGACGTACGGGCGGCGTTGCGCCTGGTGGCGCGCGGCGAGGCGCCGTTGGGTATCGTCTATCGCACCGACGCCAACGCCGAGCCGCAGGTGGAAGTCGCCGGCGTCTTTCCGCCCGGCAGCTATCCGCCGGTGACCTATCCGGCCGCACTCGTCACGCACGCGCAGGGGCGCGCGCATGCCTTGCTGGAATTCCTCGAATCGTCGGCGGCCCGGCCCTACTTCGAGCAACAGGGCTTCAAGGTCCTGTTCTAGCGCCGTAACGCACGCTGGAGCGCCGCGAGCTCGCGCGCGGCGGCCTTCTGCGACCGGCGCTCGATCGCGCGGTAGTGGGCGACCAGCGTGCGGCCGAACGGCGTCAGACGCGCGCCGCCGCCGCGCTTGCCGCCCGGCCGCGCCGTTACGACGGCGTGCCGGAACGTGCGATTGAGGTTGTCGATCAGCATCCAGGCGCGGCGGTACGACATGCCCAGCGTGCGGCCGGCGCGCGAGATCGAGCCGCTGTCGCGGATCGCTTCGAGCAGGCGGATCTTGCCCGGCCCCACCGCCTTGCCCGGCCCTAAATCCACGCGCAGCGTCAGTTTGGCCACGCGCTGTCCTCAGCCGCCGCAGGTGGGGCAATCGGGATCGCGCGGAATCTCGATCTTGTGGAAATCGGCAGCCAGCGAATCGTACATCAGCAACGTGCCGCTCAGGCTCGTGCCGATGCCCAGGATCTCCTTGAGCACCTCGACCGCCTGCAACGTTCCCATGACGCCGGCGATGGCGCCCAGGATGCCGGCGGTCTCGCACCGCGGCACGCTTTCGGGCGGCGGCGCCTCGCGGAACAGGCAGCGATAGCAGGGGTGCGGCGGCCCGAGATAGGCCTTGAACGTCGAGAGTTGACCGTCAAACGGCGACAGCGCCGCGCCGACGAGCGTCTTCCGCAGACGGTAACAGAGATCATTGAGCAGGTAACGCGTCGCGAAATTATCGCTGCCGTCGGCGACCAAATCGTAGCGCGCGACGATGTCGCGGGCGTTGCGCTCGTCGAGCCGGACCGGATGAGTCTCGACCCGCACGTCGGGATTGATTGCGGCCAGCGTCTGTTGCGCACTCGCGGTCTTCAAGCTGCCGACGCTCGATGTCGCGTGGACGATCTGGCGCTGGAGATTGGTCAGGTCGACCCGGTCGTCGTCGACGACGCCCAGGGTGCCGACGCCGGCGGCGGCGAGATACATCAGCAGCGGCGAGCCGAGCCCGCCCGCGCCGATCACCAGCACGCGCGCCGCCAGCAGCTTGGCCTGGCCGTCCTCGCCGACCTCGTCGAGGATCAGATGCCGGGCATAGCGTTGGAACTGCGCCTCGCTCAGCGGATGCGCCAGGCTCTCGGCCATCACAGGCTTTCGAACAGGGCGGTCGACAGATAACGCTCGGCGGTATCGGGCAGGACGGCGACCACGACCTTGCCGCTCATCGCCGGCCGCTGGCCAATCTCGGCCGCTGCCGCCAATGCCGCGCCCGAGGAAATGCCGCACGCGACGCCTTCGAGGCGCGCGACCTCGCGCGCGACCTTGAACGCCGTTTCGTTGCCGATGCGGATCACCTCGTCGATCAATTTGGTGTCGAGGATCGCCGGCACGAAGCCGGCGCCGAGGCCCTGGATCTTGTGCGGGCCGGGCGGACCGCCCGACAGCACGGCGCTATCCTCGGGCTCGACGGCGACCATGCGCAGGCCCGGCTTACGCGGTTTGAGGACCGATCCGACGCCCATCAGCGTGCCGCCGGTGCCGACGCCGCTCACCACCACGTCGACGCGCCCGTCGGTATCGCGCCAGATTTCCTCGGCCGTGGTGCGGCGGTGAATCTCGGGATTGGCCGGGTTGTTGAATTGCTGCGGCATGAAGGCATCGCCGAGCTTCTTCACCAGCGCCTCGGCGCGCGCGATGGCATAGCGCATGCCCTGGGCGGCCGGCGTCAGCTCGATTTCGGCGCCCAACAGCTTGAGCATGTGGCGCCGCTCGACCGACATGCTGTCCGGCATGATCAGGATCAGGCGATAGCCCTTGGCGGCGGCGGCAAAGGCGAGCGCGATACCGGTGTTGCCCGAGGTCGGCTCGACCAGTACCGTCTTGCCGGGCTTGATCAGGCCCGCCTGCTCGGCCGCCTCGATCATGGCCGCACCGATGCGGTCCTTGACCGACGACAGCGGATTGAAGAACTCGCACTTGGCGAGGATGTCCGCCTTGACGCCGTGCGTCGCGGCGAAGCGCGACAGACGCACCAGCGGCGTCGCGCCGATGGTCTCCACAATGCTTTCGTAGACGCAGCCGCGGAACGCCGGCGCGGTGGCGTTCGAACTCGGCTTGGGCTCGGCGCGCGCCATGACGGGGTCCTTCAGATGGAGAAATCGAGGCGCGCGCCGTACTCGCCCGGCACGTCCATTTTGTGCGCCCGCAGGCACAGATCCTCGATGGTGATGCCGTCGAGTCGCGCCATCACTTCGACGTTAAGCTCCTGCCACAACGGCCGCACCACGCGATGGCCGAGTTCGGCGCCGGCGTCTTCCGTCAGCGGGTCGTCGCCGCCATCCAGCGTCTGGACGACGCGCACGATCTCGCCCAGGCTGATGCGCCGGCGTTCGCGCGCCAGCCGGTAGCCGCCGCGCGGGCCGCGCACGCCGGCGAGCACGCCGGCGCGCACCAGCTGCTGCAACACCTGTTCGAGATAACGGCGGGGAATGCCCTGGCGTCGGGTGATTTCGCCCGATTGCACCGGCAGCGAACCGGCGTTGTAGGCGATGTCGAGCACGGCCTCGATCGCGAACAGCAACTTCTTGGTGAGCCTGACCATCGCGTCCTATTCGGCGGCCTTGCGGTCGAAGAACTGGGCGATGCGCGTGGTCAGGCGGTCGCCGACGTCGCGCTTGCTGAGCCGGCCCCAGGATTCGGTGCCGCGTTCGTCGATTAGATGGATCTCGTTGGCGTCGCCGCCGAATACGCCGGTCGCCGCCGAGACGTCGTTGGCGAGGATCCAGTCGGCGCCCTTGGCGGTACGTTTGGCCTTGGCGGCGGCGATGAGGTTTTCGGTTTCGGCGGCAAAGCCGACGACCAATCGCGGTCGCCGGTTCGCGGCGTGCGCCAGCGTCGCCAGGATGTCGGGGTTCTCGACCAGGGTCAGGGTCGGCGGCGCGCCCTTCTTTTTGAGCTTCTGCGGCGCAGCTTCGGCGCGCCAATCGGCGACCGCCGCGGCGCAAACGGCCACGTCAACCGGCAGCTGCGCCTCGCAGGCGCTCAACATCTCGCGCGCCGAGCGCACGTGGACGACGCGCACGCCGGGCGGATCGGCCTCGCGCGTCGGTCCCGAAACCAGCACAGTGTCGGCGCCCAGGCGGGCGATGGAAGCGGCGATCGCGTGCCCCTGCTTGCCCGACGAACGGTTGGCAATGTAGCGCACCGGGTCGATCGCTTCCTCGGTCGGGCCACTGGTGACCAGCGCCTTGCGGCCGCGCAGCGCGGCATGGGCGACGAAATGCGCCTCGACGGCGTCGGCGATTACGGTCGGCTCGGCCATGCGGCCAAGCCCGCTTTCGGCTTCGGCCAGCGGACCGCTGTCGGGTCCAACGCGCTGCACACCGCGTTTTTCGAGCCGCACCAAATTGGCTTGGGTCGCCGCATGTGCCCACATCCGCGTATTCATCGCCGGCGCCAGTAGGATCGGCTTGGCGCTGGCGATCAGCACCGTCGAGGCCAGGTCATCGGCCAGACCGCTCGCCAGCTTGGCGATCAGGTTGGCGGTCGCCGGCGCCACCACGATCAGGTCGGCCTCCTGCGACAGCCGCAGATGGCCCATTTCGCTTTCGTCGGTGAGCGAGAACAGGTCGCTATAGACGCGGTCGCCGGACAGGGTTTGGACCGACAGCGGCGTAATGAAGCGCTGTGCCGCCGCGGTCATCACGCAACGCACCGTCGCGCCACGCTCGCGCAGGCGGCGGATGAGTTCGAGGCTCTTATAGGCGGCAATGCCGCCGGCAATGACCAAGAGGATGCGGCGTCCGTGCAGCATCAGCGGCTTTCCAACACAGTGATGCGGAATAGCAAAATAATTTACTCTATCGGCGGTGTAATTTCAAACCTCAAAGCCGCCAGCCCGAGTGAATTGCGGCAATGCCGCCGCTGAGGGCGCGAACCGCGATCTGCTCGAAGCCGGCCTGCCGCATCAGGGCGGCCAGACGCGGACGATCGGGAAACCGCCGGATGCTCTCGGCCAAATACTGATAAGCGTCGCGGTCGCGCGCGACGACCGCGCCGAGGCGCGGCAAGACCGCGAACGAATAGAGGTCGTAGGCGCGTTTCAGCAGCGGCTGGTCGACGTTGCTGAATTCGAGGCACAGAAAGCGGCCGCCCGGCTTCAACACGCGCCGTGCTTCGGCCAAGGCATCCGGGATGCGCGTCACGTTGCGCAGGCCAAAGGCGATGGTATAGGCGTCGACACTGGCGCTGGCGACCGGCAGCGCCTCGGCGTTGCCGCACAGCCAGCGCAGCACGCCGCTATCGCCCTGGTCGAGGCCGCGGGCGCGGCCGGCTTCGACCATGCGGGCATTGATGTCGCAGACGATGGCGCGGGCGCCGCGGGCGCGCGCCACAAAGCGCCGGGCGATATCGCCGGTGCCGCCGGCGACGTCGAGCAGCAGCTGGCCCGGCCGCGGCGCGAGCCGGTCGATCAGCTGCGCCTTCCACAGCCGATGGATGCCGCCCGACATCAAATCGTTCATCAGGTCGTAGCGCCCGGCGACACGCGCGAAAACGTCGTGCACCAGCCGCGTGTGCTCGCGCGCCGACACCCGGCGATAGCCGAAATCCGCTGTCTCTTTTGCCGCCATCTTGGCACCATAACCGCCGCCCTCCCGCGAGACCAGCCCATGCCCGAATTGCCGGAAGTCGAAACCATCGTGCGCGGACTCAAGGCGCGCATCGACGGCAAGCGGCTTCTGCATCTGACGCTGCATCGCCCGGACCTGCGACGGGCGATCCCCAAGGGTCTGGCGGCCAAGGTTGAAGGCCAGCGCGTCGACCGCGTCGATCGGCGCGCGAAATACATCCTGCTGCGTCTCGCGGATGGCGGCGTCTTGATCGTGCATCTCGGCATGTCGGGGCGACTGACATTGGGTGATGCGGCACGGCCGTTGCCGCCGCAGCGTCACGATCACGCGGCGATGCTCTTCGAGGACGGAATCGAAGTGCGGTTCAACGATCCGCGTCGTTTCGGCCTGATCGATTATGCGCGTGCCGACACACTGCCGCGGCATGACCTGTTCCGTCATCTCGGGCCCGAACCGGTCGACCCCGATTTCGACGGCGCGCTGCTGGCCCGGTTGCTCGCCGGCAAACAGGCGCCGATCAAATCGGCGCTGCTCGACCAGCGCGTCGTCGTCGGTATCGGCAATATCTATGCGTGCGAAAGCCTCTATTGGGCGGGCCTGTCGCCGAAGCGTCTGGCGCGAACGGTGCAAGGCGACCGTGCCGCGCGCCTCGCGGCTACGATCAAACGCGTGCTCGATCATGCGATTTCGGCCGGCGGATCGAGCCTGCGCGATTACGTCAACGCATCGGGCGAGCTCGGCAATTTCCAGCGCCACTTCGCCGTCTACGATCGCGAAGGCGAACGCTGTCCAGGCTGCGATTGCCGCACCCACATCAAGCGCATCGTCCAATCGGGCCGCTCGACATTTTACTGTGCCAAGCGGCAGCGTTGAGTCTACGCTGCGATCAATGCGGCGACTGCTTCTCGTGCTCGTGCTGATGGCCGCGCCGTTGGCGGCGCATGCCGATGGATTCGTACCGGGCACCGAGGACCTGCCGCTGATGGCGGGGCTTGAATCGGTCGCCGGCTCGGCGGTGGTGTTCGACAAGCCCGAAGGCCGCATCGTCGAAAGCACGGCGCACGGCAAGCTGTCGCGCGATGCGGTGACGCGCTTCTACATGCAGACGCTGCCGCAACTGGGCTGGAAGCACGTGACGGGCACGCCGGCCACCTGGACGCGCGCCGGCGAGCGTCTGCGGCTCGATTTCCGCGGCCCCGACGGCGATCTGAGCGTCGGTTTCATGCTTGCGCCGCAATGAGCAACGGAGGCCTCCATGCGCTACGAGAACATCCTCGTCGAGACCCGTGGCGCCGTCGGGCTGATCACCCTGACCCGGCCGCAGGCGCTCAATGCCTTATGCGACGCCCTGATTCGCGAGCTTGGCCAGGCGCTTGACGCCTTCGAGGCCGACGATGCCATCGGCGCCATCGTGCTCACCGGCAGCGACAAGGCCTTTGCCGCCGGTGCCGACATCAAGGAGATGCAGAGCCGCTCGTTCGTCGACGTCTATCTCGGCGATTTCGTCAAAAGCTGGGAGCGGGTCACGCTCTGCCGCAAGCCGGTGATCGCCGCGGTCGCGGGCTATGCCCTCGGCGGCGGGTGCGAGCTCGCGATGATGTGCGACACCATCGTGTGCGCCGATTCCGCCAAGTTCGGTCAGCCCGAAATCACCCTCGGCATCACGCCCGGCGCCGGCGGCACCCAGCGGCTGACGCGTTTCGTCGGCAAGGCCAAGGCGATGGACATGATTCTGACCGGCCGCATGATGGATGCGGCCGAGGCGGAGCGCGCAGGTCTTGTGTCGCGTATCGTACCGGCGGCAAAACTCGTCGACGAGGCGGTAAAAATGGCGGCGCAGATCGCCGCGCTGTCGCGGCCGGCGGTTTTGATGGCGAAAGAGATGATCAATCGTGCCTACGAGACGACGCTCGCCGAAGGCGTGCGCTTCGAGCGCCGACTTTTTCACGCGCTGTTCGCGACCGCGGATCAGAAAGAGGGCATGTTGGCGTTCATGGAAAAACGCAAGCCAAATTTTCGCAATCGCTGAACGCCGTCGCCGCACGCGCCTTGACGCATCGCCCGCGCGACGGCTATAAGCGCCGCTTCTCTACAATCCGGCTCACTCGTTGAGCGAAAGCACAGGTCAGCGATGGCGACCCATAAATCCGCGGAAAAAAGAATTCGGCAAACCGCCCGCCGTACGGCGGTCAATCGCATCCGTGCGAGCCGTATGCGCAGCGCCGTGAAGGCGGTTGAGGCGGCGATCGTCGCCGGCGACAAGAAAGCGGCGCGGGCAGCGTTCGTTTTGGCGCAACCCGAGCTGCAACGCGGCGCAAGATACGGTGTGATCACGTCGAGCGCGGCCGCCCGCAAGATGTCGCGCCTCTCCGCGCGCATCAAATCGCTCAAAAGCTGATTGTCGTGGCTGTTCTGCCGCATGCGAAAATAATTTTTTGCGTTCGCATGTCGGCCGTATTGCCTTTCTGTGTCGGCCTTCGGTAGAGTTTGGTTGCGCCGTCGCAGTGATAAGGTGTTTGGAGACCATCGCACCATGATGTCGGGCGTAGCGCTTCCGAGAGAACGGAAAAACCCGGGCGACATCGCGGCGATCAATTCGTCGGCTTCGTACTTCGAATTCAAGACTTCGGCTAAAGCGTAGCGCCGGAAGAGAAACAAGGGCTCTTCCGAAAAGGGCGCCTGTTTGGGTTTTTGAGGTTCCTTGGGGGGCGTGGTGACGGATCACACGGAAGCGTCGGCGCCGGCTTCGGCTGCCTCGACGCCACAGGACGCGAAGACGCGGGCATCCGCCGGCCTGACCCTCCGGGTGTGGGCATGACGGAACCGGCCAGCCGCAAAGGCGACATCCAGTCGCAATGGGCGCGCGTGCGCGGTCGCTTGCGTGAAGAGTGCGGCGACGCCGCCTATCGTGCCTGGCTCAAGTCGATGACGCTTTATGGTGTCGACGAAGGCCGGGTGCGGATCGGCGTGCCCACCCGGTTCCTGCGTGATTGGGTCAGCCAACATTACTCAGATCGCATTCGCGCTTTGTGGAACGACGAGGACGGCGCCGTCGCGGCGGTCGAGATCCTGGTCACCGGCCGGACGGTGGCCCAGCCGGCCGAGGCCGAGCCGGCGCTGTCGGCTGGCGACGGCGCCGAACCGTCCGCCGCCACCGAGGAAAAGGACATCAGCGCGCCGCTCGACCCGCGCTTCACGTTCGAGAATTTCGTCGTCGGCAAGCCCAACGAGCTCGCCCATGCGGCCGCCCGCCGGGTCGCCGAGGCCCAGGTCGGGGTGCGCTCCGGCGGCAATCTGCAGCTGCCGTTCAACCCGCTTTTCCTTTATGGCGGCGTCGGTCTGGGCAAGACCCACCTGATGCATGCGATCGCATGGCATATCCGCACGCGCGCGCCGCATCGCAAGGTGATCTATCTCTCGGCCGAGAAGTTCATGTTCCAGTTCGTCCGGGCGATCCGCTTCAAGGACACGATGGCGTTCAAGGAACAATTCCGGTCGGTCGACGTGCTGATGATCGACGATGTTCAGTTCATCGGCGGCCGCGACGCCACCCAGGAAGAATTCTTCCATACTTTCAATGCGTTAGTTGACCAGAACCGGCAGATCGTGATCTCGGCGGACAAGTCGCCGTCCGATCTCGAAGGCATCGAGGAACGCGTCAAGTCGCGGCTCGGCTGGGGTCTGGTCGCCGACATCCATCCGACGACGTACGAGCTCCGCCTCGGCATTTTGCAGGCCAAGGCCGAGACGACGCAGCCGCCGGTGTCGCCCAAGGTCTTGGAATTCCTTGCCCATAAGATCACCTCCAACGTGCGCGAGCTCGAAGGCGCGTTGCACCGGATCAGCGCCCACACCCAGCTCACCGGCGGCGCCGTGACGCTCGAAGGCGCGCAGGAAGTCCTGCATGATTTACTCCGCGCCAACGACCGGCGCGTGACCATCGACGAAATTCAGAAGCGCGTCGCCGAGCATTACAACATCCGGCTCGCCGACATGCATTCCGCCCGCCGCGCCCGCGCCGTCGCCCGGCCGCGCCAAGTGGCGATGTATCTCTGCAAGCAGCTGACGCCGCGCTCGCTGCCGGAGATCGGCCGCAAATTCGGCGGTCGCGATCACACCACGGTGATGCACGCGGTGCGCAAGATCGAGGAATTGAAGGCCGCCGATACCACTTTGGCCGAGGACATCGAGCTGCTCCGTCGCATGCTCGAAAACTGAACCGTCGGCGGCGGCGCGCTCTTTCTATAAACGACTGATCTGTAAGGGTGAAATCGCGACTCGGCGCCGCGATTTCACGGCCCGCCGCGGTATACGGTCGGCACCCCCTGTGCTATAGTTTTTTCCCGTTCGGCGGCCGTTTTCGGCGCGTGTTGCGGCGCGCACCAGGTCTCGGTCGTGGCGGGGTGTCGGGCCGAAAAACGGTCCGGCGCAAGGAAAAGCCGCCACAACGGATGAACACCACCACCCATGAAACTGACGATCGAACGCGCCGCTCTGCTCAAGGCATTGGGCCACGTGCAGAGCGTGGTCGAACGGCGCAACACCATTCCCATCCTGTCGAACGTGTTGCTGCGCGGGGCCGACGGCAAGTTGGCGCTGTCGGCGACCGACATGGACATCGAGATGATCTCGTCCGTGCCGGCGCAAGGCGTCAAAACCGGCGGCACCACCGTGCCGGCGCACACGCTTTACGACATCACGCGCAAGCTGCCCGAAGGCGCGCAGGTGGCGCTCGAAATCGGCGCCGACAAAGGCCAGATGACGCTCCGCTCCGGCCGCTCGACCTTCACCCTCGCCTGCCTGCCTGCCGAGGATTATCCGGTGATGTCGGGCAGCGACCTGGCGCACAATTTCACGATCTCGGCCGCCGACCTGAAGCGGCTGATCGACCGCACGCGGTTCGCGATCTCCACCGAAGAGACGCGCTACTACCTCAACGGCATCTATCTCCACGCCGCCAAAAGCAACGACGTCAATATGCTGCGCGCGGTGGCGACCGACGGCCATCGCCTGGCGCGGATGGAGTTGCCGCTGCCCGATGGCGCCGCTGGCATGCCCGGCGTGATCGTGCCGCGCAAGGCGGTCGGCGAGTTGCGTAAACTCTTGGACGAGTTCGACCAGGATGTCGCCGTGTCGCTGTCCGACACCAAGATCCGCTTCGGCTTCGGCGAGAACACGGTGCTGACGTCGAAGCTGATCGACGGCACTTTCCCCGATTACGACCGCGTCATTCCGACGGGCAACGACAAGGTGCTCGAGGTCGAGTGCAAGTCGTTCGCCGCCGCCGTCGACCGCGTGGCGACGATCTCGAGCGAGAAGAGCCGCGCGGTGAAGCTGGCGATCGAGCGCAACAGCCTGACGCTCTCGGCCACCAGCGCCGAAAACGGCACCGCGTCCGAGGAAATCGAGGTGCGTTACAGCGCCTCGCCGATCGAGATTGGGTTCAATTCGCGCTATCTCCTCGACATCACCGAACAGATCGAGGGCGAAGGCGCCAAATTCGTCATGGCCGACGCCGCCTCTCCGACCGTGGTGCGCGACGCCACCGACGCCAGCGCGCTTTACGTCCTCATGCCGATGCGCGTTTAGGCGCGAGGCATGACGCCCGATCGGGTGGTTCCCTTTGCGAAGCCGGTAACACGGGCCGCGGCCGCCGCGCCGGCAATCTCGGTCGTGCGGTTGATGCTGACCGACTTCCGTGGCTACACGCGCGCGCGGCTGACGGTCGAGGCCGGCATGGTCGTGCTGGTGGGACCGAACGGCGCCGGCAAGACCAACCTGCTCGAGGCGCTGTCGTTCCTGGCGCCGGGCAAGGGCCTGCGCCGCGTCAAGCTCAGCGAAATCGACCGCCGCGGCGGCGGCGCCTGGGCGCTGGCGGCGACCGTGGCCGGGTCCGCCGGCGAATTCGACATCGGCACCGGCCGCGACGCCGACAGCGAAAGCGGCGAGCGCCGCCACCTCCGCATCGACGGCGTGCCGGTCAAAAGCCAGCAGGAATTGTCCGAGCGCCTCGCGGTCGCCTGGTTGACGCCGCAGATGGATCGGTTGTTTGCCGATGCCGCTTCCGGCCGCCGCCGTTTTCTCGACCGGCTGGTGACCGGGTTCGATCCCGGTCATTGGTCGCGGCTTCTGGCTTACGAGCGCGCGATGCGTGAACGCGCGCGGTTGCTGCGCGAGGGTGCGGCGGATCCGTCCTGGCTCAAGGCGCTCGAAGGGATCATGGCCGAAAACGGCGTCGCCCTCGCCGCGGCGCGGCTCGAAGCGGTGGCGCGCCTCGCCGCGGCTTGTGCGGAAGCGCCGGGACCGTTCCCGCGCGCCGGCCTGGCGATCGAAGGCGCCGTCGAACGCTGGCTCGGCGGTATGCCGGCGCTGGCCGCCGAAGAGGCTTTCCGCATGGCGCTCCACGATTCCCGCGGGCTCGACCGCGACAGCGGCGTGACGCAAACCGGGCCGCACCGCTCGGACCTGCTGGCGCGCCATCTCGGCACCGGCGAGGCCGCCGGGCTTTGTTCCACGGGCGAGCAAAAAGCGCTGTTGATTGCCATCGTGCTCGCCTATGCGCGGCTCTTGGCGTTGCGGCGCGGCCGCGCGCCGGTGTTGTTGCTCGACGAGGTCACCGCGCATCTCGACGCGGCCCGGCGCAGCGCGCTCTTCCAGGCGCTGCGTGCGCTTGGCGCGCAATGCTGGCTCGCCGGCACCGACGCGGCGCTCTTCGCCGAGATCAAAGGCCAGGCCCAGTTCTTCGCGGTCGCGGATGCGGCCCTGTCACCCGCATGACGTTGTTCTCGTAACTTGGTGGATGAAACATGAGTGATCCGGTTTCCGAAGGCCCGGAAGAAGAATACAGCGCCAAATCGATCAAGGTGCTGCGCGGGCTCGATGCCGTGCGCAAGCGTCCGGGCATGTATATCGGCGATACCGACGACGGCTCGGGCCTGCATCACATGGTCTACGAGGTCGTCGACAATTCGATCGACGAGGCGCTCGCCGGCTTCTGCGACACCGTGACGGTGACGCTCAATCCGGATGGCTCGTGCACCGTAACCGACAACGGCCGCGGCATCCCCGTCGACATCCACAAGGAGGAAAAAGTCTCCGCGGCGCAGGTCATCATGACCCAGCTGCATGCCGGTGGAAAATTCGACCAAAACTCCTACAAAGTTTCGGGCGGCTTGCACGGCGTCGGCGTTTCGGTGGTGAACGCGCTGTCCTCGTGTCTCGACTTGCGCATCTGGCGCGGCGGCAGCGAGTATTTCATGCGCTTCAAGGACGGCGATCCCGAGGCGCCGCTCAAAATCGTCGGCAAGGCGCCGCCGGTCGAGCGCAACGGCAAGACCGGGCCGAAGACCGGCACCGAGGTCACCTTCTGGCCAAGCACCCAGACCTTCACCAAGACCGAATTCGATTTCGCGACGCTCGAACACCGGCTGCGCGAGCTCGCGTTTCTCAATTCGGGCGTGACGCTCGAATTGACCGACGCGCGCGGCGTTGAGCCCAAGACTGTGAGTTTGCATTACGAGGGCGGCCTCGAGGCCTTCGCCAAGTATCTGGACCGCGCGAAGCAGACCCTTCACCCGACCGTCACGATGGCCGCGACGAAGGACGGCATCACCGTCGAAGTCGCGATGGAATGGACCGACAGCTATCACGAGACGATGCTGTGCTTCACCAACAACATTCCGCAACGCGACGGCGGCACGCATTTGGCCGGCTATCGCGCGGCGCTGACGCGCACCATCAACAGCTACGCCGATGAATCCGGCTTGACCAAGGGCAAGGACAAGATTCCGCTCACCGGCGAGGATATGCGCGAAGGCCTGACTTGCATTCTCTCGGTCAAGGTGCCCGACCCGAAATTCTCATCCCAGACCAAGGATAAGCTGGTCTCGAGCGAGGTCCGACCGGCGGTCGATGCCGTGGTCGCGGACAAGCTTCAGGAATGGTTCGAAAAGCATCCGTCCGAAGCCAAGCGCATCGTCGGCAAGGTAGTCGAGGCCGCGGTGGCGCGCGAGGCGGCGCGCAAGGCGCGCGATCTGACGCGGCGCAAAGGCGCGCTCGATATTGCCAATCTGCCCGGCAAGCTCGCCGACTGCCAGGAGCGCGACCCGGCGCAAAGCGAGCTCTTCATCGTCGAGGGCGACAGCGCCGGCGGCTCGGCCAAGCAGGGCCGCGACCGCCGCTTCCAGGCGATTCTGCCGTTGAAGGGCAAGATCCTGAATGTCGAGCGCGCGCGCTTCGACAAGATGCTGTCCTCGGTCGAAATCGGCACGTTGATCGCGGCGCTCGGCACCGGCATCGGCCCCGAAGAATTCGACGCGACGAAGGCGCGCTATCACCGCATCGTCATCATGACCGACGCCGATGTCGACGGCAGCCACATCCGCACGCTGTTGCTGACGTTCTTCTTCCGCCAGATGCGCGACCTGATCGAAAAAGGCTATCTCTATATCGCGCAGCCGCCGCTCTATCAGGTGAAGCGCGGCCAGAGCAAGTCCGTCTATCTCAAGGATGGCTCGGCGCTCGAGGAATACCGCATCACCGCCGGCATCAAGGACGCGAAGTTTCGCCAGCACGACGGCGTCGAGCGCGCCGGCAACGACCTGAAGGATTTGGTCGAGCGCGCGCGGCTGGTACGTACGTTGTTGCTGCCGCTGTGGCGCAAGGTCGGCAGCCTCGAAGTGGTCGAGCAGGCGGCGATCGCCGGCGTGCTCGATCCGACGTTGCTCGACAAGCCGAAGGACGGCGCCGAAGCCGCCAAGTACCTGGCGTCGCGCCTCGATCTGCTGGCGACGGCCGATGCACGCGGCTGGAAGGGCGAGCTCGTGCCAGGCGAAAGCCTGGTGTTAACGCGCAAGCGCCACGGCGTCACCGAGCGCCGCGTCTTCGATGCCGCGCTATTGAAGAGCGCCGAAGCGCGCCGGCTCGACGAGCGTACCGCCGAGCTGCAGAAGATTTACGGCAAGCCCGGCAATCTCATCGCCAAGGACAAGGAAGCCATGGTCAACGGCCCGACGGCGCTGGTCGAGGCCGTGCTCGCGCTCGGACCCAAGCAAGGCGATATCCAGCGCTACAAAGGTCTCGGCGAGATGAATCCCGAACAGCTCTGGGAAACGACGCTCGATCCGTCGGAGCGTTCATTGCTTCAGGTCAAGGTCACGCACGAGGATTCGGCGCTCGAGATCTTTTCGACGCTGATGGGCGACATCGTCGAGCCGCGGCGCGAGTTCATCCAGCACCACGCCCTCGAAGTCGCCAATCTCGACGTTTAGCGCTAGGATGCCCCGATCCTGGCCGGAATGACGTCCGGAGGGGAGGGTCGGATGGCAGAGGCACGCGGCGGCAAGCGGCACCCGGTCATCACCGCCATGTGGCTGTTGGCGGCGGCCGCCATCGCCACCGGCTTCGCCATGCGCATCGTGGCGCATTTCTGGATCGGCCTCGGCCTGCGGCTGTTCGGCATCTCGTTCATTGCCGCCGGCGTCGCCATTGCCGCGATCGCCTGGTTGGCCGAGCGCGCCATCGGC
Organism: Allostellaceae bacterium; assembly: GCA_035934995.1. Taxonomy (GTDB): domain Bacteria; phylum Pseudomonadota; class Alphaproteobacteria; order ATCC43930; family CGMCC-115725; genus REEB95. Next base: position 20,056 of record DASYXI010000029.1, read on the forward strand.
ATGCAGCCGCCGCGCTGAGCGCCTTGAGCGCATAGCGTATGTCGGGTATAGTTTCGGCGGGGATTGAGCAGGCTCCCCGTCAGACGGCCCGTTCGTCCAAGCTCTGCGCCACTCGCTCGACGAGGCGCGCTTGCATGAATCAACCGGGCCGTTTCCATCTGATCTTTAAGCTCCAGCCAGACCGCATCCGAGAAACCGTAGGCTATTTCTTGCGCCTCGGTTTGCTGGGCTTCGGCGGACCGGTCGCGCTGGTCGGACAGATGGAGCGCGAACTCGTTGCCGGGAAGGGCTGGCTTTCCAGGGACGAAATGCGGGATGCGATCGCCGTGGCGCAATCGTTGCCGGGCCCGCTGGCGATCCAGGTCGGAATTTTCATTTCATATTTGCGCGCCGGCTTCTGGGGCGCTTGGGCTGGCGGCTGGGCGTTCATCCTGCCCAATTTCCTGATCGTTGCGGCGCTTGGCGCGCTCTATGTCCATTTCGGCGGACTGCGATGGATGGCGGCGGTCTTCTATGGCGTCAGTCCGGCGGTCATTGCCTTGATCCTCCACTCGTGTTGGCGGCTTGCCAAACTCGGAATGGAGGATTGGATGCAATGGTTGATCGCCGCTGCCTGCTTTGTCATTACCGTCACCCTGCAGGCCGAAGTTGCAATCCTGTTCATCGGCGCGGGAATCGTCGGACTGGCCTATTACGGTACGTTGCTGCGCCGCACGCCGCCGGCAACCGGAGCGACGCTTGCGGCCGTGTCGATCACCGTGACGACGCCTGCCGGGGTGGCAACGGGTCTGCTCGGCAAGCTGTTTCTCTTCTTCATCAAGGCGGGCAGCCTAACGTTCGGCAGCGGTCTCGTCATCGTTCCTTTCCTGGAAAAGGGTCTCGTACAAGAAAGCGGGTGGCTCGATCCGCACCAGTTTCTGGTTGCGGTCGCGATCGGCATGGTGAGCCCGGGGCCCGTCGTCATCACCGCGACGTTCGTCGGCTACCTTGTGGCAGGTTTCTGGGGCGCGGTCGTCGCGACGGTCGGCATTTTCCTGCCGTCGTTTTTGTTGATCGTGTTCGTGGCGCCAATCCTCATGCGCCATCGCGGCAATCGAAACGTTCAAGGTTTCGTCAAAGGCGCTTATGCCGCGGCGATCGGAACCATCCTGGGCGCTTCCGTGCTGCTTGGCCGCATCGCCATCGGCGACTGGCTTACCGCGCTGATCGGGGTTGCCGGTCTGGCAGCGCTGTTCCGTTGGAAGGTCTCGAACCCGCTGCTCATGGCCGTCGCGGCCGCGATCGGGCTGATCGCCTTTCCCGTCTTACAGCCGGCATGGGTGTTCGTGAAATGATCCGCTCTACCGTATTGGCCGTGTTCGCCTTGGCCGGCATTGCCGGAACTGCGCGCTCGCAGCCGGCGCCGCTCGTCGTCGAGGCCAAGATCCCATTTGGCGCGGTCGCCGGCCGGATCGACCACATGGCGGTCGATCTCAGCCGTGGGCGGTTGTTCGTCGCCGAACTCGGCAATGACAGCCTCGGCGTGATCGATATCGCTCGTCGCGTCGCCGTGCGCACGATCGGAGGGCTAAACGAGCCGCAAGGTGTCGGCTATCTCGCGGCCGACGACACGGTTTTCGTGGCCAGCGGCGGTGACGGCTCCGTGCGGCGGTTCACCGGTGCCGATCTAACGCCTATGCCGCCGATCGCACTCGACGGCGACGCCGACAACATTCGGATCGACGATTCGGCGACGCAGGTTTTCGTCGGTCACGGTAAGGGCGGTGTCGCCGTGATCGACCGCACGGGCCGCGTCGTCGCCGATATCCGGCTGCCGGCACATCCGGAAAGTTTCCAAATCGACGCGAGCGCCGAGCGCCTCTACGTCAATCTGCCCGATGCCGACCAAGTTGGCGTTGTCGACTTGCGGGCGGCGAAGCAAATCGGCGCATGGACGATCCAGGGTGTGCGCGGCAATTTTCCGCTGGCGCTCGATCCTGCAAGCCGACACGTGTTGGTTGCGACGCGCCGCCCACCGCGGCTGCTGGCGCTTACGCCCGACGGCAAAGTCGTGGCCAGTGCAGCACTGGCCGGCGATGCCGACGACTTGTTCATCGACGCCAAGCGTGCGTGAATCTATGCCTCGTGCGGCGAGGGCGTTATCGACGTGTACGAATTCGGCGGTACGCACCTGGAACGCATCGGCCAGGTGACGACCGTGCCCGGCGCCCGGACGTCGCTCTGGGTCCCTGCGCTTGATCGTCTTTTTGTCGCGGCGCGCGCCAGCCGCACTGGCTCTGCCGCAATCTGGGTCTTGCGACCGGTTCCTTGAGACGCGCCGGAACCGGCCGCCGGCGCCGCCGTTAGGCCATTAAGCGACCGTTAAGCACGTTTCAATCGTCGGTTAACCGAATTCGGTTACGCCTAGCGATGAAATTCGATTGGCCGGCAGAACGCCGGCCGCTGACCGGAGCCGATCGTGCCCAGCGAATTGTGGAATGTCGTCGGTGCCCTGCTCATCGTGACCGCGATGCTGGCGAGCCATCCGGTCAAGCCCGCGGACGCGCAGCGCATCGAGACTCAGATCGCGATGAACTGGGCGCAAACGGCGCAAGAAATCTGCACCGGCAGCGTCCCCTGCTTGGTTCCGTTCCCGATCCAGTAGCCGCGCCGCTCAGCGCGCCTCGTTGCCGCGCTGCTCGCGGAAGAAGCCGAGTTTTTCCTGACAGACGCGGTCTGAGAAGCCGAACAGCACCGTGTCTTCCGACGCCGCGTGTTCCTGGAAGTGCCAGCTCGGCGCGACGAAGATGTCGTGCGGCTGCCAGTCGAATTGCTGGCCGCCGATGATGCTCGACCCGCTGCCCTCGACGACGGTGAACACGGTGCTGTCGGTCGAGCGATAGGGCTGCGTTTTGACGCCCTTCGGCACGAGCTGCATCCAGGTCGAGATCGTCGGCATCGCCCAGCCGCCGGTCACCGGATTGACGAACTTCATCTTGAACCCGGCATAGGGATCGGGCTTGCGGAAGCGGCGCAGCTTCTCGAGGCCTTCGCGCGTCCGCGCGTAGGGATAGTTGAAGATCGGCGATGTCTGGCCGCCGAATTCCTGATCGACCGGCAGCATGTTGTAGCCGTATTCGACTTCGGCAGCGCCTTCCGGCCGGGTCACCGGATGACTCGCGTCGGGGTAACCGTCGCGAAAGCTCGCATCCATCAGGTTGACGATCGGCACGTCGAGGCCGTCGAGCCAGACCATCGGTCCGTCGCCTTCGTTGCCGTGATCGTGCCAGGTCATCGACGGCGTGATCACGAAATCGCCGGGCAGCATAGAAGTCTTCTCGCCGGCGACGGCGGTGTAGGCGTCCTTGCCTTCGATGATAAAGCGCAGCGCCGACGCCACGTGACGATGGGCGGGCGCGACCTCGCCGGGCAGGATGATCTGCAAGCCGGCGAACAGGCTGTGCGTGATACGCGATTGACCCGGCAATCCCGGATTTTCGAGCATCATCACGCGGCGTTCGGCTTCGGCGGCGGTGATTAGCTTGCACGCCTCCATCAGGTAGGGGCGCACCTCGCGGTATTTCCAAATCGTCGCTTTGACCGGTGACACCGGCTCGTCGGTGACGAGCGCGCCGAGCACGCGCCACAGCGGCGCCAGATTCTGGCCGCCGGCGCGCTGATAGAAGCCCTCGCGGCCGCGCTCGTTCGCCGGATTGACCGTGTGCGCCAACGCGCTCGGGCTGTCCATCTCCTGCGTCCTCTGCTGTCGGTCCGCGCCGCGACGAGCGCCATATTGGACCGCCGCCTCACGCTGTCAAGCAACCGTCGGTCATGGCTAACCGCTTGGAAACAAGGCGTTTGTCGGTCCGCGCCGCCCTCGCGGTGGGATGCCTCACGGCGACCGCGGCGCGTTGACAGGCCCGGGGACTTGCCCAACACTGCCGGCAACAGGCCGCGCCTGCGGTCGATCAAAATGCGGCCGCACGAGCCGCTCTCGGGGGAGGAATCATGCGCAAGACCACGCGGCGTTCGGTCCTGAAATATTCCGCGGCAACGGCCGCGATGGCGGCCGCTGGGCCGCTCGCGGGCGGTCGCGCCTGGGCTCAGGCCGCGTCGTCGCCGATCCGCATCGGCGTGCTCTATGACCTCACCGGGCCGTTCACCGGCGCCGGTTCGGTGCCGGGTTCGATCGGGACCCAAATCGCCATCGATCTCGTCAACGAACATGGCGGCGTGCTCGGCAAGCACAAGATCGAGCCGGTGAAAGGCGACGCGCAAAGCAAGGTCGAAGTCGCGCTCAACGAGGCCGAACGCCTGATCAGCGAGCAGCACGTCGACACCATCCTGGGCATCTACGCCAGCCCCGAGGCGGTCCCCTTGGCCGAGAAAATGGAACAGGCGAAGAAGATCCTATGGATCACCATCGCCGTCGCCACCAAGGTGCTGAAGGGCAAGAACCTGACCTACACCTTCCGCCCCGGCGTCAGCGCCGACGCCTATGGCGCGGCCGCGATCGCCTTCCTCAAGGAACATTCGCAGGCACAGCTCAAGCTCGATCCGACCAAGCTCAAATGCGCCATCATCCACGAAGACGGGCCCTACGGCTCGGACACCGGCGCGGCGGACGAGGTCCACGCCAAGGCCGACGGTATTCCCATCGTGCTCAACGAGGCCTATTCGGCGACGACGTCGGATTTATCGTCGCTGGTCACCAAGCTCAAGCGCGCCAACGCCGACGTCATCCTGCACACCGGCTACAATCCCGACATCACGCTGTTCTTGCGCCAGGCGCGCGAAGCCGGTCTCAAGTTCAAGATGCTGATCGGCCACGGCGCCGGCTACGGCCAGCGCGACAAGCTCAAACAGGCGTTCGGCTCCGACCTCGATTACTTCCTCAACGTCGATCCGGTCTCGGCGCAGAACCTCAAGCCGGGCTCGCTCAAGCCCGAGCTCGAGCAATTGGTCAAGGTCATGGTCGAACGCTACAAGAAGGTCACCGGCAACGAAGCCGTGCCGCCGCACGTCTCGATGGGCTTCAACCAGACGTGGATTTTCCTGCAAAACGTGCTGCCGGTGGCGATCACCAAATACGGCGGCACGAATCCGGACGCGATCCGCAAGGCGGCGCTCGACGTCGACATTCCGGAAGGCGGCACGATCCAGGGTTACGGCGTCAAGTTCGCGCCGCCGGGCAACGAGTTCGCCGGCCAGAATTTGCGCGTGTCCGCCTGCGTGACGCAGGCGTACGGCAACGTCGAAACGATCGTCTGGCCCGACAAAATCAAGACCGCCGACGACGTCATGCCGTTGCCGAAGTCGAACCCTTACGCCGCCTGACGCCGGCTTCTGCCCCACGGCGGCCGCATGTCGCGGCCGCGGCACGGTGTTCCAGCCACGGGTGTCGATGTGCTTTCGGTTAAGGGTGTCAGCAAAAGCTTCGACGGGTTCCTGGCGGTCAACCGGGTATCGTTCAACGTCGTCGCCGGCGAAATCCTCGGTCTGATCGGCCCGAACGGCTCGGGCAAAAGCACCACCTTCAATTTGATTGCCGGCACGTTGCGCCCGAGCGCGGGGTCGATCGCCTTCGAAAACCAGGAGATCGCGGGCCTGCCGGCGCATCGCATCTGCCGCAAGGGCCTGGCGCGTACCTTCCAGATTCCACGGCCGTTCCGCCGCCTCAGTCTGCGCGAGAACGTCACCCTGGCCGCGTTCTATGGCGGCCGGGGCGTCGCCTCGCGCGCCGAGGCCGAAGCGCATGCGGTTGCCGCGCTCGACCTGGTCGGCCTGCCGAAAGACGCCGACGCGATGATCGACGGCCTGGGCGCGGCGCAGCTCAAGAAGCTCGAACTGGCGCGCGCGCTGGCGACGCGGCCCAAGCTTCTGCTGGCGGACGAAAGCCTCGGCGGTCTCGACCATGCCGAGATGGAACGCGCGGCCGACATGCTCGGCCGCATCCGGCGCGATCTCGGCATCACCATCGTCTGGGTCGAGCACATCATGGGCGTACTGATGCGCGTCGTCGACCGCGTCATCGTCCTCGACCACGGCGAGCTGATCTTCGAGGGGCTGCCGCGCGACGCCGCCAAGGATTCGCGCGTTGCCGAAGTCTATCTCGGCCGGGCGCACTGATGGCCGCGCTTTTGCGCCTCGACGGCGTCAACGCGGGCTACGGCTCGTTCGCGGCGTTGTTCGACGTCTCGCTCGACGTCGAGCACGGCGAGGCGGTCGGCGTGGTCGGGCCGAACGGCGCCGGCAAGACGACGCTGATGCGCGTGATCTCCGGCCTGTTGCCGCCGCGTTCGGGGCACATCGTCCTCGAAGGCGAATCGCTCGCCGGCGCGCCGGCCTATCGCGTGGTTGCCGCCGGCATCGCGCACGTGCCGGAAAATCGCCGGCTGTTTCCGCGCCTGACTGTCGAAGAGAATTTGCGCATGGGCGCCTATCTGTCGGCGGCGCGTCGCGTGTTCATCGAACGTCTTGCCTGGGTCTACGAGCTTTTCCCGCGCCTCAAAGAACGCCGCAACCAGCTTGCCGGCACGCTGTCGGGCGGCGAGCAGCAGATGGTGGCGATCGGCCGTGCCCTGATGTCAAAACCGAAGCTGCTGTTGATGGACGAACCGTCGGCGGGCCTGGCGCCGCTGGTGGTCGAGCAGGTTTTCGAATTGGTCAAGCGCATCCGCGCCGAGGGGTTCACGGTGCTGATCGTCGAGCAGAACGTGCGCCAGGTGCTGGCGGTCGTCGACCGCGCCTATCTGCTGGAAACCGGCCGGATCAAGCTCGCGGGAACGTCGGCAGCGCTGCAGAAAAACCCCGTCATCCAGCAATCCTATCTCGGGCTCTGAGCCACGATGGACATCTATCTGCTCGAAGCGATCATCAACGGCTTGCTCTTGGGTGGCGTGCTGGCGCTGTTGTCGCTCGGCCTCAACCTGATTTTCGGCGTCATCGACGTGGTGTGGATATGCTACGCCGAGGTGGTGATGGCCGCGATGTACGCGGTGTTCTGGCTCTACGCCGAATGGCATTGGCCGCTGCTGCTCGCCTGCGTCTGCGCGATCGGTTTTGCCACCGTGCTCGGCCTGCTGGTGCACGTCATCGTCATCGAGCCGATCCTGGGCTCGGCGCCGATCAATCAATTGCTGGCGACCGGCGGGCTGTTGTTCTTCCTGCAAAGCCTGGCGACGCTGCTGTTCGGCACGGACTTCCGCAATTTGGGCATCCGCCTGCCGGTGCTCGAATTCGGCGGCATCTTCATCAGCTTCTCGCGCCTCATCGCCTTCGGCGTCGCGCTGATCGGCGCGGTCGGCCTCTATCTGTTTCTGGCGCGCACCTATCTCGGCACCGCCATCCGCGCCATCGCCCAGGACCGCGAGGTCATGGGCCTGATGGGCGCCAACGAGCGCGGGATCTATATCCTCACCTCGGCGATCGGCGGCGGCCTTGCCGGCCTCGCCGCTTGTCTGCTGGTGCTGCAATACGACGTCCACCCGTTCATCGGCCTCACCTTTGGGCCGATCACCTTCATGGTTTGCGTCCTCGGCGGCCTCGGCAACATGATCGGCGGCTTCATCGCCGCCTTCGTCATCAGCCAGATCATTGCGGTCGGCGGCTACTATTTCCCGATCGAAGCCGCCGAGGTTCTGGCCTTCGTCTTCTTCATCGTCATGATCCTGATCCGGCCGCAGGGATTCCTCGGCAAATGAGCGGCGCGCGCGGCCTGCGGCTCGGCCTTTATCTGCCCCTGGCGGCGGTGGTGATCGCGCCGTTCTTCCTGTCGGATTATTTCCTTCACCTCGCGGTGCAGATCGCGATCTGGAGCCTGGTCTACACCGCCTGGGCGCTAATGGGACGTTTCCGGCTGACCTCGCTCGGCCACGGCGCGTTTCTGGGCGTCGGCGCCTATGTGCCGACGCTGTTATGGAACAATTACGACGTGACGCCGTGGCTTGGCATCCCGATCGCCATGGCGCTGTCGGTCGCGCTGGCGCTGATCGTCGGTTATCCGTCGTCGCGCCAAAAAGTGGTCGGCCATTATTTCGCGCTGATCACGCTCGCGCTCGGCCAGGTTGTGCTGCTGGTGATCGTCGCGGCGCGCGACGTCACCGGCGGCTCGCTCGGCATGACGCCGCATGCCGTCGGCCGTTCGTGGTACGCGCTGCAACTGCCGAACAAGGCCGAGTTCTACGCCGTGGCGCTGGTGGCGTGGCTGATCGGCCTCGCGGCGTGGCATTGCGTCGAGCGCGGCATGATCCGCCTTGCCCTCGAAGCGGTCGCCGAGGACGAGGATGCGGCCGAGGCGGCCGGCGTCAACGTGCTGCGCGAGAAGCTCAAGGTCACGGCCCTATCGACCGGCCTGACCGCTCTCGGCGGCGCGCTCTATGCCCAATATCTGATGTATCTCAGCCCCGACGCGATGTCGGGCGTCGGCATTTCGCTCGAAATCGTCTTCGCCGCCATCGCCGGCGGCATGTACGACATGCTCGGGCCCACGGTCGGCGCTGCCTTCACCATCCTGTTGACCGAAGGGCTGCGCGTGCTGTTCGGGACGAATTTCGTCGGCGCCGCCAACACGATCTACGGCGCGCTGCTGGTGATGTTCATCATCTTCATGCCGCGCGGCATCGTCGGCACCGCCGCGCGGTTGTGGACGCGGCCGCGCGTACCGCCCGCGCCGGCGGCGCCCCAACCCGCCGAATAAGCTGTTACCGCGCTGCTTTCTGCGCTTCGGCCAGGCGGTAGAACAGCACGCTGCAATTGTCGGCCTGATCCCAGCCGGCGCGCGCCGCCGCCTGGTACGAGGCGCGCACGCGTTCGAGCGCCGGCAGCTCGACGCCGAGATGCCGGGCCCAATCCATCATGATGTTCATGTCCTTGATGACGCCGTCGACGGTGAAGCCGACCGCCGGCCGCTCGCCGGTTTCGAGCGCCTTGACCACGGCCGGTCCGCGCACCTTGAGGCCGTTGATCCCGCCCGAGCTCTCGCCGAAGATTTCCATCATCTTGGCCGGCGCAATCTTGAAGTCGCGCGTCAGCGCGATCGCTTCGCCGAGCGCCTCCCAATAGACGCACAGCGGCAAGTTGATCGCGAGCTTCATCGCCGCGCCGGCGCCGTTCGGTCCCAGATGATCGACCTTGCGGCAAAGCAGCTCGAGTACCGGCTTGGCGCGCGCGAAATCCGCGGCCTCGCCGCCCACCATGCCGATCAAGCGGCCTTCGCGCGCCGGTCCCACCGTGCCGCCGACCGGACATTCGAGAAAGCCCGCTCCTTTGGCGCGGGCGCGTTGCGCCAGCTCCTGCGGCACTGTCGGCGCCACCGTGCTCATATCGACGAGAATTTTGCCCTTGATGTCGCCCGACAGCAGTCCGTCCTTGCCGTCGTAAACCGCGCGCACCGCCGGTTCGTCGAGCAGGATCGACAGCACGATGTCGGACTGCGCCGCCACGGCGGCCGGCGTCGGCGCGGCGCGGGCGCCCTTGGTCACCAGCGGCTGGATCTTGTCGGGATTGCGGTTCCAGACGACAGGTTTCTGACCTTGATCCAGCAGGCGCGACACCATGGCCGCGCCCATGCGCCCCAGGCCGCAAAATCCGATCTGCATGGCGATGTCTCCCGTCGGTTGCGCGCCCTGCGTAATGGCATCATGCGCGACGGTCAAGCACGGGCGGGAGAAGCGATGGCCGCGCTCAGGCGGCGGAAACCTGGCGCGACATCCGCAGGTTACGGGCGAGCTGCACGCCCTCGGGATCCTTGAACATGGCCTCGATCGCGCGCAGCAGTGCATAGAACCGCTGCTGAACGGCCGGACCCGGCGCGCTCTGCATCTCGGCGGCGACCGCGTTCGCCTTGGTCTCGATCGCAGTCCCTATGCGGGCGCGGCATTCGCGCGCTTCGTTGGCGAAGCCGTAACGCGGCCCGTGTTCGATGACCGCGCCGAAAAATTCCGCGGCCGCAAGCGCCGTCTCGCCGCCGGCTTCGTCGTCGACGCGCAAAACCAATTCCGCCGCTCGTTCGTTGAACGTGTGGTCGAAGGCAGCGGCGAGAATGGTCAAGGCTTCCCCGGGCGCATTCCATGCGGCGTCGTCGGGGCTGGCGAGCGCCGGGCCAAACGCGCCGATCAATCCGTCGACGCCGTCGAAATAGCCCGTTGTCAAATTTTTGATCGTCGGCATCTGGCCCGCTATGTCGTCCTTGCGGGTGAGCGCCGCGATGTCGCCGGCGGTGCGCTTGAGTTCGAGAATCAGGCGCTGGGCCAGCGTGTCGAATTCCGGGTAACGCGAGCGCTGGTCGCGCGGCCGCCAGGCCAGCGTCCGCGCCACCAGCATGATCTGCCACGGCCGCAGCATCTGGTTCGTCAGCGCGAGCGCGAAGTAAATCGCGTCGGCGCCGATGACTTCGGCGAACGTCTGATACTGCTGGCGCAGCATGGCGACCGTGTCTTTCGACAGATCGAAGATACGGCGGCCTTCCATCTGGCCGTCTTCGGCCATGAGCGAGTAGGTGAGCGCCAGCTGCGAACGCAGCGGCGCGGCGATCGCCAGGATGCGGGAAACTTCGCGAATGTCCTCGATCAAGAGCTTGTTGGCGGTGACGGCGGCAATCGCCGGAAACGTCGATTGCTGCTGCACGGCCGTCAGCACGCGGATGTTCCAGCCGATGGCGGCGCGCTGCAATTCGACGGCGAGCTGATCCGCCTCCTCGAATTCGCCGGTGCCGATGATGGTCCGGAGCCGTTGTTCGTAGCGGCCGAGTTCGTCGGCGCAGACGGCGGTGGTCGCGTCCCACCATGGCGCGATCATGCTGCGCGGAATCAATCCCGGCAGGCGGGGGTTGTCGGCGCGGTTGGCGAGAAACGGTTCGAAGGCCTGACAGACCAGGCGGCACAGCGTCGGAACGCGCGGGCCGTTCGGGCGCGCCGGCGCCGGCGCGGGCGACGCGTTTGCAGAGTCGGACAAGGTCTCGTCGGCGGGCACGGCGCTCCCCGGTTGGGCGTCAGATCGCCTCGCAACTGGCGCCGGTGATCCTGGCCGAAAATGGTAAATGGCGGGTTTATTGGTGTGGCCGAAGCCTGAAAGGTTCGTTAACCCGCCTTGCTGGCCTGCGGCCTGCAGGGCAATAATCCGCCCATGCGCGAGCCGATTCGCGGCCATCACGACATGGGCGGGCTGCCGGCGGGTCCGGTCGAAAAGACCGAGCACGACTATGCCTTCTGGGAAAAGCGTGTCGACGCGCTCAACGTGCTGCTGGCGGGCAAAGGCCACCTGCGGGTCGACGAGATGCGCAAGAACATCGAAGCCCTGCCGCCCGACGCCTATGACCGCATGACTTATTACGAGCGCTGGATTTCGGCCATTGCCAACACCCTCCTGCAGCGCGGCGTGATCACCGCCGACGAGCTCGGCCGCAAGATGGCAGAGGTCGCGCGGCGCGCCGGCGTCGCGCCATGACCGGCCGCGCCGCCGCCAACGCGTCGGTGCCGGCGCGCTTCAAGCCGGGCGACGCGGTGACCGTCCGCCGCGCCTATCCGCCCGGCCATATCCGCACGCCGTGGTACATCCGCGGCCATCGCGGCACGGTGGTGCATGCGCTCGGCGCCTTCGCCAATCCCGAGGAGCTGGCCTACGCCCGGCCCGGCCTGCCGGCGCAGCCGCTTTACCGCGTGCGCTTCCGGCAGCGCGACGTGTGGCCCGATTACGCGGGCAATCCGGCCGACACGCTCGACGTCGAGATTTTCCAGCACTGGCTCGAACCCGCCGGACGCGAGCGATGAGCGAGCCGCACGATCACGTCCACGACCATCACGACCACGCGCATCCGCATCGCCATCCGCCGCGGCCCGATACCGACGACACGCTCGGCCACTTCCAGGTCATGGAAATCGCCGTGCGCGAGCTGCTCATCGCCAAGGGCATCATCACGCCGGCCGAAATCCAAGGCACGATCGAGGCGATGGATGCGCGCGGCGAGGCGTTGGGCGCCAAGATCGTCGCCCGCGCCTGGACCGATCCGGCCTTCAAGGCGCGGCTCATCGCCGACGGCACGCAAGCGGTGCACGATTTCGGCATCGACATGGGCACGACGCGTTTGTTCGTGGTCGAGAACACGCCTTCGGTGCACAACGTCGTCGTCTGCACCTTGTGCTCGTGCTATCCGCGCATGGTGCTGGGCATGCCGCCCGACTGGTACAAAAGCCGCAACTATCGCAGCCGCACGGTGCACGAGCCGCGGGTCGTGCTGAAGGAATTCGGCACTATCGTGCCGGCGGACAAGGAAGTCCGCGTCCACGATTCGACGGCGGATATGCGCTATCTGGTGCTGCCCGAACGGCCGGCCGGCACGGAGGGTTGGCGCGCAGAACAACTCGCGCCGCTCGTCAGCCGCGACGCCATGATCGGCGTCGCCTTGGCGCGGACGCCCGCCTAGCCGCGATTCAGCCGGTTGTTCACCAGATCGGCGACGACCGAGGGATCGGCCAGCGTCGACACGTCGCCGAGCTGCTCATGCTCGTTGGCGGCGATCTTGCGCAGGATGCGGCGCATGATCTTGCCCGAGCGCGTCTTCGGCAAGGCCGGCGCCCACTGGATCAGATCCGGCGCGGCGATCGCGCCGATCTGCTTGCGCACCCACTGGCCCAGCTCCTTGCGCAGATCCTCGCTGGGGTCGTTGCCGGCCTTCAAGGTGACATAGGCGTAGATCGCCTGTCCCTTGATGTCGTGCGGATAGCCGACGCAAGCGGCTTCGGCGACCTTCTGATGCGCGACCAGCGCGCTTTCGACCTCGGCGGTGCCGATGCGGTGGCCGGCGACGTTGATCACGTCGTCGACCCGGCCGGTGATCCAGTAATAGCCGTCGGCGTCGCGACGCGCGCCGTCGCCGGTGAAATACTTGCCCTTGAAGGTCGAGAAATAGGTTTCGACAAAGCGTTTGTGGTCGCCGAACACCGTGCGCATCTGGCCCGGCCAGGAATCGAGCATGCACAGATTGCCTTCGGCGACGCCGTCGAGGACCTTGCCGTCGCCGTCGACGATCGCCGGCCTAACGCCGAAGAACGGCCGTGTCGCGGAGCCCGGCTTGGTCGGCGTGGCACCCGGCAGCGGCGTGATGAGAATCCCGCCGGTCTCGGTCTGCCACCACGTATCCACGATGGGTACGCGCCCGTCGCCGACGACGCGGTGATACCACAGCCAGGCTTCGGGATTGATCGGCTCGCCGACCGTGCCTAAGAGCTTCAAGGACTTCCGCGACGTCTTGGTGACGAAACCGTCGCCTTCGCGCATCAGCGCGCGGATCGCGGTCGGCGCCGTGTAGAAGATGTTGACCTTGTGCTTGTCGATCACCTGCCAGAAGCGCGACGCATCGGGATAGTTGGGCACGCCTTCGAACATCAGGGTGGTGGCCCCATTCGCCAACGGTCCGTAGACGATGTAGCTGTGGCCGGTGACCCAGCCGACGTCGGCGGTGCACCAATAAATTTCACCGTCGTGATAATCGAAGACGTATTGGTGCGTCATCGCGACGAACACCATGTAGCCGCCGGTGGTGTGCAGCACGCCTTTGGGTTTACCGGTCGAACCCGAGGTATAGAGGATGAACAGCGGGTCTTCGGCGCTCATCTCGACCGGCGGGCAGTCCTTCGACGCCTTCGCCATTTCCTCGTGGTACCAGCGGTCGCGTTTCGCGTCCCAGGCGATCTTGCCGCCGGTGCGCCGCACCACCAGCACCTTGTCGACTTCAGGGCACTGCTTCACCGCTTCGTCGGCGTTGGCCTTGAGCGGAATCTTGCGACTGCCGCGCAAGCCTTCGTCGGCGGTGATGATGATGGTCGAGCGGCAATCCTTGATGCGGCCGACCAGGCTTTCCGGCGAAAAGCCACCGAACACGACCGAATGCACCGCGCCGATGCGCGCGCAGGCCAGCATGGCGAACGCCACTTCGGGAATCATCGGCATGTAGATGGTGACGCGGTCGCCTTTCTTGACGCCGAGATTCTTCAGCACGTTGCCGAGCCGGCATACGCTTTCGTGCAGCTCGCTGAAGCTGACATGGCGGCTTTCCTTGGGGTCGTCGCCTTCCCACAGGATCGCGGTCTGGTCGGCGCGCAGCTTGAGGTGACGGTCGATGCAGTTGTAGGCGGCGTTGAGCGTGCCGTCCTCGTACCATTTGATGCTGACGTTGCCGTCGAAGCTGGTGTTCTTGACCTTGGTGTAGGGCTTGATCCAGTCGAGACGCTTGCCGTGCTCGCCCCAGAACCGTTCGGGGTTCTTGATCGAATCCTCGTACATGTCGAAATATTTTTTCTCGCCGACCCAGGCGCTTTGCGCGACCTGACGCGGCACGGGGAACATGTTGACGGCAGTGTCCGGCATGGCGCCCTCCCGAAAGGCTTGTTTCCGGCGAGTTTAGGAACCCCGGTGGCCGGGAACAAGCGCGCCGGAGACGCGCGTAGGCCGCGTCAGTGCCGGAAATGCCGCATGCCGGTGAACACCATGGCGATGCCGGCCTTGTCGGCGGCGGCGATGACTTCGTTATCACGGACAGAACCACCGGGCTGAATCGCAGCGGTGGCGCCGGCCGCGATCGCGGTTTCGAGCCCGTCGGCAAACGGAAAGAACGCGTCGCTCGCGATGACCGATCCTTTGATCGCGGCGCCGCCCTTCTGCGCCGCGACGCGCACTGAATCGACGCGGCTCATCTGTCCGGCGCCGACGCCGACGGTGGTGCCGCCTTTGGCGAAAACGATGGCGTTCGACTTGACGTGCTTGCAGACGCGGAAAGCGAAGACGAGATCGGCGATTTCCTGCCGGCTCGGTGCGCGCTTCGTCACGGTCTTGAGCTGGTTCTCGGAAACGCGGCCGCCGTCGCGCGTCTGCAATAGATAGCCGCCGGCCACCGATTTGAGCGTGACGCCGGCCTCGGCCGGATCGGGCATGCCGCCGGCCGCCAACACGCGCAACGCGTTTTTCTTCTTGAGCGCGGTTAGCGCCGCATCCTCGACCGCAGGCGCGATCACCACTTCCATGAACAATTGGCCGATCGCTTCGGCGGTCGACGCATCGAGCGGCCGGTTGACCGCGACGATGCCGCCAAACGCGCTCGTCGGATCGGTGGCGAGCGCCTTGTCCCACGCGGCGCGAAGGTTGTTACCAACGGCGACGCCGCACGGATTGCCGTGCTTGACGATCACCACTGCCGGCTCGGCGAATTCCGCCGCCAGCTCGAATGCCGCGTCGGTATCGTTGAGATTGTTGTAGCTGAGCTCCTTGCCCTGAAGCTGGCGCGCCGTCGCGACGCCTTTGCGCGCCGCGCCGCCGACATAGAACGCCGCTTGCTGGTGCGGATTCTCGCCGTAGCGCAGCGTCTGTTTGCGCGCTGCCGCCAGGATCAGTGCCTCGGGGTACGCGTCGCCGGCCTGACGCGCGAGCCACCAGGCGATTTCGGCGTCATAGGCGGCGGTGCGGGCGAAGGCGCGCTGCGCCAAGCCGCGGCGCAAATTCAGCGTCGTCGCCCCCTTGTGCGCGTCCAGCTCGCGAATAATGGTCTCGTAGTCCGCCGCGTCGGTTGCGACGACGACGTCGGCATGGTTCTTGGCGGCGGCACGGATCAGCGACGGTCCGCCGATGTCGATGTTTTCAACGCACTCGTCAAAGGCTGCGCCGCGCGCGACCGTCGCCGCGAAGGGATAGAGGTTGACGACGACCAGATCGATCGGCGCGATGCCGTGCTTGGCGACCGCGTCCATGTGCGCGCGCTCGTCGCGTTTGGCCAGGATGCCGCCGTGGATCGCCGGATGCAGCGTCTTGAGTCGGCCGTCGAGCAGCTCGGGAAACTTGGTGACGGATGCGACGTCCTCGACCGCGAGCCCGGCGTCGGTCAGCGCCTTGGCGGTGCCGCCCGTCGATATGAGGGTTACTTTATGCCGTGCGAGCGCCTGGGCGAAGGGTATGAGGCCGGCCTTGTCGGAAACCGAAATCAGCGCCCGATGGACCGGGCGAAGGCGAGGTTCGGACATGGGATTTCCGCGCAAAAGGCAGCGCGACCATAAGGCGACGCCGCCCTGGGCGCAAGGTCAGCGGGCGAAGATCACACCGTAATGATAGGGCGGCAGTTCGACGATTCGGACGAGCTTCAGTTCCGACGCCGCGACGCGCGCGATGGTCTCTTCCGGCGACAGGCGCAGCGCGGTGCGCGGCCCGCGCGGCTCGCCGGACACCTTCGTCTCCTCACGCGGCCGCTTGTGCCAATTGATCACACCGAAGCGTCCGTCCGGCTTAAGCGCATGGCGCACGGCGCCGGCCAGCCGCGCCGGCTCGGGCACGCCATGAAACGCGTTGCCCATCAGGACGTAGTCGACCGTCCGCGGCACCAGCGTCGCGACGTCGTAGGCGTCGCCCGCGACGAATGCACAGTTGGTGGCGCCCGTCGCCGAAACGCGGACCTGCGCCATGTCGAGAAATTTCGGATCGAGGTCGATCGCCACGACGTGCCCGGCGATCGTCGCCAGCTTCGCGGTGAACCAACCGTCGCCGCAGCACAAATCGATCACGTCGCTGCCGCGCTCGACGCCCATGGTGGCGAGCACGCCGGCCGGTTCGGGCCACAGCATCGGCCACCAGCCGGCGGTCGGCATTTCGGTGCCTTGGAAAAACGCGGCCCGCTCGCTCATGGCGTCATGTCTCGCCCGGCTTCTCGCCCTTCTTGGCTTCGCGTTTTAGCGCCCATTTGACGGACGCGCCGGTCGAACCGGCATGGCCGTCGAGCACGATCTGTTGTGTTTTGCGCGCGGTGCCGTCGCCGAGATAGACGCTCTCGGCGAGGTTCATCACTGCACCCGCCGCCTTCAGCCGCCAGAACACGCCGCTCGGCGATTTCAGCAGCACGGCATTGCCGTCCTGCGTCGTCGACGCCTGCACATCGGGATGCAGATGGAAGCGGATGGCAAAGCCGTGGCCGCGCGGCGGACCGTTGCCGACCACCACCAGCCGGTCCTCGCCGCGCAGATCGTCGCCGCCGGCGGCGAGGTACAATTCGCGCTCGTGGCGCAGGCCGAAATTCTGCACGTACCCGGTATGGCTGCCGCCGACCCAGATATTGCCGTCCTGTTCGTTGCGCTGCGCCTTGACCTCGGGCCGCGTGGCGAAATGACCGTGCTCGACGGTTGCTGAAGCGGTGTCGGCGACGATCAGCGTCGAATGCGCCGCCGTGGCGCGCATCGCGGCGCGCCATTGCGCGTCGTCGCCGCGATAGGCGCCGCAATTGACGATCAGACGCTCGCTGCCGTGGCTGAACTCGAAGGCGAGCGCGCCCGTATGGGCTTCACCGTCGAACGGCGCGGGCGGCAGCGTGCCGCCATCGAACAGCGCCAGACTGTGCCCGGCTTGCAACCGCTCGTAACCGGCCTGCGGCGCATGGGACGGCGGCCGGCCTTTCGCCGCGGAACGCTGCAACACCAATTCGATCAGGTCGATATCGCCGGCCGCCGCGCCGTTGAACAGCGCCAATCCGCCGTCGCCATGCCGGAAAAAGCGCAACATCGGCGCGGCACGGTCGATCGCATCCATGACCGGCTTGGGAATCTCGACGTTGGCCGCGCTCAACGCATCGCGCGCGTCGATCAACGCCATGAGCGCGGCCAATTGCTGCTGCGGATTGCGCGAAACATGCCCACCGTCGGGCAGGATCTGCGCCTTTGCCTCGGCGGACAAACGGGCGCAGGCGGCGCCGAGCCGCCGCTGGTCCTTGAGCGCGGCGAGCGCGGCAACAAGGCCGCGCAGCGCGCGCAGCCGGGCGATGCCGGTGGTGCGGCGCCAGGTCCGGTGCAGATGGCGCGCCTGCCGCGCCAGGCTCATCAACAAGGCTTCGCGGAAGGCCGGGTCTTGCGGCGGCGCGGCCAGCAAGTCGTGGTGCGCGATCCAGGCGAACAGGCGCTCGCCGACGATTTCGGCGTTCCACGACAACGGCTCGATCGCGTCGCAGCGCCGGAGCCAGTCGGCGGCGGCATCGCGGGCGGCGCGTACGGCCGGCTCGGTGCCGAGCGCGGCGAAATCGGCCAGGAATCCGAAGCGATGGTTCTCGGCCGTCCATTGCGGCGCCTGGCCAAGCAGCGCCTCGCCGCGCGCGGGGTCGCCGGGCCAGGTCTCCGCCAGGCGCAAGCGCAGTTCGCTCGGTGCCGGACCCCACAGGGCAAGGTCGTAGAGACTCGAACGATAGACCCAGTCGCGGAGCGCCATCACCGCTCTCCGCCGCGCAACCTCGCGATGTTGCGGGCATAGGCGCCGTTGCCGCCGGCGAACGTCGCGGTGCCGGCCACCAGCACGTCGGCGCCGGCAGCGACGGCTTCGGGCGCCGTCTCGAAATTGATGCCGCCGTCGACCTCGAGGTCGATGGCGCGCTTGGTCGCGTCGATGCGCTTGCGGACGGCGCGGATCTTGTCGAGCGCGGCCGGAATGAAGCTCTGGCCGCCGAATCCCGGATCGACGCTCATCACCAGCACCAGGTCGAGATCGCCCATGACATAGTCGATCGCGTCGACGGGCGTCGCCGGATTGAGCGCGACGCCGGCCTTCTTGCCGAACGATTTGATCAGTTGGATCGTGCGATGCAGGTGCGGTCCGGATTCGGGATGGACGGTGATGATGTCGGCGCCCGCCTTGGCGAAATCCTCGATATAAGGATCGACCGGCGCGATCATCAGATGGACGTCGAAGGTCAGCTCGGTGTGCGGCCGCAACGACTTCACGACCACCGGCCCGATGGTCAGGTTGGGCACGAAGTGCCCGTCCATCACGTCGACATGGATGTAGTCGGCGCCGGCCGCGGTCACCGCCTCGATCTCGGCGCCGAGTTGCGCGAAATCGGCCGACAGGATCGAGGGCGCGATTCGGGTCGTCTGCCGCATGCGGCCTGACTAACAGGGATACCGCGCGGCATCAAGACTTGCGCACGAGGCGGCAGGCGTAAAAGCCGTCGAGGCCGCCACCATCGGCGAGCTGGCTCGGCAGGGTGCGCAGATCGCCGTCCGGCGTGATGCAGTCGGCGATCTCGGCGATTTCGACCGGCGCGACCGGGCGGCGCTCGACCGGCGCGCCTTCCTCGAACAGCCGCGCGATGCGTGCCGGGCCCTCTTCCGCCTCGAGCGAGCAAACGCAATAGACCAGCGTGCCGTGCAGCGCCAGCGCGCGCACGGCGTTGGCGAGCAAACGGTCCTGTTGCGCGGCGAGGCGCGCGACGTCGGCCGGCGATTTGAGGTGCGGCACGTCGGGATTGCGCCGGATCGCACCGGTGGCGGTGCACGGCGCGTCGAGCAGGATGAAGCGCAACGGCTCCGCGGGTTGCCAATCGCCGGCGTCGGCGGTCACGCATTCGGCCGTCAGCTTGAGCCGCACGAGGTTGTCGCGCAGCCGCTTCAGCCGCACCTCGGATTGATCGAGCGCGATGACGCGCGCGCCGGCGGCGGCAAGCTGCGCCGTCTTACCGCCCGGCGCGGCGCACAAATCGGCAACCGTCGCGCCGTCGATCTTGCCGAGCAGCCGCGTCGGCAGCGCGGCGGCGGCGTCCTGCACCCACCACGCGCCGTCGCTGTAGCCCGGCAGGTCCTCGATCAAGCCGCCTGGCGCACGGCGCAGCGTACCGGTCGGCAGGACCTTGGCCTCGAGCTTGGCCGCCCACGCCGGCGCATCCGATTTCACCGACAGATCGAGCGGCGCTTCGCGCCAATGCGCCATGGCGATTTCGCGGGCCGTCGCCTCGCCGTAGCTGCCGCTCCAGCTCTGCCAAAGCCATTCGGGCGTATCGAGCTTCGCCGCGTCCTGTTGCTTCAGGATGTCCGCGCCTTCGCGCGCCAGCCGGCGGAGGATGGCGTTGACCAGACCCTTCATCGCCGGGCTGTTGGCGGCCGCGAGATCGACCGACGTCGCGACCGCGGCGTGCGGCGGCGTATCGAGGAACATCAGCTGCGCGGCGCCAAGCCGCAGGATGTCGCGCACGGTTCCCGGGTTGACCAGCCGCGCCAGGCAGCGCGCCAGCGCGTCGTCGAGTTGGCCGAGCCGGCGCAGCACGGTCGCCGTCAGCAGCCGCGCGAACGCGCGGTCGCGCGGACTCAAGGCGCCGAGCGTCCGGCTCTCCGCCAGCGCCTGGTCGAGCGGCACGCGCCGCGCCAGCACCGTATTCAACAGGGCCAGCGCGGTGGCGCGGGCATCGGCGGGTTTCGCGTTCATGGCGGGCGCAGGTTCGATCCGTTACACTCGTGGTCGATGACCGATTATCACGGCCGCACCGTCGTCGTCACCGGTGGCACCGGGGCGCTGGGTCAGGCGGTGGTCGGCGCGCTCCTGGCCAACGGCGCATCCTGCGTCGTGCCTTATATCCATGCGGCGGAAGCGGCGCAGTTTCCGCTCAAGGATCGGGTGACTTTGGTCGGTCCCGTCGATCTCGTCAGCGAAAGCGACGTCGCGCGCGCCTATGACGGCGCCCAAGCGCTGTGGGCGTCGATCCATCTCGCCGGCGGATTTGCGATGACGGCGATCGGCGACACCAAGAAAGCCGACATCCTGAAGATGATCGAGATGAACCTCGTCACCTGCCATCTGTGCTGCGCGGCCGCGGTGCGCGCGCTGCGGCGAGGCGGGCAAGGCGGCCGCATCGTCAATGTCGCCGCGCGGCCGGCGCTCGAGCCGCGCCTGGCGACCGGCATGGCCGCCTATGGCGCCAGCAAGGCGGCAGTGGCGGCGCTGACCGAGGCGCTGGCGGAAGAGGTCGCGAGCGACGGCATCCTGGTGAATGCCATCGCGCCGTCGATCATCGATACGCCGGCCAATCGCGCCGCGATGCCCAAGGCCAAGCACGAGGCCTGGCCCAAGGTGGACGAGATCGCGGCGACGATCGTGTTCCTCGCGTCGCCGGCGAACCGCGTCACCCGCGGCGCGATCGTGCCGGTCTACGGCAAGAGCTGACGCGTCTGTCGCGTCACCCCCCGCGAATGCGGGGGTCCAGGGCCCTAGATTCCCGCTTGCGCGGGAATGACGAAAATGGGTCAGCCCTTCAGCAGGCCTTCCTGCTTCATCGTCTCCTGCACCTTGGGCCGTGCCGCGACGCGCTCCATGAACGCCTTGATGTTCGGGAACGGCGACAGGTCGACGTTCGTATATTGCGACCAGCGCAGCACGGTGAAGGCATAGGCGTCGGGCGCGCTGAACGTGTCGCCCATGATGTACGGCTTGCCGGCGAGATGCTTGTCGAGGATGGCGAACCGCTTGGCGAGATATTCGCGTGCAAGCTTCTTGTATTCGTCCGGCGTCGTTGGCCGGAACAGCGGCGAATAGGTCTTGTGCAGTTCGCTGGTGATGAAGTTGAGCCACTCCTGCGCGCGCGCGCGTTCCAGCGAGCCGGCCTTGGGCACGATGCCGCTGGCCGGCTTCTGATCGCCGAGATACTGCACGATCGCCGGACCTTCGGTGAGAATCTGGCCGTCGTCGAGCGCCAGGACGGGAACGTATCCCTTGGGGTTGATGGCCAAGAAATCGGCGCCCTTTTCGGTCTTCTTGCTCGCCAGGTCGACCTTCTCGACGTCGTAGTTGAAGCCGGCTTCGTTCAAGACGATGTGCGGCGACAGCGAACAGGCGCCGGGCGAATAATAGAGCTTCATGGATTCCCTCCGTGGGTTGGCGGCCGGCACGCTAGCGCGGCATACCGGCCCTGGCTATCCCGGCGCAAGCAAACCGGCCTTGCGCCAGGCGCGCAGGCGGCCGCTTGGCCGGCGTTCACGCTTCCTCAATTAAGAAACCCTATACCGGGGCGGGATTCCCGCCATAGTTTCCGCCGCCCCAACCCACATCGCCGGCCGCCGCGCCGGCGTGCTGTCGCCTTTCGTGTGGCAGCCGGCGCTGGCCGCGCTGACGGCGGCGGGCTTCTATGTCTCGCTTTACGGCCAGCTGCCCTATCACGACGTCATCCGTTTCATCGCCCAGATCGACAGCGGCAAGTTCGTCTGGGACATGGGGCATGTCTGGCTCCAGCCGGTGACGCTGCTTTGGCACTGGTACCTGGGCTTCGGTGAAACCGCCGAGCACAGCCAGAAGCACATCAACACCGTGTTCGCCGCCGCCGGCATCGGCGTCTTTTATTTCGCGCTGATGCGCTTCGAGGTCGGCTTGTGGCAGCGCGTCGTGGCGTCGGCGCTGGTCGCCGCCAGTTGCAATATTTTGACCCTAGCGCCAACGGGCCACATGAAGCTGCTGGCGCTGCCGTTCCTGACGGCGACATTCTATTTCGCGGTGGCGTGGGAGCGCGATCGCGCTGCGGGCATTGCGCGCAACCGCACTCTCGTCTGGTCCGGTGTGTTCCTGGCGCTGGCGGCCGCATTCCATTCGAGCTGCCTCGCGGCGCCGCCTTTTGTCGGTTTCGTGATCCTGTTGGCGAGCCTCCGCCATGGCGACGGTTGGGCAAAGGGCATCGGCCGCGCCGCGCTTTATGGCGCCACCGCCGGGCTTCTGTTCCTGGCATTGCTCGAGATCGCGCGGCTCGTCTTCTTCGGCCACTGGCTGACCCCCGACACGCTCGGCGCCAGCATCGGCGCCAAGGATGCGCTCCGGACCGGCTGGTTCTCGTGGACCGACCTCGCCGGCCGCATGGTATTCGGCACGGTCAACAATTTCATCGCCGCGCCGGCGCTCGGCCCGGTGGTCCGCGCCTGGCTGCTGCACCAGATTCCGTCGCTCGCGCCTTATGGCAAGGAGCTCGTGCTGCAGGCGCTGCCCTGGCTCGCGACGTCGATCCTGCTCGCTGCGGTTTATCTGCGTGCGGCGTGGCTGTCGATCAAAGGCGCGCCGCTGATGATGCCGTTGGCATTCATTGTCAGCGCGCTCGCCTGGAACCTGTTCTTCAACATCAACGAGCCCGAGCACTGGTTCCACCTGACGGTGCCGACGGTGTTCCTGTTTCTGATGGTGACGCCGCGGCGCCTGGCGCGGATCGCCTTGCCGGTCTGGGCCGGCGTGACCATCGCGCTCAATTTGGCGCTGTGGGCGGTCCCCGAGGCGCGTTATCCGCTCGATCGCTATCAGGCCGAGCTGGCGCGCGATTACAACGCCAACGACCTCTTCCTCTATTTCGTCACCTACGGCGGCGGCCCGAACATGAGCTTTTTCACGCTGCCGACGCCGCATGTCGTCCTCGACCAGCTCTATGAGAGTTCGAAGGACGCGCCGGAGTTCTTCGCCGCAGTCGAGGCCAAGGTCGAT
This sequence comes from Allostellaceae bacterium, assembly GCA_035934995.1. Lineage (GTDB taxonomy): Bacteria > Pseudomonadota > Alphaproteobacteria > ATCC43930 > CGMCC-115725 > REEB95. The sequence goes on from DASYXI010000029.1 coordinate 43,267, forward strand.
CCGGTGCTGGCGCGCGGCGGCCGCGTCATCGTCTTCGAGGCGCTCGATCCGACCAACTGGAACGCGCCGTGGATGCTGTTGACGCGCGACGGCATGCCAAAGGCCAAGTTCACCGGGTTTTTCGATAGCCGCTACACGGTCGTGTCGCAGGGCGAGATCGCGGGCATGAAGGCCTGGCGGCTCGAGCCGAAGGCGAACTAGCGCAAAGAAAAAGGGGCCGGAATTTTCGGCCCCTTTTTGTTGTCGCGATCGGCTGCGGCGTCAGTCGCGGCGCTGACCGAACAGCTGCAGCAGGAACATGAACAGGTTGACGAAGTCGAGATAGAGCGCGAGCGCGCCCATGATCGCCTTCTTGCCGGCGATCACCGCCGAGTCGCCGTCCCAATACATTTCCTTGATGCGCTGCGTGTCCCAGGCGGTGAGGCCGGTGAAGACCAGCACGCCGATCACCGAGACGGCGAATTGCAGCCCCGGCGAACGCAGGAAGATGTTGACCAGAGACGCGATGACGATGCCGATCAGGCCCATGAACAGGAAGTGGCCCATGCCGGCCAGATCGCGCTTGGTGGTGTAGCCCCACAGGCTCATCGCCAGGAAGGTAACGGCGGTGATGAAGAACATCTGGGCGATGCTGGTGGTGGTGTAGACGAGGAAGATCGTCGACATCGACAGGCCCATCACCGCGGCGTAGCCCCAGAAGGTCGCCTGCGCGGCGCCGAGGCTCATGCGCTGGATGCCGAAGCTCAACACCAACACGAAACCGAGCGGCGCGAAGATCAGCAGGTACATCAGCGGCGAATGCTGCTGCGCGAGCTGGAGCACCAAGCCCTGCGAGAACCACGCGACGAGGCCGGTGATGGCGAGCGCGCCGCCCATGTAATTGTAAACGCGCAGCATGTAACTGCGCAGGCCCTGGTCGATGCCGACCTGCGGGACTGCCGTCCGCGCGGCAGCGCGGTTGCCGGTATCGAATGACATGGTTTGGAACCTCTCTAAGCCAGAGTGGCTTTGGCGGTGATATTGGCACAGGTCGCGGGCAATTCAATGACCGAGTAAGCCCTTGGCACCCTGGCTAAATTCCCTGTCATCGAGCCGCGGCCGGACCCGTGTTGACGGTCTTCGCGTCCGCCGCCAAATTCGCCTCCATGTTGCGGCTGTTCGTCGGCATCGCCCTGCCGCCCGCGCTCAAGCTGGAACTGTCGCGGCTTGCCGGTGGCCTGTCGAACGCCCGCTGGGTCGATCCCGGCAATTATCACGTCACGCTGCGCTTCATCGGCGAGATCGACGAAGGCGCGGCGAGCGATGTCGACGCCGCCTTGTCGGGTGTCCGCGCCAAGCGCTTTGCGTTGACGCTTGCCGGCGTCGGCTCGTTCAATGCGCGCAATCTGTTCGTCGGCGTCGAGCGCAACGCCGATCTAATTCATCTCCAGGAAAAGGTCGAAAGCGCGGTCGCGCGCAGCGGCATCGAGCCCGAAAGCCGCCGGTTCGCGCCGCACGTGACGTTGGCACGGCTCAAGGGCAAACCGGACGCGCGCCTTGGCCAATACCTTGCCGAGCGCGCGCTGTTCCGCGCGGCGCCGTTCGACGTCGAACAGTTCCAGCTCGTCGCGAGCTATCTCACGAAAAGCGGCTCGATCTATGAGGATCAGGCGGAATACGCGCTGGCGTAGCGCCATAAGCGCGAAGCCAAATTGACGGGACGTAGCGCCATAAGCGCGAAGCCAAATTGAAGAACGCGGCTGAAAAAACGAGTCGCGGCCGGGACGATTGAGGGGGAATCGCCACCGGCCGTGACCTTCGCGCGCGACAACCGGCAAATACCAAAATTCATAAGCGGATCGTCAGGCCAGCAGCGGCGAGTCCAATCCACGCGCTGACGATGTTAGACGAAGGCGCTTAAACAACTGTGAAATTGTGGATAACTGCCGACAATTTGCGGCAATTCCACTGCATCTATTCGGCGGCGGTCTGCCAACCACGCAAACGACGGCGCAGGATGGTTTCCTGGTGGTCGGCGGCAGGCTGGTAGAACTGATCGAACTCGCGAAAGGCGCGCGGCCAGTCCTCGGCGTGGGCGCGCGCGGCGTCGACCTCGAAGCTGTCGAAGCCGCAACGCACCATGAACAACAGTTGATCGCGCAGCACGTTCCCGCCGGCGCGCAGTTCGCCTTTGAAGCCGAAGCGTCCGCGCAACAGGCGCGCCTGCGTATAGGCGCGGCCGTCGACGAAACGCGGGAAGTTCAGGACGATGAGCACGAAACGCGTCGCGGCCGGACCGAACGAAGCCGGCGGCACGTCGTTGGGCAACCGCAAGCCGAGCGGCCCGCTGCGGTCCGACCAGCGCTCCGGTTCGGCCTGCCAGCGCTTGAACGAGAGGGTGACGGCCTCGCCACCCGCCGGCATCTCGTCGTCGGCCAGGTGACGCCACGGATCGGGGCGAAAGCCGCCGTTCCTATCGAGCAACATAAAGGGCCTCCTTGAACGGCGCCAAGCCGACACGGCGATAGGTATCGGGGAACTGCTCGCCCGCGTGCCGGAGCCTGAGATAGGTGTCGATCAGCCGGTCGACCGTCGCCGTGACCTCGTGTGCCGCCACCGCCGGTCCGACGATGCCACCCAACGCCGCCTGGGCGTTGTCGCTGCCGCCGACGGTGATCTGGTAGGACTCGGCGCCGTTCTTCTCGAGCCCGAGGATGCCGATGTGGCCGACATGGTGGTGGCCGCAAGCGTTGATGCAGCCCGAGATCTTGATCTGCAGCGGCCCGATCTCCTCCTCGCGTTTGGCGAGATTGGTCGCCAGCGCCTGGGAGATCGGAATCGAGCGCGCCGTCGCCAGGCTGCAATAATCCATGCCGGGGCAGCAGATGATGTCGCTGGCGAGGCTGATATTGGACGTCGCCAACTCGGCCGCGCCGAGCCGCAGCCACAGATCGTAAAGCGCCGCCTTGCGCACATGCGGCAGGACCATGTTCTGGTCGTGCGTGATGCGGATTTCGCCGAAGCTCAGCTTGTCGGCGAGCTCGGCCAGCAGCTCCATCTGGCTGGCGCTGCAATCGCCGGTGATTCGGCCGGGCTGCTTGAGCGACACCACGACGATGGCGTGACCCGCCGCCTTGTGCGGCTTGACGTTATATTTCACCCAGCGGGCGAAATCGGGCTCGGCGGCGAGCGCCCGGCTCAGTTCCGCTTCGTCGCCGCGCGCATCGGGATAGGCCGGCGGCGCGAACTGCGCCTGCATGGCCGCGACCACCGCGTCCGGCAGGTCGAGCTCGTCGCGTTCGGCGCCCATGGCGGCGAATTCGGCCTCGACTTCCTGGCGGTATTTCTCGATGCCGAGCGACTGCACCAGGATCTTGATGCGCGACTTGAACAAATTGTCGCGCCGTCCGTACTGGTTATAGACGCGCAGGCAAGCGGTGATATAGGCAAGCACGTCGCGCCGCGGGATAAAGTCGCGCACCGTCTGCGCCAGGATCGGCGTGCGGCCGAGCCCGCCGCCCACCAGCACCTCGAAGCCCAGCTCGCCCTTCGCGTCGCGGCGCAGATTGAGGCCGAGATCGTGAATCTTCACCGCCGCGCGGTCGTCGGGTGCCGCGTTGAGGACGATCTTGAATTTGCGCGGCAGGAACGAGAATTCCGGATGCAGCGCCGACCATTGCCGCACGATTTCGCCGTAGGGGCGCGGATCCTCGATCTCATCGGCCGCGGCGCCGGCGAACGGGTCGGTGGTGATGTTGCGGAAGGAATTGCCGCTGGTCTGAATGCCGTGGAGCTGCACGGTGGCGAGATGCGCCAGGATGTCCGGCGTGTCCTCGAGCCGGATCCAGTGATACTGGATATTCTGGCGCGTGGTGAAATGACCGTAGCCCTTGTCCCACCGCCGCGCCACGTAAGCGAGGCCGCGCAGCTGCGCGCTCGACAGCGTGCCGTACGGAATCGAGATGCGCAGCATGTAGGCGTGCAGCTGGAGATAAAGGCCGTTCATCAGCCGCAAGCTGCGGAACTCGTCCTCGCTCAGCTGGCCGGCCAGCCGCCGGCGCACCTGGTCGCGGTATTGCGCAACGCGCTCCTCGAGGAATTTCCGGTCGAAATCGTCGTAACGATACAAGGCCGATGCCCTTCCGCTGCTGTAATCGTCCGCGCCGCCGTCAACCGCCCGAATGGGCGATCGTCGGGCCGCCGGCGCGGATGCGTTCGCGCAAGGTCACCGGCACGACACGTTCGCCGTCGCGGGTCGCTTCGATCAAGGTCGGCGCGACCGCTGGATGGGGCGGCGACCCTGCTTGCGCGTCCGCCAGCAGGGCCGCGCCGTCCCGTTCCTCGACCAGGCGTGCCTCGGCGATGGTCGGCGTCCAGATGCCGGCGCCGGCGAAATAAATCACCGTGCCGTCGCGCAGACGGTTGCCGGTCACCAGCTTGAACACCGAATCAACCACCCAAGCCTCCTAGCCGCGGGGCTGTCCCGTCGTGCGCAGATAGGGCTTCACCTTCTTGAAGCCCGGAAAGATCTTCGCCGCTTCGTCGTCGGAGACCGCCGAGGTGATGATCACGTCCCCGCCCTGCTTCCAGTTGGCCGGTGTCGCAACCCGGTGCTTGGCGGTGAGCTGCAGCGAGTCGATCACCCGCACGACCTCGTCGAAGTTGCGGCCTGTCGCCATCGGATAGACCAGGATCAGCTTGATCTTCTTGTCGGGGCCGACGACGAAGACATTGCGCACCGTCTGATTGTCGGCCGGCGTGCGCTTGCTGGCTTCGCCCGAGGCTTCGGCGGGCAGCATGCCGTAGAGCTTCGCCACCTTGAAATCGCTGTCGCCGATGATCGGATAGTTGGGCGCTTGGCCTTGCGTCTCTTTGATGTCGTTGGCCCAGCGCTTATGGTCGTCGACGGAATCGACCGACAGGCCGATGATCTTGACGTTGCGTTTGTCGAACTCTGGCTTGAGCTTGGCCATGGTGCCGAGCTCGGTGGTGCAAACCGGCGTGAAATCCTTGGGATGCGAGAACAGCACGGCCCACGAATTGCCGATCCAATCGTGGAACTTGAGCTTGCCTTCGGTCGTCTGTACTTCGAAATCCGGCGCGGTATCGCCAATTCTCAACGACATGGATGCCTCCTCCGAGATTCGTTTCAGTGTTGGTGGACGCGGCGGCCGGCCAAACCGTTGGTGGCGCCGCTCGCATAGTGTGACTCGAAATCGGTGTCGAAGGCGAGCCAGCCGCAGGCGGCGAGCCAGTCCGCGGTCCACTGCCGCACCGCCACTGAATCGAGGCCGGCCGCGCGCCAGCGTTTGCGCTGCGCGTTGATTTCGTTCAGCCGCGCCGACCATTCCGGCCCGATGATGTAACCGAGCGCGCGCTTGACCTCGGATGCAAGGCCGGGCGACTGGCCGGCCGTGGACACCGCGATGGTCAGGTCACCGCGATGGAGCACCGCCGGCATCTGGGCGTCGGATCGGTCGGGCGCATCTTCGACATGGACGATGGCGCCGGCGGCGCGGGCTTGCGCCGCGACCGCAACGGCCGCTTCCGGCGCAAGGCCGGCGATAAAGGCGATCTGGATGCCGGCGAACTCGGCGGCGTGCGGCAGGCGCGGGACGAGCCGGGATCCCGCCAACGTCGTCAGGGCGTCGCTCGCCTCCGGCGCATAAACCGTCAGCGCCGCCGCGCCGGCCATGTCGAGTCGCTCGAGGCGCTGCGACGCAGCCGGGCCGGCGCCAATCAGCGCCAGTCGAAGGCGGGATAGATCGAGCGTGATCGGCAACATGCGGCAAAAGCCTCGCGATGCGACGCGTCCGGCGCACCGCGCCGGACCAAACTACAAGTGTCTTTGTATTTATAACCTATTTCACTGTCTGTGATAATAGAATATATGTTATAAACACTATATATAATGTTATTTTTGCAAAGCCCTGTGGTGACTGGGTTTTTCAGGGCACCGGCTCAATGGGCCGGCGATGGCGGGGTCGCGGGGTGAAGGGCGATGTGTTGGCGCACCAGGTCGTCGACGACCTGCTTGGCGGCGGCGTTGCCGCTTTGCGCCAGAGCGGCGGTGTCGTTGGCCAGCGAATTGATCTGGTCACGCAGCTTGAGCGTGCTTTCGAGCGGCGCCTGCTGGTTTAACAAGATGGCCGAATAATTGACGCGCTCGCGCACCAGCTGCACCGTCTGAAACATCACAGCCGCGAAAAAGCCCAGCGCCAAGAGCGCCAAGCCGAGTTCGAGGGACGGCTTGCGTTGGCCCGCCGGCGCTGAATCGCTCATCGTGTCCTCTTGGTCGGCGCGACCGGCGCCGGCTGCAGCCCGTGCCGCTCCATCATGGCGATCAATGCCTGATCGTTGGTCGCGCTCACCGCCGCATCCAGACTGCGCACCAGGGCTTCACCGATCGCGTTGTATTGCGGGCCGTCGGCGATGAACTGCTGGCGCGCCGCGACCTCGGTCTGGGTGTGCGCGTTGAGCAGTGCGAGCACGATGTTGACCGCCACCAGCAGGACGCCGATCCCGGCCAGCCAGATCCCGCCCCAGGCGAGCCAGCGCGTGCGTTGTTCCGTCATCATGCGGTCCCTATCGAATAAGCGGCGGTCCGGGCGGCCACGCGGCAAAACGGTCGCCAACTTAATGCAAAGCCGCGGCCGGGACAAATGACCCAATTCCCGGTAGCCTCGCCGGCGATGGCCCACTGGCTGCTGAAATCCGAACCGTCGGCCTATTCATGGGCGGACCTGACGCGCGACCGGCGGACGGCGTGGACGGGGGTTCGCAATCACCAGGCGGCGAACAACCTGCGGGCGATGCGGGTCGGCGATCGCGCCTTTTTCTATCATTCGAACGAGGGGCTCGCGATCGTCGGGGCGGTCGAAATCGTGCGCGAAGCCTATCCGGATCCGGACGACAAAAGCGGCCGGTTCGTCGCCGTCGACGTGGCGCCGCTCGCGGCGGCGAAGACGCCCGTCACGCTGGCACAGATCAAGGCCGAGCCCCGGCTGAAATCGCTCGCCCTCGTCCGTCAGGGGCGCTTGTCGGTGTCGCCGGTGTCGGCGGCGGAATGGACGTTGCTGTGCCGCATGGCGGGCCTGAAAGCCTGATGGCGCGACCATTGTGCGAAGCGGCTTCCGTCGCCGAAGGCGGCGCGCGCGGCTTCGTTTTCGGCGCCGGTGCGACGCGCCAGGCGGTATTCGTCGTGCGCCATGCGGGCGAGATTCGAGCCTATCGCAACGCCTGCCCGCACCAGGGCACGCCGCTTGAAATCGTGCCCGACGCGTTCTTCGATGCCGAACGCCGGTTCCTGGTGTGCCGCACGCATGGGGCGCAATTTCGCCCGGCGGACGGCTTCTGCGTCGCTGGCCCGTGCGTCGGACGCAGCCTGACGCCCGCGCCGGTGCGCGTCGAAAACGGCATGCTGGTGCTGGACGAGGTGGACTAGGAAACCCGGAAGTTCTTGAACTGCCAGGGATCGCGATTATCGACGTCCTCGCGGAACAGCCGATGGCGGTCGTGCAACGGCGTCCAATCGCTGAATTCGCCGACCATGTCGCCGAGATACGGGCGTGCGATTTCGAGGATCCGCTCGTGATTCATTTCGTCCGGTTCGATGACGAAAGAGTCCGGATTCTCCATCGCCCAAATCGCGCCGGCGAGACACGCGGCGGTGACCTGAAGCGACGTGGCATTGTTATAAGGCACGACGCGCCGCGCTTCGTCGATCGACAGGCGCGAGCCGAACCAGTACGCGCCCTTCTTGTGGCCCATCAGCAGCACGCCGAGTTCGTCGATGCCGCCCGGCGCGATGTCATCCATGATCAACCGGTGCGTCGTCTGGGCGTGCCAGTTCTTGCCCGCCATCTCATGCAACGATAGCACCGCGGCGTCGCACGGGTGATAGACGTAATGCACCGTCGGGCGATAGGCCGGCTTGCCGTTGGCGGCGAGCGTCAAGTAGTCGGCGATCGAAATCGATTCGCTGTGTGTGACCAGGAAGCCGTGATACGGACCTTCGAGCGGCGTCCACGACCGCATGCGCGTGCCGGCGCCCGGCCGCGTCAGATAGATCGCCGCGCCGCAGCCGAAATCGTGCCGGCCGCCGTCGGTCGGAAAATTAAGCTCGTGGCTGCCCCAGCCGAGCTCGGCCGGTTGCATGCCTTCCGAAACGAAGCCTTCGATCGACCAGGTGTTGACGAACTCGCCGACTTTCTTCGGTACCGTCGAAACCTGCGTGTCGCGTTCGGCGATGTGGATGACTTTGACGCCGAGGCTGCGCGAAAGCTCGGCCCAATCGGTCCGGCTTTTCGGCTTGTCGGTGTTGTGCTTAACCGCCTTGGCGATGTTGAGCAACGCCTCTTTGACGAAATGCGACACGAGACCCGGATTGGCGCCGTGCGTGAGCACCGCCGTCGGGCCGTCGCTGTATTTGTTGCGCAACACCAGCGCGTCTTCGCGCAGCTTGTAGTTCGACCGCGCCGACGGCGACAGCCGGGGATCGGTGTAAGCGCCCGGCCACGGCTCGATGCACGTGTCGAGATAGAGTGCGCCCTTCTCCCGGCACAACTCGACAAGATCGATGCTGGCGACGTTGACCGAGACGTTCATCAGGAAGTCGCCCTTGCCGAGCATCGGCTCGAGAATCTTGCGATAGTTCTCGCGGGTCAGCGGCTTCTTGAGAAATTTCACGCCCATGGATTCCGCTTCCTTGCGGCCCATGTCGTGCGCGGTGATGACGACGATCTGTTCGGGCTTCATCGCGATGTGACGAAGCACCAACGGCAACACGCCCTGACCGATGCTGCCGAAACCGACGATGATCATCCGGCCGGAGAAGGCGATGTGCTTATGATCGCGCGCCATGACGAAAATCATTAAGCGGACGATCAATCTTTTTCAAGCAATTCAGCGACTGTACGCGCTGCCGTCCTTGACTTTTTTCTGAATCCACGAATCAAAAAACGAGTCGCGACTCGTGAGAGTCGCGACTCGCTTCAGAGACGAAAGCGATCGATTCAGATCGCGTTGACGAGGCGCTTGCGCATGGCGAACAGCGCGAGCGCCGCGATGCCGAGCACCGACAAAGGTGTCGGCTTCGGAACGCTGGTGTTGCTCGAGATCGGCGTGTCCGACCACAGGGCCGCGAAGCTGAACGTGTTCGGGGTGGCCGCGCCGGCGAAGTTGACGTCGAGCGTGTAAGCGTCGTCTTTGCTGAGCGGCAAACCCGACGGCCCAGTCAACGCACTGAGCGTCACACTATTGGAGGCTGTTATGGCCGTGTTCCAGGTCTGGCCTGTGGTCGTATCGATCAGCGAGGCCGAGCTAATACCGGGCGCGCCGGCATTGAAAGTGAACATGAACGCCGTCGCAAAGAGACCGTTGCCGACACTTGTCGTCGGGCCAAAGGTCGGCGCCGACAGAAACTGACCAGCCGGGGTGGCGATCTGCCAGGTCGTGTTGCCGTTAATGAGCGCCCAGGTATCGTTGAGATTGGCGTTCGGCGCACCGTCGACGCCGCTCGATCCGGCGCCGGACCAGGGGACGATGATGGCGTGGGCCGGTGTCGCTGCGACACCGCCAATGAGGAACGTCACCACTACCGCAATGGACAGAAAGCGCGCAAAAAGGGTGCGAAAAGCTCCGGTCATAGGTCACTTCTTCGGGGCTACGGGTTCCATCCGCCCCACTGGAGCGTCGGCCCGTTTCTAGTTATTCCCAGATGTATCCGGAGTATTCACGCAATACAATTCAATCTATTTGTAAATAAGCTATAATAATAAGTTAATTACGACCAAGTAAAGTTAATCCTGGTCGAAATAGAGTTAATGTCGTCGCTGGGGGTGAGCGGACCCATCGCCGCATCCGATACGGGGGTCGTCACCGAAATGGGTCAGAGCGGGATTCTCTTTGACCAATGGTGGCATACCAGATACCATGAGCGATAATCAGGGGGCCGGTCTAAACGGTGCTCCGCGGGAGGGTTGCCTATATGACGGCCACGCGTCTCGTCATCAAGCCGATCGATTCGCCGGCGAGCTTTCGGCTGCAAGCGTATCGGAAGCTCAAAGAGGCGATTACGGCCATGAACGTGTATGGCCAGGCGGAAGAAATCCGGTTGGACGAACGTCGCTTGTCGCAAGAGCTCGGCGTTTCGCGCACGCCCATCCGCGAAGCGCTCACCATGCTACAGCGCGAGGGTTTTGTGCGCACCGTGCCGCGCCGCGGCGTCATCGTCGTGCGTAAAAGCAAGCAAGAGATCGTGCGCATGATCCAGGTTTGGGCGGCGCTCGAGAGTTTGGCGGCGCGTCTGGCGACGCTGCACGCCTCCGACCGCGAAATCGCCAACCTGCGACACATGTTCGACGATTTCCGCGACGGCTCGCCCGAAGGCCATCTCGACGAATATTCCGACGCCAACATCCGCTTCCATCAAGCGATCATCCAGCTGTCCGGCAATCCGGTGCTGGTCGAGATGACGCGCGACCTGTTCATTCACATGCGCGCCATCCGCCAGGCGACGATCGGCCAGGAAGATCGCGCCAAGCGTTCGATCGTCGATCACATGAACATCATCGAGGCCTTGCAGCGGCGCGACACTGACCGCGCGTCTGGGCTGGTGCTTAAGCATGCGCTCGATCTTGCCGTCCACGTGGAACGGCACTGCGAATATCTCGATTAACATAAGGATCCGTCAGAGGCGTTATGACAGACGACGTTACGACAGCGGGAAGACCGCAGGCCGCCGGCAAGCCGGCGGTTGTCGAAACCTGGATCAACCCGCGTAAATCAGCGCCGGGGACCGATGCCCGGACGACGGGCAAGTAAGAACGGCGCGCGAAGGAGGACAAGATAATGAACAAGGCACTCGAAGGCGTTCGCATTCTCGACTTCACACATGTGCAGTCGGGCCCAACCTGCACCCAGCTGTTGGCATGGTTCGGTGCCGACGTGTTGAAGGTCGAGCGGCCCGGCACCGGCGATATCACGCGCGGCCAGCTGCGCGACATCCCCAACGTCGACAGCCTCTATTTCACGATGCTCAATCACAACAAGCGGTCGATCACCATCGACACCAAGAATCCCAAGGGCAAGGAGCTGCTCGAGGGCTTGATCAAGGTGTGCGACGTGCTGGTCGAGAATTTCGGGCCGGGCGTGCTCGATCGCATGGGCTTCCCCTGGGAACGCGTGCACCAGATCAACCCCAAGATCATCATGGCGTCGATCAAGGGCTTCGGTCCGGGTCCCTATGAGGATTGCAAGGTGTACGAGAACGTCGCGCAATGCACCGGCGGCTCGGCGTCGACCACCGGCTTCCGCGACGGCCCGCCGCTGGTGACCGGCGCGCAGATCGGCGACTCCGGCAACGGCCTGCACCTCGCGCTCGGCATCGTCACCGCACTCTACCACCGCACGCATTCGGGCAAGGGCCAGCGCGTCACCGTCGCGATGCAGGACGGCGTGCTCAATCTCTGCCGCGTCAAGCTGCGCGACCAGCAACGGCTCAAGCACGGGCCGCTCAAGGAATACAGCCAGTTCGGCGAAAACATCCCGTTCGGCGACGCCACGCCGCGCGCCGGCAACGATTCCGGCGGCGGCCAGCCGGGCTGGATTCTGAAGTGCAAAGGCTGGGAAAACGATCCCAACGCCTACATCTACTTCATCACGCAGGCGCCGGTTTGGGACAAGGTCTGCAAGGTGATCGGCGAAGAGGGCTGGATCACCGATCCCGGCTACGCTACGCCGGAGGCGCGGCTGCCGAAGCTCAAGGCGATCTTCGCCCGCATCGAGCAATGGACCACGACCAAGACTAAATTCGAGGCCATGGACATTCTCAACAAGTACGACATTCCCTGCGGCCCGATTCTGTCGATGAAGGAGCTCGCCGAGGATCAATCGCTGCGCAAGACCGGCACGGTGGTCGAGGTCGACCACCCGAAGCGCGGCAAGTACCTGACCGTCGGCAATCCGATCAAGCTCAGCGACAGCGCGAGCGACGTGAAGCGTTCGCCGTTGTTGGGCGAGCACACTGACGAAATTCTGACCAAGGTTCTCGGCTACGACGACAAGAAGGTGCGCGAGTTCAAGGACTCGGGCGCGCTTGGCGGCGCCAAGCCGATGGCGGCGGAATAGCGCCAACCCGTTACCGGGGGCGGATGGCAATCATCCGCCCCCTTTTCCATTCTCAGCGCGGCGAGGGGCTTGCCGCGCCCAAGGCATGAAGGAGAGTTTCGATAATGAGTGCGAAGAACGCCAAAGCCGCCGTGCGCAAAGTCCTCGACCGCGCCAAGGCGGAAAAACGCAGCGCGCTGACCGCGCCCGAGGGCAAGCTGGTTTGCGACGCCTACGGCATCGCAGTGCCGAAGGAAGGCATCGCCACGAGCGCCGCCGAGGCGGGCAAGCTCGGCAAGAAGGTCGGCTTCCCGGTCGTGCTCAAGATCGTGTCGCCCGATATCCTGCACAAGACCGAGGCGGGCGGCGTCGTTGTCGGCGTCAAGACGCCGCAAGACGCCCAGAAGGCCTATGCCACGATCATCGCCAACGCCAAGAAGTACAATAAGAAGGCCAAGGTCGTCGGTGTTCAGGTTCAACAGATGGTCGGCGGCGGCCAAGAGGTCATCATCGGCGCCGTCACCGATCCGAGCTTCGGCAAGCTGGTTGCGTTCGGCATGGGCGGCGTGTTGGTCGAAGTGCTCAAGGACGTGACCTTCCGCCTCGCGCCGGTGACGCGCGACGTGGCGCTCGGCATGCTCGACGGCATCAAGGCCGCCGAGATCCTCAAAGGCGTCCGCGGCGGCAAGGGCGTCAACCGCGCGTCGCTCGCCGGCTTGATCGAGAACGTCTCGAAGCTGATCGCCGATTTCCCCGAAATCGCCGAGATGGACCTCAACCCGGTCTTCGCGTCGGAAAAATCGGCGGTCGCCGCCGACGTCCGCATCATCCTCGACTGGAAGCCGCAGGTGCAACGCTACCGGCCGTCGCAGGACGAGATCGTTCGCGCGATGAACCGCATCATGCAGCCGAAATCGGTCGCGGTGATCGGCGCCTCGGCCGAGGACGGCAAGATCGGCAACTCGGTGATGAAGAACCTCATCAACGGCGGCTATCAGGGGTCGATCTACCCGATCCATCCGTCGGCCACCGAGATCCTGGGCCGCAAGGTCTATAAGTCGGTCAAGGACGTGCCGGGCGATATCGACGTCGCGGTGTTCTGCATTCCGGCCAAGTTCGTCGGCGGCGCGCTGACCGAAGTCGGCGAGAAGAAAATTCCCGGCGCCGTGCTGATTCCCTCGGGCTTCGCCGAGACCGGCAACGTCGCCGGTCAGAAGGAGATTCAGGAGATCGGGCGCAAGTACAACGTCCGGCTCATGGGCCCGAACATCTACGGCTACTACTACACGCCGATGAATCTCTGCGCGACGTTCTGCACGCCCTACGACTACAAGGGCCACGCGGCGCTGTCGTCGCAATCGGGCGGCATCGGCATGGCGATCGTCGGCTTCTCGCGCTCGGCCAAGATGGGCGTGTCGGCAATCGTCGGCCTCGGCAATAAAGCCGACCTCGACGAAGACGATCTGCTCACCTTCTTCGAGCAGGACGACAACACCCAGGTCATCGCGATGCATCTCGAGGACCTGAAGGACGGCCGTTCCTTCGCCGAGGTGGCGAAGCGCGTCTCGAAGAAAAAGCCGATCGTCGTGCTCAAGGCGGGCCGCACCGCTGCGGGCGCCAAGGCGGCGGGCTCGCACACCGGTGCCCTCGCCGGCAACGACAAGATTTATGACGACGTGCTGCGGCATTCGGGCGTCATCCGCGCCCCCGGTTTGCTCGACATGCTCAACTACGCGCGCGGGCTCCAGAAGCTGCCGACGCCCAAGGGCGAGAACGTCATCATCATCACCGGCGCCGGCGGCTCAGGCGTGCTGCTGTCGGACGCGTGCGTCGACAACGGCCTCAATCTGATGAAGATGCCGGCCGATCTCGACGCCGCGTTCCGCAAGTTCATTCCGCCGTTCGGTGCGGCGGGCAATCCCATCGACATCACCGGCGGCGAGCCGCCGACGACGTACAAGAACACCATCCGGCTGGGTCTCGAGGACCCGCGCATCCACGCGCTGATCCTCGGCTATTGGCACACGATTATCACGCCGCCGATGGTGTTCGGCAAACTCGTCGTCGAGGTCGTGAACGAGATGAAGGCCAAGGGCATCGAGAAGCCGATTGTCGCGTCGCTCGCCGGCGACGTGCAGGTCGAAGAGGCGGCCGAATATCTCTACGACAACGGCATCCCGGCCTATGCCTACTCGACCGAAATCCCGGTCGCGGTGCTGGGCGCGAAATACCGCTGGGCGCGCGGCGCCGGCCTTGTGAAGTGAGCGACCGATGAACATCCATGAATACCAGGCGAAGAGCCTGCTGACGAAGTTCGGCGTCGCCGTTCCCAAGGGGGGCGTCGCCTACACGCCGCAAGAAGCCGAAACGGTGGCGAAATCGCTCGCCGGCCCGGTCTATGTGGTGAAGTCGCAGATCCATGCCGGCGGCCGCGGCGCCGGCCGGTTCAAGGGCGACGAGAAGGGCAAAGGCGGCGTGCGACTGGTGAAGTCGCCGGCCGATGCCGCGAAAGAGGCGCAAGCCATGCTCGGCCACGTCCTCGTGACCAAGCAGACCGGGCCGAAAGGCCGCGAGGTCAAGCGCATCTACGTCGAGGACGGCTGCGACATCAAGCGCGAGCTTTATCTCGGCATGCTGATCGATCGCAAAACCTCGCGCATCACCGTGATGGCCTCGACCGAAGGCGGCATGGAGATCGAAGAGGTCGCGGCGAAGACCCCGGAAAAGATCATCAAAGTCGCGATCGATCCGGTGACCGGCATGGAGGCGTTCCACGCCCGCCGTCTGGCCTTCGGCCTCAAGCTCGAAGGCAAGCAGGTCGGCTCGGCCGTCAAGTTCATGCTCGGCATGTACAAGGCGTTCATCGCGCTCGACGCTTCGATCGTCGAGATCAATCCGCTGGTCGTGACCGGCGCGGGCGACGTGATCGCGCTCGACGCCAAGATGAACTTCGACGACAACGCGCTCTTCCGCCACAAGGACGTGGCGGAGATGCGCGACGAGTCCGAGGAGGACCCGATTGAGGTTGAGGCGCAGAAGCACGAGCTCAACTACGTCAAGCTCGACGGAAACATCGGCTGCATGGTGAACGGCGCCGGACTCGCGATGGCGACGATGGACATCATTCAGTATGCCGGCGGCGCTGCGGCGAACTTCCTGGACGTAGGCGGCGGCGCGAACCAGGAGCAGATTGAGAATGCCTTCGGGATTCTGCTGAGCGACCCGCA
>DASYXI010000030.1:0-31029 GCA_035934995.1 Allostellaceae bacterium
CGCGTCGAAAACGGCTTACAGCTGCTGGCCGCCGGCATGGGTAAGACACTGTTCGTCACCGGCGTGTTCCCCGGCGTGTCGGCGCCAACGCTGCTGCATAGCGCCAACGCGCCCGACACCCTTGCCTGCTGCATCGTGCTCGGCCACGTCGCCGACAACACCACCGGCAACGCCATCGAGACCGCCGCCTTCATGCGCAAGCAGAACTATCATTCGCTGCGGCTGGTGACGTCGGCCTATCACATGCCGCGCAGCCTGCTCGAATTCGCGCGCGCCATGCCGGGCGTCACCATCGTTCCGAGCCCGGTCTTCGCCGGCAACGTCAAGCAGGGCCAGTGGTGGGAATGGCCGGGCACGCTCAGCCTGATCGTCACCGAGTACGTCAAATATCTCGCGGCCATCGTGCGGCCGTGGGTGATCGGCGAGGCGCAAGGCGGCGCGGCGCACGCGTGATCCTGCTGCGCTCGCTCATCTTCCAGCTGGCGTTCTGGAGCTGGACGGCGCTGATGGCTTTCGCCGGCCTGCCGTTCCTGCTCGGCACGCGGCGCGGCATGTTGGCCTTCGGCACGTTCTGGGCGCGCGGCGTCTTTGCGCTGCTGCGCGGGATCGTCGGGCTCGACTACGAGATGCGCGGCCGCCAGCACCTGCCCGTCGGACCGTGCATCGTCGCGATGAAGCACCAGTCGGCCTGGGACACGCTGGCGGCGACGATCCTGTTTCCCGATTGCGCGGTGGTGATCAAGCGCGAGCTCGGCTGGCTGCCGTTCTACGGCTGGTACGTGGTCAAGGCCGGCTCGATCACCGTCGATCGCGGCGCGGCGTCGCGCGCCTTGCGGCGCATGGTGAAACGCGCCGAGCGCGTCGTCGCAGAGCGGCGTACCATCCTGATCTTTCCGCAAGGCACGCGCACCGCGGTCGGCGCCCGGAAGCCGTACCTGCCGGGCATTGCCGCGCTGTATCAACAGCTCGAGCTGCCGGTGGTGCCGGTTGCGGTCAATTCGGGCCTCTTTTGGGGTCGCCGCCAGTTCATGCGCCGGCCGGGCACGGTGCTGGTCGAAATCCTGCCGCCGATCGTGCCGGGCAAGCTGCGGCCCGCATTCATGGCCGAGCTCGAACGCCACATCGAGACGGCCACGGACGCGCTGGTCGCCGAAGGCAGAGCGCGCAGCCGCGGTCCCTGGAGCGCCTGGGGATAACCCTTGGGATAAGTTGTGGGAAGGCCTTGGTGATAATTTTGTGGATAACTGCCTAACCGCCGGTCTACTGGGCTTAGCCGCCGGGATAATTCCCCATCGGACGACTCAGCCTTTCGTACCGTCGAGCCGCGCCCGGCCGGCAGCCGTCAGCCGGACTTCGCAGGTACCCATGCCAGGCTCGCGGCCAGCGACGATTTCCACCAAGCCGGCTTCGACCGCGTCTTCCCAGACCGGCAGCCGCGGGCACGAGGTGCGCCAGGCGTCCATAGTCTCGCCATAGAGCCGCCGGCGGGCCGCGATCCAGGTGAGAAGCTGGATCACCAGCGCATCAGGTGCCGAAGATTCGGTTCGCATTGAGCGTCTTTCGCTGCGGCTCCGGCCATTATTCGAACGGTCCCAAATGCCTGTCAATTTGCAGGAACCCACAGCCGCCGCGGCTTGCCGGAACTGGAAAACGAACCGGGAACGGCGTTATAGTGATCGCCACAGCCGCGCCCCGTTGGCGCGGCGCTTTCGTCATTTCAGGAACCGCCGCCCATGCCCACCGTCGCCTCGATCTCGCAACAGATCTGGGACATGAAATACCGCCTCAAGACGCCGGAAGGCGGCGCGGTCGACCGCACCATCGAGGATACCTGGCGGCGAGTCGCCATCGCCCTCGCCGCGCCCGAGCGCGAGTCCGCTGTCTGGGCCGAGCGGTTCTACGAGGCGCTGAGCGATTTCAAGTTCCTGCCGGCGGGCCGCGTCGTCGCCGGCGCCGGCAGCGGCCGCAACGTCACGCTGTTCAACTGCTTCGTCATGGGCACGATCGCCGACGACATGAGCAGCATCTTCGCCAATCTGCGCGAAGCGGCGCTGACCATGCAGCAGGGCGGCGGCATCGGCTACGACTTCTCGACGCTGCGGCCCAAGGGCGCGCCGGTGAAAGGCGTCGGCGCCGACGCGTCGGGGCCGCTGTCGTTCATGGACGTGTGGGATGCGATGTGCCGCACCATCATGAGCGCCGGCTATCGCCGCGGCGCGATGATGGCGACGATGCGCTGCGACCATCCCGACATCGAGGCCTTCATCGAAGCGAAGCGCGAACCCGGCCGCTTGCGCATGTTCAATCTGTCGGTGCTGGTCACCGACGCCTTCATGCAGGCGGTGAAAGAGGACGCGCCGTGGGATCTGACCTTCGGCGGCACGCATTTCAAGACCGTGCAGGCGCGCGCGCTGTGGGACAAGATCATGCGCGCGACCTATGCCTATGCCGAGCCGGGCGTGATCTTCATCGACCGGATTAATCGTCTCAATAATCTGCACTACGCCGAGACCATCAGCGCGACCAATCCGTGCGGCGAGCAACCGTTGCCGCCTTACGGCGCGTGCCTCCTCGGCTCGATCAATCTCGCGGCGCTGGTGAAAGAGCCGTTCACCGAGACCGCGCGGCTCGACGTGGACGAGCTCAACCGCCTCGTGCCGCTGGCCGTGCGGATGATGGACAATGTCGTCGACGCCTCGCGCTTTCCGTTGGAGCAGCAGACCAAAGAGGCCCGGGCCAAGCGGCGCATCGGCCTCGGCGTCACCGGCCTCGCCGACGCGCTGATTCTGTGCGGCTTGCGCTATGGCTCGGCCAAGGCGGTGGCAACCACCGAAGCCTGGCTGCGCGCGATCGAGCGCGCGGCCTATCTCGCCTCGGCCGAACTCGCGCGCGAAAAAGGCGCCTTTCCGCTGTTCGACAAGGAAAAATATCTCGCCGGCGAGAACATAAAGCGGCTCGACCGCGACGTGCGCGATGCCATCGCCAAAAACGGCATCCGCAACGCCCTCCTCACCTCGATCGCGCCCACCGGCACGATCTCGATCTTCGCCGACAACGTCTCGTCGGGCCTCGAGCCGGTGTTCAGCTTCAAGTACACGCGCAATGTTTTGATGCCCGACGGTGCGCGGCGCGAGGAAGAGGTTTCGGACCACGCCTATCGCCTGTTCCGCCGGCTGAAGGGCGACAACGCACCGCTGCCCGACTATTTCGTCGACGCCCAGGCGCTGGCGCCGGCCGACCATGTGGTGATGCAGGCGGCGGTGCAGAAATACGTCGACAGCTCGATCTCGAAGACGATCAACGTGCCGGCGGATTTCCCGTTCGAGCAATTCAAGGACGTCTATCTCCAGGCCTACGAGCTCGGCTGCAAGGGCTGCACCACCTATCGGCCGAACGAGGTGACGGGCGCGGTGCTGGAAGTGAAGCCCGAGGCCAAACCACGCCAGCAGGCCGAGCTGCCGCTGCCGGCGCCGCCGACCCGGCCGACCGACATTTTCGAGGCGGGCGGCGTCGTCTATATGACGCAGCCGCTGTCGCGGCCCGAGGCGCTGCCCGGCCGCACCTATAAGGTGGCGTGGCCGCTTTCCGAGCATGCGCTGTACGTCACCGTCAACGACATCGTGCAAGACGGGCGGCTCCGGCCGTTCGAAATCTTCGTCAACTCCAAGAACATGGAGCATTACGCCTGGACCGTGGCGCTGACGCGCATGATCAGCGCGGTGTTCCGGCGCGGCGGCGACGTGTCGTTCGTGGTCGAGGAATTGAAGGCGGTGTTCGATCCGCGCGGCGGCGCGTGGATGGAAGGCCACTATGTGCCGTCGATCCTCGCGGCGCTCGGCGAGGTGATCGAACAGCACATGATCGAGATCGGGTTCATTCAGCCCAAGACGGCACCCGCCTCGGTCGAGGCCAAGCGCCAGGTGGTGAATCTGCCCGGCCAGACGGGCGCCTCGGGCCTGCGCCAGTGCCCGAAATGCGGCCAAGCGTCGCTGATCCGCATCGAGAATTGCGACCAGTGCACGAGCTGCGATTACTCGAAGTGCGGGTGAAGAATTAAGGACGTGCTCCCTCGTCAGTGACGGCGGGAAGGATTGCCGTCAGTTCTTCTTCAAGGTCGATTTGGTATTCATACGCGAGCCGCGCAATATGGATTCCAAACACGGCTCGGAGTTCGCCGAGCGCGACGAAAAACCCTGGAAGCTCATCATCATGTCCGTGATGTCGCATTGGCCGTGGTCCCGCGATATATACGTGCCGAAAATCCGGGTAATCTTCTTCCAAGAATTTACGGCACGCAGCGCGCATTGCTTTCAAAGTGTTCACCGTTTTTGAGGATTCCGGCAGCTCCTGCAACGTCGCAGTTATCTGTTTACGGATTTCAAGCACCGAGGAACTTACGTGGCTTGGAACCTCCAAGTATTCAGCGACATACAGAACTCGGCGATCTTCCAAAAATGTGAGAAATCTTCGGACTTGATCACGCTCATCCGTTGGCGGATTCCACGAAACACCCAAGCCATCTAGCCCAACTGACAAGCCCGTCAGCCGGCTGACCAGAGATTTGAATTTCAGCCGAACACGATTTGGCATGTGCCTTCTCGCTCTGATATCTCATTCACGCGAGACACGGCATTTTGTGTCCGCACGCTCACTTCTAATCCACATCCTCCAAACGCACGCCGCGGCCGGCGCGGATGTTGGCGCGCGCCTTCTCGATCCGCCGCAGGAAACGCGGATCGTTTTCGAGCCGGTACTCGAACCAGTCGTCCTCGGACTCGAAGCCGATCAGCACGCCAGCCGGCTTGCCGTGGCGCGTGATGACGATCTCCTGCTTCTCGGCCTCGCGCAGAAAGTGCGAGAGGTCGTCTTTCATTTCCGAGAGCGGAACTTCCTTCATTCCGGACTTCCGAACCGTGTCAACCATGCATCCGCCTCCGATTTCGCCACGATTGCCAATACCTCGACGACGCCTTCCGACACGTCATAAAAGACCCTGATCTCGCCGACGTGCAGCCGGTATTGCGGCTTAGTAAGTCCGCGAAGCCGCTTGATGCGGCTTCGGCTCGTCTTCGCCGGTTCGTAGCGCAAGTGCGTCTCGATCGCCTCCCGCACCTCGGCCCGGCGATTGGCCTTAAGTCCCCTTAGGTCTTCGACGGCTTCGGGGGCCAAGAGGATCGCAAATCGCATTCTGGCTATATTATAGCCAGAATTATGTAATCGTCAAATGCGGATGCTTCCCGAACCGGGTCGACGAATTAAAGCACGTTCGTGAACGAAATTTGGCGCGCTGGGGGCGGGTCACGCTTCCGACCCAGGCCTGCCACATTGCGGCCAGACTCTCACAACCTGATCACCACTTTCATGAATTTGTCGCTTAGCCGCGGCGGCAGAACGTTGCACGTTTACCGGGCGATGACGAACCGCACGTGCCAACCTAGCGATTGGGAGGGTACTGTGATCAACGAGGACCAGGAAGTTGCGCGTCTCATGAATTGCTCGGCGCGAGAATTCGCCTATTGGGGCATGAAGGACTTCGCTTACATTCGGCCCGTCCGCGTCGACGGCAAGCCGGCGATGGCGGTCCACGCCGCGAACGGCACGCAACTGGCGGTCATGGATACGCGGGCGGCGGCCCAGGTCACGGTGCTGCAAAACGACCTGGAGCCGCTCAGTGTTCACTGAGCGCGTGCGCGCCGGCTATTTTCCGTCGCGCATCGACGGCGTGAACGTCACAGCGGTCAGCAAACCTTCCGGTGACAGGAATCGACTGACCGTTTGACCCCACGGCTCGGGCCGGTTGCGGACGAGTATCTGATGGCCCCTACGTTCGAGGGCTTCGGTGGCTTGCGCGACGCTATCGACCTCGAATTCGAGCCAGGCCTGCGGAACCGGAATATCGCGCGGCCAGGCATCCTTGCCGAAACAGGATTGCGCCGCCTGCGACAACGGCCACAGGGCAAACGTCTTGGCGCCCTGGAGCGTTTCGGTGTGCAGATAGCCGCCGGTTTCTTTCTTGAAAGCGAGGCCGAGATCGTCGGCGTAAAGCTTGCGGCTCGGGGCCGCATCGCGAACGATCGGGCCAAATCCAGCGATGAATAGAACCTTTACCGCGTCCGCGTCTTGCATGCGCGTGCCCCTTGCCTACACCACCACCCGCGTTTCCCATTCGATCGGCTCGAACAGCGCAACGTCGGAAACGAAGCGCTGGCCGCCGACGTCGGCGAAGACGTGGCAGCGGAAGTTGTAGCGCACGTCCGCCAGCGTGAAGATGCCTTCGAAGGTGAAGCACTGGCCGCCGTCCTCGTCGGCCTGCATCCGGATGCAGCGCCGCGCGATCGCCGCCTCGTCGGCGAACAGCGCCGGCAGCCGCCCGGTCAGGCAGCCTTCGCACAACAGATCCTCGAGCCCGACCTGATAGCGGCCGACCAAATGCCGATCCACGGCCGTAAACGCGTCCATTTCCGCCTCTTTCCAACGACCCGATAGCCTGCCAGAGCGCGAAGAACATTTCAAGAACGATCTACATTGCCCACGATTCGGCCGTGCCAAAGGTTCCTTTACGGACGCGGCCTAGAGTGCGGCGCATGGCCATCGAAGCGTCTTCCGGCAGCACCGCCCGGCGCGTCGCGCGCGTTTCCGCGCTCAGCGTCGGCTATTGGGCGCTGGCGCTGATTCCGGTCGCGGCGATCTTCGTGCTCGCGACACTCTCGCCGCCGATGGCGCTCAATGACTATCTGAGCGACGACGCCTATTACTATCTACGCGTCGCGGCCAACATCGCGCACGGCGCCGGCTCGACCTTCGGCAATCTGGTGCCGACCAACGGCTATCATCCGCTGTGGCAGCTCGTTCTGGTGCCGGTGTTCTGGATCGTGCGCGCGCCCGACGCGGCAATTCCGGCGGTGTTCGCGATTTCCTCCGTCGCATGGGTCACCTGCGTCGCGCTCTATCGGCGCATCGGCCAGCTATGCGACGCCGAAGCCGCGTTCCTGTGCGGCGGCATCTATCTCTGCTGGCTCGGCACCTTCGCGCTGCCGGGCGGCGCCGGGCTCGTCTTCCTCGGCATGGAGACGACACTGGCCCTGCCGATCCTGCTTTGGCTTGTCGAATTAAGCCTGCGTCACGCGATCTTCACCGCGGCGCCGCAGCCGACGCGTAGCTTGCTGACCGTGGGCGCCGCGCTGACGCTGATGTGCCTGGCGCGGCTCGACGCCGTGTTCATCGCCGCCGCCACGATCGGCGCGTTCGTTCTGATCCAGCAGAAGCGCGGACTGCAAGCGGCCTTGCGCGACGGCATCGTCATGGGCATGCCCATCGCGATAACCCTCATCATCTACATGGCGGCGAACCAGACCCTGTTCGGCGCGGCGATGCCGGTGTCGGGCGCCGCCAAGGCGCTGGGCGCGCCGTTCGCCAATCTCAATCCGCTGATCGCGTCCTTGTGGGGCGCCAGCACCTTGCAGGCGCGCACGATTCCGCTCGGCCTCGTCTTCGTCGCCGCGGCGGCGACGGTGCTGGCGCTCGCCTGGCGCAAAAGCGGCAATGCATGCACGGACGCGACGCGCCAGCAGCTGGTCATCGTCGCCGGCGTGACGCTGGCAGGCGCGCTGCTGCATCTGGTTTATCTCTGTGTCGGCTCGAGCTGGCCGATCTGGGCGTGGTACGGCTATGGCCGGGCGCTGTTGGGCGCGATTATTGTGCCGCTGACCTTGACCGTGTTGTGGCGGCGGCCGATTCCGGCTTGGTTGGTGACGGCGGCGGTGATCGGCATCCTGGTGCTGGGCAGCGGCGCGACCATCGCCAAGCGTTTGGCGCTGGGCGACAACCAATCGTCCTATTGGGTGCATGCCGACGCCGACGCGGCCAAGCTCAATGCGCTGTTGCCGGCGAACGCCGTGGTAGCGATGGGCGATCTCGCCGGCAGCCTGGGCTATCGGCTGCAGCGGCCGATGGTGCAGACCGAGGGCCTCGTCGAAGGGCCGGAATATCTGCGCCGGCTGCGGCAATTGGGCGGCTGGGAAATCTATTTCGCCGAGCGCGGCGTCACCGACATCGCCGCCGCGGATTATCAGTTATTGCCGTGCGATGACGGCGCCCCCGATTGTCACATGGTGGTCGAACCCAAGGTCGGCGACGGGCCGAAAGTGCGCATTCGCGTGCGCGACTCCGACGTCGTCTTCCACGACCGCGATCTGACGGTGTGGCGCTACCGGCCGGGAATTCAGTTGCTGCCGCGTTAACCTCATTCGTCATGGCCAGGCTCGTGCCGGGCATGACAGAAAAAACACACCGCCGAGATTGACGCCGCGTGCTCGACCGCGCGCCATATCGGCCTTATAATTCGCGCATGCGCCGCATGGTTGTGTGGGTCGGGGGTCTGGCGGTTCTGCTCGCCGCGGCATACACCGGCTATTGGTATTACCTCGTCGGCGTCATCCAAAAAGAAATGGGGCCGTGGACCGAGGCGCAGCGCGCCCACGGCCTCGACATCAAATGGCAGGCGGTGGCCATCGACGGCTTTCCGTTCGCCGTGCGCCTGCGCTTCGACGGTTTCGGCGTCGCCGCGGTCAAGCCGATGCCCTATCAAATGAACGCCGCCGACATCACCTTCTGGTCGGCGCCGTGGGATCTGCGGCACTGGCATTTCAGCGCGCCCGACGGTGCGCGAGTCGACGCGATTCTGCAATCGGCCGGATTCGACGCCAAGACGCTCGACGGCACGGTGTCGGTGCCGCTCCAGCCCGGCGGCAGCGCCGATATCACCGCGACAAGCCTCGCCGGCCACGGCGTGGCGCAGGGATTGAGCGTCGATTCGGCGCACCTCGCGCTGAGCCAGCCCGATACACCACCGCGGACCGACCATGATCCGGCGTTGCTGGTGAGCTTCGACATCCAGGGCGCGCATTTGCCGGCCGCGCCCGCGCCCTTCGGCACGACGATCCAGGACATTTCGGCAACCGCGACGGTCGACGGCACGATCGCGCCGGCGCCGCTGCCGCAGATGCTCGACGCCTGGCGCAAGAAAGGCGGCGCGATCGAATTGAGCCGCGCGCATCTGGCGTGGGACCGGCTCGACATCGACGCGCAAGGCACGCTGGCGCTCGACGAGGATCTGCAACCGCTGGCGGCGCTGACCGCGACGGTGCGCGGCCAGAACGAGATGATCGACGCGGCGGTGAGCGCGGGCGCGCTGCCCGAAGCCAACGCCGGCATGGCGCGGATCGTGCTCAACATGATCGCGCAGCAAGGCAACGACGGCCGCAAAGAGATCCAGCTGCCGATCAGCGCGCAGAACCGTCGGCTCTATCTCGGCCCGGCGGCAATCGCGAAGATTCCGACCATCGATTGGCGCTAGCGTCGCCGTTCAGAACGACGGCAACACCGCGCGCGACAGTGAGGCCCTACTTCGTCGCCTCCTGCGCGACCGCCGCCAACATCGCCGTCATCGCCTGGGTCGCCGCCGCGCTGGCGGCGCCGAGGCCATGGCGCTGGGCGAGCCAGGCGGGATCGTTGTAGGCGAGCCAGGCCGTGCCGTCGGCCGCTTCCCAGACGAGCGCCTTGAGCGGCAGGTCGATGCCGGCGGTCTGGCGATCCTGCATGAGGGCGGTGCCGCCTTGCGGATTGCCGAAGATCACCAATTCGGTCGGGCGCAGCTTCAGCCCGACGGAGGCCGCGCCAGCCGAATGATCGACGCGGGCGAAGACGGTCAGTTTGCGCGCCGCCAGCGCCGCGAGCAGGCGATCGACTGTCGTGCTGGCCGAGACGGCGCTTTGGATCGAGACGAGTCCGTTTTCGGCCATCGATGCCATCCTCGTGACAGGGATAGGGACAGGAAAGAAACCCGGGCCGTGGCCCAGGGTTTCGCTTGCGTCAGCGCTTGCCGGTTTCGGGTGGGGCTTGAGGCGCCTGATCGCGGGCGAACATGCCGTATTGCCGGTCGACGGCGGCGACGCTGATGCGATAGTTGGCGAAGACCGCATTGCGGCCTTGCGCCTGCGCCAGCCGGTGCTTGGCGTGCTCGCGCCAGCGCTTTACCGCGTCGGCGTCGCGCCAGAACGACAGCGACAGGATCTTGCCGTCGTTGCTCATGCTGCGAAAGCGCTCGACCGAGACGAAACCGTCGATCTTCTCGAGATCGCTTTTGAGCGCGGCGGCGATGTCGAGGTAATCGCCTTCGTGTCCCGGCTTGGGCTCGACCTCGAAGATGACGACGTGCATGGCAAGCCTCCGTCTTTCTGCCGTCATTTCCGCACAGGCCGCGACGAGACGCCAGCGCTTTTGCTTCGCACGACGGCCTTCGGCCTGTGCGACGCGTCAGGCCTGTTTCGCGTCGACGATGGATTTGCGGATGGCGCGGGTGCGGGCGAGGACGCGTTCCAGCGTCTCGCCTTCGCCATAGCGGATGGCGCGTTGCATCGCCGTCAGATCCTCGGTGAAGCGCTGCAACATGGCGAGCACCGCTTCGCGGTTGGCCAGGAACACGTCGCGCCAGAAGACGGGGTCCGAAGCGGCAATACGCGTGAAATCGCGGAAGCCGCCGGCCGAGAACTTGATGACTTCGGATTTGAGCGTGTCCTCGAGATCGGTGGCGGTGCCGACGATAGTGTAGGCGATCAGATGCGGCAGGTGCGAGGTGATGGCCAGCACCAGATCGTGATGCGCCGGGTCCATCGTCGCCACTTTCATGCCGGCGCTTTCCCACATCTGCTTCACGCGCGCGACCGCCTTGGGGTCGGTGCCGGCGAGCGGCGTCAGGATGCACCAGCGGTCGCGGAACAGGTCGGCGAAACCGGCGGTCGGACCGGAAAACTCGGTGCCGGCCACGGGGTGACCCGGAACAAAGTGCACCGCCGACGGCAGTTGCGGCTTCAGGTCGCGGATCACCGCCTGCTTGACCGAGCCGACGTCGGTGACGATGGCGCCCGGCTTCAAGACGTCGCCGATACGCTTGCCCACGGCGGCATAGGCCGAGAGATGCGTGGCGATGACGACGAGGTCGGCGCCCTTCACGGCTTCGGCCGGATCGTGGGTGACGCGGTCGGCGAGCTTGAGCGTCTTCACCGCGTCGAGCGTCGCCGGCGTGCGGGCGCAGGCGACGATCTCGCCGGCCAGCTTGTCGCGGATCATGACGCGCGCCAGCGACGAGCCGATGAGGCCGATGCCGATGAAGGCGACGCGCTCGAACTGCTGGCTCATGACTTCCCCAAAAACGCCGATACTGCGGCGACCACTTCGCGCATCTCGTCCTCGGTGCCGATGGTGATGCGCAGATAGTCCGGCAGATGATAGACGCTGACCTTCCGCACCAGGATGCCGCGCTGACGCAGGAAATCCCACGCCGCGTTGGCGTCCTTGGGCGCGGCCGGAAAGCGCACCAGCACGAAATTGGCGACGCCCGGCACGGTTTCGAGACCCAGCGCGGCAAGCTCGCGCGCCAGCCATGGCCGCCAGATGTCGTTGTGGGCGCGCGCCTTGTCGACCGACGCGACGTCGTCGAGCGCCGCGATGCCGGCGGCGATCGCCGCCGAGCTGACGTTGAACGGATTGCGCACGCGGTTGAGCACGTCGACGACGGCCGGGCTCGCCGTGCACCAGCCAAGGCGCAGGCCGCCGAGCGCGTAGATCTTCGAGAAGGTGCGCGTCATCACGACGTTGGGCGCGTTCGTCGCCAACGCCAGGCCGGAATCGTAATCGTTGCGCACGACGTATTCGGCGTAAGCGGAATCGACCACCAGCAAGACCGACTTCGGCAAGCCCGCGTGCAGCCGCGCCAGCGCGTCGCGCGGAATGAACGTGCCGGTCGGATTGTTGGGATTGGCGATGAAGACGATCTTGGTCTTCTTCGTCACCCGCTTCAGCGTCGCGTCGACATCGAACGTCAGGTCCTTTTCGGGCACGGCAACCGGCACAGCGCCCGCGGCCTGCGCCGCGATCGGATAGATCGCGAAGCCGTGGCGGCCGTAAAGCACCTCGTCGCCCGGTCCGGCATAGGAAGCGGCCAACAAGTGAATGATGTCGTCCGAGCCGGCGCCGCAGACGATACGCGCCGCCGAGAGGCCGTGATGACGCGCCAGCGCCTCGCGCATCGCGGTGGCATGACCGTCCGGGTAGCGGAACATGTCGCCGGCGGCTTCCTTGTAGGCGACGAGCGCAGCCGGGCTCGGCCCGAGCGCGCTTTCGTTCGAGGCGAGCCGGATCGGCTTGGCCATGCCGGGAATGCGGCCTTCGCCGCCCTGGTAAGCGGCGATATCGAGGATGCCGGGACGCGGCGTCGGCGCGGCGGACACGGCGTTCACTTCGCGGCAGGTGCGACGTCGCCAACGAGCGGCAGCGGCTTGGCGTAGGAACCGACCGGCGCGACGTGCACGAGCTGCTTGCCGACGCCGGCCAGCAGCGTCGCGAGGCGCGGATCGTCGGCGACCAGCGGCGCGTCGACGTCGATCAGCGCGACCGAACCGTCTTTGCCACGCACCTGCTGCACCACGACGGCGGCGACATCGCCTTGCGCGAGCACGGCGATCAAGCTAGCGCGGCTTGCCTCGCCGCTCATCTCGAGCATGAACAGCGTGCGATCGCCGATACCATTTGCGGCGCGGCCGACGACGAAGGCATCGTGCGTGCCGCGCGCGTTGCCGCGACCGGCGAACGGCAGGCGCGCGTTGATGCGCGGACCGTCGTCGGCGCCGCCGGCGAGCGCGCGCCACCAGGCATCGTCGCCGTCGCCAGCCGGCACGGCGATGACGCCGGAATCATGACGCAGTTCGGCGAGCATCCGCAGCACTTCACCCGGCGTGCGATAAGCCGTCATCGGCACCTGGCTGCCGTAATGGTCGCGCGCTAGGTCCCAGATGCCGGGATCGGAATCGGGCACCGCGACCGCGACCGAGAAATCCGCCTGCATGACGATCGCCGCGCCCATGAGCTCGCGCCAAAGACGCACCAGGGCGCCGAGCGGCAGCTTGCCGCTGTGACGTCCTAAAAGACGGCGCAGGATTTCGGCCTCGCGCACCGGCACTTCGACGCGCGTGTGCTCTTCCTGCTTGGCGACGCCGACTTCGGCGACCAGGGCGGCGCGGCGCATCAGCAGATCGTGCAACTGAGTGTCGGTCTCGTCGATCTGCCGGCGCAGGGTTTTGAGCGAACGCGGTGGCTTGGACATGGCGGTGTGCGGCGCAGTGCGGGCGCATTGATAAGTCTTGAGGGACGCGAAAGCAAAGAAAACATTGACATATCGGGTGCGCGTTACCTAGCTAACGCCCAGGATTATTTGGATTTTCAGGCATTGACTGCGATGAACAAGCCGGTCGCCGCCCCGTCCCGCGATGCCCGCGCCAAGCGGCCCGGCCACGAGTTGCTCGTGCGCGCGCCGCTGGCGCTCGACTGCGGCGTCGCGCTCGCGCCCTACACCATCGCGTACCAGACCTACGGCACACTCAACGCCGAGAATTCGAACGCGATCCTGGTCTGCCACGCGCTGACCGGCGACCAGTATGTCGCCGAGCCGCATCCGGTGACCGGCAAGCCCGGCTGGTGGGACGCGCTCGCCGGACCGGGCAAGGTGCTCGACACCGACCGCTATTTCCTGATCTGCGCCAACGTGCTCGGCGGCTGCATGGGCTCGACCGGACCGGCCGACCTCGACCCCAAGACCGGCAAGCCGTGGGGCCTGTCGTTTCCGGTCATCACCATCGCCGACATGGTGCGGGCGCAGAAGCAGCTCATCGACCATCTCGGCATCGCGCAATTGTTCTGCGTCACCGGCGGCTCGATGGGCGGCATGCAGGTGCTGCAATGGGTGGCGTCGTATCCCGAGCGCGTGTTCTCGGCGGTGCCCATTGCGACAGCGGCGCGACATTCGGCGCAGAACATCGCGTTCCACGAGGTCGGCCGCCAGGCGATCATGGCCGATCCCGAATGGTGTGGCGGCGCCTATCAACAGCAGGACCGCAATCCGGCGCGCGGCCTCGCGGTCGCGCGCATGGCGGCGCACATCACCTATCTGTCGGAGGCGGCGCTGCATCGCAAGTTCGGCCGCAACCTGCAGAACCGCCAGGCGCTGACCTTCGGCTTCGACGCCGATTTCCAGGTGGAGAATTACCTGCGCCACCAGGGCATCACGTTCGTCGAGCGGTTCGACGCCAACTCGTATCTCTACATCACCCGCGCCTGCGATTATTTCGACCTGGCGGCGGAGCATGACGACGTGCTGGCCAACGCCTTCCGCAAGGCGAAGACGCGCTTCTGCGTCATCTCGTTCACCAGCGACTGGCTCTATCCGACGCGCGAGAGCCGCGAGATCGTGCACGCGCTCAACGCGGCGGCGGCGAACGTCAGCTTTGTCGAAGTGGCGACCGACAAGGGCCACGACGCGTTCCTGCTCGACGAGCCGGAATTCCACGCCACGCTGCGCGGCTTCCTCGACGGCTGCGCCCAACATCGCGGCCTGACGGGCGCATGACCATGGACGCGCGCGCCTTCAATCCGCCGTCGGACTTGCGCGGCGATTTGCGGCTCGTCGGCTCGATGATCGAGCCGAGCACGCGCGTGCTCGACATCGGCTGCGGCGACGGCGATCTGCTCTATTACCTGGTGCACAGCAAGGGCGTGGACGGCCGCGGCATGGAGCTGTCGCAATCGGGCGTGAATTCGTGCGTGCGCCATGGGCTGTCGGTCATCCAGGGCGACGCCGACAACGACCTCGAGGATTATCCGTCGGACGCGTTCGACTACGTGGTGCTGAGCCAGACGCTGCAAGCGACGCGCCGGCCGCGCGACGTGCTGCTTAATCTGGTGCGCATCGGCCGGCATGCCATCGTGTCGTTTCCGAATTTCGGGCATTGGCGCATCCGGCTGGGCCTGCTCATTGCCGGACGGCTGCCGAGCACGGCGCTCCTGCCCTATCCGTGGTACGACACGCCGAACATCCATCTGTGCACGATCCGCGACTTCGCGCTCTTGTGCCGCGACGAAGGCATCCGCGTGGAGAAAGGCGTGTCGCTTGACCGCCACGGCCGACCCTATACGCGCGCGCTCGCCAACCTCATGGCCGAGCAGGGTTTGTTTTTGCTGTCGCGGGCGCGGTGACAAAGCGCGCGGAATTACGCGCGACTAAGCGACCAAGCGCCTACCGCTAGCAGAGCAGCGCCTGCGAAGACGCCCGCTGCCCGAAGCTGCGGACTCGTTACCTCTAATCCATGACACCGGGCGACAAAATGCTCGCAATTTTCGCTAAACAGATTCCACGGCGTACCGAGCTTCGAACGTGCACGCCAAAGAACCAGCTCGGGCGGCAGGTTGCTAGGATATCCACGGTCGATAATTTCCGACCCTTGAGAAAATTCGAGAATTGATTCCTCGGTGACGCCGCCGCACCGGCGAGAACACGAAATGACGCGCGGACCACACATTCCGGCTGGCTCCGAAAGAATTCCCAGGTGCCAAAAAAGCCCGACACGAACGGCAAGAACAGATCCAACGGGCACGTAATTGCTCATTGAGCTAACCTTAGTTTACATAATAAGGATATATGCATATCATGCATATGAGCATAACGCAACTAAAATTGGAAGCGTTCGCATGTCGCAGCAACTTCAACCTGAAACGACCTACGGGGCCATCGTTGGAAGTGTCCTGGTGATACAGCGCCAAAGTTTGGGGCTCGACCAAGGTGACGTGGCTAACCAGTTAGGCGTTACACAAGCGACGTGGTCACGAATCGAGGGTGGCTTGACGCCACTAACGGTCGAACAAATGGCACGTGCCGCAGAAATTTTCCGACTTCCTGTATCAGAAATTTTTCGGAGAGTAGAACAAGCTATCAGCAACTTACGGATTCAGGGGATCGCTGTGCAGTACGGGAGCCCTAGACAATTAATACAGGATGGCCTGCCGCTTATTGCCGCCGCAGCATTGGTCGTGTTGGTAGTTGCAGCACTCAATTCAAAATAGCCGGCTGCTACTCGGTCAAACCAATCCTAACAAAGTTGGGTCCGAGTAGAATTTCTCGTGAACGGCTCAGGCCGCGTCCGCCGGATGCACGCGGCGCGCGATTTCTCTGCCGCGGTTGACGACGCGTCAGGGCGACGATTTCGACAGAGATTTTATCGTCAGTCGGCCCTTTTTCGCCGCAACGGCAGGATCATCGGCACCTGCCGGCGGTACTTCACATAGTCCTGGCCGTAGTCGGCGACTAGGTCGTGCTCCTCTAGCAAGATACCAATGAAGATGTAGCCGGTGGTCGCGACGGCAAACAGCAAATGGGCCGCCGTCATCACCGGAGTTGCCCAGAATGCAAACAGGAATCCAAGATAGATCGGATGGCGGACGTATTTATAGAGGGATGGCGTTTTGAAGCTCGGCGGTTTGGATTTCGCGCCCTGCCAGTTCGCGCAGACTTGCTGCAGGCCGAATAACTCGAAGTGGCTGATCAGGAACGTGCCGATCAATACGAGGGCCCAGCCGATCCAAAAGAGCGCAGTCAAAAGTGCGGCGCCGGCGGCGGCGTTCACCGACCATACGAGATCGGGAATGGGTTGCCACTGCCAGTACAAGAGGATGAGAACGAGGCTCGCGGCCAGGACATAGGTGCTGCGCTCCATCGCGGCCGGCACGATCGTCACCCACCACCGCTTGAATGCGCGCCTTGCCATGACGCTGTGCTGGACGGCAAAGAGACCGAGCAGGATGACGTCCACCACCAGCGCACCGGGCAGCGATCCGGCAGCGCCACTGTCGATTGATTTCGGCACCAGGAAATTACCGACAAAGCCGATGGCGTAAAGGAACGTGAGCAGAAACACGACGTAACAGAAACCGCCATAAATCAACCCCACCATGACCCCCCTCCTAAAAGCATCGAAGGGCACAATTTTCTTGATCGGGTTAGTTTCGAGCCCTTCTCGGTTGAACCGGGTTCCAAAAAAATACGCGCGGTCTATCGCGCTTTAAAAAGACTACGCCGTCAACGCGTAACGAGTCACGATTCAATTACCGGCGGTTCCAGACGCGCGCGGCGTTTCCTTGGACCGCTTCGGCAAGCCTGATACCCGCCCGCTCGCCAACCTCACCGCCGAGGGAGCGTTGCGAAAAGCCGAGCCAAAGTGAACTTATTTGGGAAATTTATCGCGCCCGCCCTCCTTCAAAAACACCGGCAGATCGGTGGTCCGCGGCTCGAGCGGCACCTGATGGAACATCTCGGCGATCCAGCCACTTCGAGCGATTGACGGCCATACGACATTGTCGTATAGTGATTCTATGAGATCGAAAAAGGCACGCGCACGCACCGCGCTGGGCCGGCGCATCGAGAGCGCCGCGCTCGACGTCGCCGCGCATCTGCGCGGCGAGCAACCCGGCCTTTCGTCTTACGAAGCGGTTGTGCCGAAGCGCGTCGACGTCTCGCGATTACGAATCAGGCTCGGCCTGTCGCAGGCCGCGTTCGCCCGCACCTTTGGGCTCGATCTCACCGCCGTTCAGGCGTGGGAGCAAGGCCGCCGCCGGCCTGATCGGGCGGCGCGTATCCTGCTTGCCGTGATCGCCCACGAGCCGCGCGCGGTGCTGCGCACGCTCACCGCCGAAGCCGCGGAATAAGCCCAACGTTGCCGACAACGGCCCGATGAAAGTCGTTGCCAGCCAGAACTATGCGCGCCGGGTGGCCAAACTTCTGTCGCCACCGGAACGCGCGGTCGCGGAGGCCGAGATCGTCGCGCGACCAGACGCGTGGCCGGTGATTCAAGGGACGGGCGGCGCACGCAAGGCCCGCATCGCCATGCAGGGTCGCGGCAAGCGCGGTGGCGCGCGGCTGATTTATTTTTATGCGCCGACGGACTCGTTCCTGGCGCTGCTCGATGTCTATGCCAAAGGCGCAAAGGAAGATCTGACGGCCGCTGACAAGAGCGCAATCCGTGCCGCGATCGGCGCGATCCGTGCTGCATTGAAGTCGCGGACCTTCTAGCCTTCCGCGTTAGAGGGCCGCCTCCTTCAAAAACACCGGCAGGTCGGTGGTCGGCGGTTTGCGCGGCACCTGATGGAACATCTCGGCGATCCAGCCGCGGTGATAGGAGCCGTGGTTGACGACGTGCAGCAGGATGGCGCCGCGCGTCATGGTGCTGTCGCCGCCGTCGATGAAGCGGAAGCGCACCGGCGTCTCCAGGCTCTTATCGGTTTGCGCCGCGCACCAATCGACCCACCATTGATTCATCGCCTGCTGCGCCGTCCAGAGCGCCGGCAGATCGGCGTGGATCACGACATTGCGCGCCTTGAAGCCGTGGTCGCGGCCTTCGATGTGCGCCTGCCACACCTTGTCGATCAGCAGATTGTGGTTGAGCGTGCCGACAATCGTCTTGAACAAGGTCTGGCGCGGCTTGTCGGCTTCGCCGGGCGGCAACGAAGCGACGGAATCATAGGTGAGCCGGTCAGCCCAGGCGCGATAGCGCGCGAACAGCGATGCGGTGGCGACATCCATGGCGTCCTCCCACGAGGGTCGGCAGTCATTATAAGGGATATGGCCGCTCGTCTTGCCAGCACTGCCGTTGCACTCGCATACTGGCCGCAACCAAAACAACAACGCCGGGGAAGCGGCCATGAACAACGGAAAAAAACACGCGCGGGTGACGGTCTCGAAAGACGGGCCTTATATCGTCAGCGGCGACGTGCCGCTGATGCAGCAGACCATCGGCGTCGATACCGAAGGCGGCTCGGAAAAATGGATCCAGGGCAAGCAATTCGTCACCGAGGCCGAATATGCGCTCTGCCGCTGCGGCCATTCCAAGAGCAAGCCGTTCTGCGACGGCAGCCACGAGAAGGTCCGCTTCGACGGCAGCGAAACCGCGAGCCGCGCGCCTTATCGCCAGCAGGCGCGCACCTTCGCCGGACCGGCGATGAACCTGACCGACGCCGACAGTCTGTGCGCCTTCGCGCGCTTCTGCGATCCGCACGGCAAGGTGTGGAACCAGGTGCGGCACACCGACAGTCCGCAGACGCGGGCGATCTTCCTGCGCCAGGTGCAGAACTGCCCGTCCGGGCGTCTCGTCGCGTGGGACAAGGCGACGGGCCAGGCGCTCGAGCCGCATTTGCCGGTGTCGATCGGCGTGGTCGACGATCCGGCGGAGAAAAGCGGCGGGCCGCTGTGGCTGCGCGGCGGCATCGAGGTGATCGCCGCCGACGGCTTCGCTTACGAGGTGCGCAACCGAATGACGCTGTGCCGGTGCGGACAGTCGAAGAACAAGCCGTTCTGCGACGGCACGCACGCGGCGATCAAATTCCGCGGCGCGTAGCGCGTTTTATTCATTCTCGTCATTGCGAGCGAAGCGAAGCAATCCAGTCCAGCATGGCGGAAGAATGCCGCCATGAGACAGCCGGCCGTTTACATTATGGCGAGTAAGCGCAACGGCACCCTCTATACCGGCGTCACTTCAGACTTGGCGAAGCGCGTCTATCAGCATCGGGAAGTCATGATGCCAGGCTTCACGGCGCGATATGGATGCACGCGATTGGTCTGGTACGAGCGTCACGATGACATGGCTGGCGCTATCGCGCGTGAAAAGCAGATCAAAGCCGGATCACGCAAAAGGAAGCTCGCATTGATCGAAGCTTCGAACCCGCAATGGCATGATTTGTACGCGGATTTGTTCTAACGGTCTGGCTGCCTGGATTGCTTCGGCGCTGCGCGCCTCGCAATGACGGCAAACCAGAGCGCCTATGGGCCGGCGGGGCTCGGCGTACCGGGCATCGGCACGAGCACGCGGCGGCGCTGCTTCAGGCGCTCGACCGCCGGCTTGGCGGCGTAGATCTGTTTCGTCGCCTCGACGACGACGACGCCGGCGAAAGTGCGGAACCACATCTCGCCGAGACGCTCCCACACCGGCGCCGAGCGCAGCAGGAAGCGGCTTGCGGTCGGCGGCACGAACAGCGCGCCGGCGCCGCGTTCGGGCGTGAAGCCTTCGTCGCGCAGCAGATGGCTCAATTGGCCGGTGGTATAGGGATTGCCCTGGCCGAACGGCGTGTGGTCGAAGCGCGCCCAGATGCCGCGGCGGTTGGGCACGACGACGATCAGCCGGCCGCCGCCGGCGAGCACGCGCCAGACTTCGCGTAGCAGCGGCCGCACCTGCTCGCTGAATTCGAGGCAATGCACCAGCAGCACGCGGTCCATCGAGAAATTCGCCAGCGGCAGCTCGCTTTCCTCCGACAGGGCGGCGCGGTTCGGCACGCCGCGCGGCCAGGGCAGCACGCCTTGCGGCACCGGCATCATGGCGATGACGCGCTCGGCATCGGGCATGAGCGGCCGCAGATAGGGCGTGGCATAACCGAGGCCGAGGATGTTGAGGCCTTTGACGTTGGGCCACAGCACACCGATGCGGCGGCGGATCATCTGCCGCGCGATGGCGCCCAGCCGCCGATCGTAGAAATCGCGTAAATCAACGACATCAATGAACATCGTTTCGAGTGTAGCACGGGTGCGGATTTGCGTTAGTCTGCGGCCATGAAACTGGGTTTGCCGTTTGGCCTCATGCTGAGGAGCCCCACGCCCCCAATGCTTCGAGACGCTACGCTCCTCAGCATGAGGGCGTGGGGCGTCTCGAAGGAAGGCCAAACGGAGACACGCGCACCATGACGCTCGAGATTCAGCAAATCCCCGCGCTGCGCGACAATTACATCCACCTGCTGCGCGAACCCGTCAGCGGCGCGGTCGGCGCCGTCGATCCGTCGGTGGCGGCGCCCGTTCTGGCCGCGCTGTCGAGCCGCGGCTGGAAACTCACCCATATCATCAACACGCATCACCATCCCGACCACACCGGCGGCAATCTGGAATTGAAGGCAGCGACCCAGGCGATCATCGTCGGGCCGCTTGCCGACAAAGGCCGTATTCCGGGCATCGATGTCGCGGTCGGCGACGGCGACACGTTCCAGTTCGGCAGCGAGGCGGCGACGGTCTACGACGTTCCCGGCCACACACGCGGCCATATCGCCTATTGGTTCAAGGATTCGCAGGCGCTGTTCAGTGGCGACACGCTGTTTCTGATGGGTTGCGGCCGGCTATTCGAAGGCACGCCGCAGCAGATGTGGACATCGCTCGGCAAGCTCAAGGCACTGCCGCCGGCGACGCGCGTCTATTGCGGCCACGAATATACGCAGGCGAATGCGCGCTTCGCGCTGACGGTCGAGCCGAAGAACGCCGATCTGGTGGCGCGCGCCAAGCGCGTCGACGCCGCACGCGCGGCGGGGCAATCGACGGTACCGGGGACGATGGCGGACGAGCTCGCGACCAACCCGTTCCTGCGCGCCGACATACCCGATCTGCAACGCGCGATGGGCGCGCCAGGCGACGCCATCGCGACCTTCGCCGCCATCCGCAAGGCGAAAGATAATTTCTGACGGCCATCCGAGGGGGACAGCATGAAGCTGCGTTATTCGCCGACGTCGCCGTTCGTGCGCAAGGTGCTGGTGCTGGCGATCGAAACCAGCCTCGACAACCGCATCGAGCGCGTGCCGACCACCGTCATGCCGGTGCAGCCCAACGAGGATCTGTCGCACCAGAATCCGCTGATGAAGCTGCCGACCCTGGTGACCGACGACGGCCAGGTGCTGTTCGATTCACGCGTCATCTGCGAATACCTCGACGGCTTGCACAGCGGACCGAAGCTTTTTCCGCCGGCCGGCACGGCGCGCTGGACCGCACTGCGGCAGCAGGCGCTGGGCGACGGCATCCTCGACGCCGGCGTACTCAACCGCTACGAGACGGCGGTGCGGCCCGCCGACAAGAAATGGGCGGAATGGAGCGCCGGCCAGATGCGCAAGATCCACAACGGCCTGACCGCGCTCGACGCCACGGTGAAGGACGGCGGGTTTGGCGGCCCGCTCACCATCGGACAGATCGCCGCCGGCTGCGCGCTGGGCTATCTCGATTTCCGCTATGCCGGCGACGGCTGGCGCGAGCGGCATCCGGATTTGGCGAAATGGTACGCCGGCTTCGCCAAGCGCAAATCGATGCTGACGACGGTACCGCCGCCCGCATGAAATTTTACGCGCACGCGATTGCCGGCCGCCAGCCCAATCGCGTGCGCCAGGTAGGCCATGAGAGACGCTGACGAGATCATCCGCGCGCTCGACCTGGCGCCGCATCCGGAAGGCGGCTGGTTCCGCGAGATTCATCGCGATCCTTATTCAACTGCGATCTATTTCCTGCTGAAGCAAGGCGAGGTTTCGCATTGGCATCGCATCGGCCAGAGCGAAGCCTGGCACTATTACGCGGGCGCGGCCGTCGAGCTGCTGCTGTCGCGGAGCGGCACGCGGATAGAGCGGCATGTGCTGGGCCCCGATCTGACACAGGGCGAACGGCCGCTGTTGGTCGTGCCGCCGCGCTGCTGGCAGGCGGCAAAAAGCCTCGGCGCGTGGGGCCTCGCCGGTTGCACGGTGGCGCCGCCGTTCGCCTTCGACGGCTTCGAGCTTGCCCCCAAGGACTGGGAACCCGGCGGCTAAGGCGAGAACCACCGCGCGGCGAGGCTACGGCTGCTGCTGCGCCCAGACCGGCGGCCGAGCCGCCGCGACAGGCGCCGCGCCGTTATCCACCCCATCGATGCGGACGCGCGCGGTGCCGTCGGCAGTGATGCCGAGCTCCCGCGCCGCGCGGGCGGACAGGTCGATGATGCGGCAGCGGTTATACGGACCGCGATCGTTGATCCGGACGATCACCGACCGGCCGGTGGCGAGATCGGTGACGCGCACATAGGAATTGAACGGCAAAGTGCGATGCGCCGCGGTCAACGCATTCATGTCGAAGCGTTCGCCGTCGGCGGTCCGGTTGCCGTGGAAACCCGGGCCATACCACGAAGCGAAGCCGACCTGCACGAATTGCGGCCGTTCGTCGGTTGTCGTCGGCGGGATGGGAGTCGGTGGCGGCGGTGGTGCGCTCTGACACGCGGTAAGGAGGGCGACGCCCGCGCATGCGGCGATCGCCTTCCATCGGTTTGACATGCGTGTCTCCGGCTGCGGAAATCGTTCGGGAGCAAAATCGATTGTCGCGTAAGCGCAACAATCTTTGCCGGACAACCATCCGAGCGGTGCGTGTTATTTTGCGGTCAGCGCCAAGTATCGCCGACAATTCGCGCGATATTATTCGAAATTACGGGCGGCGAATCCGTAGGGCCTTTGTCGTTTGGCTTCGCAAGACGGCTGCGCGGGGGTGACGGCAAGAGCCGTCAATACATATGCTGGCCGCCGTTGATCGACAGCGTCGAGCCGGTGACGAAGGTGGCGGTGTCGGAGACCAGGAACAGCACGCCGCGGGCGATCTCGTCGGCATGGCCGAGGCGGCCGATGGGAATCCGCGCCACGATCTTCTTCAGCACGTCCTCGGGCACGGCGCGCACCATCTCGGTGTCGATGTAGCCGGGCGCGATGGCGTTGACGGTGATGCCCTTGCCGGCGCTTTCCTGCGCCAGCGCCTTGGTGAAGCCGTGGATGCCCGACTTGGCGGCGGCGTAATTCACCTGGCCGTATTGCCCGGCCTGGCCATTGATCGAGCCGATATTGACGATGCGGCCGAAGCCGCGTGCGCGCATGCCGTCGATGACGAGCCGGCACATGTTGAAGCACGAGGTCAGGTTGCAGGCGATGACCGCGCCCCATTGCTCCGGCGTCATGCGATGGAGCACGGCGTCGCGCGTGATGCCGGCGTTGTTGACCAGAATATCGATGGGCCCGAGCGCGCTTTCGATCGACTTCACGCCGGCTTCGCACGCCTTGAAGTCGGAGACGTCGAACGAAAAGGCACGGATGCCGGTTTCGGCGGTGAAGGCCTTGGCGGCGTCATGGCTCGCCATGTAGTTGGCGGCGACGGTGTAACCGGCGCCTTTGAGCGCTTCGGCAATCGCGCGGCCGATACCCCGCGTGCCCCCCGTGACGACTGCGACCCTGGCCATACATTCCTCCCCTACGTCTTCTTTTATCGCCTAACCCGTCATGGCCGGGCTTGACCCGGCCATCCACGTCTTGAAGGCGTGGATGCCCGGCACAAGGCCGGGCATGACAAAATCAATAACTCAGTCCCGTTCGACGCATAGGGCGATGCCCATGCCGCCGCCAATGCACAGCGTCGCCAAGCCTTTCTTGGCGTCGCGCTTGGCCATCTCGTACAGCAGCGTGACCAGAATGCGCGCGCCCGACGCGCCGATCGGATGACCCAAGGCGATGGCGCCGCCGTTGACGTTGACCTTGGCCGGATCGAGGCCCAGCTCCTTGTTGACGGCGCAAGCCTGCGCGGCGAAGGCTTCGTTGGCTTCGACCAGATCGAGATCGCCGATTTTCCAGCCGGCCTTCTCGAGCGCGCGGCGCGACGCCGGAATCGGACCCGAGCCCATCAACGCCGGATCGACGCCGCACGACGCCCACGAGACGATGCGCGCCAGCGGCTTGGCGCCGTGCTTCTCCGCGCTGGCGCGCGACATCAGCACGACCGCGGCGGCGCCGTCGTTGATGCCCGACGCGTTGCCGGCGGTGACGGTGCCGTCCTTGGCGAACGCGGCTTTCAGCTTCGCCAAGGCTTCAAGCGTCGTGCCGTGGCGCGGATGTTCATCCGTATCCACAACAATTGGGCCTTTCTTGGTGGCGACGGTCACCGGCACGATCTCGTCCTTGAAGCGGCCGGCTTTCTGCGCGGCCTCGGCGCGGTTCTGCGAGGTCAGCGCGAATTTGTCCTGCTGCTCGCGCGTGATCTGCCATTTCTGCGCGACGTTCTCGGCGGTGTTGCCCATGTGGTAGCCGTTGAACACGTCCCACAGACCGTCCTTGATCATGGTGTCGACCAATTCGGCGTCGCCCATGCGCGTGCCGCTGCGCAGATGGATGCAGTGGCGCGACTGGCTCATGCTTTCCTGGCCGCCGGCGACGAAGATTTGCGCGTCGCCGCCCTTCACCGCCTGATAGCCCATGACGACCGCGCGCAGGCCCGAGCCGCACACCTGATTGACGCCGTAAGCCGGCACCTCTTTCGGCACGCCCGCCGCCATCGACGCCTGACGCGCCGGATTCATGCCCTCGCCCGCCGCCAGGATCTGGCCCATCACCACTTCGGCGACCTCGCCGGGCTCGACATGCGCGCGCTTCAAGGCTTCGGCGATCGCGACCTTGCCAAGCTCGTGCGCCGGCAGGGACGACAGACCGCCGTTAAACGCACCGATCGGCGTGCGGACGGCGGCAGCGATGACGATGTCGGAGGAAGCAGCCATGGGATGTGCCTACTGGATGATATGACGCGTTCCCCATCAATAATCCCGCCTGCGCGGTTTGGGAACACGCGCGTAGCATAGCTGGCGCAAGCCAGCGTCATGCGAAGCAACGATAAAGGTCCGTAGCACCGCCGATGTGCGAAACCAGCACATCGGCGTCGTGCAAAGCCAAAGCAAGAGTTACCCCCTCACCCTGCCCTCTCCCGCAAGGGGGCGGGGGATAATACAACTGCACCCGACTTGAACGGTTCTGACAACAGCTGCTTGCATATGTCGCACTTTCGGCCGCAAGGCATCCGGCGCTGAACAGCGCCGATGATCTACCTCAGTTTAGCAGTTTCGTTTTGAGATTTTCCGGGATGAGCTCGCAATAGCCGGTCGTCCCGAACCATTTATAGCGATTACGCACCACGACGTCATAGATCGCGTCACGAACAAAGCGAGGTATCAGACGAAATACCAGGAACATCCGCCACCATCCTCCGAGCAGGGAGCAAATGTGGAGATAGCCGGCCGATTTCCTGTAGACAATGCCTTTATCGAGCAGCAGATAGGTGTCGTTCATGACGATGCCGTAATGCTTGTAAATTGATAAACCTGTCGTCGATTGTGCCGGCATGAAACGGCAGGTGTCCTTCTTGTCGTGCCTCATTAGCAAGCGCGCGCCGGTTGAACACAAGACGCAGACGCCGTCGAAAATGAAAAGCGGCTTGTCGTCCGGAAATTCAGGAACGGTCGGATCATTCCGATAACTGTAAGGAACAAATGAGTTCACGTTACTCATTCTCAACGTTCTGAAGGACGGAGATATCCAATTCCTTCAAGGCGGCGCGATATGCAGGCCAATCAATCAGATCAAGGCACGGGCGCGCGCCGGTTTCTCTGACTGAACCATCAGCCAATCCTTTGGCCAGTAGGATGGCGGGCATGCAGGGAATATAAGGTCCGTGGCCTGACCGGGCGATAATATAAAATCGTTCCGTGCGTGGCTGGCCATCGAGGTCTATTCCCGACAGAAACATATGAAAGCCACTCTTGCCTGTCGCCAGCGCATCAAACAGGAACGAGGATTTGAGCAGAAAAGTCCCGTATTTCTCGAGCGATGAAATTAATCGCCACCGCACCGGCCAGCTCAAAAACCATAAACCGAGATGAACTGCATGCAGTTCATGGCCGGCTGCAAAGCGCACGGTTTTCAGTTCCGGATAGCGTTTGGGAAACAGATCGAGGTCGGGAATATCGCAATTCCCGAACCAACGCCACCCGAGCTCCGGATACCGGATCCCGTGCAGATTTTGCCAGCCATAGACCGGCGTCCTTCGTCCTTCAATGAGCGTCAGGAATGGCTTCCCGACATAGCTTAGAATTGCCGAAACGGTAGCGAGACCGCGATTGGTCTGTTGTGAAGCGCTGATGCCGTATTCGATTCGCTCCAGCGACCGGAAACGCGGCCGGTAATAATCGACGACCGCGGCGGTTAAGCACGGCACCGAACTCGCGCCGCTGACGACCAGTAACTTCTTCTCTTTTGCCGCCTGATCATAACGGCCGATATTGACAACGAAATCACGTGCATCGGCGAGATCGACATAATGACAGCGTTCTTTAAGGCAAGATTCTGCCACCGTATAACCCTGCCTTTGAAACGGTCCGGTTGTATGAACGACGATATCGGGTCTCGCGGTCCTTAGGATCGGTGGAAGATCGGATCGGATATCGACAACAATCGGTTCGGCCACATTTGAAGTGGAAAGTTGGGAAATAAATGCGCGGGCCTTGCCCAAAGAACGGCCACCGATGAGCAACTGTATGTGCGGCTCTGGCGCAAGCGACCGCGCGATATAGCTGCCGAAATTGCCATAACCCCCAATGATCAGGATGCGCTTCGTCATGCCGGTTTGGCGACCATCAGAAAAAATACAATCAGCAATCCGATGAAAGCGGGCCACCCGAGCAGAAACCACAGGCGAAAATAGCTTTGATATTTTGTTGGCAACGGTTTGCCGGTGTTATGGGATTCGCGAAGCATATTTTTTATCTTTATCTGCAACCAGACGACCGGCAGCCAGCAACATCCGGCAACGATGTAAACCACATAAGTCGCTACGAGCCAAAACTCCGTCCAATCGATACCGGCGTGCCGAATGAGCCAAAATCCCGTAACGGGTTGAACGATTACCGCCGGAAGCGTGAACAGGAAATCCGCAAAAACCGTTGTTCGCGCGGCAAAAAGCCGGGAGGCAACCTCGTCATGCCGGTGTGCACAGAAAAAGAAAAACGCGATGCCGAGGCCGGTTCCGAACAGAATGGCACCGCTAATGATATGAACCGTTTTTATAATCGCGTACCAATCCATCCCTTGCATTTGACGATCCTGAAAAATCCTTTCGTGGCTAGTCTCCAACCTCGCCAAAGATCGAGTACCTGCACACTTCGAGTACGCCCCAACCCAGCTTTGTGAATGGAATGAAAGGTTTTCTAGATACCCAGGTCGAACTTCTCAGGTGATGGTTCCTTTTGCTCGCAACCGGGTTGCCACGAACAGGGCAGCACCTTGCACAAGCATAAAAACCGTGCTCGACGCAATTGCGGTTTGCCTAAAGATCGCCATGCCCGCTGGGTACGTGGGCAGGTCGGACATGTTGAAGAAGCCGAGATATGTGCACGCAGCGACTACGAGGTAGATATAGTAAAGGATTAATCCCCGGTCAGTTCCCTTGTTGGGCACCATCGGCTTCCTGCTCAGTCGCTTCCTATGAAAGCGCAGCGCCGGGAAAAACATCGCTAATTGGAGACTGCCAAGGCATAGGTTAAACACCCAGATCTGTGCAACCACCTCGCTGAATACACGGCCTAAGGTGGTCCCATATTGTTGGGCGGCCGGAACGAAAATTTGCAGTTCACGCGCCCATGAGAGGCGCGGATCTCCGAGCAAGCTTTCATATTGACGCGG
This sequence comes from Allostellaceae bacterium, assembly GCA_035934995.1. Lineage (GTDB taxonomy): Bacteria > Pseudomonadota > Alphaproteobacteria > ATCC43930 > CGMCC-115725 > REEB95. Next base: position 28,174 of record DASYXI010000030.1, read on the forward strand.
ATGGTCGAGTGCCCAAATTGCAAAAATGATACTCAATGCGAATTGGAGTCCGAATAGGACGTCGGGCAGTAACGGCCGCCCGTTCCAGGTGTAAAGAAACCCCCACCTTTGAGTCGGCCTATCGTCGATGCTGTTCATTTTGCGGTTTCGGCCTTGCGATCCGGTACGCAGTAGGCCCAGGCGATTGCAATGACTTGAGGAACGCTGAAGAAAAAAAGTCCTGGAGAGACACATCCGTACAAATACCAAAAATCATCCATACCGGTCTTAGATGGGATGACCGGGAACACGAACAGGGCGAGGCTGGAACAAATGCTCAGGAATAAAAGCACATACATCGACTTTTTTACCGCCGTGCGGCTCGCCTTGAGACTCCGTCCGTAACTAGCTGCGAATTCCTTACAAAACCCAAAAAAGATCACCCCCGGCACAAGGCTCACCAGCATCAAAAATGAAAATACGTGCCGAATAAGGATTGCGGAAAGGTTGAGCTGAGGGTTCGCGAGTGTGTCTGCATATATTGCTATTGGTAAGTATCGCGCCACCGGGTCCGTGACCGCTGATAAATGCTGCGCGAGCCATTGAGTGACCTCCGGGTACCAGATATTCACGAGGAACAGGCTCAATCCGTACCCGAAGCCAAACAAAACCTGCGCCACAAAATTCGCAATCAAAAGCTTTTCGGGGAGTGGCCGGTCCCAACCCGAAGAAGGTCTTTTTTTCTCCTCAGTGAAATCAGTTTGACGCAAATTAGTCTCCCGATATTGATCTGCCGCCTTGTCCAACGACCCCTAACTCAAGATGCAGACCTCCTTGACATGAACATTGCAACGATATTCAAGGCGCACAGCATTAACCCGGGCGCGGCTATGGCGTAACTGAACAAACCGACTCCTAGCTGCGGACTATATGGAGCGAAGAAACCAGCATACATAAAAGTAGCCCCGCCCAGACCGAAGAGCGTGATGCGATATGCAAACTTCCGCGTTTTGTCGGCATTTGTGCGTTGATAAAAATGAATAAGCGGCCTCAATGAAATAAATCCAATGCTACCGACGATCAGGTTAAACGCCCATATCTGTGATAGAACATCGCGGGTTACGGCACCGAAGACAGCGCCGTACTTTTGCGCACAAGGCACAAAATTTGGCAGCTCACGCAACCATGCAAAGCGTTGGTCTGCAAAAAACTCCTGAAATTGTTGCGCATGGCCCACTGCCCACAGCGCATAACCCAAACTAATGGCAAACTGGATCCAAAACAGGTAGTCAGGAATCAGTGGCCGACCCTTCTCGCTATAAACTCTAAGCCTCATGTGCTTTATCCCAACTGAGGAGCCGGCCCGCAACGCTAAGCTATAGAGTCGCAAAGTCATCATCTTTCCTGCAGTGCTTCCTGCTTGTATCGAAGCAGCGGCGACAAGAGGTACTCGATCACGCGTCGTCGTCCTGCGCCAGTCGTCCGCAATTCTCGCATACGACAGTAGTCAGGCCATCGGAGAGTCAGAGGCGAGATAGGCCCCGACGCGTGATCGAGTATCTATTTTCGCCGCCGTTGAAATATAAAGAGAATACGCTACGGGATAGCGAAAGCGGACATCGCCACGCGGAGTTGGGTGCAATGCCATTCACTTACAATGAAAAGGGGGTCTTGGCGGCGACAGACGGAAACTCACAGCTGTATTTCACATCACGGCCTACTGGCAGGCGAACTTTCATCTTCATTTACGAAGAAGAGCAGTTCCGTGTCGAATTTGAGGTCCTCGTGATGTCGAAGCCGCTACTGTATCGGTGGCGGGGACAACAAAGAGACGGCAAGCGTGATTCGTGCGCGTACATCATTGAGCCGACGCTGCGCGGCGCTTTTTATAGCGCATGGCGTGCACGCTCTGGGAGTAAGCCAGATCCGGCCGAATATCAGAAATTCCGCGAGCGAATTGTCGAGGGGATGATGTGCATTCACACCGAACATGACGCGCACAGCCCTCAGGCGAAGTCGCCTGATTTCGAATTTCCGCCGTTTGAATTCTCGGTGAAGTTTGTACAAAAATACGACGAGCTACCTAAGAACTAAGGAGGCAAGAGCACGCGGGCTACCAAGGATGGAAACGCGCAACCACGTTGATCCGGCGATCCTGTGTGATATCGCAATCCACCTCAAGTCGAACGCCGATTGAGCCCATTGCAGGCGCCGGAAATCCCTGAGAGACATCGTCGAATGGCGCCACCAAATGTCCCAATCCGTGCGCCGTCGCCTTACGGATGAACGGCTCGCCATCGGCACCGATGTTGAACAGGGCATGGCGCTTGGAGGAGATCGCGTAGCAGTAAAGCGGCTCCAGTTGCTTGGTGACCTTCTCGTTGACGATGCCGAAATTCACATTTTCCAACTTGAATAGGTCAGCCGGCACGCCATAGGGATTGAGCCGATCGAACCAGGTGCGCACGGACTCGGCCCGGCGATAGAACTCAGCGTTGTCCATGCCAGCGGGCTTGGCGATCGCCATGCTGTCGGTATCGCAAAAGGCCCAATCAAGTCCGGCATCGAATACCAGCCGTTCGGTGATCGCGAGCATCAAGCGAGCGGCACTGGTAATGAGCGTGCCCAACAGCGGATAAAAGAACTCGCCGGCGTATGCCGGGCCCGCTTACTATGCCCCGCCGCCGGCGTATTATCCGCCACCGCCAAGCTATTATGCTCCGCCGCCCGCCTATGCGCCGCCACCGCCCCCTGGCTACTACCAGCCCCCCGGCACTTACGGACGTTGAGCCGTACCGAAGCGAAGCGCGTTTGAATCCATTTTGTCCGACAGCGAGGCGAGCGGCGTGACCCGGCGCCGGACAGCCGGAACGCGGA
>DASYXI010000031.1:0-76985 GCA_035934995.1 Allostellaceae bacterium
GGGAATTTTCCGCAGGCCTTTTCGCACGTCGGCCTGATCAATACCGCGCACAATCTGAGTCTGCGCAAGGGACCTGCCGAACACCGTGCCGGCGGCTAACCCTTCCGGCTGGTCTTGCGGGATTTTTCGGCGCTGACCGCGCCGCCCAGCGCCGCGAGCGCGAGCAGAAGCCACTTATGTTCGTGGATCAGCGGCGCGAAATCGCCCGTCTCGATCGCCGCGGCGAGCGTTTCGGTCCCGCTTTGCAACCCGCCGCGGCTGCGCGCGAGCCAATACCCGCAACCCGCCAGCGCCGCCGCAACGAGCGCCAGAACGCCAGCGCAGATCAGCGGCGCGCCCCACGGCCCGACGAGCGGCAACAGCCCAATCCAGAGCGCGGCCAGGGCGCAACCGACACTGGCTGCAATCATCATGGACGTCAGCGTCAGCAGCAACGCGGCAACGGCGAAACGCGGCGCCCGCTTGCGGGCACGCGAGAGAGCTGTGATCTCGGCGAGGACGGTCAACGCAAGTTTGACGATGCCGCCCATCCGCGTCTGTGGCCTAGCGGAGAACCATTCGGCCGCCGATGAAGCCGAGGCCGAAGGCGATCAGCAAAGTCGTCAGCGGCCGTTCCTCGACTTGGCGGGCGAGCGCGTCAGCACCGCGCTCGCCTTCGGTGAGCGCACGGTTGTAGAGCCGCCGCGCTTCATCGGACATGTCCTCGACCTGGCCCGCGATGTTATGCAGCGCACCTGATTTCACATGTTCCATCAAGCGCGCGAGATCCTTGCGCAACGTGTCGATGTCGTCGCGGACGGCGTCGAGGTCCGCGCCATTGGTCCGGGCTTTCACGGTATCGCTCATTGTCACTCCTACTGTCACACAACCCCCGATTAATGCCCGCGCCGCGAAGCATGACCGAATCGGCGAAAAACTCAAGGCCGCGAACGACCCGTGTCCAGGCCCTTTTCTAGCGACGCAACCGCGGCTTGCGTCGCGGCGGCGCAAAGATCGGGTCAAGCGCCGCATCCCACAAATGCACGCCGCCGATCATGCCGTCGGCGTTCGGCGTAACCTTTACGTCGCGCGGTAGATCGAAATCGATCAGGCGCGTATTGCCGCCGCCGAGATAAAGCCGATCGAAGTTCACCAGCGTGCGCACGATGCTAATCGTCTTGCGTAGCCGGCGGTTCCACGTGTGCACGCCTTTCTTGTCGGCCGCCGCGTTGCCCAGATATTGGTCGTAGGTCTTGCCCTTGAGCAGCGGATGCTGACCGAGCTCGAGGTGTGGCAGCAGACGCCCGTCCTGAAACAGCGACGATCCGATTCCGGTACCGAGCGTCAGCACGCATTCGAGGCCGCGGCCTTCGATGGCGCCGAGGCCCTGAACGTCGGCGTCGTTGAGCACGCGCGCGGGCTTCCGCAGCCGGCGCGTCAACGCGCGGTCGAGCTGAAATCCCGCCCAGCGTTCAGTGCCGAGATTGGGTGCGGTGAAAACGCGGCCGCGGCGAACAAAGCCAGGAAAACCTACCGATATGCGATCGAATTTCGGCAACACGCGCGCCAAGCTGTCGACGGCGCGCAGCAGCGCTTGCGGGGTCGCCGGCTGCGGCGTCCGCACGCGCACCGGCGCGGCGATCATCGAGCCGTTACGATCGAGGACCGAAGCTTTGACGTGCGAGCCGCCGACATCGACCGCCAAGGTGAACGGCGGCGCCGCGCGTTCGATGGCGACGGGATGCGGCAGTGATTCCGTTTCGGACGTCAGGGCGCGATCTGTCATGGTGCGGCGTCACGATCGAGAAACCACGTGATGGTGCCGACCGGCCGGATATGGGCAGCGGGCAGATCCTCGCCATGTGCCAGCCGTTGCAGGATCGGCCGCTTGGCCGGGCCGGTCGCGAGAAAAGCAACCGCCGCACTGCAGTTAAGGGTGGGATAGGTCAGGGTGACGCGCGCTTCGGGCTTCGCCTCGGGCACGCCCGCGGTCCAATGCACACGTTCGGCAAGCGCGGCGACGCCGGGAAAAAGCGAAGCCGTATGTCCGTCTTCGCCGAGGCCGAGAAGTGTCGCCACGAACAGCGGCCGGCCGGGCGCGAACGCATCGGCGCCATAGAACCCCTTGAGTTCGTCCTCATACGTCGCCGCGCCGCGTGCCGGTCCGTCGGCGGCCGCGATAGGGTGGATATATGCAGGCGGAATCGGAACATGGTCCAACAACGCGGCGCGAACCATCGCGAAATTGCTGCGTGGACGGTCGGGCGGCACGCAGCGCTCGTCGCCCCAGAACCAATGGACGCGATCCCAGGGGAAGCAATCGCGATAGGGCGGCTTGGCCAGCAAGGCATAAACCGGCCGCGGGGTGTTACCGCCCGACAGGCAGACGGCGACGCGTCCGGGCGTGTCGAGGACGCGATTGAGCAGCCAGGCAGCGGCGCTGCGCGCCAGAATTTCCGCATTGGCCAGGACGACGCGCCGGCCAGGCAGGGAGCGCGGCGCCCGCGCAGCCGCCGCGGTCATCGCGGACCGCCGGCGGCGATCGACCGCCACTGGCGATGGTCGCGCGCCAGCAACGCGTCGGCGGCGTGCGGGCCGTCGCTGCCGGCGGCGTAGAAATCGAGGCCGTTGGCGCGATCGCGATGCCAGCAATCGAGAAACGGCTGGACGACGCGCCAAGCGGCCTCGACGTCGTCGGCGTGCTGAAACAGCGTTTGGTCGCCGATCATGCAATCGTAAATCAGCGTCTCGTAACCGTTCTCGGGCGCGACGGCGAAATAGTCCTTGTATTTGAACTCCATGCCGACGCCATGCAGCCGAATTTGCGGCCCCGGCATCTTGGCGTTGAACTGAATGAGAATGTCCTCGTCGGGCGCGATGCCGATGACGACGAAATTCTGCGCCAAGCTTTCGACCGGCGTGCCGCGGAATATCGCAAACGGCGCTTCCTTGAATTTGATCGCGATCTCGGTCCGCCGCGCCTTGAGCGCCTTGCCGGTGCGCAGATAGAACGGCACGCCAGCCCAACGCCACGTATCGATCAGGAGCTTGAGCGCGACGTAAGTCTCGGTCGTGCTGCCGCGGGCCACATCGGTGGTCTGGCGATAGGCCGTAACCGCCTTGCGGCCGATCTTCCCGGCGCGGTACTGCGCGCGCACGCCACAAGCAAACGCGGTGGCGTGATCGTAGGCATGCATCGCCTGAAGCACTTTGGTTTTTTCGGCGCGCACCGCTGCGGCGGAAAAGCCCGCGGGCGGCTCCATGGCAATCAGCGACAGCAGTTGAAACAGATGATTCGGCACCATGTCACGCAGCGCGCCGGTCGCGTCGTAAAATCGTCCACGCCGGCCGACATCGACGGTTTCGGCAACCGTGATTTGAACATGGTCGATGCGGTCGCGGTTCCACAGCGATTCAAATAGATTGTTGGCGAAGCGCAGCGCCAGGATGTTCTGCACGGTCTCTTTGCCGAGGAAGTGATCGATCCGGTAAACCTGCTCTTCGGCGAAGACGGCAAGAATCCGCTTGTTAAGCGCGCGCGCCGATTCAAGGTCGGTGCCGAACGGCTTTTCGACCACGAGCCGCGACCAGGCGCCGCGCGCCGGGTGCGCGAATCCTGCCTTACCAAGCTGCTCGGCCAAAAGCGCGAAGACGTTTGGCGGCGTTGCCATGTAGAAGAGGGTGTTGCCGTGCGTTGCGTGCCGCCGCTGGCGCAATGCCGCGTTCAGCCGCTTGAACGTCGCGGCATCGTCGAAATCCCCGGCAATATAAGACAGGCGTCGAAGCAGCCATGCGCGCGTCGCCGCGGCCGGCACGACGCCCGTAAACTTGCTCAGCCCGTCGCTGATATGGTTGCGGAACTGCGCGTCGTTCATCGGCGACCGTGCCACGCCGATGACCGTGAAGCCGTCGGGCAACAGCTTGGCGGCAGCAAGGTGATACAGCGCAGGCATCAGCAGCCGCTGCGTCATGTCGCCTGACGCGCCGAAGACCACGAGCGTACAGGGATCGGCCCGACGCGGCCGGTCGCGGGTTGCGGCTGCCATCAGCCTTTATCCGGGTGTTCGATGTGACCGCCGAAGCCTTTGCGCATGGCCGACAGCAGCTTCTCCGCGAAGCTCGCCTTTTCGCGTGAGCGGAAGCGAGTGTAGAGCGCGGCCGACAAGACCTCGGCCGGGACCGCCGCCGCCAGGGCCGCCGCGATCGTCCAGCGACCTTCGCCCGAATCCTCGACGTAGCCGCTGTAGTTCTGCAACACGGGGTCCTCGGCCAGCGCCGTTGCCGTCAGATCGAGCAGCCACGACGAAATCACGCTGCCGCGGCGCCAAACCTCGGCGATGTCGGCGACGTTGAGATCGAACCGCTGATCCGCCGGCAGATCGGTGCGGTTGGCATTGCGCAGGATATCGAACCCTTCAGCATAGGCCTGCATCAAGCCGTACTCGATGCCGTTGTGGATCATCTTGACGAAACGACCGGCGCCGGGCGGGCCGGCGTGGAGATAGCCTTGTTCGGTCCGCGGGTCGCGCCCGTCGCGGTGCGGCGTCGGCGGAATGTCGCCGCGGCCCGGCGCCAGTGCCGCGAAGATCGGATCGAGCCGTTCGACCACGTCCTTGGTGCCGCCGATCATCAGGCAATAGCCGCGCTCCAGACCCCAGATGCCGCCGCTGGTGCCGGCGTCGACATAATGGATGTTCTTTTCCGCCAGTGTCTTGGCGCGGCGAACGTCGTCCTGCCAGAAGGAATTGCCGCCGTCGATGATCGTATCGCCGGCGGCGAGCAACGTGCCGAGTTCGGTCACGGTTTGCTCGGTGATTTCGCCGGCCGGCAGCATCACCCAGACGGCGCGCGGCGCTTGCAGCCGACGAACCAAATCGGGCAAGCCGCCCGATCCGGCGGCGCCTTTTTGCTTGGCAAGCGCAGCGATCGCACCGGGCGAACGATCGTAGATGACACATTCGTGTCCACGCGCCGTGAGGCGCCGCACGATGTTGCCGCCCATGCGGCCCAGACCGACGACTCCCAATTGCATTGTTTTTCCGCTGGTTAAGTTTGGCCGCGGGTGCGGGTTTCGGTAGCCAACAGCTTATGGCAGGTCGCGCCGCTTCATCCAGGCTTGTGTTCTCGCGGTCGCCGATTGTGGCGAAACCGTGATGCACCGAAACGGGCGCCATCAGTGTGATTAACACGTGATATCAGGGCAACCCCGATTGCTGTTCGAGCGATTTCTTCGCACCTTGAACGCCATGCACGACACAAAGGCGCGCGTCGACCGAGGTGCTCAACAACAAGGAGCAAGAAATGGCTGAACGGCTCACCGACGACATCGTTCCGTTTCTGCCGCATCTTCGCGCATTTGCCCGAATGCTTGCGCAGGATCGGACGCTCGCCGACGACCTCGTGCAGGAGACCGTTCTGCGCGCTTTGAGTCATGCGCACCAATTTCAGCCTGGAACCAATCTCAAGGCGTGGCTGACCACGATCCTGCGCAACGCCTATTTCACGGAAAAACGCAGCCAGGGGCGCATCGCCCCAATCGACGTCGAAGCCGTACGCGATTCGTCGGCGGTGAACGGCGGTCAGGAATGGCACCTGCGCATGCGCGATTTCGAAGGCGCCTTCAGCACACTGTCGCCGGTCCAGCGCGAGGCGCTCGTGCTCGTCGGCGCGAGCGGCTTTTCCTACGAGCAGGCGGCCGCGATGGCCCACTGTGCGGTCGGCACGATGAAGAGCCGCGTATCGCGGGCGCGTTTGCAGTTGCAAACCTTGCTCGACGGCCCCGACGGCGCGCGCGTCCCGAGTTTGAGCTGGAATCGTGCGCTGCATCTGCGCGATTGGGAGCATCTGACGGCAGACCACGAGTCGCGCGCATCATAAATTCGGCGCGGCGGTTGCGTCGAATCGCCATCGTCCCGTAATAATAACGAACTTGGATTGGGTGGCGCTCGGTCGCCGTAACGAATCGTGGTCTGATGGTCTCGACTGTTCATCGCGAGTGGTGGCGGGGCGCGGTGATATACCAAGTCTACCTGCCAAGCTTCTTCGACACCGACGGCGACGGCTTCGGCGATCTCAAGGGGCTGCTCGAACGTCTGCCGCACATTGCGTCGCTTGGCGTCGATGCGATCTGGATTTCGCCGTTCTATCGCTCGCCGATGCGGGATTTCGGCTACGACGTGGCCGATTACCGTTCGGTTGATCCCCGCTTCGGTACGCTTGCCGATTTCGATGCCGTCGTCGCGCGCGCCCACGCGCTCGGCTTGAAGATCATCATCGACCAAGTCTGGAGTCACACAGCCGGGGAGCACGCTTGGTTCGCGGAGAGCCGCGCGTCGCGCACCAATCCGAAGGCCGATTGGTATGTTTGGGCCGATCCGGCGTCCGACGGCGTGCCGCCGAACAATTGGCTATCGGTCTTCGGCGGCAGTGCCTGGTGTTGGGACGCGTCGCGTCGGCAGTATTATCTGCATCATTTTCTGACGTCGCAGCCCAAGCTCAATCTTCGGAACCCGGCCGTTCTCGACGCGCATTTCGCCAATGCGGAATTTTGGCTTGCGCGCGGCGTCGACGGTTTCCGGTTCGATGCCGTCGATTTCATGCTGCACGACGAGGCGCTCGGTTCCAATCCGGTTCGGCCGTTGCAGCCGGGCGCCGACCGGCCATGGAATCCGTTCCGCATGCAGCGGCACGTCCACGACATGACGCAGCCCGGCATCGCGTTGCTGATGAGCCGCATCCGCGAATTCGTGAACCGGTTTCCTGGCTGCACGACGATCGGCGAAATTTCGAGTGAGCCCGGCGCGTTCGATCGCATCGCCCGGCTGACCGGCGTGACGCGGCTGCACATGGCTTACACGCTGGGCGTGATGAAGGCGGCGTTTACGCCCGGAATTTTCCGCCAAGCGGTTGTCGATGCCGGGACGCTCAATCACGCTGGCTGGCTCTGTTGGGCGTTCAGCAATCACGACGTCGAGCGCGCGGTGTCGCGTTGGAATCCTGCCGGCCGGGCGCCGGCTGCCTTTGCGCGATTGCAGATGGCAATGCTGCTCAGCTTGCAGGGCAGCGTCTGTCTCTATCAAGGCGAGGAGCTCGGACTGCCGAACAGTCCGGTGTCCGCGGCGGATATCCGCGATCCGTTCGGCCGTGCGTTCTATCCCGCCTATGTCGGCCGCGACGGTGCGCGGACGCCGATGCCATGGGCGGCTGACGCGCCGAACGCCGGTTTCTCGAACGGCAACCGCACGTGGTTGCCGGTCGATCCGGTGCATGCGGCGATGGCGGTCGATCGGCAGGAGGCCGACGGGAATTCGACGCTGGCCACCTACCGGCGGATGATCGGCTATCGCCGCGCGCGTCCGTCACTCGCGCTTGGCGAGACCGAGTTGTTCGATTTGCCAGACCCGGTTGTCGGGTGGCGTTGCCGGCTCGACGGCGAAGCCACCATCGCGTTGTTCAACCTTTCGCCCCAGCCGGTGTCGGTGCCGGCGAACTGCTTGCCGCCCTTCGCGCCGGCAGATCTGCCGTTCGTCACGGCGCCGTCGACGGATGGCATCGTATTGCCGCCTTTCGGTCTAACGCTCGGCACGCAGGACGGCCACCGGTAGCTCGGCGAGCGCTCGGTCGAGCGCGATGCCGCGTTCGCAAGCGTCGATGCCGGCGCCGGTGAACACGTCGGTCAATCGCCCGCTTCGTACGCCGCGCACCATGCGATCGGTGAAACCGCTGCCGCTCCACAGCCCGCCGGGCGCCGGCGCCGGCAGACGTCGCACCAGACGGCTGACCAGCACGACGATTTCGCTGTCGTCGAAGCGGCGCGAATAAGCAACGAGATGGTTCTTGGTCGCATCGTCGACCGCCAGCGGGTGATAGGAACCGCTGCGAAACAATTCGGGAAAGCGCGCACGCAAGGCGAGCAGCTGACGCGTCAGCCAAAGCTTGAGCCACCCTTCACGCCACCGCCGCCGCGCGAGTGCGAAGCCGCCGTGGTCGAGCGCAACGAGCGCATCGCGTCGTTCGACAAAATCGATCGGGCGCCGATTGTCCGGATCGACCAGGCTCGTGTCCCAGAATTCGCCGCCTTGATAGAAATCCGGCACGCCGGGCTGCGTCGCCTTGAGCACGAGCTGCGACAAGCCGTTGATGGCGCCGATGCGTACGAAATCTCCGGCAAACCGCGCAGCGCCGTCGAGAAAGCGGTTTTCCGCATCGGGGGCGAGAATACGCGTCACGAAATTGCCCAGCGCGCGCTCGTACGCTTCGTTTGGCGCAGTCCAGCACGTCTCGAGCTTCGCCTCGCGTGCCGCCTTGAGCGCATGGTCCGCGATCCGCCGCGTGAAATCGGCGAGTGCGGCGTCGCGCGGCCGTCCGGTTGCCGGCCATGCGCCAAGAATGGTCTGATAAATCCGGTATTCGTCGGCGGGCGTCGGCGCCGCCGTGCCGTCGATCGTCGTGCGGCAGGCGGCGGTGCGCTCGTGCCAACGCGCGATCCGGCGCGCCCATTCATCCGGATATTCCGACAACACATTGAGACGCGCACGCACGTCCTCGGCGTGCTTGGTGTCGTGGGTCTCGCTGGCGAGCATGGTGTTCGGCCATTCCGCCAGACGCTCGGCCGCCGCTTGGTGGAACGCCTCGATTGATAGGCTCGGCCGCCGCGGATCGGCACCGACCTCGTTGACGGAGGCGAGCGGTGCGATGCGGTAGAACAGCGTATCCTCGATCGCCTTGGCGGTGATCGCGCCGGTGTATTGCTGAAAACGCGTGACGAAACGCAGGATCGCGTCGCGGCTGTTGGAGAAATGCTCCGGTCGTTGGCGCGCGATGTCGAGCGTCAGCAGCGAGGCGATGAAATCAAGCGCGGCGGAATCGCCACCGGCGAAATGCGCGAGGGCCTGGCGCCGGACGCGTTCGATCGCGCGCCTGTCGGCATCGCCGATGCCGCGCTCGGTGACATAGGTGCGGTAGACCGGAAACGCCGCTACTAGCGCGGTCAAGGCGTCGCGGAGGCCTTTGCGCGTGAAGTCGCGCGTGAACCACGAAGCCTCGGCAATTTCCTGTAGCCAATCGACAAGGTAGGTCAGCTCGCTCGCCAGGCTGCGGTCGATCATCAATCGACGGCAGCCGTCGATCGCCGTGTCGAGGCTATCGTCGATGCCGGTAAAGTCGCGCCAATGTTGCGCCAATTGCGCGTAACCCTCTGGCGCGACGAAGAGGGTGTTGGCGAGCGCCAGGTAATCGTAGCCGGTGGTGCCGGACACCGGCCAAGCCGCCGGCAGACGTTCGCCGTTGCCGAGGATCTTCTCGACGACGATGTAAGGCCGCCAGCGGTGACCGCCAGCATCGCGTGGCGCCAGTGCCGTGGCAAAGGCGTTGAGTCGCCGACAATAACGTTGCGGATCGGCCATGCCGTCGACGTGATCGATCCGCAAACCGTGAAGCGCGCCGTCGGCGACGAGGCGGCCGAGGAGCTCGTGCGCGTCGCGAAACACCGTGACGCGATCCATGCGTACGCCGGCGAGATCGATGATATCGAAGAAACGACGATAGTTGATCTCGTCAGCGGCGGCGCGCCAGTGGGCAAGGCGATAATGCTGGCGCTCGAGCAGCGCATGAATTACGGCGAAGCTGCCCACGTCACCCGGTATACCGGCATGGCGGTCGACGGCGGTCGCGATCGCCCTCAGGGTCGCGGGCTCGGCCGCCGCTTTGGTGAGCGCCTGTTTCATGGTCGTCGCCAATTCGTACAGCGCGTGCAGTGATCCGGCGGCCTCGTTTTCGCCAATAGCGGATATTGCCTGCGCCAGGGCAGATCGGTTGCCGACGAGAGGCGCCAGCACTGCCGGATAATCTTGCGGCCGAAGCGGTAGGCGATGGTCGAAATACCAGAAATCCAGCGTGCCGCCAGTTGCATCGAAACGCAGCGCGATTTCGCCCGCGGTCAATGCCTCGCCATAAGCACGGCCGAGGATTGGCAGCAACACCTTGCCCTCGAGCGCACGCTTGGCGGGGTGCCAGTCGATGTCGAAATAGTGCGCGCGGCGCGCATGCTGACCCCATTCAAGGACATCGAGCCACCAGGCGTTGTCGGCTTTGCCGACGCCCATATGGTTCGGCACGAAATCGAGGATCAGGCCGAGCCCATGCGCGGCGAGCGCGGCGCCGAACCGTGAAAGACCTTGCTCGTCGCCGATCTCGGGATTGAGGCGGTGATAATCGACAATGTCGTAGCCGTGTGTGCTGCCGGCGCGCGCCTTCAAAAATGGCGAGGCATAGACGTGGCTGATCCCGAGCGACGCGAGATACGGCACAACCGCGGCGGCATCGTCGAAGGTGAAGGTGCGATTGAGCTGAATCCGATAGGTCGCAGTCGGAACGGCAAAGGGCGACATCGCCGCGCGCATCAGCGCGGCCGCTCGGCGCGCATCGCCGCCAGAATGGCGTTCGCCGCCGGAGCGGCGAAGATGGCGTCGAGATCGCGGCTCAGCTTGCGGGCGAAGCTGGGATAGGCGCCCGCCGGCGCGCCGGGCAGATTGACCTGTTCCGTCTCTTGCGCCAGGTCTTCGAGCTGCGCCAAGGCCAGCCGACTTGGCGTGCGCGCGAGAAAGCGGTGCGCTGCGACCGCCAGAGCGGTCTCGTCGCTGGTGTCGAGGCCGGCGCGCGTAAAGGCATCGCGGATCGATTGGCGCTCGGCCGCCCGTATCGCCCGCGCTTGCTCGTGCGTGAGTCCGACCGGCTGAATGCCGAGTCCGAATTTGAGGGCGATGTCGCGGCCGCCCCAGAAACCGCGCCAGGTCGGCAAATCATGGGTCGCGAGCGCCACCAGCGCATTCGGCGGATAGTCGGCGGGATCGAGATAGCGCCCGCCCCGGCGCGCGAAGATCAGCAGCCGGTACGACAGGATAGCGGCGGCGGCAAGACGCGGCGGCAGGTCGGCCGGCACCGTCCCGAGATCTTCGCCGACGACGATGCAGCGTCGTGCGGCGCTTTCGGTCGCGGCGGCCGCGGCGAGCGCATCGAAAGGCATGCGCAAATAGGCGCCGTCGATCGGCTGGCCGCCTGCCGGCACGAGGAACAGGCGATTGAAGCCGAGCACGTGATCAATCCGTAGCGCGCCGGCATGAATCATGTTGGCGGCGAGGACGCGACGATAATCGGCGCAGCCGGTGCGCAGCGTCGCGTCCGGGTTATAGGCGAAAAGGCCCCAGTCCTGGCCGTTGGCGTTCCAATCGTCGGGCGGTGCGCCGATATGGAAATCGGGAATGAGCTGATCCTGCTCCACCCAGCCTTCGGCGCTGTCGGGCGCGCAGCCGAGCGCGAGGTCGAGATACAGCCCGATACGCATGCCGCCGTCGCGTGCCGCGGTCGCACAGGCGGCAAGCTGCCGGTCGGCTTGCCATTGCAGGAATGCGTGATAGCGCAGATCGCGCGCATGACGTTCGGCAAACTCGGTAACGGCGGGCGCCGCCGGGTCACGAAATTCCGCCGGCCAATTCATCCAATCGGGCCCGAAGCCGGCGAGCGACGATAATACCTGATAGAGCGCGAACCGCCGGAGCGGCGCGCCGCGGAGGCGCACGAAATCGCCGAAATCGCGCACCGCGGTGTCGCGTGGTGCCGTCCGCATGCGGTGTTCGAACGTCTCGAAGACCACGCGGAAGATGCTGTGCTTAACCGCGGCGATTTCGGGATAGTCGACCGTCGGCCGTTCGCGCTGCGCCGTCAGCAGCGCCTGGAAGCGGTGACCGCCGATGGCGGCGCGCGCCGCGCCGGCATCGGCATAACCGGTCATCGCCAGCGGATCGAGATAGAGCACGTTGAGGAATTCACGGCTCGACGGCGAATAAGGGCTGATGCGCGCCGGATCGGCGGCGTAAAATGCGTGCAACGGATTGACGCCGACGAAATCCGCGCCGGCGGCGGCGGCGAGTTGGACCAGGTGCCGCAGATCGGTGAAATCGCCGATGCCCCAGTTGCGCGCCGAGCGCAGGCTGTAAAGCTGGGCCGCGATGCCCCAGCCGCGCTGCCAATCCGGCATGGAACAGCGGGTATGACGCGGTGGCGCCGTCGCCGAGCGCGCGCCGTGATGCGAGCGCTCGAGCGCCGCAATCAGCCGTGACACGCCTGCGTCCGACAAACGATGGTGACGGCCGAGCGCGTCGTCATAGTCGCGCTCGATCAGGTCCTTCACCGTCGCGCCGCTTTCGCTCATGGTCCGGCTTCAGTCAGTGTCCAGATCACGGCCCAGGGCGGCAGCGTTGCCGCATTCACATTCCGGCCCCACAGGATGCGGCCGGCGGCCGACCGAACCGGCGCGGCTGTCGTGGCGGGACCGAGGTTGGCGATCAGCGTCAGCGCGCTGCCGTCGCCGAGCCGCCACGTCACGACCAGCCTGGTCGCTTCGACGGCGTATTGGGCTCCGCCGCGTATCCCGGGAAGCCGCGGCACGATTTCCTGCCGACGGATGTCGAGCAAACGCCGAATCACCGGCGTTGCAGGAGGGCGCGTGCCGAGCTGGCTCGTCGTGAAGGTCTCGAGCGCAAGCGGGTCCGGAATCGCCGCCATCGCTTCGCTCGTGACGAAGGCCGAGAATTTCGCGAACTCGCGCCGCCTTCCGTCGCGCACCGCGGCGCCGAGCGCGCCGGCGAAATCGCAGAAAAACAGGAACGGCGTGGCGGCGTCCCACTCTTCGCCCATGAACAGCAGCGGCGGCGACGGGCTGAGGAGCAGGATCGCGGTAGCCGCCTCAAGCGCCGCGGGCTCGGCGAGTGTGGTCAGGCGTTCGCCGAACGCGCGATTGCCGATCTGGTCGTGGTTTTGGAGGAAGTTGACGAACGCCATCGGCGGCAGGTCGCCGCTCGCCTCGCCGCGTGGCGCGCCGCGATAGGCCGAGGGCTCGCCCTGGAAGGCGAAACCTTCGGCCAGCGCGCGGCCGAACTTTGCGATCGGATCGGCCGCGAAATCGGCGTAATAGCCCTCGGTCTCGCCCGTGAGGATGACGTGCGCGGCGTGATGAAAATCGTCATTCCACTGGGCGTTATAGACGGCGATCCGATCATCGGCATCGCGGCGCAGGTAGGTTGCCTGGTTGGCGTCGTTTTCGAGAATGAGATGGACGTGACGATCGGCGGGAACTGCCAAACGCACGCGCGCCGCCAACTCTTCGAGAATGTCGGACCGGCTGTCGTCACGAATCGCATGTACGGCGTCGAAGCGCAGGCCATCGAAGTTGAATTCGAGAATCCAATAGAGGGCGTTGTCGATGAAGAAGTCACGGACCGGCCGCGCGGCGAAATTGATCGCCGGGCCCCAGCCGGTCTGCGCGTCGGTGAAGAATCCCGGCGCATAAAGACCGAGATAATTGCCCTCGGGTCCGAAGTGATTGTAGACGACGTCGAGGAAGACCATTAGGCCGCGCCCGTGCGCCGCGGCGATGAAACGCTTGAGCGCGGTCGGCGTGCCGTATCGCGAATCCGGCGCGAAGGGCAACACGCCGTCGTAACCCCAGTTGCGCTTGCCCGCGAAATCGGCGAGCGGCATGAGTTCGATTGCCGTGACGCCGAGCGCGGCGAGCCGTGCGAGATCGGCCTCGGCCGCGGCGAACGTGCCTTCGCGGGTGAACGCGCCGACATGCAGCTCGTAGATGACCGCTTCGTGCCACGGCCGGCCGCGCCACGCCGTGTCGGGCCAGTCGAAGGCTTCCGGATCGATCAACGCGCTCGGACCATCGACGTCGCTCGGTTGAAAGCGCGCCGCCGGATCGGGCACGGTATGGGCGTCGTCGACGATGTACTGATAGGCGGTGCCGGCGAGCAGATTCGGCACGCGCAGGCCGTACCAGCCGTCATCGGCCGGACTCATGGCGAAATCACGCCGGGTTTCCGGCAGATGTAACACGACGCGCCGCGCCGCGGGTGCCCAGAGGCGGAACGCCGCGCCGTGCGCGTCAAGCGATGCTCCGAACGCCATGCGATGCTGGCGTCGCACGGCGGCCTATGCCTGCTCGCCGACGAGCGCCATCAACGATCGCGGCTGCACGTTCAGCCGATCGGCGGGTGCTAAAACGGCGTTGCCGAAGCCGCTGTCGGCGGCGGTGTCGATCTGCACATGCCAGGCTTTGATATTGGGAGTCTCAGGCAGCGTGAACGCCACGGCCTCGCTGTGGGCATTCATCAAGAGCATCAGCGGCTGGCGCGTCGCGTCGAACACGGCTGCCAGAAACCGGACGTCGGGGATCTGCCAATCGGCCTCGGTCATCTCGGCGCCGTCGGCGTGCAGCCACGTCATGTCCTTGCGCCCGTCGGCAGTCGCCGTGCCATCGAGAAACCGGTCGCGCGTCAGGTGTCGGTCGTGACGGAGGTCGATTAGGCGTCGGATGAACGTGGTCAGATCGCTGCCGGGCTGCCACAGGCCCGACCAATTGACCCAGCCGATGTCGTTGTCCTGGCAATAGGCGTTGTTGTTTCCGCTTTGGCTGTTGCCCATCTCGTCGCCGGCCAGCAGCATTGGCACGCCCAGGGATAACAGCAGCGAAGCCAGAAAGTTGCGTCGCTGGCGATTGCGCAGCGCGACGATCGCGGCATCGTCGGTCGGTCCTTCGGCGCCGCAATTCCAGCTGAGATTTTCGTTGGCGCCGTCGGTGCCATTTTCGCGATTGGCATCGTTGTGCTTGGCGTTGTAACTGACAAGGTCGGTAAGAGTGAAGCCGTCGTGCGCGGTGACGAAGTTGACGCTCGCCGATGGCTTACGGCTGTCATGCCGGAAGATGTCGGCTGATCCTGCGATGCGGCCGGCGACGGCGCCGATGACGCCGCCATCGCCGCGCCAGAAGCGGCGCAAATCGTCACGGAACCGGTCGTTCCACTCGCTCCATCCGGGTGGAAACGCGCCGAGGCGATAACCGCCTTCGCCGACGTCCCACGGCTCCGCGATCAGCTTCACTTGCGCCAGGACCGGATCCTGGCTCAAAGCGTCGAGAAAGCTGCTGTTCGGATCGAAGCCGTTGGGGCCGCGGGCCAGCGTGGTCGCCAGATCGAAGCGGAAGCCGTCGACATGCATGACCTCGACCCAGTAGCGCAGCGAATCCGTGACAAGCTGGAGTACGCGCGGGTGGTTCATGCGCAGCGAGTTGCCGACGCCGGTGAAATCCATGTAGCGCCGCGGATCGTCGGGTGACAGCCAGTAATAGGAAAGATTGTCGATGCCGCGGAGGCAGAGCGTCGGTCCCAGTTCGTTGCCTTCCGCCGTGTGGTTGTAGACGACGTCGATGATGACCTCGATCCCCGCGGCATGCAGCGCGGCGACCATTCGCTTGAATTCGCCGTCGCCACCGCCGAGCAGACGTCGATCGGGCGCGAAATAACCGATCGTGTTGTAACCCCAGAAATTGCGCAGTCCGCGTTCCAGTAATATCCGATCGTCGACGGCGTAATGCACCGGCAGCAGTTCGACTGCGGTGACGCCAAGGTGGCGCAGATGGTCGATGACCTCGGGCGTGCGCAGCGCCGCGAACCTGCCGCGCATGGATTCGGCGATACCGGTATGGAGCTTGGTGAACCCTTTGACGTGCAGCTCGTAGATGACGCTGTCGCACAAGGGCCGCCGCGGCGGCCGGTCGTCGCCCCAGTGGAAGTTATCGTCGACCAGCCGGCATTTCGGCATCACCCGCGCGTTGTCGCGCCGGTCGAAGGAGCGGTCGCCACGCGTGCTGCCGACGCGGTAACCGAAGTGCGCATCGTTCAGATGCAGCTCGCCGACAATGTCGCGCGCGTACGGATCAAGCAGCAGCTTGTTTGAATTGAAGCGGTGGCCGCGCTCCGGTGCGTACGGCCCGTGCACGCGGTAGCCGTAAAGCAATCCCGGATAGGCCTCCGGTAAATGGCCGTGCCAGATGCCGTTGGTGTTCTCGGGCAAGGGCAGGCGATCGGTTTCGTGCCGCCCGTTGGAATCGAACAGGCAAAGCTCGACCTTTTCCGCGTGCGCCGAAAACAGCGCGAAATTCGCGCCACGCGGATCGCAATGCGCGCCAAGGGGGTAGGGCCGCCCGGCCCCGAGCCGCGCCGCCATCGGTCAATCCGCCGCAGGCGCCAGGAAGATCGCCGCCAACGGCGGCAAGGTCAGCGCGAGTGATTGATTACGGCCGTGCCACGGCAACGGATCGGGCGTCAGCGTGCCGCCATTCAGAACACCGCTGCCGCCGTAACGCGTATCGTCCGAGTTGAAGATTTCGCGGTAGGGTGCTCCCGACGGAACGCCGATGCGGTAGCCCTGGCGAACCACCGGCGTGAAATTGACAATCACGACGATGTGGCGACCCGCGGTGCGACTGTTGCGCTGAAACGACAGCACGCTGGCGGCGCGGTCGGAGGCGTCAATCCATTGGAAGCCGTCGTTTTCATGGTCGAGTTCGTGCAGCGCCGGCAACTGCCGATGCAGTTGGTTGAGGTCGCGGACGAGCGCGCTGACGCCTTGGTGCAACGGATCGGCCAACAGATGCCAATCGAGGCTCTGATCGTGGTTCCACTCATTTTCCTGAGCGAACTCGTTGCCCATGAACAGGAGCTTTTTCCCCGGATGTCCGTACATGAAAGCGTAGTAGGCGCGCAGATTGGCGAAGCGCTGCCACCGGTCGCCGGGCATGCGACCCAAGATCGAGCGTTTGCCGTGCACGACTTCATCGTGCGAGAGCGGCAAAACGAAATTCTCGTTGAACGCGTAAAGCAGGCCGAAGGTCAGCTTCTCGTGATGATGCGAGCGATGGATCGGGTCGAGCGCCATGTATTCGAGCGTGTCGTGCATCCAGCCCATGTTCCATTTGAAGCCGAAGCCGAGTCCGCCGTTGTAGGTCGGGCGCGAGACCAGCGGCCACGCGGTCGATTCCTCGGCGATCGTCGTGCTGCCGCCAAAGCGTCCGAAACAAACCTCGTTGAGCCGCTTGATGAAAGCGATGGCCTCAAGATTCTCGTTGCCGCCGAAGCGATTGGGCACCCATTCGCCGGGCTCGCGGCTGTAATCGAGGTAGAGCATCGAAGCCACCGCATCCACGCGCAGGCCGTCGATGTGATAGCGATCGAGCCAGTGCAACGCGCTGTTGAGAAGGAATTCGGTGACTTCGGTGCGGCCATAATTGTAGATCAGCGTGTTCCAGTCGCGGTGTAGCCCCTGCCGCGGATCGGCGTGCTCGTAAAGGTGCGTGCCATCGAAGTCGGCAAGGCCGTGCGCGTCGTTCGGAAAGTGGCCGGGGACCCAGTCGAGCAGCAAGCCGATCTCGGTTTGATGGCAAGCGTCGACGAAGAATTGAAAGTCGGTCGGGCTGCCGTAACGGCTCGTCGGCGCGTAGAGCCCGGTGGGCTGGTAGCCCCACGAGCCGTCGAACGGATGCTCCGTGATCGGCAAAAGCTCGAGATGCGTGAATCCCATTTCCTTGACGTAAGGCACGAGGATCTCGGACAGCTCGCGATAAGTCAGAACGCGATTGCCTTCTTCCGGCCGCCGGCCCCACGAGCCGAGATGCGCTTCGTAAATCGCCATCGGCCGACCGTACGGATTGCGGCCGGCGCGATCCGTCATCCAGGCGCCGTCTTCCCAGTGATGGTGGTCGATTTTGGCGACGACCGAAGCGGTGGCCGGCGGCCGTTCCGCGAAATACGCGACCGGATCGGCTTTCAGCGGCAGGATCGCACCGATGCGATCCTTGATCTCGTATTTGTAGCGCACACCCTCGCCGAGTCCCGGAACGAACAGCTCCCAGATGCCGGCGCCGGGATGGAGTCGCATGACGTGACGTCGCCCGTCCCAGAAATTGAAGTCGCCGACGACGCTGACGCGCTTGGCGTTCGGCGCCCAGACGCAAAAGACGACACCCGCAATCCCGTCGATCGTCACGCAATGCGCACCGAACCGCTGATAGGCCTCGAAATGCGTTCCCTCGCGCAGGAGATAAAGGTCCATTTCGCCGAGCCATGGGCCGAACTGGTACGGGTCGACGAACTCGGTGCTGCTGGTGTCGCGCCAGGCCGCGCGGAAGCGATACCGGTGCGGCGGCGGCGCGGCCAACGGCACGACGAAAAACCCGCCGCTCCCGGGCACGGGGCGCGCAGATGCCAACACGCCGCCGTTCGTCGGATCGGTGAGCTCAAGGCCGATGGCGTCGGGCAGGAACGCGCGCACGACGAAGCCGGCATCCGTCAGATGCGGCCCCAAATAGGCGAATGGATCGGCGTGGTCGCCCCGAAGGATCGCATCGGCCTCGTGATCGAGGGCGGATGATGCAAACGTCATGGCGATATCAGCGCTTTGAGCCCTCGTAACGGAATGGCGATCCAGTCGGGGCGGTTCCCGAGTTCATACGCGGTTTCGAGCGCGGCCTTCTCGATCAGGAACAGGCTGAGCAGGCGGCGCGCGACGCCGTCATCGGCGGGCCACAGCGGGCATCCGGCGATTGCACGGATATAAGTGTCGAGGAAGCTGCGGGTGGCGTCGTCGCGCCACAACAGGACGGCCTTGAGCAGGTCGTTGCGCAGATCGGGTTGATTGGCAGTGGCGTGTTCGAGGGCGGTCCAGGCCGCATAGTCGAGCGAACGCAGCATACAGGCGATGTCGCGAATAACCGATTGCTTGCGGCGGCGCTGGTCGAGCGGCAACTGAGGCGCTCCCTCGAAATCGACGATCTCGACGTCGTTCTTCACGACAAGGATTTGGCCGAGGTGATAGTCGCCGTGCAGCCGCGACAGCATGACGTCGCAGTCGACAGCGGCGAGCACCCGAATCTGCGCGATGATCGCATCCTTGTGTTCAAGAAGCTCGGTGGCGAACGTCCCGGCCTCGCCCGAGAAGGCGGCCTGGCTGCGCGAAAGCCGCTCGAATGTTTCGCCAACCGTGCGGGCGATGTCGTCGCCCCAAGCCATGACCTCGGACGGCGAGGCCCGCACGGTACGAAAGGCCTCGTCGCCGGATTCGACGTCGAACGCGCGATGGAGCTCGGCTGTCCGCAGCGCCAGCTGTTCGATTTGCGAGCGATAGACGGCGTGGGCGTCGGTCGATGCGGTCTGCTCGACGACCGGCGCCACTCGCGATTCCTCGAGGAAGCGGGCGAGGTAGCCGAGCGTATAGGACCATGCATCGCCTTGGTTCTGGACCCAGCCGTGGAGCACGCCGAGCGCGGTTTCGTGGCCGTCCGCTTCGATCAGCGCGAAATGACCGAGAAGCGGTGGCACGCTCTTGAAGCCGATCTGGTCGGTAAGGAACGTGCCGATCTCGATCTCGGGATGAATGCCGGGCGCGACCTGACGATAGAACTTGATGATCGCGGCGCCTTCGACGACCGCCGAGCTGTTCGATTGCTCGACGCCGCCGATGCGAATGACCGGCTGCTCGGGCCATGGTCGGTTGGCCAACGCCTGGCTCGGCCGGAAGGCCAGTCGTCCGTGCGGAGTCTCGATCGTACGTGCGTCGCGCACAGCGGCGATGGTGGCGGCAACAAAGGCTTCGTTATGCAGCGCGTCGGTCAAATACCCCTCGCGCGGACCGTGACGAAGCTTGGCTAGCGTGATGGCGGGCGCCGGTACCGCCGGCGGCTGCCATTCGTCCATCAACGGCAACGAGTAACGCGCCGTGAAATGCCGGCCGCGCGCCTCGGCGATGCTCCAGAGCCAATCGCGCGCGCCGAGCCGGAACGTCGTCGACCATGCCAGGCTGGTGGTGAAGGCGCGCTCGCCTTTGTGGCCGAACCAGCGGTGCTCCGCGAGAAACTGGGGCAAGATATCGCGCTCGAAAATACCGCGATTGCGCCCTTCAAGCGCAGTTGCCAAGCCGCCCAACGCGACGAGCGTATCGAGGTCGCGCGTGCGAACGGTCGCCATCGGTCCCTTAACCGGCAGCGCCAACTGGAACCAGAAGAAGCCGTGGCCTTGCAACGTGACGGTGTAGACACCCCCGTCGCTGATCACCGGAAACGCCGTCTGACCGAGCAGCTCGACGGGAATTCGACCGGCAAATGCCGTTAGATCGAGTTCGACCGCCTGCGCCGAACGCGACAGGTTCGATACGCAAAGAACGGTGAAATCCTCGTACTGGCGCAGATACGCGAGAACCGCGCGGTTCGATGGATAGAGAAAGGTCAGCGTGCCGCGGCCGAAGACCTTGAGCGATTTGCGGACACCGATCAGGCGCTTCATCCAATTGAGCAGCGACGTCAGGCTGCGCGACTGTGCCTCGACGTTGACCGCCTGAAAGCCGTAGACGGCGTCCATGATCGGCGGCAGGTAGAGCGTCGCCGGGTCGGCGCGCGAGAAACCGGCGTTGCGGTCAGGCGTCCATTGCATCGGCGTGCGCACGCCGTCGCGGTCGCCAAGATAGATATTGTCGCCCATGCCGATTTCATCGCCGTAATAGAGAATCGGCGTGCCCGGCAGCGACAACAGCAAGCTGATCATCAGTTCGATACGGGGCCGGTCGTTCCCCATCAGCGGTGCGAGCCGCCGGCGGATGCCGAGATTGAGCCGCGCGCGGCGATCCGAAGCATAGGTCGACCACAGATAGTCGCGCTCGCTGTCGGTCACCATTTCGAGCGTCAATTCGTCGTGATTGCGCAGGAAGATCGCCCATTGCGAGGATTCGGGGATTTCCGGAGTCTGGCGCAGGATGTCGGTAATCGGGTGACGGTCTTCGCGCGCGATCGCCATGTACATGCGCGGCATCAGCGGGAAGTGGAACGCCATGTGGCATTCGTCGCCGTTGCCGAAATAATCCTTCACGTCCTCCGGCCACTGGTTGGCCTCGGCCAGGAACAGCCGGTTCGGAAACTCGCTGTCGAGCTGTGCGCGCATCTGCTTGATGACGGCGTGCGTCTCGGGAAGGTTTTCGTTGCTCGTACCCTCGCGTTCGCAAAGGTAGGGCACGGCGTCGAGGCGGAACCCGTCGACGCCGAGATCCGCCCAGAACCGCATGTTGTTCAACACGGAACGAATGACATGCGGATTGTCGAAATTGAGATCCGGCTGATGCGCGAAGAATCGGTGCCAGTAGAACGCGCCGGCGACGGCATCCCACGTCCAGTTCGATTTCTCGGTATCGTTGAAGATGATGCGCGTGTTCTTGTATTTGTCCTCGGTGGCGCTCCAGACGTAATAATCGCGATAGACCGAGCCAGGTTTCGCGTGCCGGGCCCGTTGGAACCACGGGTGCTGGTCGGACGTGTGGTTGACGACCAGCTCGACGATGATGCGCATGCCGCGGCGATGCGCTTCGCGCACCAGCTGGCCGAAATCGCGCAGCGTGCCGTAGGCCGGATGGATGTTGCGGTAATCCGAGACGTCGTAACCGTCGTCGCGGAACGGCGATGGAAAGAACGGCAGCAGCCAGATAGCGGTTACACCGAGGTCCTGAAGATAATCGAGCTTGGCGATCAGTCCGGGGAGGTCGCCGATGCCGTCGTTGTTGGCATCGAAGAACGCCTTGATATGCAGCTCGTAGATGATCGCGTCCTTGTACCAATCCGGCGCATCGGACTGGACGCGCGCCTCGGGTAGGACGGTCCGTGCGGTGACATCAGGCATCGCTGGGCCCCGCCAGCTTGAAAGCGAAGATCGGTCGGCCCGGCCCGATCCAGATCGATTGCCGCGGGTCGGCCCATTGCAGGGTCTCGTCGGTGAACAGATTGCGGACGACGAAACGCGCGTCGTTGCTCAGCCCCAAGCGCGTCAAAGGCATGTCGATCGTCGCCACCTCGTCGCCGGCGGGATTGAGGCTGACCGCGATGAAAACGCTTTCATGCGCGTCCGCCGCCATGCGGGCATAGAACAGGATGCGCGGATTGTCCGCCGTCAGAAATTCGAGATTGAGCCCGTCGGTGAAGACGGCGTTCTCGCGCCGAATGCGGTTGAGTTCCGCAATGAAGGGTTTGATGTTGCCGGGCCGATCCCAATCCCACACCTTATATTCATATTTCTCGGAATTGGCGTATTCCTCGGAATCGGGCAGCGCGCGGTTCTCGCACAGTTCGAAGCCGTTATAGATGCCCCAAAGTCCGCCGAGCGTAGCCGCAAGCGCCGCACGAATGCGGAACGCCGCCGCGCCGCCGGTCTGGAGAAACCGCGGCAGGATGTCGGGCGTGTTGGTGAAAAGATGAGGCCGGAAATATTCGCGCGCGTCGCCGCGCGTCAGTTCGGTGAAATAATCTGTCAGCTCGACCTTGTCGTTGCGCCAGGTGAAATACGTATACGACTGGGTGAATCCAAGCTTGGCAAGCTGATGCATCGGCTTGGGCCGCGTGAACGCCTCGGACAGGAAGATGATTTCGGGATGCGCCGCTTGAATCTCGCGAATCAACCACTCCCAGAACGGGTACGGCTTGGTGTGCGGGTTGTCGACGCGGAAGACATGCACGCCGTGCGCGATCCAGAAGCGAACGACGTCGCGCAGCGCGCGCCAGATGCCATGCCAATCGGCAGCGTCGAAATTGAGGTTGACGATATCCTGGTATTTCTTCGGCGGGTTCTCGGCGTAACGGATCGAACCGTCGGCGAGGAGCTCGAACCAATCGGGATGTTGCTTGATCCACGGATGGTCGAGCGAGCATTGCACCGCGAAGTCGAGCGCGACTTCCATGCCGCGTTCGCGACAGGCGGCGACGAAGTCCTGGAAATCGGCGAGGGTGCCGAGCGCCGGGTCGATGGCGTCATGGCCGCCGGCGGCGCTGCCGATCGCATAGGGGCTGCCGGGATCGTCGTCGGATCCGCCGACCGCGTTGTTGCGGCCTTTGCGGCTGGTCTGGCCGATCGGATGAATCGGCGGCAGATAGATGGTGTCGAAACCCATCGCCGCGATGTCGTCGAGCCGCGCGATACAATCGGCGAACGTCGCGCTCTGGCCCGGCACGGTGCCCTGCGAACGCGGAAACATCTCGTACCACGCGGCAAAACGCGCCTCGGCGCGGTCGACGACCAGTGGCCGCGCGGGCTCGAGCCGGGTCACGCGGCGGCGCGGACCCCACTCCGCCATGGCCGTTTCGAGCGCCGGCGCGAGAAACGGATCGACGGCCGTCGCCGCATCACGCTGAGCGCTCGCAAGCGCAGTTTCGATGGTCGTCCGACCGTTGCCGTCGGCGTAGCGCACCGCCTCTGCCAGCAGCGCGACGCCTTCGGCGAATTCGTCGGTCAACGGTTGCGCCGCTTGACGCTTGGCGGCGAGCCGATCGCGCCAGCTCGCGAAAGCGTCGGTCCAGGCCTCGATGGTGTAAAGATGCCGGCCGGGTTCGGTCAGCGTGATGGCGCCGGACCAACGATCGTCGTCGACCGGCTGCATCGCCGCCATGCGCCAGTCGACCGTGCCGGCGCGGCATAACAGCAGTGCGGCGCGCAGCCGGTCATGGCCATCGCCGAAGATGTCGGCCGACACCTGAAACTGGTCGCCGACGATGCGCTTAACAGGATAGCGGCCGTACGCGATTTGCGGCGCGACGCTTTCGATCGCGATGCAATGATTGCCGGCGACCGGTCGCAGGCGCGGCACCTGGGCCTTCGCCTCGGCCGCCGCCGGCGCGGGCGCGGTAACCGCCATCGGTCGAGACACTCAGGCGACGCTGCGTGACGCCACCGGCAGCGACGTCACCGCCGACTCGCGCAGCGAGTCGAGGAAGCCTTCGTACCAGCGATTGATATTGCCTCCGCGCAATGTCGTTACCATCGCGCTCCAACGCTCAATGCGCTCCGCGCGTTCCATATAGAGGGCGCGGTAAAGCGCTTGCGCCAGTTCGCCGATGTCGTACGGATTGACGACCAAGGCCGCGTTGAGCTCTTTCGCGGCGCCGGCGAATTTCGACAGCACAAGAACCCCCGGATCCTCGGGGTCCTGCGACGCGACATATTCCTTGGCGACGAGGTTCATGCCGTCACGCAGCGGCGTCACGCAGCCGACCTTGCTGACGCGATAGAGCGCCGCAAGCTGATCGGGTGGAAAGCTTTCGTTGATGTAGCGCAAGACCATCCAGTCGACGTCGCCGTAACGCGCACTGATTTCGCCGGCATGGCTCGCCAACTCGGCGCGGACGCGACGATAACTGTCGACCGCCGAACGGGTCGGCGGCGTGATCTGGAGGAACGAGACGCGCTTGCGTTCGTCCGGATAGATCGTGAGGAACCGTTCGTAGGCGGCGAAGCGCTGGGGCAGGCCCTTGCTGTAATCGAGCCGATCGACGCCGATCACCATCTTGCCGTGATGCAGGCCGCGCTTGATCCGGTTGATCTTGCCGCCGTTGATATTCGCGCGCGCCGCGTCGGCGAAGAAGTCGACGTTGATGCCGACCGGAAAGACGCCCAGCCGGACGCGACGCTCCTCGAATTGCAGCTCGGTCTGGCCGACCATGGTGGCCGACAGTTTCGTGGTCGCGTAGTCGCGGAACCGCAGCAGATCCTCATCGGTCTGGAAGCCGATGAGATCGTACGCCGACAGCGCCTTGAGCACCGTGCGGTGCTCCGGCAGGCAGATCAGAACCGACTTGGTCGGAAACGGCGTATGCAGGAAGAAGCCGATCGGGCCGGCGAAGCCGCGCTGGCGAAGAAACTCGCCCAGCATGAAATAGTGATAGTCGTGGACCCAGACGACCGAATCCGGTCGTACGCGGTCGGCCACGACGTTGGCCATGATCCGGTTGATCGCGTGGTAAGACGCGACGAATTCTGGCTCATAGCGCAGCAGGTCGGCGCGATAATGCAGGATTGGCCACAGCGCGGCGTTCGCCATGCCGTTGTAGAACCGCCGGTAATCCGTAACCGGCAGATCTACGGTCGTCAGGGTGCCGGCTCCAAGCCGTTTCGAATGAGTCGGCACGCGCACGTCTTCCGCCGGCGCGAACTTGCCGCTCGCGCCGATCCAAGTCGCGCCGGACGTCTTCACCGCCGACAACAGCACCGCCGCGAGGCCGCCCGAAACGGCGCCCGTTCGAGACGGTTCCGCGACGCGGTTAGAAACCAGAATGGTGTCCATCGCTAAAGACCCCTTCGTTTCAGTTTGTTCTGCCGGGGCGGATGCAGGCGTATGACTAGAAACGTCAGAATGCGTTAATCGTTCCGACGCCTGTCACGGAAATAACCCACCCTTTGCGCCGAGGGAATTCGCGCAAAGGCCTTACGCGCAGCCGATATCAAGGTGGGAATTAAATATGGCGAAAGTGAGATTACGGCGCAGCCATATTTGGCGTTCTGTCGGCGCAAATTGCGCCCGTGTCAGCGTCGTCCGACGTCGATGGAAGAGGCTGCGGCGGATTGCGTCTCTTGACGAACGATTTCGATATAAACGGGCGCCGTGCCGTGCCTTTTCATGCCGAGCGCTGCCGCGCCTTTCGGCGTCAGGTCGACAACCCGTCCGTATATGTACGGTCCGCGGTCATTGATCCGCACGACAACGGAGCGGCCGTTCCACAGATTGGTGACCCGGATGTGCGTGTTGAACGGCAGGATCCGCGACGCCGCGGTCAAATCGTCGGCGCGGAAGGCTTCGCCGCTGGCGGTGCGAACGCCTGCGTACCACGAGGCAAAGCCCATGCGGAGTCTGCCGCTGTCACGGCACAGCAACGGCCCCGCGAGGCGCTCGTACATGCGGCGCGCGACGACCTTCGGCGGTAACGGCGGTTGCGTCTGCTGTGTAACACCGGCCTCGGCCGGTGCCACGGTGGCGGCGCCGGCGGGCGGTGCCGCGAGACAGCTGACCGCAAGCGCAATGACCAAACAACCGGCTATTCGGTGTACAGTCTTGGGACCCCCCACTGTGATCCGAGAGATTGGGCTCAAACAGGCGACGTCGCACCGGGTTTATAGCATGGACTGCCAAAGCCGGGCGAGCAGTTCGCGGATACGTTCTGAAAACGGTCGATCCGACCAAGTCGTTGCATCGATTGCGCGCGACTTGGTTTCGTCGGCCTGAAACTCGGCCTCGAGTTGGCCGGCCGTCGCGCGGCCGAGGACGATGACATCGACCTCGTCGTTGAAGAGCACGCTGCGGTGATCGAAATTCGACGAGCCGATCACCGACCATACGCCGTCGATCACCGCCGTCTTCGAATGCAGGACTTCGTTCTGTATTTCATAGATTTTAACGCCGGCTTCCATCAGATCGTCGTAATGCGAGCGCCCGACATCGAAGGCGGACGGCGAATCGCTTTGGCTCGGCAACATCAGTCGCACATCGACGCCGCGCCGGGCCGCATCTTCGAGGTCGTCGACCTCGTCGTCGGTCGGAACGAAATAGGCGGTGGTCAGCCAGATTCGCTGTTCGGCATTGGTGATCGCCGAAAGAATTGTCGCGTAATACGCGGGCACCGGTTGGCTGGGGGTGCTGCCGAGCACGTGTAGAACTTCGTCGCCTTCGCGCCGGAGCGGCGGGAAGAAACTCGATTGGTCAAGCGGCGGGCCGCCCTGATCTGTCCAGTGCTGGACGAAAAGTTTCTGCAATGCGGCGACAGCCGGGCCCTGAATCTCAAGGTCGGTATCGTGCCAGAAAAGGGTGGTATTGCCGCCAGAACCGACGAATTCGGTGTGGGGATGCGCCTGATATCCTGTGTACAGGTTCACGCCGCCGATAAAGGCCGTTGTGCCATCGACGACCAAGAGCTTGCGATGGTCGCGGTCGTTCGGAAGATAGGCGCCACGGGCCTTGAGCGGATCGATCGGATTGTATTCGAGGACCAGGCAGCCGGCGCCGCGCAGCGCATTGAGGAATGCCGGCGGCGTGTCCATCGAACCGAAGCTGTCATAGAGGACGTTGACGGCAACGCCTTGCGCCCGTTTCGCGACGAGGAGGGCGCCGAGATGCTCGCCGCCGCTTTCGACATCCTCGAACGTATAGAATTCCAGATTGATGCTGGCCTGCGCGCCGCGGATGGCATCGAACATCGCCGCAAAGGTCTGCCCACCGTCATGCAGGATCGTGGTGCGATTGCCGGCGATCAGCGGCACGCCGGTTACTGCCTGCTCGATCGCGAGATGACGGTCGAGAATGTCGCTGTTGGGCGACTGGCGTTTCAGCGCATCGAGGATTTCGCGGCTGCGCGTCGCACTAAGCGGTCCGTGCGCGCCAATGAGGGGCTGCGATCCCGGTGATGTGGCCGCAACGTCGTTGACGTTGGGCACCGCGCAGGCATCGAGCACGAACGTGAGCGCGGCGAGCAGCACGACCAAGCATGGAAGCCGTCGTGCGCGCACGCCGCGCCACGCTGTCGGTTACTCGGCGGCCGTGCGCTGAGCGCGCGCCCGCGCCAAGTTCTCCGCGGCGAAGTCCCAATTCACCAGATGGTCGATGAAGGCATCGATGAAATCCGGCCGCCGGTTCTGGTAGTCGAGATAATAGGCATGCTCCCAGACGTCGTAAGTCAAAAGCGGTTTGCTGTCTTGCGCCAGCGGGTTGACCGCGTTCGCGGTCTTCGTGACCTTGACCTTTCCGCCCTCGAAAACCAGCCAGGCCCAGCCGCTGCCGAATTGCGTCGCGCCTGCGGTCTTAAAGGCCTCGCGGAACTTGTCATAGGCGCCGAACGATTCATCGATCGCGCGCGCAAGGTCGCCGGTCGGACGGCCGCCGCCCTTGGGACGCATCGACTTCCAGAAGAAGTTGTGATTCCAGATCTGGGCGACGTTGTTGAACACGCCCGCCTTGGAATCATCCTTCGCCGTGGCCTGGATCACCTCTTCGAGAGATTTACCCGCCAGCGGCGTGTCCTGAACCATCTTGTTGGCGTTGTCGACATAGGCCTTGTGATGCTTGCCGTGATGAAACTCGAGCGTGCGCGCCGACATATGCGGCTCGAGCGCGTTCATCGGATAGGGCAAAGGAGGAAGTTCAAATGCCATTTCAGCCTCGCACTTGTCAGAGTTTGGTCATACCGCGGTGCATACGGTTGTGCACACGGCGGGGCGGGGGCACGCATAGCTGCGGTGCAGGGCCCGCCACTTTTCATTTTCACCATAACACGCATATAGTCGGGTGACACCTGGGGAGTATGGAGTATCGGGGAGGGAACCCTTCAGACAGAGGGAGAGCTCACTGATGGTTAGCCGTGCCGCCGGTGGCAAAATTGAGCTGCCGTGGTCTATGGACGCGATCCGCTACGGCGATGTCGTACGCGACGCCGTTGAAGACGATACGTTGTTGTTTCAGATCGTCGCATCGGCCTCCTTCATCGAGATCACTTCGGACCTCTATACCGAGAATTTGGTCGAGTATTTCCGCGACGATCCGGAGCTGGTCGATTGGCTCGCCCATCATTGGGAGCCCGAAGAGCTGCAACACGGCGCGGCGCTCAAGCATTATGTCGAGGTCGCCTGGCCTGACTTCGATTGGCGCCGCGCTTACACGGGGTTTTTCGCCGAATACTCGCGTTGCTGCTTGCTTGAAAACCTGGCGCCGACGCGCGCGCTCGAAATGGTGGCGCGCTGCGTCGTCGAAACCGGTACCGCCAGCTTCTACCGCATGCTGGCGGAAGTTGCGCCCGAGCCGGTCTTGCGGCAGATCGTCGGCAACATCGCCGCCGACGAGGTACGCCACTACAAGAATTTCTTCTATTTTTTCCGCCGCTATCGCGCAACCGAGCATCCCGGCCGCGCCGCCGTGCTGAAGACGCTGTGGGATCGCGCGCAGGAAGTCGATGCCGAGGACGCTTATATCGCCTTCAAGCACGTCTTTTGCGTCAGCAATCCCGGTGCCGAATTCGAGTCGGCCGAATACGAGGTCTTCCGCAACGGAATCCGCCGGCTTGGCCGCGAACATTTTCCCTATGGCATGGCGATGAAGATGTTCCTGAAGCCGCTTGATTTGGCGCCCGTGATCGGACGGGTCGTGCTGCCGTCGGCGACGGCCGCGTCGCGGTTTCTGATGCTCCGCTGAGGGTTGTCCGGACGGCCCCGCCGACTGTAGAATCCGCCGAAACGGGCCGAAAAAAGGCCGGAACTGCCGGGACGGAGGAACGCGATGCCTACCGAGGTTGCTGCGCCCATTAAGACCGAGCCAGCGCTCAAACTCAAATTCCTGTCGCACGGCACGCTCGAGTCGACCGATCTCGATTTCTCGCGTCGCTTCTACGAAGAATTCCTCGGCCTCGACGTCGTCCGCACCAGCCCGATCTCGCTCATGATCCGTCTCGGTGGGGAGAACACCATCGCCGTCGTCAAATGCAAGACCAAGCAACCGATGAATCTGCTGGCGCACAACGGCCTCGATGTCGAGACCCAGGAAGAGGTCGACGCCGCCTATAAGACCGTGGTCGAGCAGGCCGACCGATGGAAGCTCAAAAAAATCTCTAAGCCGCTGCTTCAGCACGGCACCTACAGTTTCTATTTCTGGGACTGCGATGACAATTGCTGGGAGATTTTGACCAATCCGAAGGGCGGCTATTCGTGGCTCTTCGGTCTCGGCGATCTCGAAGGCAAGGGTCACCAGGACAAAAGCTTCGCACGGCCGGGCGTCAAGACGCCGTCGACGTAACCTGGCCTATCCGCGGCGCTTGAACGCGACGCCGGCGCGGTTGCACCAGCCTTCCCACGCGCGATCGAATCCTTCCGACGGTTTGCCCTTCGCTTGACGCACCGTGATCTTGTCGATTTCGCCCGGCGACAGGAAGTTGATGGGCTTACCGAAGCGCAGCGCATCGCGTTGCAGGTGCGCGTTGACTTCGAGATAGATCGCGATATAGACGGCTTCGCGCAACGAGCGGCCAGCGACGACCGAGCCATGACCACGCATCAACCCGCAGGTGCCGGCGCCGACAACGCGCGCCAGATCGCGACCCTGCGCCATGTCGGAAACCAGCATGTCCGTGTCGCCGAAGCGCTCGCGCGGCTCCCAGATCGGTACCCGTGCGCCGATGGTCGCTGCCATATGCAGCACCGGCCGCAAGGCCTCGCCGACGATGCCAAAAGGGATCACCGACGGGCTGTGACTGTGCACGACGGCGTTGATCTCCGGCCGCGCCTCGTAAAGCGCGCCGTGGATGAAGCGTTCGTTGTAGGGCCGCCGGCCACGCGCGTCGGTCGCTTCGCCATCGAGCGTGAATTCCATGATGTCGGCGACTTCGATGCATTCGGGCGGTCGCGCGCGCGACAGCAGATAGCGTTGCGGATCGGCGGGATGTCGCGCGCTGACGTGGCCAAAGCCGTCGACCACGCCCTGCGCCGCAAGGATGCGGTTGGCGGCGACCAGATCCTCGATCACGTCGTCCAAGGCGGTCACGATCGCTCCCGTCGATGGGCGACCCATCATGGGCAAAGTGGGCGCGAAGTCAATTTGCGCCGGGCCGGCGGCGAATGACTATGGACAAGCTTGCGCCGCCGCCGGAATAGTAGCGCGCAAGGGGAGGCGCCTGCTCGCGATGACGAAGCTCGACATATTCCCGCACATTTTTCCCAAGCGCTATTTCGACAAGATGGTCGAGATCGTTCCCAACAAGGACGCGATCCGACGCTGGACGAACATCCCGGTGCTGTACGACCTGGAAAAGCGCCTCGCGATGATGGATGAGTTCGAGCAGTATCAGCAGGTTCTGACGCTGTCGATGCCGGCGATCGAATACGTCGCGCCGCCCGACCAATCGCCGGCGCTGGCGCGGCTTGCGAACGACGGCATGCACGAAATTTGCGCTCGGCATCCCGACCGGTTTCCCGCCTGGGTGGCCTCGGTGCCGATGAACAACGTCAAGGCGACGCTCGACGAGATCGGCCGCGCGGTCGAGAAGCTGGGCGCCAAGGGCATCCAGCTTTTCACCAACGTCAACGGCCGGCCGCTGGACGATCCGGAGTTCGCGCCGGTCTTCGAAAAGATGCATTCCTACGATCTGCCGATCTGGATGCATCCGACACGCGGCCAGAAGTTCGCCGATTACCCGGCGGAAAAAAGCTCACGTTTCGACATCTGGTGGGTTTTCGGCTGGCCGTACGAGACATCGGCCGCGATGGCGCGCATGGTGTTCTCGGGCTTCTTCGAGCGCTGGCCGAAATTGAAGATCATCACCCATCACATGGGGGCGATGGTGCCGTTTCTCGAGGCACGCGTCGGCCTTGGCCTTGATCAACTGGGCTCGCGCGAGGGCGCAGAAGAGGGCTATCGCAAGATCGTCGCTGACATGAAGGCCAAGGGTAAACGGCCGGTCGATTATTTCCGGCAGTTCTACGCCGACACGTCGATCAACGGTTCGCGCGCCGGCATGGAATGCGGCTTGAGCTTCTTCGGCATCGACCATTGCCTGTTCGGCACCGACTGTCCGTTCGATCTCGAAGGCGGTCCGCTCTTTATTCGCGAGATCATCAAAGCGGTCGATACGATGAAACTCTCGGCCATCGATCGCGAGAAGATGTATTCGGGCAACGCACGGCGCCTGTTGCGGCTCGCTTGACCGTGTCGCCCGCCAGCCAAAAGACGAAATCCACGCGGCCGCCGCCGGCCGGCCGCGATCTCATCGACACGCTGGTGGTCGCCAACCGCGTGCTGTTCGATCACGACGTGGTCGACGCTTTCGGCCATGTCAGCGTGCGGCACGATCGCGATCCGACGAAGTTTTTGATGGCGCGGCATCTGGCGCCCGGTTTGGTGACGGCCCGGGACATCGTCACGTTCGATCTCGACGCCAATGCAGTCGCCAATCCGGCCAAGCGCTATTACAGCGAGCGCTTCATCCACAGCGAGATATACAAGCACCGGCCCGACGTCGTCGCGGTGGTGCACTGCCATGCGCCGCCGTTGATTCCGTTCGGCGCCACGCGCACGCCGTTGCAGCCGGTCTATCACATGAGCGGCTTTCTCGGCGCCGGCACGCCGGTCTTCGACGTCCGTGAGGCCGCCGGCATGACCGACATGCTCATCCGCACGCCGGCGCTCGGCGCCGCGCTGGCAGAAACGCTGGCCGACAAGCCGCTGGTGTTGATGCGCGGCCATGGCGCGACCATCGTCGGCGGCGGGATTCCGCAAGCCGTCTATCGTGCGATCTATGCCCGGCTCAACGCGACGCTGCAGATGGACGCGCTCCGGCTCGGCACGCCGATCTATCTCGCGCGCGAAGAGGCCGCGAAGGCAGCCGCGTCGATCGATGGCTCGCTCGAGCGTGCTTGGAGCCTATGGGCGGACGTGGCGCGAGCCAAAATGAAAGGCCGCCGGGCGTAAAGCGCACCCCGCAGCGGCGCGTCAGTCGCCTTCCTGCATGACCTGGCCGGCGGGCGACAGCACGATAAAGACTTCGCTGCCGTCCTTCATCGCCGTGCCGTGCCAATAATTGTCACAGCCTTTGCGCAGGCCTTTCACCTGGGTATAGCCGGCGGCTTCCATTTTCTTTTTAGCTTGCGGCAGCGTCGAGCTATCGAGTTTGTCCTCGGGCGCGCAATTGTTGTGCATCTGGGTTTGCGCGGCGGCCGGCAGAATGGCCGGCGCGGCGGCGATCAGCGCGGCACCCGCGGCCAGAACGATAAAGCGGTGCTTGAAGATCATCATATGGGCCTTTCGCAATATGAGGGAAAGCCGGATTAGGGCGACGAATTGCGGCAGCATTCGGGAAGGGGTTTTAGCGGTCCGGCGTGGCGGAATCGCGCCGGACGCCGGACTCCATGATGCGCGAACCCCGCCAGGGAGCCTGCGGCCGCAGGGACGATAGTGGGGTTCAATGGGTGGCTCGAAGCTCACCGCCCGACCACAAGGTCGGGCTTTCATCTGGGCGCTGATCGAACTGATCAGGTGGAGTCATGCGGTTTGGGCACCCTCCATCATGGTTGCGCCAACTCAAACGCTAATCCTCCTGGCGCCACCGTCAATGGCTGAAATATGAAATCACCGGCAATTTTCTGTCGGCGTGCCGTGCCGCGGAAACCCAGTGCGACCAAGGCGCAGGGGCGTTCACCGCATCGAATCGCTGCCGAGGAAGCGCGAGGGATCGTTATCCGGCGGCACGGTGCGGACGATCTGGGTCGGCTTGAAATCGTCGCCGAGCGCATCGAGCGCGCGCTTGATGCCTTCGACGATGGCGCGTTCGACCACGCCGACATTGTATGCCGTTGTCCACACCATCAGACTCAGAACCAAGGCGCCGCCGGCGAAACTCGCCAGAAAAGTCTGCGGTGCCGGCGCCGACATTACGCCTGGAACCTTGGCCGCGACCTCGATCAACGTCTTTCGCGCACGTTCGAGATCGGCAGTGGCGGGCAGGTTGATATCGACGTTCAGAAGTCGGCCGCCGTTGCGCGTGTCGTTCTTGAGCGGCGTGTTCCAGATCGCCGAATTGGGCATGAACAGGAATAGGCCGTCGAAAGTGCGCAAGCGGCAATTGAACAGGCCGATTTCCTCGACTGTGCCGCTCTGGCCGCCAACCTCGATATAGTCACCGATGCGGAACGGACGAAGCCACAGCAACATGATGCCGGCGGCGATGTTCGACAGCGTGCCTTGCAGCGCCAGACCGACGGCGAGACCGGCGGCGCCGACCACGGCAAGCAGCGAGGCGGTCTGGATGCCGAGCTGACTCAGTGCCACGATCACGGTCAAAATGACGATGGCGTAGCGCACCGCCGCGCCGAGGATCGGCTTCAGCATCGGATCGACGTGACCGACACCGCCGAGCAGCCGGCGCAACGCGCGCTCGATCCAGCCGGCGACGATGAAGCCCACGACGAGGACCGCCAGCGAAGCGAGCACTCTCGGCATGAAGGTCTCGGCCCATTGCCAGATCACATCGGCCACGTGAGTGAGGTGTTGCAGATTGACGTCGTTCGACATGGTGCGCGGCGATCATGCCGAGCGCAGCCGCGATGTCAACGGCGCTCAGTGATAGCCGATGTCGGCGCGCACCTTGCCGCGGAACACCCAATACGACCAGCCGGTGTACATGAGGATGACCGGCAACAGGAACAGCGTGCCCACCAATAAGAAGGCCTGCGTGCTGGGCGCCGACGCGGCCTGCCAGAGCGTGAATTTGTATGGCACGATCATCGGCCACAGGCTGATCGTGATGCCGAAATAGGACATGAGAAAGAGCCCGATCGCGCCGATGAACGGCGCCGCCTCGGAGCGATTGTTGAGCGAGCGCCACTCCCAAAATGCCAGCACGACGGTGATGATCGGCACCGGCGACAGGAATCCGATATTGGGCCAGGCGAACCAACGGTGCGCGATGTACGGCTCGGCCAACGGCGTCCACAGGCTGACCACCACGATGGCGACGAGCACGCCGGTAAAGCAATAACGGCCGAGCCGGCGCGCCCAGTTTTGCAGATCGCCTTCGGTCTTCATGATCAGCCAGCCGGTGCCAACCAGGCCGTAGCCGAAAAGCAGCGCCAGCCCCGTGAACAGCGAGAATGGCGTGAAACAGTCGAACGCGCTGCCGCTGAACTGCCGGCCGTCGACTTGGAATCCCTGGATAAACGCCCCAAGCACGACGCCTTGGGCAAAGGTCGCGAGCGCGGAGCCGTAGCAGAAGGCGTGGTCCCAAAAGGTCCGGTGCTCGACGTCGCGATAATGGAACTCGAACGCGACGCCGCGGAAGACGAGGGCCAACAGCAACACCAGGATCGGGAAATAGACGGCCGGCAAAATGACGGCGAAGGCCAAGGGGAAAGCCGCCAGAAGGCCGACGCCGCCGAGCACCAGCCAGGTCTCGTTGCCGTCCCAGACCGGCGCAATTGAATTCATGATGAGGTTGCGCGCGGCGCGATCCGGCGCGAAGCCGTAGAGAATACCGACGCCAAGATCGAAGCCGTCGAACAACACGTAATAAAACACGCCGAAACCGAGAATGACGGTCCACAGGGGCACGAAATCGAACGGCAGCACGGTCATGGGGAATCCTCCGTACTGGCAACCGGCAAGGCGCGAACCGGTCCCTCCGGCCGGCCGCTGGCGATCGGCTCCTCCGGCGCTTCGGCCGGCCCGCGCCGAACGACGCGCGCCATCATCGTCAACCCGACCGGATAGATGAGTAGGTAGACCAGAACGTACCCCGCGAGCGACAGCATGACGTCGGTTCCGGTCAGCGCCGGCGACACTGAATCAGCGGTGCGCAGCAGCCCGTAGACGGTCCACGGTTGGCGCCCGACCTCGGTGGTCGTCCAGCCGGCGATGACGGCGACGAACCCGGCCGGCGAGGCGAGCTCACACAGGCGCAGGAACCAAACGGCCTGCAGCCGATCGCGCACCCTGAGCCACCAGCTCGCAGCGACCAGCGCCAACATCAGCAAGCCGATGCCGACCATGATACGAAAGGCGAAGAATGGAATCGCCACCGGCGGCCATTGGTCGCGCGGCCAATCCTTCAGGCCGCGGACGGTTCCATTCGGATCGTGCGTCAGGATCAGGCTGCCGAGATCCGGAATCTCGATTGCGTCGCGGTTGGTCGCGGTCGCCTGGTCGGGTACGGCAAAAAGGATCAACGGCACGCGTGCCCCGGTCGTCCAATGCGCCTCGATCGCTGCCAGTTTCGCCGGCTGGTACTGGAGCGTGTTGAGTCCGTGTTGGTCGCCGAGAAAGATCTGCAACGGCACGAGCACGGTCAGAAGCCACAAGGTCATCGACAACATGACGCGGCTTTCTTCGGCGAAGCGGCCGCGCCGCAAATAATAGGCGGCGACGCCGATGACGACGAAACCGGTGGTGACATAGAACCCGACGACGGTATGCGCGAAGCGGTACGGAAACGACGGATTGAAGATGATCCGCAACCAGTCGGCTGGAAAGAACCGGCCATCGATCACCACGTATCCATCCGGCGTCTGCATCCAGCTGTTGGCGGCGAGAATCCAGAACGCCGAGAATAACGTTCCAAGTGCAACCATGAGTGCGGCGACAAAATGCGCCCACCGCGGCACCAACTTGCGTCCGAACAGCAGCACGCCGAGAAACGCCGATTCGAGAAAAAACGCCATGATGCCTTCGTAGGCGAACAGCGGCGACAAGACGTTCGCCGTAGCATCGGCGTAGCGGCTCCAGTTGGTGCCGAATTGAAACGGCATGACGATGCCGGAGACGACGCCCATGCCGAAGGCAATCGCGAAGATGCGAGTCCAAAAGGTCGAAAGACGGAAATAGATGTCACGCCGGGTGACGAGGTGCAGGCCTTCGAGCAAGGCGATGAACGACGCCGTGCCAATGGTGAACGCCGGAAGCAGGATGTGCCAGGCGATTACCCAGGCAAATTGCAGCCGCGAAAGCAACAAAGGGCTGAATGTCGCCGCAGTTGTCGACATCGAAGGCTCCGTCCCGATATTCGACTCGACGAATGCTGCACTTTAAGCCGGGCGCGCCGCAAACGGTTCAACACATGATGTCGCGCGTCGATCTGTCTGTCAGCCAATGATTTTGGGTCGGAATTTGTTGCCTGCGAACATGTTCAGTATGGTGCCTGGAAGCAGCCTACGCATACGATGGCGCGATTGCAGGGGAGAACGGCGCGATGGCTTTGTTTGAATCGCTGTTGTTGGCGGCGCTGCTGGCGCTCGGCGCCGGCTTTGTCGACGCCTACGGCTATATAAGTCTGGGCCACGTTTTCGTCGCCAACATGACGGGGACGACCGTGCTGCTCGGCGTTGCGGCAGCGCACGGCGACGCCGCTTTGTCGGCCCATTACGTCCTGACGGTTGGCGCCTTCGCGGCCGGCGCGCTGATTGGCGCGCTGCTCAAACGCGTCAGTGGTCGCGGCTCGCTGCCATTGCTGCTCGGCGGCGTACTGCTTCTGGTGCTCGTCTTGGCGCCGTCGTCGCGGATCGAGGCGCTGGTGCTTTTGGCGGTGGTGATGGGGCTGCAAGGTGCGGCGGTGGTGCGGTTCCGCTCGATCAGCCTGCAAACCATCGTCATCACCGGCACCATCGTACGGCTCGCCGAAGGCATGGTGACGACCGTTCTGGGCGGCGGCCGGGCCGAACCGCACGTGCACGAGGCCAACGTCCACCACGCGCTGACCTGGAGCGGCTATCTCATTGGCGCTGGCATCGGTGGCCTCGCGCTCGAGCGGCTTGGCATGCCGCTGCTGCTGCCGGCCGCTGCGATGCTCGCGGCCGCCGCGCTGCTCGGCTTGATCGAAGCGCGGGATCCCGAGCCGCGGAAAAAATAGGCGAGCCCACAGGCCCGCCTATCCCCTCGCGCGATCGCCAGTAGGTGAAGGCTACGGCTTGATGCGCGCCGCCGCTTCCTTGGCGATGCTCAGATCGGCGTACTTGGCGATCTTGATGTCCTTGGTCAGGAAGCCCAGCTCGCGTTGAGTCTCGATGTTGGCTTGCAAGGCCTTAAGGTCGGGCAGCGCGTCCGGGTTGCGGTAGTAGTCCTTGCCCTTGACGAAGACCCAAGAGTCCCACACCGGCGCCGGAATCTTGGTCAGGTTGACCGCGATCTGCACCGCTTCGGCGTGGTTCTTAGGATCCTGGAACCAGCGCATGACGCGGATCGTGTCCTCCATGAAATCGACCATCGCGGCGCGGTTTTTCTTCAGCCAGCCGGCGCGCGCCACCCAGACGATCATCTGCGTCCGGCCGACTGCTTCCTTCTGTGTGAACAGCGGATGCGCCGTCTTCAACAGATCGGGATTGGTCGAGAACGGCAGCACGCCGGGAATGAGCGCGACCTTTTTCTCGTCGAGCATGTTGCGCATGTTCGGGAACGCCGCCTCGACGATGGTGACGTCTTTCCGGTCGTCCAAGTGATGCTTACGCAGCATGGCGCGCATGGCGATGTCGACGGCGCTGCCGGCGACGTTGGTCGCCAGCACCTTACCCTTGAGATCTTCGACCGTTTTGATGCCGCTGTCGTTGCGGACGAAATATTGATCGGTGTAGTAGCCCGGTACGCCGTCCTGGAAGTCGTCGCTGATGACGCGCAGATCGTCGAGCCCCGCGTTCTGGATGGCAAGCGCCAGCGACGAATAAGCGAGATCGCCGATGTCGAGTTGATCGCTGGCCAGCGCCGTGATCATCGGCGGCGTGCCCTGGAAGCGCGTCACCTCGAGCGTGTAGCTCTTGCCCATGTGCGTCATCAGCTCGGGCTTGGTCGGCAAGAGCGACGACCAATTGGCGACCGGGACGACGTAGCTGAGACTGATCTTGACCGGGTCGGCTTGCGCCGAAAGCGCGGCACAAGCGAACGCCGCCGCGAGGCACGCGGCGAGCGCGGAACGGATCACACGCATTGGTCCTCCCCTGAGAGTGAGCGCCCGCCGTCATTTTTCGTGCGCGATCCGTGCGCCGGACCGCGCCGCGGCAGCTATTTTAGAACGCGTTCACTATTGGACCCGGTCTGGGCTTTGTCAAGCTGACGGGGTCAGCGTTGCGGCCGCAAGCCGTCGACCAGCACCTGCAGCACGCGGCGGAGCGCCGTCAGCCCGTGCGCGAGATTAGGTTCGTGCTGGTCGTCGGCGAGCCAGCGGCGCACTTCGGCGCTGTAGATGTCGAAAATTGCGCGGGCGACCAGCATGTCGTCGCCGGTCGCGACGATGATTCCGTCCGCACGGGCGCGCGCCACCACGGCGGCGACGCCAGCGACGATCCGGTCGCGATGCGTCTGAAAACGATGGGCCTCCGGCCCGTGCGTGTAGAAGGTCAGCTCGCGCAACAGGAAGCGCGCGAGGTTCGGCTGCCGCGTGAAATAGGCATAGAAGTCGTGGAACACCGCGACCAGCCGGTCGGCGAGCACCGGCGCCGATGACGATTGCGCGAAAGCTTGCGCTGCGAGCTCGATCAGTTCGTCGTTGAAAATCAGAAACAGCAGGTCGCGTTTGTCGGCTGCGTAGGTGAAGAGCGTGCCGAGACCAACGCCCGCACGCTTGGCGATGGCGCGCGTCGTAGTGGCGTCATAGCCCTTCTCGACGAACAGTTCACGCGCTGCCCGGCGGATGTTGCCAAGCCGGCGGGCCTTGCTGCGCTCGCGCAGTCCGCCCGCAACCGTGCGGCCGCCGCCACGAATCATCGGTGTCGCCACGGGCGATGTCTCCTTGCGCTGGCCGGCGCCCGCGCTTGACAGTGGCGTGGGCTCAGGCCAAAAGTGAACACGTTCAAAATAATCCGGCGTCGAGGCTCGACGCAAGGGGAGCGCAGAGAATGGCGCAGCGCAAGACGGCATTGGTGACCGGCGCCGCCAGCGGCATCGGTGCCGCGGCGGCCGTGGCGCTCGCGCGCGCTGGATACGACGTCGCCATCAATTACAGCCGCAGCGCCGGCCCCGCGCGCGAGGTCGCCGCGCAAGCGCAGAAACTTGGCGCGCAGACATTGCTCTGCCAGTGCGACGTTGCCGACGATGTCGCCGTGCGTGCGATGCTTGGCGACGTCGCGACGAAGTTTGCGCGCCTCGATGCGCTGATCAACAACGCCGGCACGACGACCGAAATTCGGCCGAAGGATTTCGACGCGATGACGATCGAGGAATGGGATCGCGTCTTCGCCGTCAACGTCCGCGGCATATTCTCGGTGACGCGTGCGGCGCTGCCGCTGCTGCGCAAGGCGCCGCATCCCGCAATCGTCAACACCGCCAGCATCGTCGGCCTGCGTCCCGGCCCACAGCCACTGCCTTATGCCGCCAGCAAGGCGGCGGTGGTCAATTTGACCAAGACGCTCGCTTTCAATCTCGGCCCTGAAATCCGCGTCAATGCCGTGGCACCGGGCTGGATGGAAGGCGATTGGATGAAGCGCATGCTCAAGGACAAGTACGATGATCTGATGGGCCGGCGCGCCAAGCTTACGCCGCTGAAGCGCGTCGTGACCGCCGAAGACGTCGCCGAGACGATGCTGTCGCTCATCGAAGGCAACCGCTTCGTCACCGGCGAGATCGTCGTCGTCGACGGCGGATTTTCGAGTTCGACCTGATGCTGCCCGGCGTCGTGCCGTTTCCACCCGCGTTCGCCGACCGCTATCGCGCCAAGGGCTATTGGCGCGACCGGCCGTTGCGCGACGAGTTCGCCGACGTGTGGCGCAAGTTCGCTGATCGCGTTGCGCTCATCGACGGTAACCGGCGCTATAACTACGCCGATATCGACCGCATCACCGACAACCTTGCGCTCAACCTGCTCGATCTCGGTCTCAAGCCGACCGACCGGGTGGTGCCGACATTGCCGAACGTCGCGGAGTTCGTGTTCCTATATTTCGCACTGCAGAAAATCGGCGCCATCCCCATCGCCGCGCTGGTGACGCATCGCTACAGCGAGATCAATCAGTTCGTGGACATCGCGCAGGCGACGGCGTGCGTCTATCCCGAACGGATCGGCGATTTCGTCTTCGGTCCGGTGATCAAGCGCATCGCCGACGAGAATCCGTGTCTCAAGCTGCGGTTGGTCCTCGGCCGGCCGGGAGCGGGCGAGGTGTCGCTGATCGAGCTGATCGAGAAGCCCGCGAAGACGCCGAAGAGTCGACTGACCGGCATCGCGCTCGATCCGACCGATCCGTGCATCTTCCAGCTCTCGGGCGGTACCACCGGTATTCCCAAGCTGATTCCGCGCACCCACAACGACTATGCGTACAATTCCAAAGCGGCGGCTTCGGTCTGCGAAGTCGGCGCCGCGTCCGTGCTGCTGCTGACCTTGCCAATCGCGCACAATCTGCCGCTCGCGTGTCCGGGCATTCAGGGCTTTTTCTTCAACGGCGGCAGCGTCGTGCTCAGCCCGACGGCGCGACCGGAGGACATATTTCCCCTGGTGGAGAAACATCGCATCACGCACATCAAAGTCGTGCCGGCACTGCTGATCCGCCTCATCAACAGCGCCGAAGTTCGGCAGTACGACACCGCGTCGGTGCGCTACATCCAGAGTGGCGGGCAGCGGCTGCAGCCCGAGGTGCGGCTGAAAACGCGGGAGCTGATTCCGACCGCCTTCGTGCAGGAAAATTTCGGCATGTCGGAAGGCATGCTGTTCTTCGTCCGCCGCGGCGATCCGGACGACGTGCGGCTTGAAACCGTCGGCCGGCCGATCTCGCCGGACGACGAGGTGCGGCTTTTGGACGACGACGACAACGAAGTGGCGGTCGGCGAAGTCGGCGAGCTTTGCGTCCGCGGTCCGTACACCTTGCGCGGCTACTATGGCGCAGCGGAGCACAACAAAAAGGCGTTCACGTCGGACGGATTCTATCGTTCGGGCGATCTGATGCGCCAACACCCGTCCGGCAATTACATGGTCGAAGGCCGCAAGAAGGATCTGATCAATCGGGGTGGCGAGAAAATCAGCGCCGAAGAGATCGAGAATCTGATCCTGCAGCACCCGGCCGTGCAGAACGTCGCGTGCATTCCGGTGCCGGATTCCAATCTCGGCGAGCGCATGTGCGCCTGCGTCATCGCGCAGAAGGGCAGGAACCTGACGCTCGACGAGCTGGTGAAATTCCTCGCCGCCAAGGAGATCGCCAAGTTCAAGCTGCCGGAACGACTGCAGCTGATGACCGAATTTCCGCTGTCGACCTTCGGCAAGGTATCGAAGAAGGCGTTGGCCGAGATGATTTCAAATCCGGCGGCAACGGCGCGCTGAGGCTCCATGCGCATCATCGACCTGCACTGCTATCCCAATACCGAGCCCTGGATCAAATGCCAGGGCCCGTATGTCGACGCGCTGGCCAAATACTGGAAGCGTCCGTGGGCCTGGAAACAGGAGGACGAGGTGGTGCAGGAGTTCGCCGCCGCCGGCGTCGATGCCGTTCTGGTCGCGCTCGAT
This sequence comes from Allostellaceae bacterium, assembly GCA_035934995.1. GTDB lineage: Bacteria > Pseudomonadota > Alphaproteobacteria > ATCC43930 > CGMCC-115725 > REEB95. Next base: position 41,597 of record DASYXI010000031.1, read on the forward strand.
TTGGAGACCACCGCGAAAACGCCGCCGTGCTCGAACGATTACGTCCGCGGCATGCAGCAACGGCACAAGGATCGCATCATTCAAGCCTGGGCGGCGGTCGATCCACTTAAAGGCGCCGCCGCCATTGCCGAGGCGCAACACGCCATCCGCGACCTCAAGATGCTGGGCTTCCATTTCCACCCGATCATGGGGCACTTCGCGGTCAACGAACGACGCTTCTATCCGCTGTGGGAAGCGATCAACGCGCTCAAGGTGCCGGTGATGATCGACGTCGGCACGACGGGCATGGGCGCCGGGATGCCTGGCGGTCTCGGCGCCAAGTTGCGCCATGCGCATCCGTCATGCATCGACGAGCTCGCCGCCGATTTTCCCGATTTGACGATCGTCGCCGCCCATCCAGGCTGGCCATGGGTCGACGAGATGACGGCGGTCGCGTTGCATAAGGGCAACGTGTTCTGGGAGCTGTCGGGCTGGGCGCCGAAATATTTCCCGGTGCAGCTCAAGACCGATGTCCGCGCGCGGTTGCAGGACAAGATCATGTTCGGCAGCGACTATCCGAGCATTCCGTATGCGCGGTTGTTCCAGGAATGGCGCGAGCTCGGCTATGGCGACGACGTCATGGAAAAAATCTTCCACCGCAACGCCGAGCGCATTCTCGGCCTCTAATAATTCGTGCGCGCAAAAAAGCAAACGCCGCGGCGTTGCCGCCGCGGCGTTCGGTCGAATTATCTGGGCTCGGGTTAGACGAGCTTCAGGTTCGCGGCCGACGTGCGGCCCTGCTGGCTCTGCTCGAGGTCGAAGCTGACCTTCTGACCCTCGTTCAGGGATCCGATGCCAGCGCGCTCGAGGGCGGAGATATGGACGAAAACGTCCTTGCCGCCGCTCTCAGGCGCGATGAAGCCGTATCCCTTTTGAGCGTTGAACCATTTGACCGTGCCAATTGCCATTCATGTCTCCATGGCGGTTACCAGTGCGCGCGATTGCGCATCCGATCGGCTGTCGAAAGGCACGGATTGGCGGGTCGGGCTCACAGTGGAGCGATCGAGCGCAGGCCGGAACCCAGCGAAGCGATGACCAGGAAACTAGGGGATCGGCTAGTGATTTTCAAGCCGGGATTACATGGATTTGCCGCAATCGCCTAACATGGCCGCAAGCGCCGGGTTCGAGGTATTCCGCGGCGCCGGCCGGCCCGCGGTCGCCGCCGCGGTGTCGCTATGGCAAGATCGATCGGTGGGTGCACCGTGAACGAGACATTCGGGAATTTCGATTACGTCATCGTCGGCGCCGGCAGCGCCGGCTGCGTCTTGGCCAATCGGCTGTCGGCCGATCCGGATGTTTCGGTGCTGCTGTTGGAAGCCGGCGGCGACGACAACTATTTCTGGATCCGCGTTCCCATCGGTTATCTCTACACGCAAAACAATCCGCGTACCGATTGGTGCTTCAAGACGGAAAACGAGGCTGGTTTGAACGGCCGCGCGCTCAATTATCCGCGCGGCCGCGTTCTCGGCGGCTGCTCTTCGATCAATGGCATGATCTACATGCGCGGCCAGGCGCGCGACTACGACGGCTGGCGGCAACTTGGCAATCCGGGCTGGTCGTGGGACGACGTGCTGCCTTATTTCAAACGCTCGGAGGACAACGCCGCCGGCGCCGACGAATTCCACAACCAGGGTGGCGAATGGCGCGTCGAGGAAATGCGCCTGACGTGGGAAATCCTCGATGCATTCCGTGATGCAGCTGCCGAGATCGGCATTCCCAAAATCGACGATTTCAATCGCGGCAACAACGAAGGCTGCGGCTATTTCCGTGTCAATCAACGTCGCGGCGTGCGCTGGAACACGGCGCGCGCCTTTCTGCGGCCGGCGATGAACCGGCCCAACCTCGCAATCGTCACCGGCGCGCAGGCGAGCCGCGTCCGGTTGGCTGGGCGGCGGGCCGTCGGTGTCGATTTCGTGAAGGATGGCCGACCGCGCACGGTCGACGCGCGCGGCGAAGTGATCCTCGCTTCGGGCTCGATCGGTTCACCGCAATTGCTTCAGCTTTCAGGCATTGGGCCGAGCGCGCTGCTGCAGCAGAATGGCATTCCCGTCGTACACGAACTCGGTGGCGTTGGTGAAAACCTTCAGGACCATTTGCAGATCCGGACGATTTTCAGGGTCGCCAATACGCGGACGCTCAACGAGCGCGCCAACAGCCTCATCGGCCGCGTCGGCATGGGGCTCGAATATTTCCTGTTCAAGCGTGGGCCGCTTACCATGGCGCCGTCGCAACTCGGTTGCTTCGCCAAGAGCGACCCCTCGCGCGAGACTCCCAATCTCGAATATCACGTGCAGCCGTTGAGCCTCGATAAGTTCGGCGATCCATGTCACGGGTTTCCGGCCTTCACCGCATCCGTGTGCAATCTGCGGCCTGACAGCCGCGGCACTGTCCGGATCAAGAGTGCCGATCCGGCCGCTCATCCGGCGATCCGTCCGAACTATCTCGCGGTCGATTCCGATCGACGCGTTGCCGCCGCCGCCATCCGATTGACGCGTCGGATCGTCGCCGCCAAGGCGCTGGCGCGTTTTACGCCCGAGGAATTTCGTCCCGGCGCGCAGCTCCAAACTGACGAGGAACTGGCGCACGCGGCCGGCGACATCGGCACGACGATTTTCCATCCGGTCGGCACCTGCAAGATGGGCGCGGATGCGGCCGCGGTGGTGGATGCGCGGCTCGCCGTGCACGGCATCGGCGGTTTGCGCGTCGCCGACGCGTCGATCATGCCGACGATCACGTCCGGCAACACGAATTCGCCGACCATCATGATCGCCGAGAAGGCTGCCGACATGATCCGCGCGGATCGCCGTGCCACCGTCGCCGCGCAATAAACAGCCGGACGAAGATTCCGCTGGAGGCGGATGAGGGCCTGTTTATACTTGGCGGCGCTTCGCATGACTCTTCTCAATGAATCCCGCACTTCGGCGCCGTCGGCGATCAGCACGCTGCAACGCCGCCTCGATGAAGGCCGCTTCTGCGTCACCGCCGAAGTCACGCCGCCGCTCGCTGCCGATCCCACCGATTTCATCGCGCGCGCCTTGCCGCTGAAAGGCGTGGCCGCGGCGGTCAACGTCACCGACGGCGCCGGCGCGAAATCGCACATGGCCAGCATGGCCGCGGCGCATTTCCTGGTGCAGAGCGGGATTGAGCCGATCCTGCAAATGACCTGCCGCGACCGCAACCGCATCGCGTTGCAGAGCGATCTATTGGGTGCCGTCGCGCTCGGCGTTCGTAACGTGCTCATCCTCGGCGGCGACGATCCGAAAGCCGGTGATCAGCCCGACGCCAAGGCGGTGTTCGATCTCGACAGCCGCACCTTGCTGGCGACCGCGCAAAAGATGCGGCGCGAGCATAAGTTGCTGCCCGGCACCGAAATCAAAGGCGGGTTCGATCTCTTCCTCGGCGCTGCCGACCTGCCGGCCGATCCGCCGCCGGATTGGGACGCCAAAGGCCTCAAAGGCAAGGCGGATTCCGGCGCCGATTTCATCCAGACCCAGTTCTGCATGGATATCGGCGTGGTCCGGCGCTACGCCGCACGGCTGGTCGAGCTCGGTCTCGCGCCGCGGCTCAAAATCCTGATCGGCATCGCGCCGATCCCATCGGTGCGTTCGGCGCGTTGGATGAAAGAGAAGCTCTTCGGCACGATCATTCCCGATGCCGTCGTCGAGCGCATCGAGAAGGCGGCGGACGCGCGCGCCGAGGGCAAGCGCATTTGCGTCGAGTTGTTGCAGCAGCTGGCCGAGGTTCCGGGCATTGCCGGCGCGCACGTGATGGCGCCGCTCAATCCGTCCGACATCCCGGAAGTGATCGCCGCGTCGGGCGTGACGGCGAAGCAGCGCGCGCTCTAGTCGCGCGGCTGCGTGGCCGATTCAGGCCATCCGGTTGGTGAGTGCACCGCAGCCTTCGATCTCGATCTTCACGACGTCGCCTTTCTTCAGGAACTCGCCGCGCGGCATGCCGACGCCGGCTGGCGTTCCGGTGGCGATCACGTCGCCCGGCCGCAACGTCAGCTGTTCGCTGAGCCATGACACCTGCTCGGCGATATTGTGGATGAGCTGGTTGGTGTTGGAATTCTGCTTGAGAACGCCGTTGACCCACAGCTTGACCGACAGGTTACCGGCATCTTTGACGAAGGCGGCCGGCGTGATCCATGGGCCCATCGGCGCGGCATCGTCGAAGCATTTCTGCCCGATCCAGTCGTAAGCCATCACCGGCGGCCGGTCCTTGCGCACCATCAGGTCGCGCGCCGATAGATCGTTGACGATGGTATAGCCGGCGATCGCATCGCGGGCGCGGTCGACCGGCAGATTGCGCGCCACCTTGCCGATGACGACGCCGAGCTCGGCTTCCCAATCGACCTGGTGCGATCGTGCCGGCAGTTTCGCCGGCGCGTCGGGACCGATGATCGAATGCAGCGATGTCTTGAGGAAGAACCACGGTCCGTCGGGCCGGCTCGACCGGTCGATGGTTCGGCCCTGAGCGCGCGCCATTTCTTCCATATGGTCCCAGTAATTGGCGCCGGCGCAGAACAAGCCGTCGGGATAGAGCACAGGCGCCAGCAGTTTGACGCGCTTCAGCGGCTTACCGTTCGTCGGCCGGACCTTGCCGGCGGCCTTGGCAAGCGCGCGATGCGTCTTGGGCCAGGTGCCGAGCAGCGCTTTGACCGACGATGCGTCGACGCCGGCGCCGCGCAACAGCGCCGCCGCCGGATAGACCCGATCGCCGACGAGAACGCCCACGGTCGGCTTGTTGCCGTCGCGGTAGGTCAAAAGCCGATACTCCGCCACGCGCGTCTCCCGCCTTAAATTCGCGTCGATAGCCAGATCGCAAGCCGCGACCCCGCTTTGATCGCCGCCGAGAGCACGGGATAGCCCGGCGTTTCGGCGGCACCATGCTTGAGCGCCGTGTCGCGGTGCTCGATTTCGTCGGCGCGAAAATCCGCGACGATCGCCGCAAGGCCGGTGTCGGCATCGCCGAGCGCTTCGAGCTGATGGCGATAATGTTCGTCGATGACTTCCTCGACGGCGACGGTGCAAGCCATCGCTGCGCGTTCACCCATGAGCGCCGTCGCGGCGCCAAGCGCGTAACCGGCGAAGTGCCAGAGCGGTGACAACACCGTCGGCCGCACGCGCCTTTCCGCAATCAATGTATCGAAACGTTCGAGGTGCCGCTTTTCCTGTGCCGCCATCCGGCGCACGACCGTGGCCGCAGGCGAATCCTTGAGCACCGCAAGCTGCCCGTCGTAAATCCGGGCGGCGCCATATTCGCCCGCGTGATCGACCCGGATCATGCGCGCGACGGCGTCGGCGCCGGCACGATCGCCCGGCAACCGCGCCACGGCCTTGCGCGCGGACGCCTTGGCACGCCGCCGGCTCATGCGCGGTGCCGCCATGCGGAGAACGCGAACACGGCGATGAGCGCCGAAGCGATGAAATTCCAGCCGGCGAGCGAGATGCCGCCAAGCGACCACTGCACTTGATCGCACATCACGGCCTGCGTGTGCGCCAGCATCTGCTTCAACTGCTCCAAGGTCTGCGGTACGCCGCCGTTGTTGGTGCAAGCGGTCGGACCGCGGAACCAATGGTATTCGACGCCGACATGATAAAAGCCCAGACCGGCGCTGACCACGAACACCGCGGCAAGCAACAGCAAGGCCGCGCGTGACCAGCCGGCTGCGGGAAAGGCCAGAGCCAAAACGGCAATCGCGATGGCCGCGTAATAAGGCCAGCGTTCCATCAGGCACAGCTCGCAAGGCTGCAAGCCGCCCCAATATTGCGAAACCAGCGCCGCACCGATCACGGCCAGCGCGGCGACGAGGATAATGATCAAGGGTTGGCGCACCGATTTCATGGTGTTTCCGGCGTGGCTTAATCGTTGGGCCGCAGGCGATGTTTTAGATGCCACCAGATATACCAGGCGACGCCGACGATGATGAGACCAACAACGACGATGTCGAAACGCTGCATGACGGCGCGCAGACGCGGATCGTGGTCCCATTGTTCGCCGAGTTTGTAGCCGACATAGGCAAGCGCGAAACACCACGGCCACGAGCCGATGAAGGTATAAATCTGGAATTTGATCTGCGGCATGCCGGCGACACCGGCCGGCAGCGCGATGAACGTGCGCACCACCGGCAGCAGCCGGCCGATGAGAACCGTGATGCTGCCGTAGCGCGCGAAAAAATCATGCGCCCAGTCGAGTTCGCGCCGGCCCATCAGCAGGTAGCCGCCCCAACGCTCGATGAACGGGCGGCCGCCGTAATGGCCGATCGCATAGGCGATGGTTGAACCCAGATTGCAGCCGAACGCGCCGGCGGTTGCCACCAGGATCAGGTCGAACCGGCCGGTGAACACCAGGTAGCCGGAAAACGGCATGATGATCTCGGACGGCAGTGGAATGCAGGCGGACTCAATCGCCATCAGGACGACAACGCCGCCATAGCCGAGGCTCGAAATCGTCGCGACGATGAATCCGGCAAGCGACGGGACGATCTTGGCGAGCATGGTCTGGTTTCGGTCTCGAATGGCGTCGTCGTGGGAGCCGCGATCTAGCCGCATCCGCGTCGTCGCCGCAAGCGCGAAGCCGGATTGACCGCGCGCGACCCCCCGCTATAGTGGCCGCCGTTGCCCCTGTGGCGGAATTGGTAGACGCGGCAGACTCAAAATCTGTTGCTCGCAAGGGCGTGCTGGTTCGAGTCCGGCCAGGGGCACCAGTGAATTCAAAGGGGGTCAAGCACCATGCATGGCAGTGGAATCCTCGTCTCATTGCTCGTCGGGTTGGTCGCCGGCTGGCTCGCCGGCCAGATCGTGCGCGGCCGCGGTTTCGGGTTGATCGGCGATCTGGTGGTCGGTGTCATCGGCGCCGTCATCGGCAATTGGATCTTCGCCACACTCGGCATCTTCATCGGCATGGGTCTGATTGGCGACGTCATCAGCGCCACCATCGGCGCAGTGATCCTGGTCGCGATCGTCCGGCTGGTGCGGCGCGTCTAGCGGCGCGGGGCCGCACGCCGACGCGGCTCATCCGCTGTTGCGCAGCCCGGTGGCGATCCCGTTGATCGTGCGGTGGATGTCGCGCACGGTATCTTCATCGGTGTCGCCGGCGCGATGGCGCTTGAGCAGCTCGATCTGCACGTGATTGAGCGGGTCGAGATAGGGAAAACGGTTGCGGATCGAGCGGCTGAGCAGCGGATTGCTTTCGAGCAGCGACTTCTGCTCCATGATGTCGAGCAATGCCGCGACCGTCGCTTGCCATTCGCCGCGCAGCTTCGCGAAGATGGTCTCACCGAGCGCCGTGTCGGTCACCAGGCCGGCATAGCGCTCGGCAATCGCGATATCGCTTTTGGCCAGAACCATGTCCATGTTGGACAGCAGCGCGGCGAAGAACGGCCATTCGCGATACATCGTCCGCAGCGTCGCCATGCCGTCCGCCGGGTGCTCGGCAAGCCATGCGCGCACCGCCGAGCCGAAGCCGTACCAGCCCGGCAGCATGAGGCGGCATTGCGCCCAGCTGAAAACCCAGGGGATCGCGCGCAAATCGGCGATACGGCGCGATGGACGGCGCGACGCCGGTCGGCTGCCCAGGTTGAGATGGACGATCTCGCCGATGACCGTCGCTTCCCAAAAATAATCCTCGAAGCCCGGCGTCTCGTAAACCAGGCCGCGATAGGCGCGATAGGCCGATACCGATAATTTCTCCATCGCGGCGATGAAAGCCGGCGGCGGCGGCGCGGCGGTTGATAGCAAGCTCGCCTCGATGGTTGCGGCGGCGAGCGCCTCGAGGTTGCGACGGCCGACCTCGGGATTGGAATATTTCGCGGCGATGACTTCGCCTTGTTCCGTGATGCGAATGGCGCCGTCCACCGCGCCGGATGGCTGCGCCAGGATCGCCTGGTAGCTGGGGCCGCCACCGCGGCCGACGGTGCCGCCGCGGCCGTGGAACAGCCGCAGGCGCACACGGTGACGGTGGCATGATTCGACCAGCGCGGTTTCGGCCTTCCAAAGCTCCCAGCCGGAAGTGAGGTAGCCGCCGTCCTTGTTGCTGTCGGAATAGCCGAGCATGACCTCTTGCACGCCGCCACAGCTGTCAATGAGGCGTCGATAAATCGGCAGCGCCAAAACGCGATCGACGATTTGGCCGCACCGGCGCAGATCGTCGATGGTTTCGAACAGCGGCACGATGTCGAGGTCGATCTCGTGCGGCTGCGGCCGATAGAGGCCGACTTCGCGCAGCAGCAGAACGACCTCGAGAACGTCCGAAACGCCGTTCGCCATGGAGATGACGTAGTTGGCGATCGCGCCCTTGCCGTAGCGCCGTTGCGCCTCGGCCGCCGCGCGCAAGACGCCGAGCTCGGAAGCAGTTTCCTCGGAATACGCAACCGAAGGCGATACCAGCGGTCGCGCGGTCGCGAGCTCGGCGGTCAATACGGCGATCCTTTCGTCCTCGTCGAGGCCGCGGTAACCGGTTCCCGGCGCAGCGGCTTCGAGCAGCTCGGCGACGACGCGTTCGTGCACGTTGGCATTCTGGCGCAGATCGAGCGCCGCAAGATGGAACCCGAATACGTCAAGCGCGCGCCGCAGATCGCGCAGTCGGCCGCGTGCCAGCATCGCCGAGCCGTTGGCGACCAGCGATTCGTGGATCACACCGAGATCGGCGGCGAACTCGCCGGCATTGCCATAAGGCGCGGCCTCGCCGACCGGAACGCGATGCACTTCGGCGTCGTTGAGCGTCCGGGCGGTCGCGGCGACGCGCGCGTAGATCCCCGAAATGGCGCGGCGATAAGGCTCGCTGGCGCGATGCGCCGAATGGTCGGGCGAACGCGCGGCGAGCCGTTCCAGCTCGGCCGTCGTGTGGACCAAGAGAGAGTGCAGCGACAACTCCCGGCCAAGCGCGTGCAACTCGTCGAGATAGAATCCCAACGCCCGGTCGCTCTGCATCAGAACGGCCTGGCGCAGCACGTCGGCCGTGACGAACGGATTGCCGTCACGGTCGCCGCCGATCCAGCTGCCCATCCGCAGGAACGACGGCAACGGTCCTGAAATCGCCTCGGCGAGCTGGTCCTCGAACGTCGCATAGAGGCGCGGCAGCTCGTGCAGGAAGGTGTAATCGTAGTAGGCGATGCCGTTGGCGACTTCGTCGATCGCTGCCAACCGGCTGCGGCGCAGCAGCGCCGTCTGCCATAGGGTGAGCACGGCCCGACGCAGCGCTTCTTCGTTGACGGCCAATTCCTCGGGCGTGAGCGCGACGCGATCGCGCTCGTCGAGCAGCGTGGCGATCTCCCGCTCGCGGTCGAGCGTGCTGCGGCGCCGCACCTCGGTCGGATGCGCGGTGAGCACCGGGCAGATTAGCGCCCGCTCGAAGAACGCGCGCAAAACCGCTGGCGAACGGTCGGAATCGCGCACGATGGCAACAGCGCGCGCGACCGTACCTTGGCGCGGCGCCGAAGCGACCATCGCGTGCGCGCGTGTCCGCCGGATATGGTGCTGATCCTCGGCGAGATTGGCGAGATGCGAGAAATAGGTGAACGAGCGGATCACGCGCGTGGTCTCGTCGCGGGTGAGTCGGTTCAAGGTCGTTTCAAGCTCGCCGCGGGCGGCTTCGTCCGCGTCGCGATGAAAACGGATCGATGAACGCCGGATGCGCTCGACGATCTCGAAAATCGCTTCGCCCTCCTGAGCGCGCAGCGTTTCGCCAAGAATCCGGCCCAAGAGCCGGATATCGTTGCGCAGCGGCAAATCCTTGTCGGGAATCTCGACAATGCCCGGCGATTCGCCTGGTGTCGTCGATGTTCTTACGACCATCGCTCAGCAGGCCCCGTCTATGCGACGCGCCCGCGCATGTCGCGGCGCGTTACACGCACCGGTTGCTTTCAGGCCGCTTTGGGTTGCCATCGCCGGTTATTTCGGTTGAGCCGCAAGTCGGATGCCGATATTTACCCGAACATCGATGCGATTGTCTCACGCTTCATTGCCGCATGATGCACCAATCTGCCCGAACCCAAACCCGGACCGCAGGGCCGGGTATTGACGTCGACGGTGATGCTCGAGTGCGAGCGCGTTAGCGCATAACGCCGTTATACCGAGGCGTGCGGCATCCCGAGGCGCGCTGTCAGTGCTTCGGCCGCCGCCGGCAGGAAGGCTTTCGCATCCGGCAAGATCACCGCCGCCGAGCGCACATGGTGGTGCGCCGGGTCGACGCCGGGCGGCACGGTGCCTTGTTCGGTAAGCGCCTTGAGCGCCGCGAGCAGGCGATTGCGCGCCAGGATGATGCCGTTGTCGGTCGAGACGAGATTTTCGCGGCTGCGATCGACGATGGGTCCCATGCTCTCTTGCAGGCTGGCGTCCTGCATCGAGATGCCTTCGACGCCGCTGAAGCTGCGTCCGGCCTTCTGTGCCGCGCGGTCCATCAAATAGTCGTTGTCCTTGTTGGCGCGCGGGCGGTAGGTGCCGGGCACGTATTTCACGTGGACGCCATGGCCGTCGCGCATCGCTGCGACCTCGGCCTTGGCAAGGGCGCGCGTCGGATGATAGTCGAAGCTCCACGCCCAGCAATTCTCGTCGTCGATCGGGATCCAGAAATGGCCGTGCACCGGGTAATCGGACCGCGGCGGCACGATGGTGACGCACGGCATGACCCATGGCGTGACGCGCCAGTACCAGTTGCCGTTTTCCGCCTTGCGCCGCGCACCGACGAACAAGCCGCCCGGCGCCTCGACCACCTCGAAATGCGGCTGGGCGTCGTCGAGGTTGTATTGATTCGACCTGGCACCCTTGAACAGCGGGTCGGTGTTGAGCGTGGCGCGGTGCAGGAAAGAAACGTGGCTTGAATCGATGCCGCCTTCGAGCGCCTGAAGCCAATTGCATTCTTGCAGACGTTTCGAAACGAAGCGCTGCTCGGACGTCACCAACGCAAATTCGTATTCAGGCAACGGCGGTTGCTTTTCCGGCGGCCCCATGTAGGTCCACAGAATGCCGCCGCGCGCGATCAGCGGACATGAGGTCAGCTTGATGCGCTTGCAGAACCCGCTTTCGGGTTCGGACGGCACCTCGACGCACTGCCCGGAGACGTCGTATTTCCAGCCGTGATAGGCGCAGCGGATGCCGCCTTCCTCGTTGCGCCCAAACCACAGCGACGTGCGACGATGCGCACAGAATTCGTCGATCAGCCCGAGCCGACCGCCGCTGTCGCGCAACGCCAGCAAGCGCTCGCCAAGCAGGTGGACGCGGACCGGCGGGCAATCGTTCTCGGGCAGTTCCTCCTCGAGCAGCGCCGGTAGCCAATAGCTGCGGAACATCCGGCCCATGGCGGTGCCAGGCCCGGTACGGGTCAGAAGTTCGTTCTGCTCGCGTTTGAGCACCGCGGCATCATAGCGCGCGCCGGATGGGACTCAAAACGTCTCGCGCCAGGGCCGCAATTCGATCTCCCAGCTCCAAGTGCTGCGCGCCTGGCGATGGAGCTGAAGGTAGGTTTGCGCGATGGCGTCGGGATCAAGTCGGCTATCGTCATCGCTGCGGCCGATGGCGCCGTCGATCACGATATGGCCGACATGGATGTTCTGCGGCTGCAGTTCGCGCGCAAGCGCCTGGGCAAGGCCGCGCAACGCGAATTTACCCATCGCGAAGGGCGCCGATTTTGGATAACCCTTGACGCTCGCCGATGCACCGGTGAAGAGCAGCGTGCCGCCGCCTTTTTGCAGGAACGTACGCGCCGCCTGCTGCGCCACCAAGAAGCCGCCATAGGCGAGGCTCATCAACGACTGCTGCACGGCGGCGACGTCCACGTCGGCGATACTGCCACGCACGCGTTGTCCGGCGTTGTAGACCACGAGATCGGGTGCGCCGAGTTCGGTGGTAACGTGCGCGAACAACGTCGTAACGTCGGCTGGCTTGGTGGCGTCGCAGGGATAGGCGCGGGCGCCCGTTTGGGCGCACAACGTTTCGAGCTTGCGGATATCGCGCGCCGCCAATGCAACACGCATGCCCTCTTTGGCGAAGAGCCGGGCAAGGGCGGCGCTCAATCCGCTGCCGGCACCGACGATGAGGGCGGTTTCCGGCATGCGCGCTCTCGGTTTCGGGTGGTCGGTCTCAGTCGTTCCGGTCGGGCAGGAGCGCCTCGGCCGCGTCGCGCACGGCAGCGCGTTTCAACGCCTCGCGCTTCAGTTCGACCATCACGGGTTTTTGCTGCCGCGCACGCACCAAGCCGGGATTGACATGCGTCGCCGGTCCGGCCGCGAGCAGGCGAAAGCCGATCAACTGCGGCGCGCCGGTCGTGCCGCCAAGCTCGGCTTCCACTTCCTGGCCCTTGAACAGCCGAGTGATGTTGCTGCGCTCGAGCAATGGTGGCTCGAACGGCAGATCGCCGCTGACGCCTTGCAAGCGCAATGCGCCGCGGCGGGTTTGCGGATCGAACCAGCGGACGACGCCGCGCGTCAGCCGCTCGCGGCTTGGCGGTGGCGTCAGCGGCGCGACCACAACCGGCTCCTTGTCCTTAACTTCGGCGCGGCGCAGCAGCGTTGGCGCGGGCGTTGGCGCGGCTTTGGTTTCAGCCGGAGTCGACGCGATTGGCGCGGCCTCGGCGCGCGGCTTGCGACCGCGGCGTTTGGGTGCGACCGATATGGCATCGGCTTCATCCGGCGCGGCTTGGTCGTTTTGCTGCGCGGCGCCTTCGAGCGGCCGGGTACCGTTCAGGCCCGCCAGCGTGCGATGCACAACGTCGATCAGTTGCGGAATTTCCTGATGCGCCGTCTGCCGCTCCGCCAGGAGTTTGGCAATCATGCGTGCGGTATTCGCCGTCGCAGAAGACATCGTGGTCCCCTGTGTTCACTGATGGACTGAAACGGCCGCCGGGCGGCGGCACGGGAAGAATGGACGGGACCGGCGGCATCGATCAGTCGTAACCGCGGTCCGAGTGGGAAATCTCTCATAGCACGTCGCCGACCTTTGGCAAACGGTACGTTGAGCTGCAAAACGCAATACGGTGGATAAAAATTGTCGGAGCAATGTGTGTGGTGCGAATGATAGGCAAGGCCGCGCCCGCCGCAGCGTGATCATGCTGTGTCTCGTGCGTGATCCATGCAACAGTCGCGCAGCAGCCAACGGCCCGCGGGTTTGACAGGGGCAACCGCGGATGATACCAGCGCCGTCAGGAGGTTTTCCGATTCCATGCCGCGGATTTCGGTTGGCGATTGTCATCTGCATTACGAGCGTGCCGGTGGCGGCTATCCGGTGGTGTTCATCTCCGGCCTCAGCGGTCATGCGGACTATTGGCGCCAGCAGGTTCCCGTCTTCGCCAAGTCGTTCGATGTCGTGACGTTCGATCATCGCGGCGTCGGCCAGAGCGACCACAGCCGCATTTCCTACACCGTCGATCGCTTGGCGGCCGACGTGATCGGCCTGCTCGATGCGCTCGGCATCGCGCGCGTGCATATTGTCGGCCATTCGACCGGCGGCGCCATCGCCCAGATTCTCGGCGTCGAACATCCGCAGCGCGTCGCGAGCCTTGTAATCTGCGCCAGCTGGCCCAAGGCCGACGCTTATTTCCGCCGGCTGTTCGCGCTCCGCAAAGAGATTCTGCACAAGTTCGGACCGGCCGCCTACATCCAGACCAATTCGCTGTTCCTTTATCCGCCGTACTACATCGCCGAGAACAACGAGAAGCTTCGCCAGATGGAAGCGCAGCATTTGGCTACCTTCTCGCCGGCGGAAATCGTCATGAGCCGCATCGACGCGATCCTGGCGTTCGACCGCACGGCCGATCTCGGCCGCATCCGCACGCCGACGCTGGTGATTGCGACCCAGGACGATGCCGTGACGCCGGCCTATTTCTCGGAACAGCTGGCGCGCGCCATTCCGGGCGCCGAAGCCAAGTTCTTGGCGCAAGGCGGCCATTCGTTCCCGCACACCATGGCGCGGGAGTTCAATCACGCGGTGCTGCCCTTCCTCGCCGCGCATACGCCCGCCGCGACCCGCCGCACCGCCTGAACCGCCCGATCGGGCGCGAATCGCATTAAAATCAGCCGTCAGACGAGGACTGGCGCATTCATTGGACGGCGCCGGTGGCACGCGTCCGGCGGCAAAGCCGCGATCTTCATCGATCGTTAAAAGTTATGTCGAATTCGCGGTTTAAATTGTTCTTTCAGGATTCGAACCGACTATAGGAAGCGCGCGGCAGGCTGCGTCGCGTCCTGAGACCCTGTTTGTTCTGATGATGGAAAAAACGCGGAAGACCGACGAAGAGACGGTGCTCGCCGCGCTCGCCGCCGCGGGCGACGTTGCTTATATCTGGGACGCCGCCGGCGACCGGATCGAGTGGCACGGCGCGATCGACGGCCTGACGCTATCGATGGTGCCGACCGGCAAGGCGCTCACCAAGCGCATCCATGCCGACGACGTGCCGTTGCGCGATCAGCGCCTCCAGGCGCATGTGCAGCGCGGCGGCGAATTCGATTGCGAATACCGCGTCCGCCTCGACAACGGCGAGTACGCCTGGGTGCACGACCGCGGCACGGCGAAAACCGTCGCCGGCAAGCTCGCGCGCATCACCGGCGTGCTGCGCCTCGTCACCTCGCGCAAGGCGGCGGAACAGCGTCTCGAGCAACTCGCGCATTACGACGAGCTCACCGGCCACTTCAACAAGAAGCGGCTGCGCGAAGCGCTCGACCAGATCATCGCCGGCAGCATGCGCTCGGGCAGCGCCGGCGCCTATCTCGCCGTCGGCATCGACAAGCTCGGCACCATCAACGACGCCTACGGCTACAAGGCCGCCGACAGCGTCATCATCGAGGTCGGCCAGCGGCTCGATCATTGCCTGCGCGTCAGCGACGTCGTCGGCCGCGTCGGCGGCGACCGGTTCGGCATCGTCCTCGCCGATTGCGCCGAGCAGCACGTCGCCGTCGCCGCCGAGAAGATTCTCTCCGCCGTCAGCCAAGTGCCGATCGACACCGCCGCCGGGCCGGTCTATGCCACGGTATCGATCGGCTCGGCCGCCTTTCCCGAACAGGCCAAGACCTCGCACGACGTCATGACCAACGCCGAGACCGCGCTCGCCGAGGCGAAGCGCGCCGGCCGCGATTGCTTCGTGCCCTATCGCCTGTCCGAGGAGCAGCGCCGCCGCCATCGTCACGGCCTGGCGCTGGGCGAGCGCGTGCAGCGCGCGCTCAAGGAAAATCGTCTGGTCTTCGCCTATCAGCCGGTGGTCTCGGCCGAGAACGGCGCGGTCGATTTCAGCGAGTGCCTGCTGCGCATGATCGCCGAGGACGGCAAGATCGTGCCGGCCGGCGATTTCGTCGCCGCGATCGAGCAGCTGGGCTTCATCCGTCTGATCGATCGCTACGTGCTCGACAAGGCGGTGCAGGAAGTCGCCGAGCATCCCGGCGTCACGCTGGGCTTCAACATCTCGGGCCTGACCGCGACCGACCGCTCGTGGCTGCGCGCCATCACCTCGATCCTGAAGAACCGGCCGGCCGTCGCCAACCGCCTGGTGGTCGAGATCACCGAAACCGCCGCGCTGCACGACATCGCCGAAAGCGCGCGCTTCGTGCGCACCTTGCGCGATCTCGGCTGCCGCGTCGCGCTCGACGATTTCGGCGCCGGGTTTACCTCTCTGCGCCATCTCCAGCAGCTCGCGGTCGACACCGTCAAGATCGACGGCTCGTTCGTCCGCAATCTCGCGACCAACGCCGAGAACCAGGTCTTCCTGCGCCACCTCGTCGGCTTGGCCAAGGGCCTCAACCTGACGATCGTCGCCGAATGGGTCGAGAACGCCGCCGAGGCCGAAATCCTCCGCAGCGAAGGCGTCGAGTTCCTCCAGGGCTATTTCTTCGGCGCGCCGACGCTCGAAAAGCCCTGGCTGCGCAACAGCCACGCGCACGCCGGCCTGGCGTCTTAAGCTCTCATTTCTGAGTCACGGCAAAACCCGGGCGAGGGGTTCGCCCGGGTTTTGCCGTTTGCTTGTCGAGAGTCGCGGCCGCTTCAGTGCGGCCGCATCGCTTTAGTTACCCACCGTCGGTGCCGGCCGGTCGTATGGGTTGCCATAGCTCATTGGCCGTTGCTGCTGGTAATACGGCGAGGTCGAGGGGCCGTTGTATGGGTAGCCCTGCGCCATGGCTGCGGTTGTCAGTCCGATGAGCGTCACGGCCGCGAATAGCATGCGGGTCATCAGCATCTCCTTGGTTGGTGCGATGGGTCGATCCCGTGACATAGTCATCGTCTTCGCGCGATCAACCGTCTGACGCGCGATCGCTGTGAAAACGGTGTGACCGGGAATGGGCCGCTTCGAAACCACCGCACAAACTTACGCGGCGCACCGCGAACCCTATCCGCCGGAATTTTTTTCGGCGGTGGCCGGCGCGCTGAAGCTCGATGGGCGCGAAGCCTTGATCGATCTCGGCACCGGGCCGGGGCTTCTGGCGCTCGGTTTCGCGCCTTATGTCGGCCGCATCGTCGGCGTCGATCCCGAGCCGGCGATGATCGCCGAAGCGCGGCGTGCGGCGGCCGCCGCGCGGGTCGAATTTCGGCTGCTCGAAGGCCGCGCCGAAGACGTGCCGGCCAACCTCGGCCCCTTCGATCTCGTCACCATCGGCCGCGCGCTCCATTGGCTGGACCGCGACGCTGGCGGCCTTCGATCGAATTCTGGCGCCGAACGGCCGCATCCTGATTTGCGGCGCGAGCCCGTTCGCCGACGAAACCAATCCCTGGCGTCCGGCCTATGAATCCGTGCTGGTCGCCTGGGGCGATGCCCGCGAGGGGCGGCACCATCGGGTGCACGAAAACTGGTTCGACGGCACCCGCTTTGCCGAAGTTGCCAAAGTGACGGCGATGCACCGGCACAAAGTCGGCCCGCAAGATCTGGTCGAACGCGCCTTGACCCGGTCGACCAGTTCGCCCGCAATCCTGGGCTCGCGCCTACAGGCGTTTCGCACCGACATGCTCGCGGCGCTGACGCCGTTCTTCCCCAACGGCGTCGCCGATGAAGTGATCGAAGCCCGCGCGACGATTTTCGCGGCTTAGTCCCTCGCATCGATCGCTTCACCACGGAGACGCAAAGAGCACGGAGATTCTGCACGTCATTGCGAGCGCCGGAGGCGCGAAGCAATCCAGATTCTGGATCGCTTCGGCGCTGCGCGCCTCGCGAAGACGGGCGGCTCCGTGCTCTCCGTGTCTCTGTGGTAATGGCTTTTAAGTTTACGGCTTCGGCTTGCTGAACTGTTCGATCTGGCGCTGGAGCGCGTTGATGCGCTCCTTGAGGTCGGCCATCGCCGCGTCCTTGTCCTTCTCAGGCGGCTTCTCCGCCGCGCCTTGGCCCGTGCCGCCGCCGGCGAAAGGCGGCGTGAACATCTTCATCGTCTGTTCGAAAAGCGCGAGGTTCTGCTTGCCCATCTCCTCGAACTGGCCGAACGGGAACATGCCGCCGAACGCGTCCTGGAGCGATTTGCGCATCTGCTCCTGGTTGCGGCCGAACGCCGCCATCACGTGCTCGAGATAGCGCGGCACCAGCCACTGCATGCTGTCGCCGTAAAGCCCGATGAGCTGGCGCAGGAAACTCGTCGGCAGCAAATTCTGCCCGCTCTTCTGTTCTTCCTCGACGATGATCTGCGTCAGGACCGAGCGCGTGATGTCCTCGCCGGTCTTGGCGTCGTAGACGACGAACTCGCCGCCGTCCTTCACCATCTTGGAGAGGTCGTCGAGCGTGACGTAGCTGCTGGTCGCCGTGTTGTAGAGCCGCCGATTGGCGTATTTCTTGATGACGGTCGGCGCTTCGGCGCCGCCGCCGGAAGGGCCTGAAGCTGCCGCGTGGGCGGTATCCGCTGCCATGGGTGCGAGTGTACAGGCGCTTATGCCGCGCTGCAACAAAGCGCGAGTCGCGCTTTATCCGTCATCGCGAGGCGTGTCACGCCGAAGCGATCCAGAGCGGTTAACGGCTGGATTGCTTCGCGCCCAGCGGCGCTCGCAATGACAAGCGGGCCTTCAGGACTCCGGCGGCCGCTTTCGGCGCTCCTGCGCCCGGATGGCGAGAAATCCCCCGATCTCGAGCGCGATGATCGCGGCCCAACCCCAATTCGACCAATAGGCGAGATTCGGCGAGTCCGAATTGGTTGCCGCGTACCAGAACACCGCATAGACCCACGGAATGATGCTCACGGCTTGAAGGAGAATCTTGTTTGGCACGGCAGCTCCGGTAATGCGCGAGAGGATGCGGACAGCTTACCGGCCCGCCGGCTTTGTCGCCAGCCGCGTGCGCCGCTATAATCCGCCCCATGGGGGAACCGCCCGATCTCGCCGCGCTCGCCCGCCGCTATGTCGAGCTTTGGCAGGAGCAGTTGACCGCCATGGCGGCGGATCCGGTTTTCTCCCAGGGCATGGCGGCGCTGGTCGCGGGCCTGTCGCCGCTCTGGCCCATCTCCGAGGGAGCGCCGCGCGATGATGTTCGCCGAACCGCACGATCGGCCGCCGCCGCGTCAGGGTCCGCGGCCGCTGGCGCTGCATCTCGCCAACGCCAGCCTGACCTGGCTCAGCTCGCAGGCCGCCTTGCCGCTTTGGAAGACCGGCTCGCTGCCTTGGAGTCCGGGTCTCGCGGCCGAGGCGCAAAACCTCGCGCAAAGCCTCAACGCGCTCGACGGCGCCGCCGCTGAATTTCCGGCGGCGCTCGAGCGCGAGCTGCGCCGCCGCGCCGATCTCTTCCTGGCCGGGATCGAGCGTTATCGCCACCATCCCTATCGCCGCGCGCTGCCCGACATGCCCGTGCTGTGGCAGGAAGGCTCGACGCGTCTCCTCGATTACGCGCCGGCCGGCGGATTGCCGCTGCTCGTCGTGCCGTCGCTGGTCAACCGCTACTACATTCTCGATTTGGCGCCCGGAAACAGCCTGCTACGGCATCTGGCCGGCGAACGCATTCGCGCCTTCGCCGTCGATTGGGACGCGCCTCTTGGCGAGCGTAAGTTTACGCTCACGGATTACATCTCGAGACTCGAACGCGCCGCCGAGGCCGCGGTGCAGGCATCGGGCGGACGCAAGTTGTGCGTCCTGGGCTATTGCATGGGCGGCTTGCTCGCGCTGGCGCTGGCCGCGCGCCGGCCGGATCTCGTTGGCTCGCTGGCGCTGCTCGCCGTGCCCTGGGCCTTTCATGCCGAACGCGCCGACCACGCGAAACTCCTCGCCTCGATGGCCGATCCCTTCGCCCGCGCCTTTGCCGAAATGGGCGAGGTGCCGGTGGACGTGCTCCAGGCGCTGTTCGCGTCGCTCGATCCGCTGTTGGCGGTGAAAAAATTCACCCGCTTTGCCGAGTTGGCAAGCGACAGCCCCGCCGCCTTGGGCTTCGTCGCGCTGGAGGACTGGCTCAACGACGGCGTGCCGCTGGCGCTGCCCGCGGCGCTCGAATGTCTGCGCGATTGGTATGGCGCGGATCGGCCCGGCCGCGGCGAATGGCGCATCGGCGGCAAGGCCATCGTGCCGGCGGAAATATCCGTGCCTTCGCTGGTGATCCTGCCGGCGACCGACCGCATCGTGCCGCCGCTTGCGGCCAAGGCCCTGGCCGAAACGCTGCCCAAGGCCGCGGTGATGACGCCGGCGCTGGGCCATATCGGCATGGTGGTGGCGCGCGACGCGCCGAAGGCGGTGTGGCCGAAGCTGACGGCGTGGCTGCGGGCGCAGGACTAGCGCGCAACTTTTTTCTTACCCTCGCCCCCTGAAAGGGGGAGAGGGCAGGGTGAGGGGGTCTCCTTTTTTCGTCATTGCGAGCGCCGTTGGCGCGAAGCAATCCAGACGCTGGATCGCTTCGGCGCTACGCGCCTCGCGATGACGGAATAACAAAACCCTCCGTGTCTCCGTGGTGATTCTTTGGCGTGCTACTCCGCCCGCGTCGCGCCCATGCTGAATCCCTTCGCCGTCATGCACTGGTTGAATTCGGCGATCGGCACTTGCTCCTCGGCGCCGGTGTATTCGATCAAACCCGTTTCGGGCCGATAGATCGCTTCGAAGTTCGCATCGTACGGCGACGCGCTTGAGGCGCGCACCGTGGCCGCACATTCGCTCACGGCCCTGGCGATCACCTCGTGTCCGACGGCCACCGCGTGCGTCGCCGATTGCGCCAGCCATTCGCCCGACGCTTTTTTCGCCGCGGCGATTTGGTCGGCGCTCATTTTTTGCGCCAGCGCGTCGCGCAGATCGGCGGCATGCGTATCGCCCCGGGCGGCGGCGATGTCGTACCACTGATAAGCCGCGACACTGTCCTGCCCGACGCCTTGGCCCGTTTCATAAAGCGAGCCCAGCTTCTCCATCGACCACGGATCGCCGGCGCTGGCGGCCCGGCCGAACCACGAAGCCGCCTGGCCGTAATCCTGCGTGACGCCGGTTCCCGTGAGATAGGCGGTGCCCAGCCGGCTCATGGCGACGTCGTTGCCGCCCGCGGCCGACTTTTCGTACCAGGCAACTGCCTGCTGCTGGTCTTGCGGCACGCCATCGCCGCCGGCGTAAAACCCGCCGAGCGCCAGCTGCGCCGTCGCGTTGCCGCTTTGCGCGAGCTGCTCGATACAGGCAAACGACGCCTGGTGATCTTGCATCGCGGCGCAGCGGTTATAATCGTCGGTGGCATCGGCCCGCGCGGCGCTGGCCGATAGCGTCAACAGGAACAGCACGGCAATCGCAAGTGTCTTTGAGAACATTGTTCGTCTCCTGGCGCCTATCTTGGCGTTCTCTGTTCATCATTGCGAGTGCCGAATGGCGCGAAGCAATCCAGCGTATTGTCCTGGATCGCTTCTGCGCGATGCGCCTCGCGATGGCGGGATAGGAACCTTTCCTATACCTACCCTCGCCACCGTGAGCGGGGGTGAAGGCAGGGCGAGGGGTAAACGCCAGTGCGGTGCCGGCAAATCAAGTTCCGGGAAATTGTCCCAAAGATCGGCAACGTGAAAGTACGACTAGCGGAATTGGTCGAGCCTGTGTAGGGGTGGGACGTCGAACCGTATCGGCACGTGTGGTGCGCGACATGGCAACGTCGGTTGCGCCGATGCATTTTGGCTGCGACAGTCACCTGTCAAAAAGCTCTCGCGGTTCCGTACGATCGGCCGACGAAACCGCCGCCATCGCCGCCGTTGGCGCCGGCAAACGGTCGCGCCACGTTGCCGTCGTCACCTACGACAAGAAGCGCGCGCTCGATACATTGGCGCGCATCCTCGGTCTGTGCGCCGATCCGCCAAAAACGGCCGAGAGTCCATGAATGACCGCGAACGCCGCTTTGTCGCCGAATATGCGGTCGATTGTAACGCGCAGGCGGCGGCGCGTCGCGCCGGTCTCCGCACGACGAACATTTCGAGTTACCTGCTTCATCACAAGGAGGTCGCCGCCGCCGTCGCGAAAGTCGAGGCCGAGCGTTCCGCCCGCCGGCGCGTCACGGCCGATCGTATTTTGGAGGAATATGCGCGCATTGCTTTCGCCGATATGCGGGATTTCGTCGATTGGGGCCCGGACAGCGTCACGCTGCGCGATAAAGCCAAGCTGTCGGAATGGGAGGGCGGCGCGGTCGCGCGCGTCGAGCCGCCCGGCAACGGCAAGCTCGGTAGCATCCGTCTCCACGACAAGCACGCGGCGCTTGAAGCGCTCGTGCGCCATACCGGCCTGTTCGATTCCTACCGCGCCTTGAGTCGGCGGGATGAGCGGCGGACCGGTCGTGATGCGCGCAACGTCTTGGTCGAACGGCTGAAGCGTCTTGCGCGCGGCGAAACGGAGCCGCCGAAATCGTGAACCAACGGAGCCTCGCCGAAATTCTCGTTCGGCAATTTCCGGAAGCCGAATGGCGGACGCACATCGATGGCGCCGACGACGTTCAGTTGGGCGGCACGCTCGACGATTGGGAATTCTGGGCGCGGCCCAATCAGCTTCCGCCGCAGGGCGATTGGCGCGTCTGGCTGCTCCTGGCCGGCCGCGGCTTCGGCAAGACGCGCAGCGGCGCCGAATTCGTCCGCGCCCGCGTCGAAGCCGGCTTGGCGTCGCGCATCGCGCTGGTCGGCCCGACGGCATCGGACGTCCGCGACGTGATGATCGAGGGCGAAAGCGGCTTGCTCGCCGTCGCGCGCGAAGACTGTCGACCATTCTATGAACCTTCGAAGCGCCGGCTCACCTGGCCCAACGGCGCGATGGCCTTGGCGTTTTCGGCCGACGAACCGGAACGCCTGCGCGGTCCGCAGCACGATCTCGCCTGGTGCGACGAGCTCGCTTCGTGGCGCTATGCCGCCGCGTGGGACAATCTGCTGCTCGGCTTGCGCCTGGGCGCCGATCCGCGCGCCGTGGTGACGACGACGCCGAAGCCGACGAAGCTGATCCACGATTTACTTGCGTCGCCCGGCACGGTCGTGACCCGCGGCTCGACGTTCGACAACGCCCTCAATCTGGCGCCGGCGTTTTTGGAGTCCGTCGTGCGCCGCTATCGCGGCACGCGGCTCGGCCGCCAGGAGCTCGAGGCCGAATTGTTGGAGGATTTACCGGGCGCGCTGTGGTCGCGCGACGCCATCGAAGCCGCGCGCGCCAACGCCGCGCCCGACCTCGCGCGCATCGTCGTCGCTATCGATCCGGCCGTGTCGTCGGGCGAAGGCGCCGATGAAACCGGCATCGTCGTCGCCGGCTTGGCGCACGACGGCCAGATCTATGTGCTCGACGATCTGTCGGGCCGCCTGAGTCCGCGCGCCTGGGCGCTGAAGGCCATCGCCGCGTACAGGAAATTCGCCGCTGACCGCATCGTCGCCGAGGTCAACAATGGCGGCGACATGGTCGAAGCCACATTGCGCTCGGTGGCAGGCGACGCGCCGTTCCGCGCGGTACGTGCGTCGCGCGGCAAGGCGGTGCGCGCCGAGCCGGTCGCTTCGTTGTACGAGCAGGGCAGGGTGCATCACGTCGGCGGCTTCGCCGCGCTGGAGGATCAATTGTGCGGCTTCACTGCCGGTTTCGACCGCGCCGCGGCGGGCGCGTCGCCCGACCGGCTCGATGCGCTGGTCTGGGCGGTGACCGACTTGATGGGCAACCGCGACGCCGCGATCCTCGATTACTACCGCCGCCTCAGCGAAGGCGGCGTTTTGTCCGCCGCCGGACAAAATTAATTGCGGGCCTGTTATCGGCAGGTACAATAATTCCCGATCGAGCCGCCGGAAGAGCGGCCGGAGTGGAATCGGGGGGAGCCGTGCGCTGTTATTTCATGCGGGACGGCCATATCGCGGCCGTCGAATTGTTGAGTGACGCGTCGGACGCGGCGGCGATCGCGCAGGCCCTGGTGCTGTTCAAGGAACGCCAGGACAAGTACGCCAGCTTCGAGATCTGGGACCGCGCGCGCTTCGTCTACCGGTTTCCCGCGGACGACGACACGACGAGCGGCGACAAGCCGAAACCGGCTGCCTGACGGATCGCCGTCAGGACGACCGCCTGCTCATTGCGGCAGATTGGGATCGAGCTGTCGCGCCCGCGCAATATCGGCGGCGCCCCCGGCGGCATCGCCGGTCTGCTGTTTCGAGATGCCGCGGATGTCGTACGACAGCGCGTCGTTCGGATTGAGCAGGATGGCCCGATTGCAATCCTGGATCGCAAGATCGAATCGATCCTCTGAGAAATAAGCCAGGGCGCGTCCGCCCCAGGCGCCGCCGTCGTTCGGATTGAGTTGGATGGCGCGGTTATAGTCCGCTTCGGATAGATCGTAGCGACGCTTCCCGCCGTAGAGATCGCCGCGCAGCTTGATGGCGATCGCGTAGGTCGGATCGAGCCGGATCGCCTGGCTTAAATCGCCGATCGCGAGGTCGACTTGGCCCGTGCGGTTGTAGCCGGTGGCGCGATTGGTGAACACACGCGCTAAATTCTGGTCGGTTTCGCCGCCCGACTGGATGATGGCGGTGCAGGCGCCGATGACCAGATCGGGACTGCCGTGCGCGCATTGTTGCCAATTCGCGTCTCGGCTCTGCGCCAGCGCGCTTGCGGCGAGCACGAGGCCAAACGACAGGACGACGCTGAACAGTTTCCCCTGCATGTGAGCCTCCCCAGGCTGTTTCTTACGGCTCGCTCACGCCCCACTTGGTGAAAACGGCGGCGATGTCGGGCGAAAGCTTCGTGGCCTCCGCGATGTCGGCGTCGCCGCCTTCCTTGTCGCCCAGCATGTGCTTGGCGATACCCTGACCATAGAGCAGCGTGTCGCCGCCGGGCTCCTGCTCCAACGCCTGATGGTAGTTGGCGAGGGCGGCGGCGGGCTGCTTCATCTTGAGATAGACCAAACCGCGATTGCTGTACGCCTCGGCGTCCTTGGCGTTGAGCTTGATCGCCTGGTTACAGTCGGCCATCGCCTCTTGCAGCTTGCCGACGATGGCGCGCGCGAGACAGCGCATCGTGAAGCCCTCGGCTTCGCCCGGTTGCAGCCGGACGGTCTGGCCGAAATCCTCGATGGCGCGGTCGTACCGGTCCTGCACGAAGTCGATCATGCCCTTGCCCGAGTACGCGACCGCCGGTTGCGCGTGCAGCCGGATCGCGGCGTCGAAATCGGGCCCGGCATAGTCGAAATCGCCGTTCTGGAGATAGGCGTTGCCGCGGCCGATATAGAGGATGCCGTCGCCGGGATTGAGCTGGAGCGCCTGCGTGAAATCCGCGATGGCCTTGTCGTATTGGCCTGCCGCCGAATAGGCGCCGCCGCGGTTATAGAGCGCGGCGTTGAGAGTCTTGTTGGTCCCGCCGCCCGCCTGGATGACCGCCGAACAGGCGGCGATCTTCACATCGGGCGCCGCGGTGTTGCTGGCGCACTGGTGCCGATTGTCGTCGTTCTTCTGCGCCAGCGCCGGTGCCGTCAGCACCACGCCGAACGCCACCGCGATCGTGAACAGTTTCCCCCGCACGCGTGCCCCCCAAGCCGTGCGGAAAGTATAGACCGGGCCGCCAAACGCGGCCAGCCAGCCATCGGACACCGACCGCATGACCGACTCTCAACCCATCGCGACGCCGATCGCCGAAGGCATCGTCGCCCGCGCGGCGCGCGCGCTCGGCTATGTCGTCACCGGCGACGCCGGCGGCTGGTTCGGGCCCTTGGCGCCGATGCCGCCGCAGGCGCCGGCCGACATCGCCGGCCGGCAGTTCGACTTTCCGTCCGGCTACAATCTCGTCACCCGGCCGCGCGCATATGAGGGCACGTCCTTCGCGGAATTGCGGGCGTTGGCGGATTCCTACGACCTCATCCGCCTCGTCATCGAAAGCCGCAAGGACCAGCTCGAACGGCTATCGTGGACCGTCCGCCCGCGCGAGCCCGGCCGTGCGAAATCCGATCCGCGCATCGACGCGATCACCGCGCTGTTCGCCTGTCCCGACGGCGTCCATCCGTGGCCGACCTGGCTGCGTTTGGTGCTGGAGGATTTGCTGGTGATCGACGCGCCGGCGCTTTATCTGCGGCGCACGCGCGACGGCAAGCTGTGCGCGCTCGAGCCGCTCGACGGCGCCACCATCAAGCGCGTCATCGACGATTGGGGCCGCACGCCGCGGCATCCCGAGACCGCCTATCAGCAGGTGCTCAAGGGCCTGCCGGCGGTCGATTACACCACCGACGAGCTCCTCTACCTGCCGCGCAATCCGCGCGTGCATAAGGTGTACGGTTTCTCGCCCGTCGAGCAGGTGCAGATGACGGTCAACGTCGCGCTGCGCCGGCAGATTTGGACGCTGCAATATTACACGGAAGGCAATATTCCCGAGGCGCTGATCGGGGTGCCCGACGCCTGGACGCCGGATCAGATCCGTCAGTTCCAGGGCTACTGGGACAGTCTGCACGAAGGCAACACGGCGCAGCGCCGCCACGCCAAGTTCGTGCCCGGCGGCGTCGCCAAGACCTTCATCCCGACGCGCGAGCCGGCGCTCAAGGACCCGTTCGACGAATGGCTGGCGCGGGTCGTCTGCTACGCCTTCTCGGTTTCGCCGCAGCCCTTCGTGCAACAGCTCAATCGCGCGACGGCCGAAACCGCGCAAGACACGGCGCTCGCCGAAGGCCTGCTGCCGCTGAAGAATTGGGTGAAACAGCTCTGCGACCGCGTCATCGCGCGCGAGTTCGCGGCACCCGATCTCGAGTTCGTCTGGCGCGACGACGCGCCGAGCGATCCGGCCAAGGTCGCGTCGGTCGCGGTCGATTACGTCAAGGCCGGCATCAAGTCGGTCGACGAAGTGCGCGCCGAGCTGGGTCTCGATCCGCTACCCGGCGGTGATCACGCGCTTTCACCGGTGTCGCCGAAGCAAGCGTTCGTCCGCTTCAATCCGAACCACTACGGCCCGGGTCCGCAAGGCGGCCAATTCGCGCCGGCCGGCGCGGGCGCGGGCGCGGGCGGTGGCGCATCCGACTCCGGCAACACGCAGCCGCATGCGCAGACCGCGCAGGAAATTCTCCTCGGTCGGGTGCCGCTGTTGCTTGACGAGCCGCCGGTCGAGATTCCACCGCCGCTGCCGGAGTATCCGGCCGATCCGACCAAGCCGCCGGGCCCCGGATTTGAATGGAAGGGCAAGAACCCGGAGCCTGGCAGCCGCGAAGGCAGCTGGTACAATAAGCAAACCAACCAGGCATTGCGCCCCGACCTGGAACATCCGCCGGGGATAGAGCCGCACTGGGATTACGAAGCGCCGGACGGAAAGTCGTACCGTTGGTACCCCGATGGCCGCGTCGAGTTGAAAGTGAAATGAGCATGCCGATGACAACCGCGTCCAAAACCGTCGTGCTCAAGGAATTGCCGCTGGGTCAGGCGGGGCTCGACTTTGTTCGTTCCAACATCGAGAACGAGACCAGCTTCTTGCAGGACGTTCTGCGGTATTCCTTCCACGGCGGCAGCGCCTTCGCCGTGGTGCCGGAAACCGTCGATCTGAAGCGGGCGCTCGACTTCGACCCCGCTTTTGGCATCAGCACGAAGTGGCCGGATGCGTGGCTGATCAATCGCATGATCGCCCGCTGCCGCGCCAATCCGCAAAGCGTCCTCGTGTTCGACGAGCCGTGGGGTGGGCGGCGTGGCGATCCGGCCGTCATGCGGCGCACCGCGCCGAGATTCTTTCACGGGAACTTCGTCGACCACTTCGTGACCGCCGACAACGCCAGCGCGCAGACGATCGACACGGCCATGCGCGCCGGTGGCGGCTTCCTGTTCATCGCCGCGTTCGTCGAATATCCGTTTACGGCCGGTGAAATGGATGCTGACGGCGCGATCGACGATGCGCTGATGCGGAAGCTCGCCGAGAACGTGCGCGAGCTCTACGTCTCGGCGTACGACCAAGAAGGCTACGTCGTCTGGCAGCGCTAGCGAACCGTTCGACTTGATCCAACCTCCAGGGCGCCTTCGGGCGCCCTTTTCATTTGCGGAGAAGAGACATGCGAATTTTCGTGCCCCTCGAAAAGCATGACGAGGAAAAGCGCCTCGCCATCGGCTACGCCTCGACGCCGACGCTCGACAGCCAGGGCGAGATCGTCAAGCGCGAGGCGGTCGAGGCCGCGCTGCCGGATTACATGCGCTTCGCCAACGTGCGCGAGATGCATCGGCCCTCGGCCGTCGGCGTCGCGCAGGAAGCCGGCGTCGACGCGCGCGGCCTGCACATCGCCGCCAAGGTGGTCGACGACGACGCCTGGGAGAAAGTGAAGCAGGGCGTCTACAAGGGCTTTTCCATCGGCGGCCGCGTCACATCGCGCGATCCCAACGACGCGCGCGTGATCACGGGCTTGGAGCTCACCGAGATCAGCCTGGTCGACCGGCCGGCCAATCCCGAAGCCATCATCGATGTCTACAAGCTCGATCTCGCCAAGGCCGGCCGCCGCAACAGCGCCGCCGATCTTGACCGTATTCAGCAGATTCACGACACATCGGTCGAGCTCGGCGCCAGCTGCGCCCACGCGCCGGCCGCGACCGAGCCCGGCGCCGACGATCCGGCGAAAGCCGCGCGCGGCGATCTCGCGAAACATGCGAGCCTCGCCGAGCGCCTCGACGCGCTGGCGCGCGAAGTCGCGGCGCAACGCACGCTCCTGACCAAGCTTGCCGCCGCGCCGGCGCCGCCCAAATACGCCGTTGCCGCTCGCGTCGTGGATAAATCCGAGGACGGTGTCGCCAAGCGCGCCGACGACGAGCCCAAGACCGCGCTCGATGCCATCCGCAAATCG
This sequence comes from Allostellaceae bacterium, assembly GCA_035934995.1. Classification (GTDB taxonomy): domain Bacteria; phylum Pseudomonadota; class Alphaproteobacteria; order ATCC43930; family CGMCC-115725; genus REEB95. The sequence goes on from DASYXI010000031.1 coordinate 69,755, forward strand.
CACCGCCATCCGATCCGCGTCGGCTTTTTCTAAAAACTTCTCACCACGAAGACACGAAGAGCACGGAGTTTTCTCGTCATCGCGAGACCGCGCAGCGGTCGTGGCGATCCAGGCACTGGATTGCTTCGCCCCTTCGGGGCTCGCAATGACGCGTCGTCTCCGTGTCCTTCGCGTCTCCGTGGTGAAAATTTTCCTCTCACCCCCAGGAGTAATTCGATGACCCTCAACACGCATGAGACCTTGGCCGCCTTCAAGGCGGCGCAGAAATCGCCGATCGACGATCCCGTTTTCGCCGGCCTGCTGGCGAAAAGCACCTTCGCCGAAAGCGGCTCGCCCACGTCCGGCCTCACCTTCTACGACCTCGAGCCCGGCGCGAAGATGCTGGTGCCGGTGCTGACGCCGCTCCGCAACGACGTGCCGCGCGCCACCGGCAAGGGCGGCATTCAGGCCAATTGGAAGGCGATCACCGGCCTCAACACCGCGTCGGTCCGCGCCGGCATCTCGCCGGGCAATCGCGGCGGCGTCATCGCCGTGACGACACAGGATTACAACGCGGTCTACAAGGGCATCGGCCTCGAAGCCAACGTCGATTTCGAAGCGGTCTATGCCGGCCAGGGCTTCGACGATCTGCGCGCCGTCGCCGCGCAAACGCTGCTGGAATCGCTGATGCTCCAGGAAGAGCAGATCATCCTCGGCGGCAACGGCTCGCTGGCATTGGGCACCACGCCGACGCCGTCGTTGACGGCTTCAAGCGCGGGCGGCTCGCTCGCCACCGGCACCCTGTCGGTGATCGCCGTCGCGTTGACGTTCGACGGCTATTTGAACAGCGCGGTTGCCGGCGGTATTCCCGCCGCGGTGACGCGCACCAACGCCGACAGCTCGTCCGACACGTTCGGCGGCGGCTCGGCGCGGAAATCTTCGAACGCCACCGTCTCGGTGACCGGTCCGACCGGCTCGGTCGCGGCCACCGTCGCGTCCGTGCGCGGCGCCGTCGGCTATGCCTGGTTCTGGGGGTCTTCCGGTTCGGAAACCCTGGGCGCCATCACCACGATCAACTCGGTCGCGATCGCGGCGGCGGCATCCGGCACGCAAGCCGCCAGCACGCGGCCCAGCGCCGACAACAGCGTCAACGCGCTGGTGTTCGATGGCTTGCTGACCCAGTGCTTCAAGTCGTCGCTCAACGCCTATTACGCGGCGCAGCCGACCGGCACGGCGGGAACGGGCACGCCGCTCACGGCCGACAGCGAAGGCGGCATCGTCGAATTCGACGCCGCGCTCAAATCCTTCTGGGATAACTACCGGCTTTCTCCCACGGCGATCTATGTGTCGTCGCAGGAGATGCTCAACATTCACAAGAAGATCCTGCAAGGCGGCACCAACACCGCCGCGCGCTTCGTCTTCGCGGCCGATCAGGGCGCCGTCCTCGGCGGCGTCATGGTGCGGAGTTACCTGAACAAGTTCAGCATGGCGGGCGCCACCGAAATTCCGATCCGGCTCCATCCCAACATGCCGGCGGGCACGGTGCTGTTCTTCACCAAGAATCTCCCCTATCCGCTGTCGAACGTGCCGAACACGGTGCAGATCCGCACCCGGCGCGACTACTACCAGGTCGAATGGCCGCTGCGCGCGCGGCGCTACGAATACGGCGTCTACGCCGACGAGGTCTTGCAGAACTACGCGCCCTTCGCCTTCGGCGCGATCAGCAACATCGGCAACGGCTGATGCCGTCCGCGAAGTCCAAATCCTCGCCGCGCACGCTGCGGCTGCGCGCGCCGGCGGGCTGCACTTCGGTGTCGCTCGCCGGCCGCGAATTCGCGGTCAAGAACGGCATCGTCGCCGTGCCGGCGGAGCTCGCGGCGATCCTCGTGCACGCGCACGGCTTCGCCTACGAGGACTAAGCGATGGCCACCGGCGATCTGACGACGCTCGCCAACGTCAAGGCGTATCTCTCGCCGCCGTTGACGACGACCAATGACGACGCGCTGCTGACGCGTCTCGTCACGGCAGCGAGTCAGTTCATCCAAACCTGGCTCGGCCGCACCATCGCCGAGACGTCGTACACCGAAACCCGCAACGGCCAAGGCGGCACGCGGCTTTTCCTGCGCAACCGGCCCGTTGTCTCGGTTTCGTCCGTCACGGTCGACGGCGTCGCCATCGCGCCGGCATCCGGCCCCGGCCAGCCGGGCTATCTGTTCGACGACAGCGCGGTCTATCTCACGGGCACTGCCTTCACCCGCGGTCAACAGAACGTCACCGTCGCCTACACCGCCGGCTACGCCGCGACGCCGCCTGAGCTCGAGCAGGCCTGCATCGCCCTCGTCGCGCTGCGCTACAAGGAGCGCGACCGCATCGGCCAGGCGTCGAAGAACCTCGCGGGCGAAGTCGTGTCCTTCGCACAGAAGGACATGCCGGCCGACGTGCAGACCGCGCTCGATCAATATCGCGCGGTCGTGCCGGCATGATCGAAGTCACCATCTCGGCCGCCGACGTGCGCGGCCGGCTCGCTGCGTTGCCGCCGGCGCTCGCGTCGCGCCTGGCGGGCGTCGTCGCCACATTGGCGCAGCGTCTTTACGACCGCGTCGAAGACAATCTTTCCGGCGCGGTGCTGCAGCGCCGCTCCGGCCGTTTGGCGTCGAGCATTACGCAACAGGTCGATGGCCTTTCCGCGTCGGTGGGCTTCGATCCGTCCGCCGTGCCCTACGGCGCGGCGCAGGAATTCGGCGCCGACCTGCGCGCCCATCTGATCGCGGTCAAGAACGCCCGCGCGCTGTCGTTTGTCGTCGCGGGCCGGCGTGTGTTTGCGAAGCACGTCATGTTCCCCGGCGCGCATTTGCCGGAGCGCTCGTTCCTGCGCTCGGCGCTGGCCGATCTCGCGCCCGACATCGGCGCCGCCATCGCAGCCGCCGTCGCCGAGACCGTGCAATGACCCGCGAGCCGGTTTATGTCGCGCTGTTCGCGCTGCTTTCGGGCGCCGCGTCCTTCGCCACTTCGTCGCGGCGACTCAGGCATTGGAGCGACGTCGGCCCGGCCGAGCAGCCGGCGCTCTTCGTCGTCCAGAAGAGCGAAACCGCCGAGCGCAAGGCCGGCCTGCCGGTGAAATGGCGCGCGTCCGTCGATGTGTACGTTTACGCCCACGCGCCGGACGAGGTGACATCGCCGGCGACCGTGCTCAATCCGCTGCTGGACGCGATCGAAGCGGCGCTCGCGCCGGCATCCGGCGCGGTGCAGACGCTCGGCGGCCTCGCGGCGCACGCCTGGATCGCCGGCAAGATCGAAACCGACGAAGGCGTCCTCGGCGGCCAGGCCGTCGCGATCGTGCCGGTCGAGATATTGGTGGCGGATTGAGCGCGGTAGCTGCGGGTCAGCCGAAATTCAGCCTTATCACCCGATCGATGATCTCGTCATCGAGATTTCTTAACGCGTGAGCGAGCTTCATGTGCTTCTTTGCCACCGCGATAGCCGTAACCACGCTCACGGCCATGCTTTTGCTCCACGGATAGCCCGCGTGGCGATAAGCGCATTCAGGTAACCGGCCTAACGCCGCGAAATAAGGTTTTTCCAATTCGGGCGGTATCGCTGGTCCGCCGTAGTCGACGCGGGCAATCTCGACGCAGGCAGGCAGTTGGAAGAAGTCGAAAGCGATTGGTCCTTCGACCGAAAGCATGATCCGCACGAGATGAGGAACGGTGGCGTACGACGCCGGATAAACATCGTCTCGGTGGCACAACGACGACCATAGTGAGAACCACGGCTCGTCGTTGTATTCCTTCTTCGGCCGTGGATCGGCCTCCAGTTGCCGGAGCATGTCCGGTATGTCGCTCGCTTCGTGATAGCAGTGACGAATGCGCCCCCACTCGGGTGAATCAAGCGGCAGCATGCCTGCTCCGGTATGTCAGTCGCGGATGCAATGATCCTGCCGGCTTGAGCGTAATCGCACAATGTTAAGTCGCGGGCGCTGAGCAACGCTCATTTTCGCGTCCGGCTTCTCGCCGTGCCCCTTTCTTCGCTCCAAAACCCCTAAAAGGACTCACCCGATGGCGATCTATTCCTTCGGCTCCGGCGTCTTGCTGGGCCAACGCACTGACGTGCCCGGCGCGACGCCGGTCAATTTCGGCCTGGTGCAGGAGGTCCAGCTCGATCTCCAGTTCACCACCAAGGAGCTCTACGGCCAGTATCAGTTTCCGCTCGCCATCGCGCGCGGCCAGGCCAAGGCGCAGGCCAAGGCCAAGATGGCGCAGGTCTCGGGCCTCGCCTTCAATGCGCTGTTCTTCGGCCAGACGCTCGGGTCGGGCCAACTCGCCACCAGCTACGGCGAGGCCGGCACCGTGCCCGCGTCGTCGCCCTACACGGTGAGCGCCGTCAACGCCGCCACCTTCGTCGACGATTATGGCGTCGTCTACGCGGCAACCGGCCTGCCGCTCACCAAGGTCGCCGCCGGTCCGGCCGCCGGCCAATATAGCGAGTCCGCCGGTGTCTACACCTTCGCGTCGGCCGATGCCGGCAAGGCGGTGCTGCTCTCCTATACCTATTCGCTCGCCGGATCGGGCCAGCAATTCACCCTCGCCAATCCGCTGCTCGGCACCACGCCCACGTTTCAGGCACAGCTCTACACCAGCTTCCAGGGCAAGCCGGTCAACGTGAAGCTGTTCAACTGCGTCTCGTCGAAGCTCAGCTTCGCCACCAAGCTCGAGGATTTTTCCATTCCCGAGCTCGATTTCGATGTCTTCGCCAATCCCGCCGGCAACGTCCTGGCGTGGTCTTTCGCGGAGGTGTCCTGACGCGGTGCAACGCAAACTCACCACGGAGACACGAAGAGCACGGAGAAGAATTCTTGGCGCGCGAAGCGCGCCGAATCCTTTTCTCTCCGTGTCCTCCGTGTCTCCGTGGTGAAACCTTCTTTGGAAAGCACAAATGCACGCCACCATCACCCTCGGCGCCCGCGATTACGCCATCCGGCCGCTCACGCTCGGTCAGCTCCGCGTCGTCCTGCCGGCCTTCGCCCGCGCTGCCAGGCTCAACGCCACCGACGGCATCGACGCCGCGATCGATATCCTGGCGGCGGCGTTGGCCCGCGATCACGGCGATCTCACGCGCGACGTATTGCTCGAACTCGAAGCGACACCGCATGAATTAGCGTCCGCCGTCGCCCGCATCGCCGCGCTCTCCGGCCTGGTGCCGAAGGACGGTGCAGCGGGGGAACCGCCGGCGGACCGGTGAACTGGGCCGATCTCTACGCCCTCGTCGCGACGGGTTGCGGCTACACCTGGCCCGAGATCGACGCGATGAGCCTGTCCGCGCTGCGCGATTTGCTCGCTTACTGGTCGCGCCATCCGCCAGCGCATCTGCTGTTGGCAGCGGCGTTAAGGGTCACGCCCAGGCCCAGACCCGACCGCGCCACGTTCGCCGATCTCGCTGCGCTGGCGCCAAACGGTGTGCTGGCGCGACGCGACTCGGAAATCTCGAATTCGCAGCGATGAGGTCTGGTGCGATTCCGAGTCGATGGCGGATGATATTTTTGTGACCGCATTTGAAATCGTCGATCGCAACGCGGCAGCGGCGCCGGCGGACGATATCGTCGTCGCCCGACGCCGGATGCGGCATTTGGCGCCGTGGGACATCAAGCCGCTGCCGGTGATGCATTCGGCGATGGGCTCGTCGGACGGATTGTCGCCGCCGCAGCAGAACGAGCGCACCAAGGAACGCGGGCTCCAGTTGCTCGCCGTTCACATGTGGCAGGCGGCGGCCAAGACCGCGCTACGCTGAGCCCGGTCCGAATCAGCCGTCGCCCTTCGACCAGCCCAGTTCGCGCATGCAAGCATTATAGAGGCGGCTGTCGGTGTGCCCCTCGCGGTAAAATCCGAGGAGGGGATTGACAAACACCGGTCCGCCCGGCCGCTCGGCTTCCTTAAGGCACTCCATCCGGTCTTCGCCGAACTGTTGCTGGCTCGCGCTCGGCGACCACGGGCCGCCGCACCCGGTTAGGCAAACCAGGCCGCAGCACAGCGCGAACCACCGAAGTGTCATGGGCGCGCTCCGTCTCAAAAGCGCGCAACCACCTTATACCTCTGGCCGACAGGAGATGAGGGGACGCACGATCAAATTATCGGGAGCGTCGCCGTCTCGAACTTAGGCGGCCTCGCGCGGCCAACGCTGGTGAAGCCACAGCCACTGCTCGGGCCGCCCCACGATCCACGCTTCGATCACCGCGTTGATGCGCGTCAGCGCCGCCCGTACGTTGTCGGCGGTGTCGCGCGTGTCGGTCAGCTCGATCGGCGGCAGAACGGTGAAGCGGAAACGGCTGCCGTTCAGGCGCTCGACCCGCACCGGCACGATCGGACAGTTGAAGCGCAAGGCGAGCCGCGCGATCGCCGGCGCGGTCATGGCGTCATGGCCGAAGAACGGCACGGCGATGCCGTCGTTCATCTTCTGATCGACCAGCATGGCGACGTGGCCGCCGCCGTGCAGATGGCGCAGCAGGTCGCGGCCGCCGTCGGCGCCCTTGGCGACGGCGCGGCGCGCCCGCATCCGGCGGCGCAGCACGCGGTCGGCCCATGGATTGTTCGACGCCCGGAACACCGACAGCAGCGACGCGCCGTACAGGCGATGGATGGTCGACGGTCCGACTTCCCAGTTGGCGAAATGACCGCCGAACAGGATCGCCGGCTGGCCCGTATCGCGCAGGCTGGCAATACCGTCGCCGTTGACGATCTCGACCCGCTCCGATCCGGCGGCGCAAATCGCGTCGAGGTGCGGAAACTCGGCGACCGAGCGGCCGAGATTGTCCCACATGCCGTGGACGATGCGGCGGTTCTGGGATTCGCTGTTGGCCGGCATGGCGCGGCGGAGGTTCTTCAAGGCGCGCCGCGAGATGCCGAGCCGCGGCCCGATCGTCCGCCCGAGCCAGCCGCCGACCGCCGACGCCCGGTCGACCGGCAGCGCGCCGAACGCCGCCAGGACCGCGAACAAAGCCCCGGCTTCGGCCAGGTGACGCGCCTGGCGCAGCGCGGCGCGGAGTCGCTCGATGATTTGAATCGTTGTCCCCGGTCGGCCGGTAAGTGGCCCGGCCGTTCGTAGCCTAGCACCAACTCGCCGCCGTTTGCCGCAAGGAAAGCACCGTGACCGATGATCAGATCACCGTCGGCGTCGCCGCCGATATCGCGGATTTTACCGATGGCATGGAACAGGCGAGCGCCGCCGCCGATGCAACCTTCGGCCGCATCCGCGCCAGCGC
>DASYXI010000032.1:0-5501 GCA_035934995.1 Allostellaceae bacterium
GCGCTGGCGCGGATGCGGCCGAAGGTTGCATCGGCGGCGGCGCTCGCCTGTTCCATGCCATCGGTAAAATCCGCGATATCGGCGGCGACGCCGACGGTGATCTGATCATCGGTCACGGTGCTTTCCTTGCGGCAAACGGCGATGGGTTGGTGCTACGCTGCCTACGGCCGGGTTCTCGGCGGACCGGAGGAACAATTCAAATCATCGGGCGACTCCGCGCCATGCCGCGCCAGGCGCGTCACCTGGCCGAAGCCGGGGCTTTGTTCGCGGTCCTGGCGGCGTTCGGTGCGCTGCCGGTCGACCGGGCGTCGGCGGTCGGCGGCTGGCTCGGACGGACGATCGGACCGCGGCTCGGCATCTCGCGGCGCGCCTTGAAGAACCTCCGCCGCCCGAGCCGCCCGTGACGCCGCCCTTGCCCGACGACGGCGGCGAGGATTGATGGGCGATCGCGGCGAAATCGCCGTACCAGATCAGGTTGGGCGCGAGCCGCGTCGTGCCATAGACGATCGGAATGACCTTGCCGTAGGCCGAGGTCTGAATCTGCAGGCCTGAGACGGCGGGATGCTGCTTCGCCTGCGTCTGCTTGGGCGAGGAAAAAAGTCCGGCCATGGCTAGATCAGCGCGTGCGCAACCAGGATTTCAGCGTGAAGAACTTGACCGGCCGCGGCTTGGCCTGCGCGTCCCTGCCCTCGCCGATGCGCGACAGCCACTCGGCCTTGTCGACATCCTCGAGCACGCAGCCGCGGCCGAGATAGGCGTGGACCACGATGGGCCAGTCGACAACGATCGCGCCGTGCGAGAAGCAACGGCCGAAACGCCAGAGCGCGATGTCGGCCGGCGCCGGCGGACCGGCGATCTCAACCGCGTGATCGAGCAGCACGCCGAGATAGCGCTCGGCGTCGCGGTGCAGATGCCAGTCGGGCGGATAATGCGGAATGTCGAGCGCGGGCACGAGACCGGCTTCGGCATAGATTTCGGCCAGGAGCATGGCGCAATCGACACCCGCGCCCTTAACGCGGCCCAAATGGTGATACGGCGTGCGCAGCCAGGTGCGTGCGCAACGGATTACCGCCGCCCGGTCTGAGGCGATTGAAGCCATGGGTTCGGTGTAAAGACGGCTAGATCAGGTAGCCGTACTTGGCGATGGCGGCGTCCATCTCGGCCTTGAGATCGGGGAATTTTGCCGCAAGCGGCGCGACAATCTCATTTGCGATGCGGCCGTTTATCTTCGTGATGGCCTTCGACAGTGACTGATAGTCGTCGGCGCTGCCATGTTGCTTCACGGTTTCCAACAGTCCGTTGAATCGATCGGCGGCGTTATGCGCGTTCCAGAGCGCGAAGCGGGCGAGCGTTTTATCCATGGTCGTTCGCAGCCCGGCCTAGATCAGCTCGCCGTATTTCTCGACGATCTCATGCATTTCGGTGTCGATATCCGGAAAGCGCTTTGTCAGCGGATCGATGACGTGTTGGATGATATCGCCGGCGATCGAAGCGGCCGGCTTGTAGTAGGTCTCGAGATCTTGACTGGACTCGTGTGCCTTCGCCAGCGGCAGTGGGTCCGTGAGATTGCCCAACTCGCGGAAAGCCAACCACACAATGTGACGCGCGAGGTTTCGGTCCATGTGCGCTCTCCTAGCCAGCTTCGGCCATGCAATCATGAAAACACTTCAGATACGCGTCCTTATTTATTGGACTCCACCTATACGGCTTCGACCGTAGCAATATACCGCAGCTCGAAACGTTGCGCGGCAGCCTTCGGTGGCGTAGCCTCGATACATGAAGAACTTCGTCGTTTCTCGCAGCGCCGACGTCATGGGCGGCACGCCCGTGTTCCGTGGGACGCGAGTCCCCGTTCAGACGCTGCTCGACTATTTGGAGGCAGGCGACACGATTGACGAATTCCTCGTCGGATTCCCATCGGTCACGCGCGAGCAGGTCATCGAATTTCTCGAAACGGCAAAAGCCCGGCTCGTTGACTCAGTGGTATGAGGATTTTCCTCGACGAGTGCGTGGATTGGCGACTCGCGCACGATCTCGTCGGTCACGAGGTCAAGACCACCCGCCAAATGGGCTGGGCATCGATCAAGAACGGCGAATTACTAGCGATGGCATCGCGCGCGTTCGATGTGTTCGTCACGGTCGATCGCAACTTGTCCTTTCGGCAGAACACAGCCGCGCTCGCCATCGCTGTCGTCGTCCTGCAGGCTCCGACCAATCGCCTTGCCGACCTCAGACCGCTTGTTCCGAGACTGCTGACGACGATCGCAGCCGTTAAATCGGGAACGGTTACGGTCGTCGGTCCGCCGTAGCCACCCCGCCCTGGTTCCGCCTCACACCGTCGTCTCGGGCGTCGTCTACCTGCAGCCAGCGCTTGAGCGTGAAGAACCTGACCGCCGCGCGGGCGGGCAAAATGTCGGGAATCAAGGCAATCCTTGCAGTTTGGCGGCCAAGCGCCTATCAGTAGGCGCATCGACTCGTTGCGGGTTCGCGGCAAGCTGCCTTCGCTCGATGGAGCGCCAGACCTGCATTCCGACTCCCCACCGATGTCCGATCCACCGCGCGATCCCGCCCGGTGGCACCACTTGCGACATGGAAAACGACACTATGACGATCGGCACCGTGAAATGGTTCAACACCCAAAAGGGCTTCGGCTTCATCCAGCCGGATGACGGCGGCAAGGATGTGTTCGTGCACATCTCGGCCGTCGAACGCTCGGGCATCGGCAATCTGCGCGAAGGCCAGAAGGTCAGCTTCGACGTCGAAAGCGACGGACGCAGCGGCAAGGTCTCGGCAACGAACCTGAAGTCGGCTTAACGACGGAACGGGGCGGCTTCGGCCGCCCCTTCTCGTCACGGAGCAAGCGCATGGCCAAAGAAGGTCTGATGGAGTTCGACGGCGTCATCACCGAGGTGCTGCCGGACGCGCGGTTTCGCGTGAAACTCGACAACGACCACGAGACGCTTGCCTATACCGCCGGCCGCATGAAGAAGGCGCGCATCCGCGTGCTCACCGGCGATCGCGTTACCGTCGAGATGACGCCCTACGATCTCACCAAGGGCCGCATCGTCTTTCGCCACAAGGACGAGCGCGCCGCGGCGGCCGGCACCGGCCCCCGGCGACAGCAATTCCGCCGGCGTTAATTCTCACACCGCCGTTTCGGGCGTCGGCACGTAGGGGAAGCCGCGGAAGCGCGCGGTGTTGGCGAACTTGGGACAGCCGCCGGCGTCCAGCGTCTTGTCGCAGCCGGGATAGATCTGGAACGCGTCGCCCGAAGCGGGTGCGACCGGAAACGGCGCGATGAGGCTGACCGTGCCCGGCGCGCCGCCGCCCGCAATCCACGTTTTGATGCCGCGCGACAGGCCCGTGTTGGCACCGGACATGAACGCGATCTTGCCCTGATCGAAATATCCCGTGGCCTGGGTGAGTAAAGCCAGCACGGCGCCGGCGCTCGAGCCCGATGCGGCCGCGCCGCCGACGGCGTAGCTCGCCAGGTTCACGCCGCACGACGCATCGCCCAGCATGTTGACGCAGCCGGCCTGCCACAAATTGCGCGGCAGGTTGAGATTCAACAGCTCCAGGTGCGAGTTGACGTGAAAGTCGCGAGCGAGCGGCCGCAATCGATCTCGGCGACGCGGCCGGCGAACAGGATCACCGTGCCGGCCGAAGTGTCGCCGTATTGCGGCATGAAGGCGCGCTCGAGCGTGAGCTCGGCGCCGTCGAAGAGGCCGGCAAGCACCGAAGACAGGAACGGCGCGCCCAACACGGACGCCGCGCCGGGCAGGACGTCGAAGACGAGCTGATCGACTTCGACGCCGACCTTCCAATGGCATTTCGCTTTGTTGTCCTTGCGATCGAAATACGGACCGGTTGGCCCCCCTGCGGGGTAAAGAGAGCCATTCGCGGTGATGTCGCGATCGCCGCCGCAGTAGCGGAGATTGCCGCCGCCGACGAGCGCGAAGGTGTAGAGATCAGCGGCGTAGAACTGGCGCGTCGCGAGCAGCGATTTGAGGGCGGTTGAGGCGGGTTTCATGCAGATTCTTTCACCACGGAGACACAAAGAACACGGAGAAAAATTGCTGGCGCGCGAAGCGCGCCGAAGATCCTTTCTTCGTGCCCTCCGTGCCTCTGTGGTGAACCGAAAGCGACCGTTGCGTTCACTTGAGCGAAACGAACGCGAGTTTCTGGGCGCGGTAGAGCGTCGCCATGAATTTCTCGAAGTCGACCGTGTCTTCGACGAAGCGGCAGCGGAAGTAATAGGTGAAATCCGCCGTGATCGCCGCGCCGGACGCCGGCGCGGCCGTGAACGTCAATAGGCCGGTCGTTGAGTCCACGCTGTACGCCGATGGCGTCTGGACGACGCCGCCGAGGTAGACCGCGCTCACCGTGTTGGGCGCCAGCACCGGCTCGATGAAGCCGCCGAAGGATCGTGCGAGCTGAAACACCGTCGTCGCGCCGTCGCCGGTGCCGATCGCCTGGTCGGCGACCGCGTTGTCGTCGGCGTCGGCGTAGAGAAAGGCGCCGAAGGCGCCCCGGCATTGGTTGAAAAATCCCACGAGCGATTGGAATTCGGCGGCCGACGGCGTCGCGCGCAGGAAATCGAAGGTCAGCTCCCACTGCCAGGCCGGATAGGACCAGTCGGCGAGGCGCGTCTCCTTGCCGGAGATCGCCTGCTGCGCGCGCGTCTTCCAGACGGGCGCGCGCTTCACCGACCAGCCCAATCCTGCGAGCGCGGGAAAAACCGGTTGGGTCATATCAGCCGTTGAGCGAAGGCGTCAGGTTCGCATTGAAGTTGCGCAGCTCGGCCGCCAGGCCCTTGGCGATGGCGCGCATGTTGTTCTTCAAGAATTGCGCGCCGGTCTGGGTATCGATGGCGTTCACCAGCGGACCGTGGATGTGAATGTCGCCCGCCGGCGCGGCGCCCGACCCGCCGCCCGAAAAGAAATCGCGCATCGGGTTGGCGACCGAGGCCGGAAGGACGCTCTCTCCCGGATGCAGCACCGACAGGATCGTGCCCGGCACGTCCCAGAGGCCGCCGGCGGCCGACGCGACCGCGCCGGTCGCCGCCAGGACGACGGCTTCCGACGCCGCGGCCGGCGCCGCGGCGGCGGGCCCCATCTCGGGCGCGAGGAAGGCGAAGACGCCGGCGAAGGTCTGCGCCGCGTCGGTGGTGATCGCCTTGATCGCCTTCAACGCGAGCGACGCCAGCGAAGCGTCGCCGGCGCTTTGCTCGGCGGCGGTGCGCGATGCTGCGCCCGCCTCCGTCGCGCTGGTCTTGACCAGCTCGGTCACCGCCCAGTTCTCGGCGATCTTGAGCGCGTTGCCGATTTCCTCGGCGACGATGCTCTGGCCGATGCGCGCGACCGCCTTCTGCCAGGTGGTGGTGCCGAGGATCATGCCGGTGATCGAGCTGTCGAAGGCGGCGTTGATCGGCCGGAACATGGCGAGCCACGACGCGGCGAGCTTCTGCTGTTGCTTGGTCATCTGATCGGCGCCGGCGGCGA
>DASYXI010000033.1:0-15147 GCA_035934995.1 Allostellaceae bacterium
TCGCGCGGCGCGCATCCGCGCCATCGCGTCGCCGCTGATGGAGACGCTCGGCGGCATCGCCGTGGCGCTGGTCATCCTCTATGGTGGCCATCAAGTGCTGATCGGCGCGCGTACGCCGGGGACGTTCTTCTCGTTCATTACGGCGCTGCTGCTCGCTTACCAACCACTCAAGACGCTCGCCGGAATCAATGCCAGCCTCCAGGAAGGCATGGCGGCGGCGCAGCGCATCTTCGACATTCTGGACGCCGAGCCGACGATCACGGACGCGCCGAATGCGCGGCCGCTGGCGATCAAAGGCGGCGAAATCCGCTTCGACGACGTGCAATTCAGCTATGCCAACGGCGCCAACGCGCTGCGCGGCGTTTCGCTGACCGTGCCGGCGGGCAAGCGGATCGCGCTGGTCGGCTCGTCGGGCGCCGGCAAGTCGACGATCTTGAATCTCGTGCCGCGCTTTTACGACACGACGTCCGGCAGCATCGCGATCGACGGCCAGCCGCTGCGCGACGTCGCGCTGGCGAGCCTGCGCGGCGCGATCGCACTGGTCAGCCAGGAGATCACACTGTTCGACGACACCATCAAGGCGAACATCGCCTACGGCCGCCTGGGCGCCGCGGACGCCGAGATCGTCGCCGCCGCCAAAGCCGCCGCGGCTGACGAGTTCATCCGCCGCCTGCCGCAGGGCTACGACACGATGGTCGGCGAGCACGGCGTCAAGCTGTCGGGCGGCCAGCGCCAGCGCATCGCCATCGCCCGCGCCATGCTCAAGGATGCTCCGATCCTCTTGCTTGATGAGGCCACGTCTTCGCTCGACACCGAGTCCGAACGCCACGTCCAGACGGCATTGGACGCGCTGATGCAGGGTCGCACCACGGTGGTGATCGCGCACCGCCTGTCGACCGTAACCGGCGCCGACCTGATCTACGTGATCGACGGCGGCCGCGTTGTCGAGCATGGCACGCATGCCGAGCTTCTGCGCCAGCAGGGCGTCTATGCGCGCCTCTATGCGCTGCAATTCGCCGACCAGGCGGTGGACGAGCCCCCGCCGCGCGCGATCCGGGCGTCCTAGCGCATGGATTGGGCGAAGCGCGTCCTGCGCCGGGACGGTGTGCGGCGTTTCCTGTGCTGGCTGGTCTCGCTCTATATCCGGTTGGTGCGCGCCACCGGCGCGTGGACGGTCGAAGGCGGTTCGATTCCCGCGGCCCTGCATGCGGCACGGCGGCCGTTCATCCTCGCGTTCTGGCACGGTCGCCTGTTGATGATGCCGTGCGCATGGCAGCAGCAGGTGCCGATCCACATGCTGATCTCGGGCCATCGCGACGGACGCATCATCGCCGACGCGGTGCGCCATTTCGGCATCGATTCGATCGCCGGCTCGACGACCGCCGGCGGCTCGGCGGCGCTGCGCGGCATGGTGCGCTACCTGAAGGCCGGCGAATGCGTCGGCATCACGCCCGACGGCCCCGACGGACCGGCGATGCGCGCCTCGCCCGGCATCGTCGCGGTGGCGCGTCTCGCCGGCGTCAGCATCGTGCCCTTGGCTTACGCGACACGACGCCGGCGCATCCTCGGCACGTGGGACCGTTTCCATCTGCCGCTGCCATTCTCGCGCGGCGCGTTCATCTGGGACGAGCCGATCGAGGTGCCTGCCGATCTCGACGATGCCGGCATCGAGCGTTATCGTGCGCACATCGAACAACGGCTCAACGCGATCACCGAAGAAGCCGATCGCCGCGTCGGCCGCGAACGCGTCTCGCCCGGAACGCATTCACGCCAGGCGATGCGTCGCATGCAACGCCAGAACGGTCACGGATGAGCCGGCTGCTCTCACTGTACCGCGGCGGCACTTCGGCGCTCGGGCCGCTGATCGCGCTTTATCTGGCGCAGCGAATGTCGCGTGGCAAAGAGGACCCCGAGCGCTTCGCCGAACGCCAAGGCGTCGCCTCGCGGCCGCGGCCCGCCGGACCGCTGGTCTGGGTTCACGCCGCCAGCATCGGCGAGGCGATGTCGATGCTGTCGCTGATCGACCGGCTGCTGGTCGAGCGTCCGCATCTGTCCGTGTTGGTGACCACCGGCACCGTGACCTCGGCGCGGCTGCTTGCCAACCGCCTGCCGGGCGATCGCGCGTGGCACCAATATGTGCCGGTCGATCGCTGCGCCTATGTTCGGCGCTTTCTCGAGCATTGGCGGCCGGATTTGGCGCTGTGGGTCGAATCCGAGCTGTGGCCCAACCTGATCGCCGAGACCAACCGTTTCGGCGTGCCGCTATTGCTGCTCAATGGCCGCATGTCAGCAAAGTCGTTTCGCGGCTGGCAGCGCCTGCCGGGATTGATCGCGCCGCTGCTGGCGAGCTTCGACCTGTGTTTGGCACAGGACGACGCCCAAGCGGCGCGGCTCAAACAACTTGGCGCCGCCGGCGCGACGTCGGTCGGCAATCTCAAAGCGGCGGCCGCGCCGCTGCCCGTCGACCAGGGCGAACTCGCGCGACTGGCCGCAGCGCTCGCGGGACGCACCATCTGGCTGGCCGCTTCGACCCATCCGGGCGAGGAAGAAGCCGCGGCACTGGTCCATCGCCGGCTGCGCGCCAAACATCCCAACCTGCTGACGATCATCGCGCCGCGCCATCCGGCGCGCAGCGACGAGATCGTCTTGCTGCTCGAGGCGCAGGGTCTGCGGGTCGTTCGCCGCTCGCGCGACGAGCGTATCGACCGCGCCGCTGATGTCTATCTCGCCGACACGCTCGGCGAACTCGGCCTGTTCTATCGCCTGGCCGGTATCGCCTTCATCGGCGGTTCGCTCGCGCCGAAAGGCGGCCATAATCCGATCGAGGCGGCGCTGCTCGATTGCGCCATCCTGCACGGGCCCGACATGAGCAACACGGCTGGCGCGGCCGAAGCGCTCTCTGTCGCCAGCGCGTCGATCGAAGTCGACGATGCCGAGGCGCTTGCCGCGGCGGTTGGACGGCTGATCGACGATCCGGTTGAGCGCGCCGCGCGCGCCGCCGCCGCCGCCGGCATCGCCGCCAACAATCAGGCTGTGCTCGACGCCGTGATGAAACGCATCGCGCCCTGGCTCGACCGGCTCGCGCCCCATGCCGCCAAGCGCGCCTGATTTCTGGGCACGGCGTGGCGCGCTGTCGCTGCTCTTGGCGCCGCTTGGCTGCTTTTATGATGCCGCCGGTGCCGCGCGGCGTACTTGGACCCGCCCGTATTGCGCGCCGGTGCCGGTGATCTGCGTCGGTAATCTGGTGGCGGGCGGGGCCGGCAAGACGCCGGTCGTTGCGAGTTTAGCGACCCGGTTGATTGCCCGCGGCATCGCCGTCCACATTCTGAGCCGCGGTTATAGCGGCACGCTGCCGGGACCGGTTCAGGTCGATCCGGCGCGGCACGTTGCAGCCGAGGTCGGCGACGAGCCGCTGATGCTGGCGCGCAGGGCGCCGACGTGGGTAGCGCGCAACCGCGCCGCCGGTGCCCGGGCGGCCGCGGCGGCCGGCGCGCAAGCGATCCTGATGGATGACGGGCTGCAGAACCCGACGCTCGCCAAGGACCTCGCGCTTATCGTCTTCGACGGCGGCTACGGCTTCGGCAACCGCCGCGTCATGCCGGCCGGACCGTTGCGCGAGAACATCGCGCGCGGCCTCGCACGCGCCGATGCGGCGGTGATGCTCGGTGCCGACCAGACCGGTGCCGCGGTGCGGCTTGGCACGATCCCGGTATTGGCCGCCGAACCGCAGCTGGCGACGACGGATCTTGCCGGCCGGGCCTTCATGCTGTTCGCCGGCATCGGCCGACCGCAAAAGTTCTTCGACCATTTCGCCCGGACCGGCGCGCGGATCGTCGCGGCGCGCAGCTTTCCCGACCACCATCGCTATAGCGAGAGCGAGCTGACGGGCCTTGCCGACGCGGCAACACAAGCAAATGCGACGCTCATGACCACGGAAAAAGACTGGGTGCGCCTCGCACGCTCGTGGCAGACGCGCATCCAATATCTGCCATTGACCATCGCGTGGCGGGACGAGGCGATGCTCAACCGGCTGCTGGACCGCGCGCTCGAACAGGCGGCACATGGCTGATCGCGGCGCCAAGCGCGTGCGCGACTGGACCGAAGGGTTATTCGCGCGCCTGGCGTTCGCTTTTTTCCGGCTCTTGCCGGTCGACGCGGCTTCCGCCGTCGGCGGCTTTCTGGCGCGCAGCGTCGGACCGGTGCTGGGCGTCAGCAAACGGGCGCGGCTCAATCTGCGGCGCGCCCTGCCCGACCTGTCCAATTCCGACATCAGCCGCATCGTGCGCGGCATGTGGGACAATCTCGGCCGCGTCGCGGCCGAATATCCGCATCTCGATAAGTTCAAGGTATACGAGCCCGGCGGCCGCGTGACGGTCGAGGGCGTACACGAGGTCCTCGACGCGCGTCGGCCGGACACGCGTTTCATCTTTTTCTCCGCCCACTTCGGCAACTGGGAAATCGCGATGCTCGCAGCGACACAGGCCGGGCTCGACGTGCTCGCCATCTATCGGGCCCCCAACAACCCGTTTGTCGACGAGTTGATCGGCGAGGCGCGCAGCGTCGGTGGCGGCGAGTTGGTCCCCAAAGGCAGCGCCGCCGCCCGGCGCGCCATCGGTGCGCTAGCGGAAGGTAAACACATCTGCATGCTGGTCGATCAGAAAATGAACGACGGCATCGCGGTGCCGTTTTTCGGTCGTGACGCGATGACCGCGCCGGCGCTGGCGCGGCTGGCCTTACGCTACGATTGCGTCGTGCTGCCGTGTCGCGTCGAGCGCGTGCGCGGCGCCACGTTCCGCCTTGCCGTAGACCCGCCCATTCCGCTGCCGCGCACGGGCGACAGCCGGGCGGACGAAAAGCAGCTGATGACGGCGGTCAATGCGGCGGTGGAAGGATGGATTCGCCGCCGGCCGGAGCAATGGTTCTGGCTGCACCGGCGGTGGCCGGACTAGCGGGTTCCGACTGCGGCATCGGACCGGCGGCGAGCGCCGGATCGAGGCGCACCTCGTGCCAGACCAGCCCCCAATGCAGATTCGGACCGGTGGCGCGGCCGGTCGCGCCGAGTTCACCGATGATCTGCCCTTGCGTTACGCGATCGCCGGAGCGGACGGCGATGTTTTGCAAATGGATGTAAAGCGTCGACAGGCCATAGCCGTGATCGATGATGACGGTGCCGCCGGTGAAATACAGACCGGCTTTAGCCAGTGTGACGGTGCCGGCGGCGGCGGCCTTAATCGGCGTGCCGGCGGGCGCGGTGATGTCGACGCCGAGATGCGGCTGTCGCGGCTGGCCGTTGAGAAAGGTCTGACTGCCATAAACGCCGGTGATGATCCCGGTCACCGGCCATTCGAGCGGCGTCTCGAAAGCGACGCTGTCGCTTTGCCGCGCGAAAGCCTGATCGATCTCGGCCGCTTCTTGCTTGATGCGCGCCAGCGTCTCCGGCGGCGGCGTGACCTCGGCCGGCGGCAGGTTATTGATGCGGCGCACATCATAGTGTCGCGGCACAATGGCAAGCGTCCGATGCAGATGCGACCCGTCGCGGAAGGTGACGTCGAGGGTCGCGTGCGCCGGCGCGTCGCGCCCAAGCCCGAAAATGAAATGCCCGTCGGGCGCGACCTGTATCGGTTTACCGTCAAGCGTGACCCGCGCGCCGGGCCCGGCGAAGCCCCGGATCAACGCGCCTTGGGTGAGCGTGCCGTCGAGCGTGAGAGCGCCGGCCCAGGCCGCGGTCGCGATGAGACAGAGCATCGCGGCCATGGCGAGGTGTCTCATAGCAGTTTGCCTTGTTCGCGTTTGGGCGCCGGCGCGCGCTCCGGCTTGTCGGTTTCGCGGCCGATGGCTCGCGCCGCCACCTTGCCATCGTGGAAATGGAGTGCCAAGTCGGCGCCCGGCGTCACCGCGCCCGCCGACGTCAACAATGTGCCCTTGACGTCGCGCACCATCACATAGCCGCGTTCCAGCACCTTGTCCTGCGCCTGACGCCAGCTGGCCAAGCGGCCGCCGCAACCGGCAAGCGCGATCTCGCGCTGCTGCATCAGGCGTGCGACGGCCGGCGGCAGCCGTTCCGCGAGACCGGCGACTGCATCGCGCAGCCGTCCAACCTCGCGTTCGAGCACATCACGACGCAGCAGCCGGCCAAGCGCCTGAATGCTTTGGCGACGCAAGCGCAAGAGCCCGGCGATGCCGAGCGTCAACCGTTCGGCGCGATCATCCAGCCGTTGCAGCGCGGTTTCGATCAGGCTGCGCGGATCAGGCAGACCGCGCGCCAGGCCTTCGACGCGCACGAACTTGTCGTCGATAAAGCGCGCGAGCGCTTGCGCCAGGCGATGCGCATGCGCGGCGACATCGGCGACGAGTTCGAGCCGCACCGGCACCGCCATTTCGGCCGCGGCCGTTGGTGTCGGTGCGCGTCGGTCGGCGGCAAAATCGATCAGCGTGGTGTCGGTTTCATGCCCGACGGCGGAGATCAGCGGGATGCTGCAGGCCGCCACGGCGCGCACGACGCTTTCCTCGTTGAACGCCATCAAATCTTCCAGGCTGCCGCCGCCGCGCGCCACGATCAGCAGATCGGGCCGCGGCACCGCGCCCCGGCCGTCGAGCGCGTCGAAGCCGGCGATCGCCCGCGCAATCGCCTCGGCCGCGCCTTCGCCCTGCACGGCCACCGGCCACACCAGGACGCGGCGCGGAAAGCGATCGGCCAGGCGATGCAGGATGTCGCGGATCACCGCGCCGGTCGGCGAGGTAACGACGCCGATCACCTCCGGCAGGAATGGCAACTTCCTTTTCTTCGATTCGTCGAAAAGCCCTTCGGCGGCGAGCTTCTTCTTGCGCTCTTCGAGCAACTTCAACAGCGCACCGACGCCAGCCAACTCGATCGCTTCGATGATCAGCTGGTATTTTGATCGGCCGGGATAGGTGGTGATGCGGCCGGTGCAGATGACGTCCATGCCGTCCTCGGGCTTCACCGTCAGGCGGCCGAAAGTCGTTCGCCAGACCACGCCGTCGAGGTTCGACTCGGCGTCTTTCAGCGTGAGGTAGCAGTGGCCGGAGGCGACCTGTTTGCAGCCCGAAATTTCGCCGCGTACACGCACATGCCCGAAATCGGTTTCAAGCGTTCGTTTAACCGCTTGAGATATCTCGGAAACCGTATATTCCGGCAGGTTCGGTCGCGGCCCGCCGGGGCTTGTGACCGTGCTCGGCGCGTGGCTTTCCGTCATCGCAGGCTATGATACAAGAGCGCCCCTGACGGGGGAAACGGGCCGGACGAATAAGGCCCTGAACGAGGAGAGCCGCTTGCGTGTGCTGGTGATCGGATCGGGCGGCCGCGAGCACGCACTGTGTTGGGCGATCTCGTCGTCGCCGCTGTGCGACGCGCTGTTCTGCGCGCCGGGAAACCCCGGCATCGCCGACGAAGCGGCCTGCGTCGCGGTGGCACCGACCGACATCGACGGCATCGTCAAGCTGTGCAAGCAGGAAAAGATCGATTTCGTCATCGTCGGTCCGGAAGGCCCCTTGGTCGCGGGATTGGTCGATACGCTCGAGGCCAACGGCATCGCCGCTTTCGGTCCGACCGCGGCGGCGGCGGTGCTCGAAGGCTCCAAGTCCTTCGCCAAGGATCTGTGCGCCAAGTACAACATCCCGACGGCCGCCTATCGCCGCTTCACCGATCCCGCCGCCGCCAAGGAGTACATCCGCAAGCACAAGGCGCCCATTGTGATAAAGGCCGATGGGCTCGCGGCCGGCAAGGGCGTGACGGTGGCCACCACCACGCGCCAGGCGCTGGCCGCGGTCGACGCGGCTATGGTGGCGAAGAAATTCGGCGCCGCCGGCGCCGAGATCGTGGTCGAGGATTTTCTCGAAGGCGAGGAAGTCAGCTTCTTCGCGCTGGTCGACGGCAAGCGTGCGCTCGGCCTCGCCTCGGCGCAGGACCATAAGCGCGTCGGCGACGGCGACACCGGTCTCAATACTGGCGGCATGGGCGCCTATTCGCCGGCGCCGGCGCTGACGCCCGAGCTCGAAGTGCAGGTGATGGAGAAGATCGTCCTGCCGACGGTCCACGCCATGCGCGACGAAGGCAAGCCGTACAAGGGCATCCTCTACGTTGGGCTGATCCTGACCAAGAGCGGCCCGCAGGTCATCGAATACAATTGCCGCTTCGGCGATCCCGAATGCCAGGTGCTGTTGACGCGCCTCAAGAGCGATCTGCTGCCGGCGTTGATCGCGGCGCATGACGGCGAGCTTGAGGATTTCGACCTGCGCTGGCGCGACGAGGTGGCGTTGTGCGTCGTCATGGCGGCCAAGGGCTATCCCGGCACGCCGGTGAAAGGCAGCGAGATTCGCAGCCTCGACAGCGCCGCGGGCGCCGATACCGCGGTGCGCATCTTCCACGCCGGCACCAAGCGCGTCGGCGAGAAGCTGGTCGCCGACGGCGGCCGTGTTCTCAATGTCGTTGCGCGCGGCCGCTCGGTGCGCGAGGCGCAGAAGCGCGCTTACGCCGTGGTCGACAAGATCGACTGGTCGCAAGGCTTCTGCCGGCGCGACATCGGCTGGCGTGCCATAGGCCGCCGCCGCGTCTCAGCGCCGGTCAGCGAAAAAGCGCCGCAATAACTCGCCGGCGCGCGTCGCGTCGATTCCGCCATAGACATCCGGCCGGTGATGACAGGTCGGCTGCTGGAAGAAACGCGGTCCGTGCTCGACCGCGCCGCCTTTGGGATCGCTGGCGCCGAAATAGAGCCGCCGGATGCGCGCCAGGGCGATGGCGCCGGCGCACATGGCGCACGGCTCGAGCGTGACGTAGAGATCGCAATCGTCGAGGATCGGCCGGCCGCGCTGACGCGCGCCTTCGCGCAACGCCAGCAGCTCGGCATGCGCGGTCGGATCGGCAAGCGCCTCGACGCGATTCGCGGTCTGCGTCAAGACGACACCGCTGGCATCGACGAGCACGGCGCCGACCGGCACTTCGCCGGCGGTCGCAGCGCGTTCCGCGGCGGCCAATGCCAGCGCCATCGGCTTCGCCATTCGATCGTCCATGCGGTTTCCTTGCCGCTTGCGCGGCGTGGTCATAGATTGACGCCAGCATGGCACAACCGGTCATCGGCCTCACCCTCGATCACGAGCCGCCCGGCGGTTATTCCAAGACCCATCCATGGTACGCGCTGCGCGAGAATTATTGCGAAGCGGTGGCCGAGGCGGGCGGGCTGTCGGTGCTGTTGCCGCACGAACCCGAGCGCGCCAGCGACTATCTGGCGCTGCTCGACGGCTTGATCGTCACCGGCGGCGCTTTCGACGTCGATCCAGCATTGTTCGGCGCCAAAACCAAGCACGAGACCGTCTCGCTCAAAGCGCGACGCACTGAATTCGAGATCGCGATCTGTCGGCGCGCGCTCGAAAAGAACCTGCCGGTGTTGGGCATCTGCGGCGGCGAGCAGCTTCTGAACGTCGCGCTCGGCGGCACGCTGGTGCAGCACATTCCCGACGAGATCAAGAACGCGCTCAAGCACGAACAACCCAATCCACGGACCGAGCCGGGCCATGCGGTGACGATCGCGCCCAATACGCTGCTGCGCCGGATCACGGGCCTCGCCGAGATGCCGGTCAACAGCGCGCATCATCAGGCGGTCAAGGACGTCGCGCCCGGCCTGGTCGTCGACGCGCTGGCGCCCGATGGCGTCATCGAAGGCATCGAAGACCCGAAGCGGCGGTTCGTCCTCGGCGTGCAATGGCATCCGGAATACCGCCTGAGCGACGGCGACCGGCGCATCTTCAGCGGCTTCATCCAGGCCGCGCGCGGCTGAACCCGTGTTGCGTATCATCGCCGGCAAGCATCGCGGCCGGAAATTGACGCCCTTGGAAGGCGGTAACGTTCGTCCGACTGCGGGCCGCGCCCGCGAAGCGATTTTCAACATCCTGGCGCATGCCGCCTTCGCGCCGCGACCGGTCTATGAGGACGCCATTGTGCTCGATGCTTTCGCCGGCAGCGGCGCGCTCGGTCTCGAGGCGTTGTCGCGCGGCGCGCGATTCGTCAGTTTCATGGAACGCGACCGGACAGCGCGCGGCGTCTTGACGGCGAACGTCACGGCGCTGGCCGCCACGCGACAAACCGCTGTGCTGGCCGCCGACGCGCTGCGGCCGCCCCGCGCCAGCGCGCCGGCGTCGCTGATCTTTCTCGATCCGCCTTATGCCGAAGATTGGGCGTCACCGACGTTGATCGCCCTGGCCGCCGCGCAATGGCTGCTGCCGGACGCGATTGCCGTGGTCGAGCTGGCAGTGAAGCGCGATTTCACCCCGCCGGCGGGCTTCGCGCCGCTGGACGAACGCCGTTACGGCGCGGCGAAGATCGTGTTTCTGCGCTACTCCGCGGCGACGGCGCTCAAGGCGGGACGCTCGTAAAGCTGCAACGCCTCGGCCCGGTGCTGGATCAATGCTAGTACCACGTCGATGGCTGGCGTCGGCACATCGACCAGACGGCCAAGCTCCTGCACCGCCGTCACCAGCGCGTCGATTTCGAGCGGCCGGCCGCGTTCCAGGTCCTGCAACATCGAGGTCTTGTGCGCGCCGACCTTGCGCGCGCCGTCGAGACGGCGTTCGAGGTCGACGCGGAAGCGCACGCCGAGCCGCTCGGCGATCGCCTGCGCCTCGCGCATCATGGCGCGGGCAATGTCGCGCGTGCCCGGCTCGCTGCACAGCACGTCGAGCGTCGTACCGGTCAGCGCGCTCAGCGGATTGAGGCAGAGGTTGCCCCAAAGTTTGAGCCAGATCTCGTCGCGGATGTTGTCGAGCACCGGCGCCTTAAGGCCGCCGGCGGCAAATGCCGCCGACAGGCGCTGACACCGCTGGCTGATCTCGCCGGATGGCTCACCGATCGGAAAACGGTCGCCATAGACGTGCGCGACAACGCCCGGCGCGACCAGCTCGGTCGCCGGATAGACGACGCAGCCGATGGCGCGCGCCGGCGCAAGCAAGGTCCATTGCCGCCGCGCCGGATCGATGCTGGCGATGCTGTGGTTCTCCCATTCGCCGGGATGCCGATGGAAATACCAATAGGGCACGCCGTTGACGGCGGTGACGATCGCCGTATCGGGACCGAGCAGCGGCGCAAAGTGGTCGAGTGCGGCGTCGATCTGGTTGGCCTTAAGCGTGACGATGACATAATCCTGCGGACCGAGCTCGGCCGGATCGTCGGTTGCCGGTAGCCGGACGACGGTCTCTTGGCCGTCGGCGCGCAGCTTCAGGCCATTGGCGCGGATCGCCGCCAGATTGGCGCCGCGCGCAATGAGCGAAACCTCGGTGCCCGAGCGCGCGAGCTTCGCGCCCAGGAACCCGCCGATCGCGCCTGCACCGAACACACAAATCTTCACATCAGCCTCCTCTATGCGGCCTTACGTCGGGTAATTTACATTGCACTTGCGAAGTTTCTGTGGCGGGCGATAATAAAATTCGTAAATCCTGTGTTTTTTCATGCAAATAATTGTGCGTTTTGTAAATTTGTAAATCACAGGAGCGTGCGGTGGCAGCCCGTAAGACCCTGCTCGGCCAGAAGATTCGGCGCTTGCGTCAAGATCGTGGCCTGACACAACAGCAGATGGCCGCGGAGCTCGGCATCAGCGCCAGCTATCTCAATCTGATCGAACACGACGAGCGGCCGGTGACGGTCTCGCTGCTGCTGAAGCTCGGCGAGAAATACGGCGTCGATCTCAACGCCCTCACCGACGACGCCGAGCGGCAACTGGCCGCCGCGCTGCGCGAGGTTTTTGCCGACGCGGGCCTGCGCGATAGCGGCATCGACGCCGACGAGATCGCGCGGTTGGTCGGCGCCGCGCCACGGGCCGCGCGCGCCATCGCCGATCTCTACCGTGCTCTGCGCGCAGCACGCGACGACGCCCAGGCGATCAACCTCAATCTGGCCGAAGGCCGCACCCGCCGCGTCGTGCTGCCGACCGAGGAGGCGCGCGACTTCTTCGAGTCACGCCGCAATCACTTCGCCGCGCTCGAAACCGCCGCCGAAACCCTGTTGCAGGCGGTGACCGGCGATCTCGGTCGCGCCCTCGGCGAACAGCTGGCGCGACGTCACGGCGTCACGGTCGAAATCGCGACCATCGCGAGCATGGCGGGCGCGTTGCGGCGCTTCGATCCGCGCGCCCGCCGCCTGGACCTGTCCGAGGCGCTGCCGTTGGCGAGCCGCAACTTCCATCTGGCCTATCAGCTCGGCCTGCTGGAAGCGCGCGAGCCGATCGGCGAGACGATCCAGGCCGCCAAGCTGTCGGCGCCGGAAAGCGAGATGCTGTGCCGCATCGGACTGGCGAATTATTTCGCCGGCGCGGTGCTCATGCCGTACGCGACGTTCCTATCGGCGGCGCAAACCGAGCGTTACGACATCGAGCGCCTGATGAACCGCTTCGGCGTCTCGTTCGAGCAGGTGGCGCACCGGCTGTCGACGCTCAACCGCACCGGCGCGGCCGGCATTCCGTTCTTCTTCGCCCGCGCCGACATCGCCGGCAACGTCAGCAAACGCTTCTCGGCGGCCGGCTTTCACTTCTCGCGTTATGGCGGCGCCTGTCCGCGTTTCGTCGTCCACGAAGCCTTCGCCACGCCCGGCCTGATCCGCCGCCAGATCGCCCGGCTGCCCGACGGCACGACGTTTTTCTGCGTCGCGCGCACAGTGGAGAAGCCGGGCGGCGGCTTCCATGCACCCTCCGGCCACATGGCGGTGGTGCTGGGATGCGATATCGGGCGGGCGGCGGAGATCGTCTATGCCGACGGCCTCGATCTGACGCGTCCGGAACCGGCGACCGAAATCGGCGTCGGCTGCCGGTTGTGCGAGCGCGCCGATTGCCGTCAGCGTGCCTTCCCGCCGTTGCAGCACCGTTTGGTGGTCGACGAGGCGGTCAAAGGCCCGTCGGCCTATGCCTTCCAGCCGCAGCGCTAGCGCGCATCTCCCGCATAAGCCGCCCACCCTTTGGCGCGCAGCGCGCAGGCATCACAATCGCCGCAGCCATGACCCCAATCGTGCAGCGTGCCGCGCACGCCGCGATAGCAGCTGTGGGTCTCGGTGCGGATGAGCTCGACCAGCGCCGCGCCGCCGAGGCTTTCGGCCAAGCGCCAGGTCGCCGCCTTGTCGATCCACATCAGCGGCGTTTCGAGCGCCAGTCGCGCGTCCATGCCGAGATTGATCGCCGCCTGGAGCGCCTTGATGGCGTCGTCGCGGCAATCGGGATAGCCGGAGAAATCGGTCTCGCACATGCCGCCGACGACATGCTTGAGGCCGCGTTGGTAGGCGACGATGGCGGCGAAGGTGAAGAAGACGAGATTGCGGCCGGGCACGAAGGTCGTCGGCAATCCGTCCGGCCGCTTGCCCAGCGGCAAGTCAGCCGTCAGCGCGCTTTGGCTCACTTGGCCGAGAACGTCGAGCGGAATTACCCGGTCGGGACCCAGTCGCGTCGCCCAGGCAGGGTCGAGCGCCGCAAGCCTGCGCCGGATCGGCTCCCGCAATTCCATCTCGACGCCGTGGCGCTGGCCGTAGGCGAAACCGACAGTCTCGACGCGGCGGAAGCGGTCGAGCGCCCAGGCGAGGCAGGTGGTGGAATCCTGGCCGGCCGAGAACAGCACCAGCGCGCTATCGGCGTCGAGTGCAACCATACGATCAGCGGCGGCCGAACAGCTTTTCGATTTCGGCGAGACTCAGCGCGACGTAAGTCGGCCGGCCATGGTTGCACTGACCGGAATGCGGCGTCGCTTCCATCTGGCGCAGCAGCGCGTTCATCTCCGACTGGTTGAGACGCCGGCCGGCGCGCACGCTGCCGTGGCAGGCGATTGTGCCGCAGACATGCTCGAGCCGCTCCTTGAGCGACAGCGCACCGCCGAGCTCGGCGAGTTCGTCGGCGAGATCGCGCACCAGCCCTTTGACGTCCGTCTCGCCCAGGATGGCGGGGACTTCGCGCACCACCACTGCGCCGGGGCCGAAGGCTTCGAGCACCAGGCCGAGCTCGGCCAACTCGGGCGCGCGCGCCGCCACGCGTGCGGCATCCGTGGCATCGAGCTCGACGATCTCGGGCAGCAACAGGATCTGGCGTTTGACGCCGGAAGCCGCAATTTCGGCTTTCATCGCCTCATAGACCAGGCGCTCGTGCGCCGCGTGCTGATCGACGATGACCAGACCATCGGCAGTCTGCGCCACGATGTAGGTTTCGTGCAGTTGCGCGCATGCGGCGCCCAAGGGATGCGCCGCAACGTCCGGTGCCGGCGCTTCGACAACCCGCGCTGCCGGCGCGGTTGCCGCAAGGGGCGCCTGATACGCCGCAGGCGCTTCGGCCAGGCCGGGATTGAGCGCCAACGCCGGCGCGGCACCGCCGCGCGGACTCCATTGTACCGGCTGGAAAGCCGCGACCGCCTGCGCCGCGACCGTGGTCGAGGCGCGATGACCGGCCGCGGCCAGCGCGTTGCGCAGCGAGCCCACGATCAGGCCGCGC
Source organism: Allostellaceae bacterium (assembly GCA_035934995.1). GTDB lineage: Bacteria > Pseudomonadota > Alphaproteobacteria > ATCC43930 > CGMCC-115725 > REEB95. The sequence goes on from DASYXI010000033.1 coordinate 14,463, forward strand.
ACCATCGCGGCGTCGCGGAAGCGCACCTCGGCCTTCGCCGGATGAACGTTGACGTCGATATCATCCTCCGGTCCGGTGAGGAACAGCACCACCATCGGATGCCGGTCGCGCGCGAGGAAATCCTGGTACGCGCCGCGCACCGCGCCGGCCAAAAGCTTGTCGCGCACCGGCCGGCCATTAACGAACAGATATTGATCGCGCGCGGTGGCGCGGTTGAGCGTCGGCAGGCCGGCGAGACCGGTGAGACGGAAGCCTTCGCGTGCCGCGTCGATGGCAATCGCATTGTCGGCAAAGTCGCGACCGAGAACCGCGCCAAGCCGCGCTCGGCGAATCTCGCCGGCCGATTTGCCGGCAAGGTCGGGCTCCGCGGCATTCATGCGCAGCAGCGGCTTTTCCTCGTCGCCGATGACGGCGAAGGCGACCGACGGATAGGCCATGGCCAAGCGCTCGACCGCTTCGACGGCGGCATCGCGCTCGGCGCGCGCGGATTTGAGGAATTTGAGCCGCGCCGGCGTCGCGTAGAAGAGATCACGGACCTCGACGCGCGTGCCCTGTCTGAGCGCCGCAGGCTCGACCGATGATTTGGCGCCGCCTTCGATCACGATCTTGAAAGCGTCGCGCGCGCCCCGCTTCCGGCTAGCAATCGAAAGCCGGCTGACGGCGCCGATCGACGGCAACGCCTCGC
>DASYXI010000034.1:0-59839 GCA_035934995.1 Allostellaceae bacterium
AGCCATTGCGACATCTGATGCACAATGACGACACCAATGCCGATGACGGCGCCAATGGCCGCGCCGAACACCGTTAGGGCGATCTCGTTGCTGCGCAGATGGCGGCGTTCGAGGCCGCGCAACAAGGCCCGCCAACGGACCCGGAGGAGGAACCGGGCGTCGTGCCAGCTGCGCGGTGGCCGGGCACCCGCGGCAATCGACAGCGCCGGCCGCGCCATCGCGAAAGTGCCGCGAATGCGATCGACAATTTTCATACTTTGCTCGGCCGAAACGTCGACGACAGCAAGCGGAATGCAATCTTCGCCAAGGCCCGTCCTCGTGCCGCGAGGAGCACGCCGGAGGCCAGCGCCGGCTTGGCGCAGACCGCCTCCGGAAGCCCAGCGGCACCGTCACGGCATAACCCGTCTACGGTGTGGCCGTAAAGCGGATGATGGAGTCGGTATCGGGTCCCGTCGCCGGCCACCGCGTGGGCCGGTCAGTAGATCCCGAGATGTTGATGCAGATCGACGCCGCTGCGGCGCAACTCGCTGGTGGTGCCTGCAACCGCCACGTGGCCGCTGTTGAGAATGACGATGTCGTCGGCAATGTCGAACACCAGCTTGGCGTTCTGCTCGACCAGGATGATGCTGAGCCCCTGTTCCTTGAGTCGGCGGATGGTCGCCATGACCTCGGCGACGATTTGCGGCGCCAGACCTTCCGAGGGCTCGTCCATCAGCAGCACCCGCGGATTGGCCATGAGCGCACGGCCGATGGCCAGCATCTGTTGCTCGCCACCGGAGAGATAGCCGGCGACCTGGTTCTGCCGCTCCTTGAGGCGGGGAAAGGCGGCATAGACGGTGTCGAAGGTCCAGGGCGCGTGCGCGCCGTTGGCTTTCGGCCGCCGCGCGGCCACCAGCAGGTTCTCGCGCACCGTCAGGCTGCGGAAAATGCGCCGGCCTTGTGGCACCAGGGCGATGCCGCAGGCCGCAATGTCCTCCGGCGCCCGGCCGGTAATCACCCGGTCGAACGACGTGACGCTGCCGCGGCGCGGCCGCAACATGCCCATCGTCACGTTCATGCACGTCGTCTTGCCAGCGCCGTTGCGGCCGAGCAGCCCGAGCAAACGTGCCTCGCCGAGCGTGAACGACACACCATGCAGCACATGGCTGTCGCCGTAATAGGCGTCGATGCCGCCGAGCGCGAGCGCTTCATTCGCCAAGGTAAATCTCCTTGGTGCGCGGGTCCGCAACCACCTCGGCGCGCGTGCCTTCGACCACGACTTCGCCGAAATGCATGACGGTGATGCGCTCGGCGAAATCGAGCGCGATGTCCATGTCGTGCTCGATCATGACGATGGTGACGTCCCGCGGAATCGCGAACAGCAGCGTCTTGACGTCGCGCCGCTCGTCGACCGAAAGGCCCGCGAACGGCTCGTCGAGCAGCAGCACGCGGGGATTCTGCGCCAGTGCCATCGCGATCTCGACACGGCGCCGCTCGCCGTACGACGTTTCGGCAAGCGGTCGATGCGCCAGATGACCGAGGCCGACGCGCGACAACGCCGCTTCCGCCTGTGCGGCCAGCGAATGTTGACGGTCGAGCCGCAACAACGGATTCCAGCGCAAACGCGACAGGCCGAGCAGCGACAGCGTGACATTCCGCAGCAGCGTGTCCTTGGGAAACAGCGTGATGATCTGATAGGTCCGCGACAAACCCAGATGAGCGCGGCGGCGCGACGGCAGGCGCGTCAGCTCGCGATCGAACAGAGACACCGAACCGGCGTCCGGCCTGAGCTCGCCGGTGACGAGATTGAACAACGTCGTCTTGCCGGCGCCGTTGGGACCGATGACCAAGCGCCGCTCGCCGGGCGCAACCACGAGATCGACGCCGCGGGTCACGCGCAAGCCGCCGAAAGATTTCTCGAGCTTGTGGATCGACAGCGCGGTCATGGCACCGGCCCGCTGGATGTCGGCTCGATCGCCGCCGCCGGCGATTCCTTGCGGCGGAACTTCAACAGCCGGCGCACGAGCCGGATCGTCCCCGGCACCAAGCCGTCCGGCATGAACATGACGATGGCGACGAAGATCGCACCCAACATCATGTTCCAACGCGTGATGTAGGCGCTGGCGACGTTCTTGACGATTTCGATCAGAATGGCGCCGACGATGGGACCGAAGAGCGTGCCCGAACCGCCCGAAATCACCATCAGCACGGGCTCGGCCGACGAAGTCAGGGACACCGTGGGCGGGCTGACAAACTCGGTGTAATAGACGAAGAGGATGCCCGCGACCGCCGCCAAGAACCCCGAGAACAGGCAGGCGTAGAAACGAATGAGCCAGACGTGATAGCCGAGCGCGGTCATGCGCCGCGGTTGGTCGCGCGTGCCCTTGAGGCTGGCGCCGAACGGCGAATGGACGAAAATCCAGGTGGCGATCACCGCCAGAACGAAGACGACCGCCGTCGCATAATAGAAGTGCGACGGCGCATCGAGCGGGATACCGAAGGGCGCCGGCCGGTGCGCGACACTGAGGCCGTTATCGCCGTTCGTGATGCTGACCCAACGGTAGGCGAGGCCCCACGCGATCTGGCCGAGGGCGAGCGTGATCATGATGAAGCCGATGCCGGTGGTGCGCAGGCTCAATGCCGCGAAGACGGCGGTGCCGGCCAGCGTGAGTCCGATGGCGGTGACGATCGCGGTAACATGGCCGAGCCCGGCGCCGAGGCAGACGGCGACGGTGTAACTCGCCAGGCCGAACAGTCCGGCATGACCGAGCGACACGAGACCCGCATAGCCGAGCAGCACATCGACGCTGAGCGCAAAAATGGCGTAGATCAGGATCTGGCTGCAAACGCTGATGTAATAATCGCCGGGAACCCATAGCGGCACCGTCACCATCACGACGGAAGCGACCAGGAGTCCGATGCGCGTCGCCGTCATGGCGCCTGCTTGCCGAAAAGGCCCTGCGGCCGGACCACCAAGACCACGACCATCGGCAGGAACAGCACGAAGTAGGCGAGCTCGGGCACCACCACCAAGCCGAAATTGTAAATGAAGCCGATGGCAATACTGCCAACCAGCGAGCCGAGCAGGCTGCCGACGCCGCCGAGAATCACGACCACCAGCGCCAGCGGCAGCATGTCGAAATCGAGGCCGGGATAAACGGTCAAGATGGGCGCGCCCATGAAGCCGCCAAACCCGGCAAGCGCCGCACCGAGACAGAAGACGATCGTGAACAGGCGCGAAACGCGGATGCCGACGACGCGCGCCATCTGCGGGTCGTCGACGCCGGCGCGGATCATCGCGCCCAGCCGCGTGCGATCGAGCAGCGCCCAGAGGATCGCGGCGACGACGACCGCGATCACGATGATGGCGATCCGGTAGGTCGGGAAGAACAACCCGGCGATACGCGTTCCGCCGACCAGCGCCGACGGCGTCCTGACCGAAATCGGGTCGCCGCTCCATACCATCAAGCAGAAATCAGCGACAATGAACGCGATCCCGAGCGTCACCAGCACTTGCGCCAGGAGCGACCCCGACAGACGCCGGAGCAGGAACCGCTCGATCAAGCCGCCGAAGACGGCCATCGCCACCGCCGCGATCAACGCTGCGAGCCAAAATGGCAGATCGTAGGCCAGAACCATGCTGGCGCCGACATAACCGCCCAGCATGAACAACGAGCCGTGCGTCAGGTTCGGAATCCGCATCAGCCCGAAAATCAACGAGAACCCAGCCGACAGCAAAAAGAGCAGGCCACCGAAGGTAATGCTATTGATGGCCAATACGCCCCAGATACTCATGTCCGGCGGTCCTGCGCCGAAAATTCCACTCCGCCCGCCGCGCTGCGACCGTCGCAACGCAACCGGGCGGAGCCGAATTCGACCTTAACTCATCACGCCTTACAGGCGGTCACCGGCGGCCAGTCGCGCGAGTACGCTGGCTGCGCGAGGTATTTCTTCACGTCGTATGTCCAGAACTGGCTGACGTTCTGATAGGTCTTCTGCGTGACGCTGGTGAGCTTGCCGCCGACCTTCTCGATCTTGCGGACGAAGATGTTGCCGACGACATTGCCGAACTCGTCGAAGTGGATCGGCCCGCGCGGTGTGTCCTGGAGCTTGACCGCGCGCAGCGCCTTGATCGTCTGCTCCGGCTTCGACACGTCGCCGTGCAACGCCTTGAGGCCCGCTTCGATCACCATACCGCTGACATACATTCCGGCCGCATAGAAGCCGGGCACGGCCTGGAAGTCCTTGTCCATCCCCGCCTTGAACTTCGCATTGGCGTCGTTCTTCAGGTCGATGGTGTAGGGGCAGGCGCTGATCATCCCGATCGCCTCGTCGCCGAAATGCGGCAACAAGGCATCGTCGCCCGCGGTTTCACCGCCACAGACCGGCAGCTTGAGACCGACGTCGGCGTACTGTTTCATGAATTTCACCGGCGCGGCGCCGGCGAAACCCTGACAGACGCCATCCACGTCCTGGATCTGCGCGATATAGGGCGTGAAGTCGGGCGCGCCGAGCGGCGCCCACAATTTCTTGACGACGCAGCCGCCCTCGTCCGTGAAGACTTGTTGGAAGCCGCCGCCCTGCTCGTAGCCAAACGCGAAATCGGAGTCGATGTAGACGACACGCTTGAGCTTCATCTCCTTGCGGGCGTAGTTGCCCAACACGTGCGTCGCCTGCGACGAGGTTGCCGAAGCGCGACAGAGATAGGGATTGGGCTTGCGCTGGGACAAGTCGTCGGCGGCGGCAAGCGACAGGATCGGCGTCTTGTGCTGCGCGACGTAATCCGAGATCGCCAGCATCTCGAATGCCGCCAGCGGGCCGAGAATGAAGTTGACCCCATCGCGCTCGATGAGCTCTTGCGCCTTGGTCTTGGCCTGCGCCGGGCTGCTGCCGGTATCGGCGACGACGAAGTCGACCTTGCTGCCGGCGAGGGTGAAATTCTTGGATTTCAGAAATACCGTCGCGCCCTGCTCCATTTGGATGCCGCCCTCGGCGAGCGGCCCGGTCTTGTCGCAGAGCAGGCCGATCTTGATCGACTTCGCTTGGGCGATCGATGGCATGGGGAATGCGGCGGCACCCGCGATCGCGGCCGTGCCGGCAAGAAATTTGCGGCGATTGACACGCATGGCTTCTGGTTTCCTCCCTCTTTTCCATGGATGCCGCATTTTCAGCCCGCGGCACCGTCGTTATTACCGGCTGATTTCTTGGGCTTTTCTGCGCCCTTTAGGCCGGCCGATCGAGTGAATGAGAGGATAGTGAGTTTCCGCCAACCGGCGCAACCTTCATTCCGCGGCCTCGGCGCCCAGCGCCTTGTTGATGCGCGGAATGACCTCGGTGGCCATCAGCTCCATCGACCGGCGGCCGAGCTGCGGGTCGACCCAATCGTGGCCGGCGTAGAGCAACGTGCCGAAGTCGCCGACGCGCTCGCGGAACGCCAGCAACTGATCGACGACGCGATTGACCGAGCCGTGGATCACCAGCGAGTCCATCACATAGTCGAGCGTCACGGCGGAATCCGGCATGGCGCGATCCGCCTTGAACAATTCGGGCCGGCCGTTGCCGATCAACTTGGTCATCAGTTGCTGGTAATAGAACCGATACGGACTATTGCCGCCGGTCGCATAGCGCTTGGCGGTCTTGTCGTCATCGAGCACGCAAATGCTCTTGGCGACGCGCCAGTCGGCACAGCGGGCCGGACGGCCGGCCTTGGCGCAACCCTGCTCGTACATCGGCCAATGCGAGGCGACCCAAGGCGGCTGCAGGAAGTTGGCCGAAATCGGCGTCCAGCCGCGTTCGGCCGCGGCGACCACGCCCTTGGAAAAGGGCGCGACAGCGGTCACGACGATGGGCGGATGCGGCTTCTGATAGGGCGGCATGATGATGCCCTGGCCGATATCGAGCATCATGGTGCGCCGCGTGCTGATCTTCCAATACTTGCCTTCGAGGTCGTAAGGCGGCGCGGTCGACCAGATCTTCAACACCATGTCGATGCCTTCGACGAACATGGCGGTGCGGTCGGCATCGAGATTGCCGAAGGCCTCGGCATCGGACAACAATCCGCCCGGGCTGATGCCCATGAGGAAGCGGCCTTCGAGCATGTGGTCGATCATCGCCACCTGGGCGGCAATGGTCGCCGGATGGCTGTTCGGCACGTTGATCGTGCCGCTGCCGAGCTTGATGCGCTTGGTCTCGTGCACGAGCGACGCGATGAACATCAGGCACGACGTGACCGTTTCGGCTCGATCGGTGATGTGCTCACCAACGAAGGCCTCGGCATAGCCGACGCGATCGGCCAGTAGGATCGCCTCGCGATCCTCCTTGAGAGTCACCGTGTAATCACGCTCCGGCGGATGGAGCGGCATGATGAAAAAGCCGAGCTTCACGCCGAATAACCTGCTGATTTGACACTATTGTTCACTTGATCAATAAACCAGTCAACCGCTTTCGCGGGAGCAATTTGGGGCGGAACTAGGCCTTTCCGAGCGCCTCCAAGACGCGCCGCGGCGAGATCGGCTGCGCCGTGACGCGCACCTTGAAGGGCGTCAGCGCGTCGTTGACCGCGTTGAGGATGGCGCCGGGCGCGCCGCCGGTGCCGGCCTCGCCCGCGCCCTTGGCGCCGAGCGCGGATTCGGCTGTCGGCGTCTCGACATGCGCGACCTCGATGTCGGGCATCTCGCCGGCCATCGGCACCAGATAATCGGCCAGCGTGCCGTTCAGCAGCTGGCCGCGATCATCGTAAATGCACTCTTCGAACAACGCGCCGCCGATGCCCTGCACGACGCCGCCGCGGATTTGTTCCTCCACGAGCAGTGGATTCACCACCCGGCCGCAATCCTCGACCACCCAATGCTTCAGCAGCTTCACGAAACCGGTCTCGACGTCGAGCTCGAGATAAGACGCCTGCACGCCGTTGGTGAAGGCGAAGGGATATTCTCGCGGCATATAGTGGCGCGTCGCAACCAGCTCGGGCTGGACGCCGGGCGGCAGCGTGTCGCCGCGGAAATAAGCGGCACGACCGACCTCGTCGAGACCGATGCGACGGTTGCCGCCATCGCGGTCCACGACCCAGCCGCCGGCGAGATCGAGCGCGGCGGGATCGGCCTGCAGCATCGCACCGGCGAGCGCCAGGATATTCGCCTTGAGCGCCAGCGCACCTTGCAGCGCCGCTTCGCCGCCAATGCCGCAGCCGCGCGATGCCCAGGTGCCGCCACCATACGGCGTGCGCTCGGTGTCGCCGGTGACGACCCGCACGTGGTCGAGCGCCACGCTCAGCGTGGAGGCGACGATCTGCGCCACCATGGTCTCGGTGCCCTGGCCCTGTTCGGTGACGCCCGTTGCGCAGGTCACGCTGCCGCCCGGATCAAGCCGGATGGTGCAGCCGTCCTGGGACGAAATCGGCGCGCCGCCGACGCCGTAAAAAGCCGGACCGGGATTAGTAAGCTCGACAAAACAGGCGATGCCGATGCCGCGATAGACGCCGCGCGGCCGCAACGCCGCCTGCTCGCGGCGCAAGCCATCGTAATCGATAAGCGTAAGCAGCTTCGCCAACGACGCCTGTTGCGACAGCTTCTCGAACTTGAGGCCGGATGCCGTCGTCCACGGATAGGCGTCGTCGGGGATGAGGTTGCGGCGGCGCAGTTCGACGGGATCGAGACCGAGCGCGCCGGCCGCGCGGTCGACCAGCGCCTCGGTCACCGCCGTCGCAATCGGATGGCCGACCGCGCGATATTGCGTCGTCGGCGGCTTGGTCTGGAAGGCGACGCGAAGTTGGGCACGATAGTTGCGGCAGCGATACCACGATCCCGCCAGTCCGATCACCTGGTTGCCTTCGACGACGCTGGTGCGCGGATAGGTCGAATAGGGGCCGATGCCGGTGACGTCGTCGATCGTCAGCGCCGCAATGGTGCCGTCCTTGGCCAAGGCCATGCGCGCTTTGATCCGGTGCTCACGCGCGTGAATGTCCGAGACGAAGGATTCGAGACGATCGGCGATGAACTTGACCGGGCGGCCCAACATCACGGCGATCGCCACCGTCGTCATCTCGTCGGGATAGACGTGAATCTTCACACCGTAGGAGCCGCCGACGTCATTGCAGATGACGCGCACCGCGCTTTCCGGCAGGCGGAAGTGACGCGCGAAGATCTCCTTCATCATGTGCGGCGCCTGGCTCGAGTAGTGCACGGTCAGGCTGCCGGCGGCGGGATCGAAGTCGGCGAGGATCGAGCGCGGCTCGAGACAGACGCCGGTATGGCGGGCGAAGCTGTAGGCCTCCTCCACCACGCAATCGGCCGCCGCAAACGCCGCGTCAACCGTGCCGGCATCGATGGTGCGGGCGAAGCATAGATTGTCGCCTAGCTCGGCGTGCAACGGCGCGGCACCCGGTTCAAGCACCGCCTGCATGTCGGTGAGCGGCGGCAACTCCTCCCAGACGATGTCGATGAGCGCCACCGCGTCCTCGGCCAGTGCGCGGCTTTCGGCGACAACCGCGACGACCGGCTCGCCTTGCCACGTGGCGCGCTCTCTCACCAAAGGATGTTGTGGCGCCGACTTCATGCCTTTGAAGTGGGTCAGCGTGCCGACCCACGGTTCGTACCGGCCGGCGAGATCCTTGGCCGTCACGACGCGAACGACACCCGGCGCCCGTGCGGCACCGGCGATATCGAGCGATACGAGCCGGGCGTGCGCATAGGGACAGCGCAGGAATGCGGCGTGCGCCAGCCGCGGCAAGCGTATGTCGTCGACATAGCGACCGCGTCCGGCGAGCAGCCGCTTCGCGTTGGGCCGCGGCACGCTTTTGCCGATGTAGCTGACAGGCCGGTCGACGGACGACAGCGGCCCGGTCATGGCCGCTTGGCGCGCTCGCGGGCGGCGTCCGCAACAGCGTCAACGATCGCGTGATAGCCGGTGCACCGGCAATAATTCGCCGACAGCGCGGCGCGGATGGTTTCGCGGCTCGGATCGGGATCGCGCCGCAGCAGCGCATCCGCCGTGAGTAACATGGCGGGCGTGCAATAGCCGCACTGCACCGCGTTACGGACATGGAACGCCGCCTGCAATTCGGCGAGCGCGCCGGAGTCCGTCAGACCTTCGACCGTCTCGACGGTGGCGCCATCGAGTTGGACGGCGAAGACCAGACAGCCGCGGACGATCTCGCCATCGACGCGGACGGTGCAGGCGCCGCACGCGCCGTGCTCACACGACCAGTGGGTGCCGGTCAGGCCGAGCTCGTCGCGCAGAAAATCGACCAGATTGAGCCGCGGCTGCACGTCGCGCTCGACCGTTGCGCCGTTGACGGTGAGGCGGACCGCGACCGTCTCACTCATGCGGCGCGCGCCATCACGGCGGCGCAGGCGCGGCGCAGCAAGGCGCCCGCCAGGTGGCGCTTCATCGCCGCGCTGGCGTTGAAATCGGCAACCGGCGTCAAATCGTGATCGAGTGCCGCGATTGCCGCTTCAACCGACGTCGCCAGTGCCGCCGACGCCGCCTTGGCTTCGATCGCACGAATGTCGGTGCCGAAAAAGACGAGCCGCGCCTCGGTGACCCGGCCCTGCTGCACCATCGCCCAGCCGGCCAGGCCGGCCATGGCATAGTCGCCATGGCGGCGCGCCAATTCGAGAAAAAGCGTTTCGCCGCGTTGCGCGGGAATTTCGGCCGCGACCAAGATTTCGTCGGGTGCCAGCGCGGTCTCGTAAACGCCTTTGAAGAAATCGCGCGCCGGGACACGGCGAAGCCCGCGCGGACCGGCGATTTCGAGCTGGGCCTCGAGCGCCACGGCGCACGCCGGCAATTCGGCCGCCGGATCCGCCTGCGCCAAGCTGCCACCGAAGGTGCCGCGGTTGCGGATCGCCGCGTGCGCGATGAAGGGCACTGCTGCCGTCAGCAGCGGCGCACGGCGGGCAACGATATCCGAAGCGCCGAGCACGGCTTGGCGGGTCAACGCGCCGACGCGGATGCCGGTGCGGGTCTCGCTGATGCCGCTCAGCTCGCTCACGTCGTTGATGTCGATGAGCAGCTTCGGTTCCAGCAGCCGCATGTTGAGCGCGGGCACCAGGCTTTGGCCGCCAGCCAGCAGCCGCGCGGTTTCACCGCCTTCGGCCAGCAGCTTGAGCGCCGCAGCGAGCGTGCGCGGCCGGGCATAACGGAACGGCGGCGCTTTCAACCAACCTCCCCGCGCCGGTTGCCTGTTCGTCCGGCTTGCTTCAAGAATGGTCGCGGTAAAAGACGCCGTCAACCAAGCCCTGACATTCTGCGGGCGGGCGGCGTCGGGGCAGGGAGGCAATGGCGCGCAAACCGGCGCGACGCACGAAGGCGCGGTCGCCAGGCGGCAGACGACGGCGGCTCGCGCCCGATGAGCGCGAGCGCCTGATCGCCCAAGCGGCGGTGCATTTCTTCGCCGAACAGGGATTCGAAGGCCAGACGCGCGAGCTGGCGCGCCGGCTCGGCATCGCCCAGCCGCTCCTCTACCGCTACTTTCCGAGCAAACACGCGCTGATCGAGCGCGTTTATCGCGAGGTCTTCGTCGATCCTTGGCGCGAAGAGTGGTTCGTCGCGCTGGCCGACCGCCGCCGGCCGCTCAAGGAGCGGCTGATCTATTTCTATCGCGAATACGCCCGCACCGCCGTCGGTTACGAGCGCGTGCGGCTGTTCATCCTCGCCGGATTGAAAGGCGGCCTCGACCTCAATGCGCGCTTTTTCAAGATGCTGCGCGAACAGGTCTTCGTCGCGGTGGTGCGCGAGGTGCGCGAAGCCAACGGCCTGCCGCCGCTCGACCGCGTGCCGATGAGCGACATCGAAGCCGAGCTCGTCTGGATGCTGCACTCGGCGATTTTCTATATCGGCGTTCGGCGTTGGATTTACGGCTTGCAAGTGCCGGAAAACATAGACCCGGTGATCGAAGCGATGGTCGTGACCTTCCTCGATGGCATTCCCAAGGAAATCGCGGCGCTGACCGGAGCCCAACACGCGTGAGCGCGGTTCCCGATCTTGCCGAAATGAGGCGCCGGGCCGAAGCGCTGCTGCCGCGATTGCGCGAACGCGCCGCCGAAACCGAGACGCTGCGTCGCATTCCCGACGCCACCCTCGCCGACCTGCACGCCGCCGGTCTTTTCCGCATGCTGCAACCGCGACGCGTCGGCGGCAGCGAAGCGCATTACCGCGCACTGGTCGACATCGGCGCCATCGTCGGCCGCGCCTGTGGCTCGACCGCCTGGGTGCTGACCAACCTCGCCAGTCACCATTGGATGCTCGGCATGTGGCCGCAGCCGGCGCAGGATGAAATCTGGGGTGGCGACGGACCCGACGTGCTGATCGGTTCGGCGTTCGCGTTTCCCGCCGGCCGGGCGTCGCGGGTCGCCGGCGGCTGGCGGCTCAAGGGCCGTTGGCCGTTCTCGAGCGGCATCGATCCGTCGCGCTGGACCATGATCGGCGCGCTGGTCGAAGAGAACGGCGCGGCCGCCGAGCCCCGTGTCTTTATCGTGCCGCGCAGCGACTACACCATCATCGACAACTGGCACGCCGCCGGCCTCGCCGGCACCGGCAGCAAGGATGTGGCGGTCACCGACGCCTTCGTGCCGGACCATCGCAGCGTCACGGTCGGCGCGATTGCCGGCGGGCCGAGCCCGGGCAGCGCGATCAATCCCGGCGCGCTTTATCGCTTGCCGACTTTCAGCGTGTTTCCGTTCATCTTGTCGGGTGTCGCGCTGGGCATCGCCCAGGGCGCGGTCGCGGAATTCGCCAATTCGATGCGCGCCCGCGCCGCGACCTATACCGGCAAGCGGGTCGCCGAGCTCGCGACCTTGCAGCTGCGCCTGGCCGAAGCCGCGGCGCTGATCGATGCCGCCGAGAAGACGATGCTCGCAGACTGCGCCGAGGCGACGGCGCTCGCCGAAGCGGCCGCGGATTTCCCGGCCGAGGCGCGGGCGCGCTGGCGGCGCGACGGCGCCTTTACGACGCGGATGTGCGTCGAGGCAGTCGACCTGGTGTTCACCGGCGCCGGCGGTAACGCGCTCTATTTGACCCATCCGCTGCAACGCGCCTGGCGCGACGTTCACGCCGCCGGCGCGCACGTGGTCGTCAATTGGGACGCGGCCGGCACGCTCTATGGCCGCGTCGCCTTGGGCCTACCGGCCGACGTGCCCGCGCTCTAGATTCTCGGGACAGGCGGCCTCCCTGTCGGGAGCCGTCACTTTTTGCGGGCTCAGCTCAGCCCGTCGCCGACCTTGACGTTCTCGGGCTTGATGTCGAGGCCGGAGTTCTTCGCCTGCTGCAGCAGCAGCGTCGCGAAATCCTGATCCTTGAACCCCAAGCCGATCAGATTCTGCACCAGCTCGCGCGTCGCCGCCGTCACCGGCATCGGCACGTCGGCCTTGCGCGCCGCGGCCAGGCCGAGGTCGAGATCCTTGCGCAGCAGCACCGGCGTGAAGGTCGGCGTCATGTCGAGATTGACCAGCGCCGGCGTCTTGTAAGTGCTGAAGATCGAGCCCATCACGCTCTTGTTGATGAAATCGAGAAACGCGTGGCGTTTGACGCCGCATTTCTCGGCCAGGACGGTGACCTCGACCAGATTCTGAATCACCGCGCCGAGAAAAACGTTGTGGCAGATCTTGACGATGCGCGCGAGCTCGCCTTCGCCGACGTAAGACGCGCCGCGGCCCATCATTTCGAGATAAGGCAGCGCCGTGTCGTAGGCGGCCTTCGGACCCGAGGCGACGATGGTGAGCTTGCCCGCCTTCACCACCTTGCCGTTGCCCGAAACCGGCGCAGCGAGCATCTGTGTGCCGCGCTTCAACGCGGCGGCGCGCACTTCGGCCGAGGCTTCTTCCGAAACCGTCGAGCAGTCGACCAGGATCTTCGGCGCCTTGCCGCCATTGGCGAGCACGCCGTCCTTGCCGATGGTCACCGCCTTCAGATCGTCCGAGGCCGAGACCATCGTGAAGACGATGTCGCATGCGGCAAGATCGGCCGGCCGGTCGACGAGCTTGGCGCCCGATTTGGTCAATGGCTCGGCCTTGCTGCGCGTGCGGTTGTAGGCGGTGACGTTGCAGCCGTTCTTGGCCAGCCGCTCCGCCATCGGAAATCCCATGCGACCGGTGCCGATCCAGCCGATGGTGTGAACGTTGGAGCCGCTCGCCATGCCGTGCCTCGCGTTGTCGCGCCGTGATTTAGGAAGCGCTGACCTCTAAGCCATTTGCTCCGGCGAGGCAATCCGCCGCCCCGAATGCCGACTATGCCCATGGCCGCGGCGATGGCATCGCGGGCGACGAATCAGCGCCTGCGACATTGCGCCCAAAGACAGCACTTGCAATTGCAAGTCATTCGCATTAGCGTCCGAAACATGCTGAAACAAAGCCTTTTAGCCCTTCTCCTCGCCGCGCCGCTGGCGGTCCCGGTGGCCGCACACGCCGCGGACCCTGCCTTCACCCTCACCATCAAGGACCGGAAATTCGACGTCGCCGAGCTCGACGTGCCGGCCAACGTCAAATTCACCCTGACGGTGAAGAACCTCGACAAGGTGCCGTCGGAGTTCGAAAGCAGCGACCTCAACCGTGAGAAGGTCGTGGTCGGCGGCGGAACGATCACCATCTATCTCGGCCCGTTGACGCCGGGCGCCTACGAATTCTTCGACGATTTCAATCCGAAGGCACGCGGCACCATCGTCGCGAAATAGCCGCCAAACACCGCGGGGGATACCGTGCAACGCCTTGGATTTTCTTTGGTTCTCGCGGCCACGCTGGCTGCCGGCATCGTCGCGGCGCGGGCCGATTTCGAAATCCGCTACCCGATCGTCGACTATCGCGAATTCGAATTCGAACACAACGGCTCGACCAGCCTCGACAGCCGCTCGGCCATGAACAACAACCAGAGCTACACGTTCGAGCTTGGCTATGGCTTGTTTCCGTGGTGGGAGCCGGAGCTCGAAGCGCCGTTCAATGCGCCGCCAGGCGCCAACAGCGCGTTCAGCGGCTTCACTTTCGAGAACACCTTCCAGCTCGCCGAACCAGGCGAATATTGGCTGACACCGGGATTTTTCGCGCAATACTCGCATGCCGCCTCGCGCGCCAGCGCCGACCAATTCTCCTTCGGACCGACGGTGCAGCGCGAATGGAACAACACGTTGGGCTCGAACTTGACGACACTGCACACGCTCAACCTGTTCATCTCGAAGCAAGTCGGGCGCAACCGCAACGACGCGACGCCGATTGCCGTCGCGTGGCAGTCGCGCGTTCAGCTCAGCCCGTTCTTCGCGCCCGGCGTCGAGTATTACGGCAACTTCAACAACATCGCCGATCGCCTCACAATGACCGATCCGACGCATCGCGCCGGACCGGTGATCGTGGGCTCGGCTAATTTTTATCAATACGGGAAGATCAAGTACGAGGCCGGCTACCTCTTCGGCCTCAACAACGCCGCCGAGCGCGGCACCATCCGCTGGCGCCTCGAATACGAGAAATCGTTCTAGGAGCAGCTGGGGGCGAAACGAGCATCTAAATGGCCTTATTTAAGTCGACCGGGAGCCCGGCGGCCTTCATCTCCTTCGCCAAACGCAGCTTCCACGCATCCTGCTTATCGAGTGGGACGTAGACAACGCCGTGATAATCACTCGGGAGTTCGATCCCCTCCTCGTAAAGCGGACAAACGCGTTCACGCCCAAGCTTGCCAACAAAATAGCCCAACTCAAGAATAACATTTTGCCGGGCACGTGAGTGCGTCTCAGAAGGTGATCCCTTTTGTGTCCCAATATCATCGCCGGTTAGCAGGACGATCGCGAAACCAACATCTGAGTTAGCCGTCAACTTCTCGATAGTGGTACGGCCTTTATTAGGTTGCTCTTCCAGTATGATTGCCGTCAGGCCGAGCTGTTCAACGAACCGGGCCGCGCCATGTCGTGCCGCAGCATCATGCCCGTGGACGATGAAGACCTTGGACGCGTCGAGGGTCGCTTGAATTGTTACCCCGTCAGCTAATATTGATCCTCCGCTATCATTGCCTACTCGATAGAGACCGAGTCGCTCCTGGATCGATTCGAGCGTAATAATTTGCTTGGCCAATCCCTCAAGTGAAAGGCGAAACGCCTCGCTTTCATTTAGCGCTACATGGCTAGGAAAAGCCGCGTGCCGAAATTCGTCTGCCGGGCCTTTCGTCGTGAATAGCGTCTGCAACAGTTCGTAATTAAAGTCTCGCCACTTTCTGAGCTCAGCCTTGAATCCTTCGACATTGGTCCACATAGTCGGTTGTCGCTGCTGCAACTGCCGTCCGAGATCGATCCGTTCACGTATCAATCGGTCGGTTTCATCCCGAGACCGAGTAAGAGTGGGCCGCTCGGACGGTCTTTCAGGTGGTGATGTGCGTCTCGCCATGCGGCACTCAGGAGTTAGTGTTCTACGTTAATACGGATTGGCGATCGGCAGCGTGTCGGCCGGATAGAGCGTGATCACCTTGGCGCCGGTCGGCGTGCAGATCACCTCTTCCTCGATGCGCGCGGCGGAATAGCCGTCGCTGGCCGGACAATAGGTCTCGAGCGCGAAGACCATGCCGGCCTTGATTTCTTGCGGATCGTCGAAGGAATTGAGCCGCGAAATGATCGGCCTTTCATGGAGGCCGAGACCCAGGCCGTGGCCGAAGAGCAGGCCGAAGGCCTCCATCTCGCTCGAGAAGCCGATATCGGTCGCCTTGGGCCAGCATTTGGCGATCTTGTCGGTGGTGACGCCGGGCTTCACCAGGCTGATCGCCTTGTCGATCCATTCGCGCGCCTTCTTATAGGCGTCGCGCTGCGCCGGCGTCGCCCGCCCGACGTTGAAGGTGCGGTAGTAACAGGTGCGATAGCCGTGCACCGACTGGATGATGTCGAAGAACGCCTGGTCGCCCGGGCGGATCAGCCGGTCGGTGAAATTGTGCGGATGCGGCGAACAGCGCTCGCCTGAGATCGCGTTGATCGCCTCGACGTCGTCGGAGCCGAGCTCGTAAAGCCGCTTGTTGGCCAAGCCGACGATCTCGTTCTCGCGGATGCCGGGCTTCAGATGCTCGGCGATGGTCTGGTAGCAGCCGTCGACGATCGCCGCCGACATGTTCAACAGCGTGATCTCGTCGTTGCTTTTGATCGCGCGCGCGTCGAGCATCACCTGCTGGCCGTCGACCGTCTTGAGACCGACCGCCTGAAGCTCGAACAGCATCGCGGGCTCGACCACGTCGACGCCGACCGGCTGATCGGCGACGCCATGCTCGGCCAGGATCGATTTGATCTCTTCGGCCGCTTTGCGCATCAGGCCGATCTTGGGCGCGACCGCGCCGCGCAGGCCCAGCATGCCGGCATGGCAATTGTGCGGCTTGAGCCACGGCGCATAAAGGCGGTGGTGCTTCGCCGCCGAGCCGAAATCCCACACATGCGGCTCGCCGGCGCCCGGCAGCAGGGCGTAACGCGTGAACTTGTCGCGCGCCCAATTGCCGATCACCGTCGAGGTGATATAGCGGATGTTGTACTGGTCAAAGACCAGCAGCGAGCCGAGGCCCGATTTGGCCAGCGCCTGCCGCGCGCGGCCGAGGCGATAGCGGTGCAGGCGGCGGAAGTCGATGCGCTCCTCGAAATCGACCGCGTTCGGCCCCAAGGCCATGATCGGCCGCTTCCAGTCATACCGAGGGTCAATATCCTCGGGTTTGACGATGATCGGCTCGCGGTCTTTCTTGGCCATGGCTTTCCTCGAAAATATCAGCGTGCGGCGACACCCAGCCGTTCCGCCATCCAATCGGCGGTTTGCGGACGATAGCGGTACGGACGGTTGTTGGCGACGTGATTGCCGTCGGGAATGATCAGCAGCTCGCACGGGCCTTTGACCTCGCGCGCGAGCCGTTCGGCCTCTTCGGGCGGCACGATGCGGTCGCGCCGGCCGGAGACGATAAAAATCGGACATTCGATCTGAGGTGCGACGTCCTTGAGCGACAGCGTCGCCGCGTTCTGCTTGGCGGCAACCTCGTCGTGGGCGTGCGAGCGCACGCGGAAGGCCGTGCGCGTCAACTCGGGCAGCTTGTCCCAGATGCCGAGCCAGTCGTAGGGGCCGGCGAGCGCGATGCAGGCCGCGATCCGCTTTTCGAAAGCGCAGGCGCGCGGCGCGTAATAGCCGCCGAGGCTGACGCCCCACAGGCCGACGCGCGCCGTATCGACATCGCGCCGGGTTTCGAGCCAATCGAGCACCGCCTTGACCGCGACCTCGTAATCGCCGCGGATCGGGAAATCGTATTCGGCCTCGCCTTGGCCCGGACCGTCGAAGGTCAGCGTCGCCATGCCGCGCGCCAAGAAGGTTTCCTGGTACGCGAGCATCTCTTCTTTCGCGGAATCGAGGCCCATCACCATGACGACGACAGGCGGCCGCGCTATGCCGGCGGGCTTGCGCAGAACGGCCGCCAAGCTTTTGCCCTGATAAGGGATGCGCAGATATTCGCCGGGCGGATCGAGATGCGGCAGGGCCAGCTTGTGACACTCGACCGCCTTCGCATGCGCCGCCTTCATTTGCGGCACATCGTGGACGAACAGGAATTTGGCGAAGTGATAGGTCACCGCCGCGCGCGACAGATGCTCGGCGGCGCTGACGAATTGGCGGCTGCTCAAGGCCTCGCAGCCGAGCGTGGCATGGATGTCGGCGCGCGCCGACCACTTGGCGCACCACTCGTCCCACGCGCGGATCGAGGCCGTGACCTCTTCGAAATCGGTGAGCGTGATGCCATTCGCGACGAAGCGCGGCGCCCAATGCGCGATGGCGGACGCGACGCGCGGATCGGCGGCCGGATCGGGCATCGCTATTTGGTCTTCGCCACCAGCGCGGCCGCGTCGCGCCAGATCGTGCGGTCGACGAGCTGGTCATAGGTCACGGGCGTGTTGCCGGGCTTGATGCCGCCGACCTTGGCCTGAATGGCGATTTCGGCCTCGATGCGCTTGCGATCGAGGCCGTCGCTGCCCGGCTTGGGCCAGAATTCAATGGCAAGGAACTGCTTCAGCGCCGCCTTGGCCTCGGCCTTGGTATGGCCGGTCACGGTGGCGATCTGCGCGACCCGATCCCAATTCTTCGGATCGTACATGTAGCGGGCGGCGCCAATCAGCGCGGCAACGACGCGGACATAGCGGTCGCGGTTCGCCTTAAGCTTGTCGGCGCGGGCCGCGACCAGATTGTAATGGCTGATCGGCCTCGCCTGGTCGATCGTGCGGATGATGACCAGCTTCTTGGGCGATTTCTGTTGGATGGTCGCGACATCGTCCAGGTGCAGGACGCCGACGGCGACCTGGCCGGCGATCATTGCCGCGGCGGTGTTGGCGCCGACCGGCACCTGCTGCAATTTGTCGAAATCGTAGCCGCAGCCGGCGGTGAGCTGCCGCAGCACCACCGAACGCGCGCCACCCGGCGTGTCGACCGCGACTGGATGGCCCGGCAGATCCTTGCATGATTTAACCGACGGATCGGTGGTCGCCAGCACCCAGTCGGGATGCTCGAGCCCGTAGATACCGACCAGCGGCACGTGGCCGTTCGAGACAAGGTTGATGATGACCGGCGTCGGCGCGTTGGTGAGGTCGGTTTCGCCGGCGGCGGCGGCGCGCGCATCGGCGACACCCGTGTCGAATTGGCGAATATCGACGTCGACGCCGTATTTCTTGAAGAAGCCGGCGTCGCGCGCAACATAGAACTGCACCGCGACGAACACGGGCGGAATGCCGGGCTGACCGGCAACGAAAGGCTTGTCGGCCGCGTGCGCGCCGCTCGCGAGCAATGCAGCGCCGAGCGTCAGCGCCAGGATTCGCGTCCAAAGCTTCGTCATGGTTTCTCCCCGCGTTTTTCTTCGACGATGTTATTCCGCCCGGTCGTCGCGCCGGTACCATGGCAGGAAGCGTCGCGTCGACCCGTTGATCAGCCCGTCGACCGCGACGCCGAAAGCCGCCAGGAACAGAACGGCGACGAACGCCTCGTTGTGATGGAAGGTGCGTGAATTGTAGAGGATGAAATATCCCAAGCCGCCGATGGCGGTGAAGAATTCCGCCACCACCGCGCCGATGAGGGCGCGGCCGCCGGCCAGTCGGAGGCCGGCGAGGAAATAAGGCATCGACGCCGGCAGCACGATTTCGAACAGCATGCGCATCCGGCCGGCGCCGAACGCGCGCGCGACCTCGATATAGTCCTTGGGCACCGAGCGCGCGCCGTCGGCGACGCTGACGATGATCGAGAAGATCGCGGCAAACACAATGGTCGCAAGGCGCGCCGCGCCGCTATAGCCGAACCACAACGAGAACAGCGGCAGCACGACCAACATCGGCATCGCGTAGCAGGCGTTGATGTAGTGCCGCAGCAGCTTTTCCCCGAGGATGCTGCGTCCCATCAGCAAGCCGATGAAGGTGCCGAAGACGATCGCGATCGCCAAACCTTCGGCGACCGCACCCAGCGTCTGGCCGAGCGCCGCGAGGAACGGCGCGCTGACGACGACGGAAGGAAACGCAGCCGCAACGCCCGATGGCATCGCGACATAGCTCGGCGCGAAGCGGCGGACCACGACCTCCCACGCCACCAGGATGACGAGGCCGGCGACGATGCGCGGCACGGTCGGTCCAGGGAAAAGCGCTCGGCGGGGCGCGGAAAGCGTGCTGGTGATCGCCATGGCGTCAGTCACGCCACTTGGCGAAGCGCGCCTCAAGCACGACGCCGAGGCGCATGAGAATCATTCCCGCCGCGACGATCAGCAGCACGGCCGAGAACACCGCGGCGGTGTCGAAATTCTGCGTTGCCGTCATGATCAGCTGGCCGAGGCCGGTCGCCGACAGGAAGAACTCCGCCGCCACCATGCCAACCAGCGCGCGGCCGATCGCTTGCCGGATGCCCGTCATGGTGAACGGCAGCGTGTAGGGCACCATGACCTCGCGCCACAGCGCCCACTCTCGCGACCGGTACGAGCGCGCAACCTCGATAAGCTCGGGCTTGATGCTGCGCGCGCCTTCGATCGTGTTGTAGAGAATCGGAAACACGGCGAACAGGAACACCACCAGCACCTTCGGCCAGAAGCCGAAGCCGAAGATCGACAGGATGAACGGGATCAGCGCCACCAGCGGCGTGGCGTAGAGCACCATGATGTAGACGTCGAGCGCCTCGCGCAGCCATTTGACCCGCGCCAGCAGCAGGCCGAACGGCATGCCGACGACGATGGCGAGCGCGAGGCCGGTGGCAAACAGCGCGGCCGAAGACAGCGCCTCGCGCGGCAGTTCGCCCGACACGGTCAGCTGCACCATGCGGACGATTGTTTCGGACAGCGGCGCCATGAAGGCGGCGTTGGTGTTGCGCCCGACGAATTCCCACAGCGCCGCCCCCGCCAGCAGGCTGAGGACGAAGGGCGCCTGCCGCACCAGCGCCGCCCGCCACCGCGCCATCGTTATTACTTCCCTTTCTTCACCAAAGCTTCGGCGTCCCGCCAGATCGACGGGTCGACCAGCTGGGCATAGGTCGGCGGCGTCTTGCCTTCTTTGATGTTGCCCGACTTGGCGAGGATCTGGAGATAATTGCCGATCTGCTGCGGGTTCATGCCGTCGTCGTTGACCGTCCAGACGCCGATCGCGAGGTAACCCTTGACCGCGGCGCTCGCGATGGCCGCATCGCGGCCGGTGACCGCGGCTGCGATCTTGGTCACCTTGGCGTTGTTCTTGGGATCGGCGATGAAGTGCCCGGCGGCGATCAAGCCGGCAACGGCGCGCACGAAGCCATCGCGTTTCTGGGCAATACGGTCTTGCCGGGCCGTCAACACCAGGTAATGGGTGTCCGGATTGGTCTTGGACAGCGATTCGATGATGGTGACCTTCTTATGGCCGCGCAATTCAATGTCGGGAATGTCGTCGGTGTGGACGACGCCGAAGGTCAGCTGGCCCGAGGCCATCGCCGACGCGGTGTTCGAACCCATCGCCACCTGCTGCACCTGATCGAGGCTCATGTGACAGCCGGCGCCGAGCATCGCCTTAAGCGCGAGCGAACGGACGCCGCCCGGCGTATCGATGCTCACCTGCTGGCCGACAAGATCCTTACAGGTGGTACGCTTGGGATCGGTCGAACCGAGCGCCATGTCCGGATGCGGCAAGCCGTAGATCGCCTTGAGCGGGATGCCGGCGTTGGCGATCTGGAAGACGATGACGTTGGTGCCCGAGAACGACGCGTCGAGATCGCCGGCCACCACCGCCCGCGCCGCGGCGGTGCCGTTATCGAACGGCCGCAATTCGACGTTGGCGCCGTATTTCTTGAAGAAGCCCTGGTCCTGCGCGACGTACGCGACGACCGCGCTGAAAATCGGCGGAATTCCCGGAATGCCGATCACGACCTTGGGCGCATCGGCGGCATGCGCCGTCGGCGCGGACGGACCGGCGAACGCCGCGCAGGCGATCAACGCGGCGAAAATCGTCTTGCGAACCATAATCTCCCTCCCCGGTGTTCTTCTTAGCGCTCGACTTCGAATTCGGCTTTCTTGGCTTCGCTCATCAATGTCGACCAGACCCGTTCACGCAATTCCGCGAACCGCGGCAGACCGAGCGTCGCGCGCGAACGCGGCCGCGGCAGATCGACCGCGATCTCCTCATGGATACGCGACGGGCGGCCCTTCAAGACGACGACGCGATCGCCCATCAGCACCGCCTCTTCGATCGAGTGGGTGACGAACAACATGGTCGTCGGCTGGCGCTCCCAGATGCGCAGCAGCTCGAACTGCAAGATCTCGCGCGTCTGCGCATCGACGGCGGCGAACGGCTCGTCCATCAACAGCACGCGCGGATCGACGGCGAGCGCGCGCGCTAAGCCGCAGCGCTGCTGCATGCCGCCCGAGAGTTGGTAGGGATAGGCTTTCTCGAAGCCGGACAAGCCGACCAAACCGATGAAATGCGGCACGCGGCGCGCGATTTCCGCGCGGTCGACGCCGGCCATACGCAGCCCATAGGCGACGTTGTCGTAGACCGTCTTCCACGGGAAAAGGCCGAAATGCTGGAAGACCATGGCGATGCCGGAACGCGGCTCGCGCACGATTTCGCCGTCGACCGAAACCTCGCCGTCGGCCGGAATGAGCCCGTCGATGCAGCGCAGCAACGTGGTCTTGCCGCAACCCGATGGCCCCACCAGCGCCACGATCTCGCGCTCGGCGACTTCGAGGTTGACGCAATCGAAGACCCGCAAGGCGCCGTATTCCTTGCGCAAGCCGCGCACGACGATATGGCCGCCTTGTGCCGCGGCTGGTGCCGCGCGCCGAACGCCCGATGCGGTTGTGCCCATTCTAAAGAGGCGCCCTCCCGTCCGCTTTGCAGCGGGCGCGGTCATAGTGCGGCACGGTTAGCAGCCGATCAACACCCGGCTTACCGCCGCGGCGCGCATTAAAAAAACGCATAAAAAAAGGGGACGCAAAGCGCGTCCCCTGCTGGAGTGGATGGGACCTGGCCGCCGTCAGTAGCGGCTGCTCGGCGTGCCGCCCGACGGGTTCGACATCTCCGCGGCTTGCGGATGCTGCTGCGCCTGGTCCGGATGTTGCGCGAAGCAACTCCGCATCGCCTGCGACTGCCAGGCGAGGTCCCAACAGCTGCCGGTTCCCTTGGCCCGCGCCACATGGCGGGCGTGCGGGATCGGCGTCGCCGCCTTTGGCGTGCCAGCGTTCGGCTGGGTCATGCCGCCCTGCGGACTGGCGGGTGCGGTCGTGGCCGGTGGCGGCATGGTGCCGCCGGGATATCCTTGCTGGGCGAAGGCCGGGGCCGCGAGGAGAGCGACACACAGCCCCGCGAGAACGAGGGGTTTACGCGTCATAGGCACCTCCTTATGCAGATACAGAACGGCGTTCGGTCGGCGCGGTTCCAACGCCGGTCACAGCGGTGCTAGCGTCGGCACCGGGAGAAACCGATGAAACGCAGCACCGAACGTTTCCTTTGCACGCACACCGGCAGCCTGCCGCGGCCGGAACGGCTCATCCGCGATATGTATGCCAAGGAAGAAGGCGTGCCGGTCGACCACGCACAGCTCGCCGCGCACATCCGCGAGGCGGTCGGCGAAATCGTCCGCCAGCAGAGCGCAGCCGGCGTCGACATCGTCAACGACGGCGAGATGTCGAAGCCGAGCTATGCCACTTACATCAAGGACCGGCTCGCGGGCTTCGGCGGCGAGAGTGTTCCCGTGACGAGCTACAAGGATCTCGCCGACTTCCCCAATCTGCATCGCAAGGTTTTCGGCGATCCCGGCCGTTCACGCCGCAAGACGCCGGCCTGCAACGGTCCGATTTCGGTCAAGGACCCCGAAGCGGCGCGCACCGACGTCGCCAATCTCAAAGCCGCGTTGGCCGGCGTGCGTCACGAGGCGGCGTTCATGAGCGCGGCATCGCCGGGCGTGATCTCGCTGTTCTTCCACAATAACCATTACCCGTCGCATGCGGCCTATCTCGAGGCGATCGCCGAGGCGATGCGGATGGAATACGAGACCATCGCCGCCGCCGGCATCATCCTGCAGCTCGACTGCCCGGACCTTGCGATGGGCCGGCACATCCAGTTCGGCGACCTCGACCTCAAGGAATTCCGCAAGATGGCGGCGCTGCACATCGAGGCGCTCAACCACGCCGTGCGCAACATCCCGGCCGAGAACCTGCGCATGCACCTGTGCTGGGGCAACTACGAAGGGCCGCACCATTGCGACGTGCCGGTCGCCGACATCATCGACCTGGTGTTCAAGGCCAAGCCGGCTGCGATCTCGTTCGAAGCGGCGAATCCGCGTCACGCGCACGAATGGAAGCTGTTCGAGACGGTGAAGCTGCCGGACGGCAAAGCGCTGATCCCCGGCGTGCTCGAATCGAAATCGAATTTCATCGAACATCCGGAGCTCATCGCGCAGCGCATCGGCCGTTACGCCAAGCTGGTCGGGCGCGAGAATGTGATTGCGGGCAGCGATTGCGGCTACGGCACCTGGGTCGGCCAGGCCGCAGTCGATCCGCAGGTGGTGTGGGCCAAACTCGCCGCGATGGCCGAGGGCTGCCGCATCGCCACGCGCGAATTCTGGCGCTAGCTCAACGCCACGCCGTCGTCAGCAACAAGGCGAGCACGACCAGCGCGGCGATATTCAGCACCAGGATGGCGCCCGCCGCCATGTCCTTGACCACGCGGATTTCGGCGTGGAGCGTCGGATGGAGATGATCGGCCAGCGCCTCGATTGCCGAGTTGATCAGCTCGGCGGCGAGCACCATCGCCATGATGAATACGCCGATCGCCCACCACACCGCGGGCGGCCGCAGCCACGCCAGCAGAACGATCGTCGCGGCAGCGACCGCGAGCTCGAGCCGCAAACTGCCTTCGCGGTGAAGCCCGGCGAAGATTCCGTTCAGCGCATAGCCCGAGCGCTGCCACAGTGACCGGTTCTTGAATTCGTCGCCGGTGCTTTCCATCGGCTTTCCCCTTACGCCAATCGACTCGCCGCGGATTGCAGCGCGCGCTCGGCTTGTTGCGCCAGCCGAGCGACGATGGAAGCGGCCGGCGGGAGGTCATCGATCAAATCCAAGTCTTCGCCGGCGAAGATCACCGCCGTGCTGAAATCGCCGGCCTCGACCGCCGCCTTGTAGCGCTTCATCTCGTCCGTCACGCGCGCGGAGAGATTCGCCTCGTTGCCGTGCCAACGCCCGCAGAAAGTATTGCTGAGCGCGCGGCCGGTATAGGGCTTCGGCCAATCGTAGCCGCGGACGATGTCGAAAATCGTCGTGCGCAGCGTCGCGTCGCCGGACGCGGCGACAACGCGCGCCTTGGCCAGATCGTGCGCCAGAGATTCGACGCTGGCGTAAAAGCGCGTGCCGACCAGAACGCCCTCGGCGCCGAGCATCAAGGCGGCGGCGAGACCGCGTCCGTCGGCGATGCCGCCGGCCGCCACGACCATCGCCTCGGGCGCACGACGCGCCACCAGATCGACGAGAGCGGGTACCAAGGGCAAGGTCGCGCGCGCGCCGCCATGGCCGCCGGCTTCGGTGCCTTGTGCGACGATGATCTCGGCGCCGGCGTCGAGCGCGCGCAACGTCTGCTCGCGGTCCTGCACCTGGCAAATCAGGACGCTGCCGGCCGCGCGGATGCGATCGGCAAAAGGGGCGGGATCGCCGAAGGACAGCATCAGCGCCGCCGGCGTGTGCGCCAGCACGCGATCGAGCAGCGCCGGATTCTTGGCCAACGACCACGTGATGAAACCGCAGCCCACGCGCCGGTTGCCGGATGCTTCGAACTCGCGGTCGAGCCAGGCCTCGTCGCCATAGCCGCCGCCGATGAGACCGAGACCACCGGCATCGGTCACGGCGGCGGCAAGGCGCCCGCCCGCGACCCCGCCCATCGGGGCCAGAAGGATCGGATGGGCAATGCCGAGCTTCTCCGTCAGGCGGGTCCGTAGTGTCATGATTCTGTCTCCATCGGCGGGATCAACGCGCGCGCGGCGCTTTCATCCCGCCCCGAGTTTGCGCTAAAGACGGGGCACCAATCCAGGACGGCGCGCAAGCAGGGCGAAGGATCATGGCGGAGCGTTGGGGACTGCCGATCGTCGCTTGGCCGTCGCGCCTGCGTCCCAGCATTTGGGACGGGATCGCGCTGCCGCTGGTGTTCGGCGGCCTCATCCTGCTCGCCTGGGCGAGCCACCAGATGAGCCAGCCGTTCCACCCCGGCGAAGCGCTCCCGATCTCGCTCGATCCGCGCCACTTGCCGGCCTATGCGTTGCGAACGGTGATGCGCATGGCGGTGGCGTTGGTCGCGTCGCTGGTCTTCAGCATCGTCTATGCGGCGATCGCGGCCAAAAGCAAGCGGGCCGAGAAGCTCCTGATCCCGATCCTCGACATTCTGCAATCGGTGCCGATCCTGGGCTTCCTGTCGATCACCGTGACGGGATTCATCGCGCTCTTTCCCGGCAGCCTGCTGGGCTACGAGTGTGCGGCGATTTTCGCCATCTTCACGTCGCAGGCGTGGAACATGACGTTCAGCCTGTATCAATCCTTCATCGCCGTGCCGCACGATTTGCGCGAAGCGGCGCGCATGTATCACCTGTCGCCGTGGAACAGCTTCTGGCAGCTCGAAATGCCGTTCGCTCTGCCGCAGCTCGTCTGGAACATGATGATGTCGGTGTCGGGCGGCTGGTTCTTTGTCGTGGCAAGCGAGGCGATCAGCGTCAACGGCAACAACGTGCTACTGCCGGGCATCGGTTCCTATATCTCGGTGGCGATCGACCAACGCGACCTGCAAGCCGTCGGTTACGCCATTCTCGCCATGCTGGTGCTGATCTTGATCTACGATCAGCTGCTGTTCCGGCCGCTGCTGGCCTGGGTGCAGCGCTTCAAGGTCGAGACCATCGTCGGCAAGGAGATCGAGCCGCCGTGGTTCCTGAAGATGCTGCAACGTGCGCGCATCTTCCACGCCTTGGCGTGGGCGCTTTCCCTCATGGCGCTCTTTTCGAGCCGGGTCGCACAGCGGCTACCGGAGATTCCGAACGTCGCCCGGCGCAGCCGGCGTTTCGGCCGCGCGCTCGATATGATGTGGGCGGTGATTCTCATCGGCAGTGCGCTCGCGGCGCTGATCGAGATCGCGCATTTCGTCCATGCCGAAGTCGGCTGGGCCGAGGTCGGCCATGTCTTCGTGCTCGGCGCGATCACGCTCGTGCGCGTCGTCGTGCTGATCGCGTTGGCGGCGGTGGTGTGGGTGCCGATCGGCGTCTGGATCGGACTGCGGCCCGGCCTGGCGCACCGCATCCAGCCGGTGATCCAGTTCCTCGCGGCGTTTCCGGCCAACCTGTTTTTTCCGATCGTGGTGTCGCTGATCGTCTTCTATCGGCTGACGCCCGAAGTCTGGCTGTCGCCGCTGATGATCCTCGGCACGCAATGGTACATCCTGTTCAACGTCATCGCCGGCACGCTGGCGCTGCCCAACGACTACCTGCTGGTCGCCGGCAATCTCGGAGTCCGGAACTGGCTGTGGTGGCGACGGTTGATCCTGCCGGGCATCTTTCCCGCCTTCGTCACCGGCGCGGTGACCGCCTCGGGCGGCTCGTGGAACGCCAGCATCGTTTCCGAGATCGCGCGGTGGGGCGATACGACCTTGCGGGCCACCGGGATCGGCGCTTATATCGCCACCGAAACCGACAAGGGCGATTTCCCGCGCATTGCCCTCGGCATCACGGTGCTTTGCCTGTACGTGCTGGTGTTCAATCGCTTGGTCTGGCGGCGGCTCTATCAGCTCGCCGAGGAACGTTTGCGGCTCGATTGATCGAGGATTCGTGACATGCAAGCCGAGACCACATTCGCCGCGGACGTCGGCACCGGCCTTATCGCCGCGCACCAGGTGTGTAAGACCTATGCGACCGGCGACGCCGCCGGCCGACTGGTGCTCGACCATATCGATTTCACCCTCAAGGAAGGCGAGATCGTCGCCATCCTGGGCAAATCCGGCTCGGGCAAGTCGACCTTCCTGCGCATCCTTGCCGGCCTGACCGAGCCGTCGGACGGCTTCGCAAGCTACCGCGGCCGGCGGATCGACGACCCGGTTCGTGGCCTCGCCATGGTGTTTCAGAGCTTCGCGCTGTTTCCGTGGCTCACCGTGCTGGGCAACGTCGAGCTCGGCCTCGAGGCCCAAGGCGTGCCCCTCCATGAACGCCACCAGCGCGCGATTGCCGCCATCGACCTGATCGGCCTCGACGGCTTCGAATCGGCCTATCCCAAGGAGCTGTCGGGCGGCATGCGCCAGCGCGTCGGCTTCGCCCGCGCCCTGGTGGTCAATCCCGACGTGCTGCTGCTCGACGAGCCGTTTTCGCAGCTCGACGTGCTGACCGCCGAGACGTTGCGCGGCGACGTCGACGATCTGTGGCGCGATCGCCGCGTTCCGACCAAGGGCATCATCCTGGTTTCGCACAATATCGAGGACGCGGTTTTCCTGGCCGACCGCATCATCGTCTTCGGCAGCGATCCGGGCTGCATCCGCGCCGACATTCCGGTGCCGCTGCCGCGGCCGCGCGACCAAGCCAATCCGATCTTCCGCAACCTGGTCGATCAGGTTTACACGCTGCTCACCACGGTGCCCGGCGCCGAAGCCGCCAAGCGCCGTGCCGAGCCGATCGGCATCGGCTACCGTCTGCCCGACGCCTCGATCCAGCAGCTCACCGGGTTGCTCGAAGCGCTGTCGCAGTCGCCTTATGACGGCCGCGCCGATCTGCCCAAGCTCGCCGAAAGCGAACATCTATCGACCGACGACCTGGTGGTGCTGGTGGAGACGCTGCAGCTTCTCGGCTTCGCCCAAACCGCCGGCGGCGATATCGAGGTTCTGCCGGACGGCCGCACCTTCGCCGCGGCCGATCTCCAGCACCGCAAGCAGATGTTCAACGAACATATGCGTCGCGCCGTGCCGTTGGCCGCGCACATCCGGCGGGTGCTGGACGAAAGGCCGGGGCACAGCGCACCCGAAGGCCGCTTCCTCGCCGAGCTCGAAGATTTCCTGCCGGAGGAGGAAGCCCGGCAGGTTTTCGAGACGGTGATCAACTGGGCCCGTTACGCCGAGCTTTTCGCCTACGACATCGACAGCGGCGTCTTGAGCCTCGAAAACCCCTGAACGCCGGATAGCGGCCTCCGCCATGATCCGCTCCGATTCGCGTGTGCTGGTCGTGCTCCTGGGCGCGATGACCGCGCTCACGGCGCTCGCCATCGACATGAGCCTGCCGGCGCTGCCGGCCTTGAGCGCCGCGTTCGCCGCGACGCCCGAGCGCGTGCAGCTGACACTAAGCCTGTTCATCATCGGCTACGCCATCGGCCAGCTTTTCCATGGTCCGCTATCCGACCGTTTCGGCCGTAAGCCGATCCTGATCGCCGGATTGGTGATTTATGTCGGCGCCTCCATCGTCTGCGCGCTGAGCCGGAGCATCGACCTCTTGATCGCCGCGCGGCTGGTCATGGGATTCGGCGGCTGCGTCGGACCGGTCCTCGCCCGCGCCGTCGTGCGCGACTATTACGGCGGGCCGCACGCCGCGCAGATGTTCTCGTCGCTGACGGCCGTGTTCGCGTTGGCGCCGCTGATCGCGCCGACGGTCGGCGGCTGGTTGCTGGTGCATTTCAGCTGGCGGGCGATTTTCGTCGTACTGGCGCTGTTCGCCGGCACGCTGTTCGTGGTGATCCTCTTCGCCTTCGCCGAATCACTGAAAGCGCCCGATGCCGACGCGCTGCGGTTCGGCCGCCTAGCCCGCAATTATCAGACATTTCTGACCAGCCGCTTGTGCCTCGGCTATGCGCTACTCAACGGCATCTGTTGGGCCGGCATCTTCGCTTTCCTGTCGGGCTCGCCGTTCGTGTTCATCACCGTCTACGGCGTCGCGCCGGAGCATTACGGCTACTATTTTGCGGTGCTAGCGGTCGCGCTGGTGATCGGCGCGTTGTCGAACAAACGGCTGCTGCGCCGGCACGGACACGACCGTGTGTTGCGCTGGGGTTTGATCGCGACCGTTGCCGGTGGCGCGGTCGTGTTGGCCGCGTGCGCCACGCGCTGGGGCGGTGCCGCCGGCGTGATGGCCGGGTTCATGCTTTATATCTGGGGTCAGGCGGTGGTGGCGCCGAACGCCATGGCGGCGGCGCTGGAGCCGATTCCGCACATGGCCGGCACCGGCGCCGCATTGATGGGCGCGATCCAGATGGCCGCCGGCGCGATTGCCGGTTACGCCGTCAACGCCTTCTACGACGGCACACCCCTGCCGATGGGCGCAGTGATCCTGGCGACGGCGCTGGCGACGGCGGGAATCTATTTTCTGCTGCTGCGGCAGCCGGCAACCGCCTGACGGCTATCAGGTTTTCGGCCGCATGGTCGGAAAAGCGATGACATCGCGGATCGACGGGCTGTCGGTCAGCAGCATGGCGAGGCGGTCGATGCCGATGCCGAGACCGCCGGCGGGCGGCATGCCGTATTCGAGCGCGGTGACGAAGTCGTCGTCGAGACGCTGCGCTTCTTCGTCGCCGCGGTCGCGCGCCGCCATCTGCGCCTCGAAGCGGGCGCGCTGATCGAGCGGATCGTTGATCTCGGAGAAGGCGTTCGCCACCTCCCAGCCGTTGACGAAGGTCTCGAAACGCTCGACCAGGCGCGGATCGCGCGGGTCGGGCTTGGCCAAGGGCGAGATGTCGCGCGGAAATCCGATGACATGGATCGGCTGGATCAGGCTGTCCTCGACCTTGGCGGCGAACGCCGCTTCGAGCGCCTGGCCCCATGAGGCGGTCTTGAGCACGTCGGCGCCGAGCTTCTTGGCGGCGTCGCGCGCCGCGCCGGCATCGGCAATCGCCATGAAATCGACGCCGGTTTTTTCCTGGACGAGCGTGGCCATGGATTTCCGGGGCCACGGCGCCTTGAGCTCGATCTCGTGCTTGCCATAAGGAATCTTGGTCGTGCCGAGCACCTCGCGCGCGATGCTGACGACGAGATGCTCGGTCGTCTCCATCATCGTCGTGTAATCGGCGAAGGCCTGATAGAGCTCGAGCGAGGTGAATTCGGGATTGTGCCGCGGGCTGATGCCCTCGTTGCGGAAGTTGCGGTTGATCTCGAACAGCTTGTCCGACAAGCCGCCGACCATGAGCCGCTTCAGATGCAGCTCGGGCGCGATGCGCAGATAAAGCTCAAGGTCGAGCGCGTTGTGATGGGTGACGAACGGCTTGGCCGAGGCGCCACCCGGAATCGTGTGCAGCATCGGCGTCTCGACCTCGAGAAAGCCGCGCTCGATCAAGAGCCGGCGCATCACCGCGATGATCTGGGAGCGGCGGCGCAGCGTCTGGCGCGATTCCTCGCTCATGATGAGGTCGAGATAGCGTTGGCGGTAGCGCGTTTCGACGTCGGTCAGGCCGTGGAACTTCTCGGGCAGCGGCAGCAGCGCCTTGGCCAGCACGGTCAAGGCGCGCGCGTTGACGGTCAACTCGCCGCGCGGCGTGCGGCGGACCAGGCCCTCGACGCCGACCAGATCGCCGAGGTCGAGGAGCTTGAGAATCGCCATCGTCTCGGGCGCGAGATTGTCCTTGTGGCAGAAGACCTGGATCTTGCCGGTGGCGTCGTGCAGGTCGATGAACATGCCGCTGTTGCGCAGGGCGCGGATGCGGCCGGCGATCTTGACGCGGTCTTGGGTTTCCGTACCGGTGGCAAGATCCGTGTACTTGGCGTCGAGCTCGGCGGCGCGCGCATCCGGCGCGAAGCCGCTGGCGTAGGGATCGACACCGACCGCCTTGAGCTGCGCAAGCTTGTCGAGTCGCTGCGCGCGGTAATCGGTCGCGCTTTTAGCTTCCTGGTTTTGTTTTTCCGCCATGCCGGAACCCTTTGGCGGTTCGTTGTAACGGCTTGGCGGCAAAGCGCAACTAATCCGTGACCGGCACGCCCGCGTGGAAGCGCGTGAGATCGAGAACGCGGTCGTGCAACGCCTTGAGGCTTTCGCGGTGGCCGACGCTGATGATGGCCGCGTCGGGATGGTGGCTGCGCAGCAGGCGATAGAGCCGCGCCTCGTCGTCTTCGTCGACCGCCGAGCTTGCCTCGTCGAGGAAAATGAGATCGGGGCGCGCCAGCAGCACGCGGGCGAAGGCGACGCGCTGTTGCTCGCCGAGCGAGAGGCGCAGCGGCCAGTTCTGATCGTCGGCCAGATGGGCCGTGAGCATGCCGAGGCCAACCTGCTCGAGCGCTTCGGTCATGCGCGTCTCGTCGATCGCGCTGTCGAGCGCGGGATAGGCCAGCGCCTGCTTGAGCGTGCCGAGCGGGAAGTAAGGCCGTTGCGGCATGAAGAAAGTCCGGCCGACGCCGAGGCGAACCTCGCCCTGACCGTAGGGCCAGATGCCGGCCGCGGCGCGCAGCAAGGTCGATTTGCCGGTGCCGGACGGGCCGGTGATCAGCAGCGAGCTGCCGGGCTCGACGCGCAGCGAAATGCCACGCGCCAGCGGCGAACCGTCCGGCAGGTCGAGATCGAGATTGCGCACCTCGACGCCGGTGCCTTCGCGCTCGAGCCGGATCGGCTGGGACGCGCGCAACCCCGCTTCGATCTCGTCCATGCGCTGCTCGAAGGTCGTGAGACGTTCGGTGACCGCGACCCACGTCGCGATGTCGGTGAACGAATTGATGATGAACGACAACGAGCTTTGCACGTTGCTGAAGGCGTCGACCACCTGGAACAGCCCGCCCATCTGGATCTGCTTGGCGAAATAACGCGGCGACACCACCAGAACCGGAAAAACCGCCGCCACCTGCGAATAGCCCGACGTGAACCAATTGAGCTTCTTCTGCCGCAGCATGATGCGCCAGAAATTGTCGAAGAGGCCGCCGAACCGCTCGTCGAAGATTTCGCGCTCGGGTGGCTCGCCGCCATAAAGCGCGACGCTTTCCGCGTTCTCGCGCAGCCGCACCAGGCTGTAGCGGAAATCGGCCTCGAAGCGCTGTTGCGCGAAGTTGAGCGGCACCAGCGGCCGGCCGATCTTGACCGTCAGCCATGTACCGAGGCCGGCGTAGATGAGCGCGGCCCAGGCGAGGTAGGCGGGAATGTGAACCGTGCCAAGCGAGCCGAGCGGAATCGCGGCCGGCCCCGACAAGCCGACCAGGATCACCATGAACGACACCAATGAGACGGCCGAGCTCAACAGGCCGAGCGCCAGCGTCGCGACATAGGAGACATAGAGCCGTAGATCGTCGGCGATACGCTGGTCGGGGTTGTCGGTAATGGTCCGATCGAGTTGCAGCCGGTAATAGCGCCGGTCGCCGAGCCAGCGATCGAGATAATGGCCGGTCAGCCAGCGCCGCCAGCGAATCTGGAGCATCTGCTGGAGATAGACCGCGTAAACCGACATGGCGATGCTGGCGGCGGCCAACCCGCAGAAGATGCCGAGCTGCTTGAAGAACTCGGGCGCGTTGAATTCCTGGAGCGCGTTATAGAACGCATTGTTCCAGGCGTTGATGCGCACCGAGATGTAGACATTGCCGAGATTGAGCGCGACGACGGTGATCAGCAGCGCCCAGGCGATGCGCTTTTCCTCGGACGACCAATAAGGCCGTGCGAGGCGCCAGGCGAGGCGGAGCATCGTCCGTCGTTTGCCGTTCATCGCTCTATTCTGCGCTAATTCGCCGGCGCTCGCGCCATCGTGCTATGCCGCGCCGCGCGACATCAACGCGCCGCGCGGGCAATCGTCGCCGTCGTGCTGAAGCCGGGCACGATCTTGGCCAGCAGCACGCGGCCGCCATAGGATTCGACGATGTCGGCGCCGACCACCTGATCGTGGCGATAATCCGAGCCTTTGATCAGCACATCCGGCTTGATTTCGCGGATGAGATCGACCGGCGTTTCGGCGTCGAAGATCACGACCATGTCGACCGGCGCGAGCGACGCCAGCACGGCGGCGCGCGCGGCTTCGTTCTGCACCGGCCGTTCCGGCCCTTTGAGCCGCCGCACCGACGCGTCGCTGTTGAGGCCGACCACCAGCCGATCGCAGGCGGCACGCGCCTCGTTCAACAACGAAACATGGCCGGGATGGATCAGATCGAAACAGCCGTTGGTGAAGCCGATCTTGAGGCCGTTGCGGCGCCAGCGCGCGACATGATCGACGGCCAACGCCAACGGCAGCTCCTTGCGGTTGCGCAGCGTGTCGCGGTCGACCAACGCTTCCGCCAGTTCGTTGCCGTGAACGACGGCGGTGCCGACCTTGCCGACGACGATGCCGGCGGCGACGTTGGCGGCGCGCGCCGCGTCCAACAGATTGGCGCCGGCG
Organism: Allostellaceae bacterium; assembly: GCA_035934995.1. Classification (GTDB taxonomy): domain Bacteria; phylum Pseudomonadota; class Alphaproteobacteria; order ATCC43930; family CGMCC-115725; genus REEB95. The sequence goes on from DASYXI010000034.1 coordinate 33,706, forward strand.
GCCAGCGCGGCAGCGAGCACGGCGACAACCGTGTCGCCCGCGCCCGAGACGTCGTAAACCTCGCGCGCCTCGGCGGCGAGACGATGAACGTCCGCTCCGTCGATCACCAGCATGCCGTCCTTGCCGCACGACACCAGCATGGCGCCGAAGCCGTGCCGGCGGATCAATTCGCGGGCCGATGCTACGACCGCCTCGTCGTCGGCCAGCGCATGGCCCGCGGCTTCGGCGAGCTCGCGCCGATTGGGCTTCAGGACGGTCGCGCCCCGATAAATCGCATAATCGTGACCCTTGGGATCGACGATGACCTTGCGGCCGGCGGCGCGCGCCAACGCGATGATGTCCAATGCCACGCCGTCGACGAGCACGCCTTTGGCGTAATCCGACAAGATGACGGCTTGGTGATGCGGCAGCGAGGCCTTGATCTGCGCCAGCAGGTCGGATCGCGTTTGCGCCGAGATCGGCGCGATGCGTTCGTGATCGGCGCGCAGCAGTTGTTGCGTGTCCGCGACGTAGCGCGTCTTGACCGACGTCGCGCGGTCGCGTTCGGCGAGAACGTGCGCCTCGGCATTGCCGACGGCCGCGACCATGCGCGCGATCTCGCGGCCGGCCGTGTCGGCGCCCGTGACCGAGACGAAGCAGGTCTCGGCGCCCAAAGCATGCAGATTCCGCAGCACGTTGCCGGCGCCGCCCAAACGCCGCTCTTCGCTGTCGACGTGCAGCACCGGCACCGGCGCTTCGGGCGAAATGCGCTCGACGCGGCCGGTCACGTAATGATCGAGCATGACGTCGCCGGCACAAATCACCCGTGCGCGGCCGAAAGCCTCGACCAACCCGATGAGATCCGCCTCTGCCATAGAGCCCTGTTTATGATGGCGAATCCCGGTCGGAGGCAAGCAAAACCGGATTTGGCCCGCTATATTAAGGTGATGCGCAGGAACGACCAGCGCCGCGGCGCCGCGGCGGCGCCGGCCGTGCCCGCCGGATCGCGGATTTACGCCATCGGCGACGTGCACGGACGGCTCGACCTTTTGACCCGGCTACACGCGCTCATTGCGGTCGACGCCGCCGACGCGCCGATTCAGCGCCGCGTCATCGTCTATCTCGGCGACTATATCGACCGCGGCCCGGATTCACGCGGCGTGGTCGATTTGCTGTTGCAACCGCCGCCGGCCGGCTTCGAGCACGTTCATCTTCTCGGCAATCACGAGGACTATCTGCTGCAATTCCTCGAGCGAGCCGAGGTCGGACCGCATTGGGGCGCCTATGGCGGCCTCGCGACGCTCGCGAGCTACGGCGTGCGCCCGCCATCCGGCTTCACGCCCTATGCGGCCGATTTCGAAACCGCGCGCCGCGCGCTGGCCGACAAGATTCCGTCCGCCCATCTCGACTTCTTGCGCCGCCTGAAGCTCACGCACGCGGAAGGCGGCTATCTCTTCGTCCACGCCGGGGTCAAGCCGGGCGTCGCGCTGTCTGATCAGCAGGCCGAAGATCTGCTGTGGATCCGCGACGCGTTCTTGAATTCAGACAACGATTTCGGGGCCTGCGTCGTCCACGGTCATACCATCGTCGAAACGCCGGAACAGCACGCGAACCGGATCGCCATCGACACCGGCGCCTTCGCCACCGGCACGCTGACCGCGCTGGTGCTCGACGGCACCGAGCGGCGCTTCATCCAGACGTAAGCCGTTCAGCTCCGCGGCGCGTGCTTGCCGAGGATGCGCTGCAAGGTGCGCCGGTGCATCTTCAGGCGGCGCGCGGTCTCGGACACGTTGCGGTCGCACTGCTCGAAGACGCGTTGGATGTGTTCCCAACGGACGCGATCGGCCGACATCGGATCCTCGGGCGGCGGCGGCAGGCTGCTGTCGGCGGTGGCCAGCAGCGCGCGCTCGACCGCGTCGGCGTCGACCGGCTTCGGGATGTAATCGACCGCGCCGGCCTTCACCGCGGCGACGGCGGTCGCGATGTTGCCGTAGCCCGTGAGCATCACGACGCGCGCGTTCGGCCGCGCCTTGCGCAACGCCTTGACGACGTCGAGGCCGCTGCCGTCGGTCAGCCGCAAATCGACGACGGCAAAAGCCGACGGCGCGTTTTCGACGGCTTGCACGCCGGCGGCGACGGATTCGGCGGTGGCGACGACGAAGCCGCGCCGCTCCATCGCCCGCGCCAGCCGCTGGCAAAGCGGCGCGTCGTCGTCAACAATGAGCAGCGTACGTTCGCCTTCGGGCAGCCCGGTCAGCGCCGGATTCATCTGGATTTCGCTCTTGCCGTCGTTCATTTCGCCGCCACCGTCATTGACGTGTCTGTTGCCGTTTCCGTCCGATACTCGTCGCCTTCGAGTTGCGACCGTCGCCATTCCACCACGACATGCGCGCCGCCGTCCGTCATGTTGTCGAAGGACAGCCGCGCGCCGGTGCGCTCGAGCAGGCTTTGGGCGATGAAGATGCCGAGCCCCATGTGCGCGCCGACGTCGGCACGCGCGGAGATATACGGTTGTCCGACGCGCGACAAGAGCGCCGGCGAAAAGCCCGGCCCGTCGTCGACGATGTCGACGGCGACGGTGTCTTCGCTCCAGCTCGTCGTCACCGTCACCTCGCTGCGCGCGAAATCGATCGCGTTGCCGAGCAGATTACCAAGTCCGTGCAACACTTCGGGCGTGCGCGGCACCTGCGGTTCGGCGATCGCGTCGCCCGCCGAATCGCGGCCGGCGCCGATACCGTGCACGACGCGCACGCCGGCGCGGTGATGCGGCTCACTGGCCGATTGCACGATGGCCGAGAACGGCATGCGATTGAACGGCATCGCTTCGCCTTCGCGGGCGCGGCCGAGATCCGCCAGGATCATGCGGCAGCGTTCGCTTTGACTCAGCAACAGCTGCGCATCCTCGGCGATCGGGCTGTTCTTGGGCAGGTCCCGCACCAGCTCTTTGGCGATGACCGCAATCGTCGCCAATGGGCTGCCGAGCTGATGCGCGGCGGCGGCGGCGAGCGCGCCGACGGCCGCGACGCGTTGTTCGCGCGCAAGCGCAAGCTGGGTCGCCGCGTAAGCGTCGCGCATGCGGCGCGCCTCCTCGGCGACGAACCAATTGTAGCCGGTGATGAACAAGCTCGACGACACCAGCGCCACCCACATGCCGAGAACATAGACCGGCGCGGGCGCGATCGTCCGGCCGGGCGGCGCCGGCAACGGCAGATGCGCCAACGCCAGCACCGTGATGGCGACGACCGTGAGCGCCGACAAGCCGGCGACGGTGCGCCGCGTCAGGATGGTCGCCGAAACCGTTGCCGGCGCCAGCATCAGGATGGCGAACGGATTCTGCAAGCCCCCGGTGAGGAACAGCAGTACGCCGAGCTGCAAGGTGTCGAAGGCGAGATAGATCGCCGCCTCGCGATTGCCGAGCCGCGCGGCGGCGCGGTTCGAGATCCAGGCGACGACATTGAGCAGCGCCGATATGGCGACGACGCCGAGCGCCGCCGTCAGCGGCAGGGCGAAGCCCAGGACCTCGTGCACCACCAGCAGCGTCGCCGCCTGGCCGATAACGGCGACCCAACGGATCAGCACCAGCATACGCAAGCTGACCGCGACGTCGCTGCGCAGGGCCAGCTGAAGCCCCGCTTCCGCCTTGAATGGGCTAGGTTTTTCGCCGATGGTTGGCATCGGCTTATTATACACCGCGCGTGCAAGCGGCCAACGCGCGGTGGCTGGCGCACCGGGCGGCCTTGCCATTAGGATCGCGGCCATGAATCTGGATGATTTCACCCGTGACTGGCCGGCCCGACGCGCCGATGCGCGCGTCGCACTGACCTTCTTCACGCGGCTGGTCTGGGGTGACCGTCCGGCGCCGGCGCTTGGCGAGCTGGCGGCGGCGAGTTGGGCCTTCCCCTTAACCGGACTGGTGATCGGCGTCTGCGGCGCGGTCGTTTACGCGATTGTCGCGCGGCTCGGCGTGCCGGTGCCGGCGGCGGCGCTGCTGGCGGTGGCGACGACGGCGTTGGTCACCGGCGGCCAGCACGAAGATGGCCTCGCGCGTGCAGTCGAAGGTCTGGGGCGCGGCGCCGATCTCGGCGAGCGGGTGCAGTTGATGCGCGATGGACCCAACGGCGCGCTCGGCGTACTGGCGATTGTCTTGAGCGTCGGCTTGCGTGCCGGCGCCCTCTTTGCCGTTGGCTCGACGTTCGGCACCGCCGGCGTCAGTGGCGCGCTCGTCGGCTGCCACGCGATCGCACGCGGTCTGCTGCCGGCCGTGCTGCGCTGGGGCGAGCCCGCAGCGCCGGGCGATTGGGCTGCCGAAGCGGGCCGGCCCGAGATGACGAACGTCGCCGTGGCGGCGGTGATTGCGCTCGTCCTGGCGCTCTTGGCGCTCGGAATCAAGGCGGGGTTGGTGGCGATCATCATCGGCGCGGCCGCGATGGCGGCGGTGAGCCACGGCGCGCAACGTCGCATTGGCGGCTTCACGGCCGACACGTTGAGCGCGGTCGAGCAGGCCGGTGAGATTGCGGTGTTGCTGGTTGCCGCGGCCTGGAGTTAGCGCCGCGCGATGGGCCGGTCAGTGGTCGGCGGCGTCGTGCCGGTTGGCGGCAGCCGCCGTCGGTTGCGTCCCAGCCGGCGGCGCGTTCGGCAGATCATAGGTATAAACGCACAGATTATTGCGCCACAGCTCGAAGGTCGCGGCTTGGCGCGCGACGGCGGCGAGAATGCCCTTGGTCACGGCACGCGGCAGCGCCAGCGCACGAATCGCCTCGATCGCCATGACCTTGCGATTGCGATCGAGCAAATAACAGCGGAATTCGGCCACCTTGACCCCTTGCGGCGGATGCCGTTGCGTGATTCTTCACCCCAGACTGCGGGTTAATGGTTAAAAACCCGCGAAATATGGCGCCGCCGTCCATGCCCGTAACCGCCGATTCCCGCCTTTTGGCCATGGCCCGAAAGCCGCGCGCGGCGCGGCGGCTGGCGATTGTGGCCGATTCCGGTCAGTTACATGCATTCGCGATCCTGGCCGCGTTGGCCGAAGCGGGCTATGGCGTCGCCGACTTGCCCGCCGGCCCCGCCCAACTCAACGCACGGCTCGCCGGCGCCGAGGGCGAAGCCGTCATGCTGAACGACTATGCCGCGTTCACCGCGAGCATGCCGGCGACGTTGCGTGACGCCGTGGCGGCACGCTGGGGCGCGGCCGAGCGCGATCCGCATTACCGCCCTGGGCAGGTCGATTGCGGCCGCCTGATCATCCCGACGGCGCGGTTCGGAACCGTCGCCGTGATCTCCGCCGGCGTCGCGACCGTGCCGCCGCGCCATGCCGCGCTCGCCGGCGCCGCGTGGATCACGGACGCATTTCGCGCCGACGCGGCGATCGCCTGGCGACCGCTGGGCGTCGCGCTGCCGTTGCCGGTGTTGATCGCACCGGCGGATGGCGCCGCCGATACCGCCGCGCTGCTCGCGGCACTCGACGGCGACGTCGCCGGGTCCCGCGCATGGCAGACAACATGATCGCTCGTTGGAGCAAGGGGTGGCGGCCGTTTGCCCTGCTCGGCCTGCTATGCCTCGGGCTCTACCTTCCCGGCATCGCCGCGCTGCCGCCGACCGATCGCGACGAGGCGCGCTTCGCGCAAGCGACGCGCCAGATGCTCGAAACCGGTGATTGGCTGCACATCCGATTCCAGGACGAAGCCCGCAATCAGAAGCCCGCCGGCATCTATTGGCTGCAGGCGCTTTCGGTCTCGGCAACGAGCCATGCAGCAAGTCCTGCGATCTGGCCCTATCGTTTGCCGTCGCTCGCCGGCGCGATTGCGGCGGTCCTTCTGACCTTCGCGCTCGGCCGTAATCTGGTCGGCGCGCCCGCGGCGCTGCTGGGATCGGCGCTGCTCGCGGCGTCGTTGAGCCTCACGGTCGAAGCGCATCTCGCCAAGACCGATGCGACACTGCTCGCCTGCGTCGTCGCGGCGCAGTTGGCGTTGGCCGAAATTTATCGCGCCGGGCGCGCCGGACAGACGGCAGCGTGGCCATGGGCGCTGCTGTTCTGGGTGGCGATCGGCGCCGGCGCGCTGATCAAGGGTCCGGTCGCGCCGCTGCTGGCGGTGCTGACCGTCGCGGCGTTGTTGCTGGCGGACCGCCGAGCCGATTGGCTCAAGGCATTGCGCGCCTGGTGGGGCTTGCCGTTGGCGATCCTGATGATCGGACCCTGGCTCGTCGCGATGATGCGCGCAACCAACGATACGTTCATCGCCGGTTCGCTCGGCAGCGACTTCTTCGGCAAGATCGTCGGCGTTCAGCAAAGCCACGGCGCGCCGCCGGGCACTTATTTATTGCTGCTGGCGTTGATCTTCTGGCCGGGATCGCTGTTTGCCGCCGCCGGCGTGCGCCGCGCCTGGCGAGAGCGCGAACAGCCGACGCCGCGCTTCCTGCTGGCGTGGATCGTGCCGTTTTGGGTCGCGCTCGAACTCACGCCGACCAAGCTGCCGCATTATGTCCTGCCGCTGCTGCCGGCATTGGCGTTGCTTGCCGCCCACGCTCTGTTCAACGCCGATACCGGCCCGCGCGCGTTACGGATCGTCGTCGCCGTGCTGTGGGCCATCGCGACGCTGGCGCTCGCCGCCGCCCTCGCGCTGGCGCCGCCGCTGCTTGGCGCCAAACCCTTGCCGGTCGGCGTCGCCGCCGCACTGATCGTGCTCGGTGGCGGCGGGGCGCTGCTCTGGCATTCTTGGTCGAAACCGCGGCCGACGCTCGCCGCCGGCGCCGTCGTTTTGGCGCTGATCGTTGCCATTCCCGGTTTCGGCCAGGTCGTGCCGTCGCTCGACCACGTCTGGCTGTCGCGCGGCGCCGCCTCGCTCGTGGCCCAGGTCCGGCCCCAAGACGGAAGCCCCGTCGCGGTCGTCGGTTACGACGAGCCGAGCCTGATCTTTCTCCTCGGCACCGCCACCAAGCCGCTCGATGCCACGGCCGCCGCGCGCTACGTGGCGGCGACGCCGAACGGTCTGGCGCTGGTTGAAGCGCGCGACGACGACGCCTTTCGGCGCGCGCTCGCGGAATTGGGCCGCACGCCGCGCACCCTCGGCCATGTCGATGGGATCGATTATTCCAACGGCAAGCGTATGACGCTCACGCTCTACGCCGCGCCGGCCGGCTGAACGGCGATCAGTGCGCGTTCTTCAGCAATTGCGCGATGGTGCCGTTGTCGGTCGTCCAGCCGATCGCGTCGCGTCCCGTATAATCCTGCTTGTGCGGATCGGCATGCGCCGCGAGCAACATTTTCACCGCGTTGGCGCGGTTATGGGAAACGGCCAGCATCAGCGGCGTGACGCCTTGGTTGTTGACGGCGTCGACCGACGCGTGCGCGTCGAGCAGCAAGGTCATCACATCGGTGCTGCCGCGCTCGGCCGTCCAATGCAGCGCCGTGTTGCCGAGCTTGTCGCGCAAGCCAGTGTCGGCGTCGTGCATCAATAGAATCCGGGCCATCATTTGATTGTCCAGGATCGCCGCATACATCAAGCCGGTGCGGCCGAGGTCGTCGCGCTCGTTCGGGCTGGCGCCGCCGTTCAGCATGCCGAGCACTTCGCGCGTCTTGTTCTGCGCCGCTATGGCGGCGACGCTGTTGGAATAACCTTGGAAGCCGCCGAACGGGATGGTCGGACCCGACATGCTGGGACTAGTGTCGAGTAGTGGCGTCGCGCTTTGCTGCGCATTGGCCGCACCCGGCACGGCCGCGAGACATCCGATTACGACAAGGCGCAAATATAAAATCCGCACGAGCGCTCCCCTGGCTTCGCAGTTTGCGCCCGGCCGCATCGCCGTTCAAGCCGTCGCGTGGCGGCCGATTCCGGGTTGCGGCAGCGGCGTGCTAGGATTTGCACCATGACCGCGCTCCGCCCGCCGCGCCTTCCCGCCTTCGCGCCCGGCACGGTGTGGCTCGTCGGTGCGGGCCCGGGCGATCCGGGTCTGCTGTCGCTCTTGGCGCTGCACGCGCTGCAAGCCGCCGACGACGTGGTCTACGACGCCCTCGTCGACCGACGCATTTTGGCGCTCGCGCGCAAGGGCGCGCGCCTGCATTACGCCGGCAAACGCGGCGGCAAGCCGTCGCCGCGGCAGCCCGATATCTCCGCCAAGCTGATCGAGCTGGCGCGCCGGCGGCGGCGCGTCTTGCGGCTCAAAGGCGGCGACCCGTTCGTCTTCGGCCGCGGCGGCGAGGAAGCTTTGGCGCTCGAGGCGGCGCGCATCCGCTATCGCATCGTGCCCGGGATCACCGCCGGCATCGGCGGTCTCGCCTATGCCGGCATTCCGCTGACCCATCGCGACGCCAATTCCGCGGTGACTTTCGTCACCGGCCACGCCAGCGGCGGTGCGCTGCCCGACGGCCTCGATTGGCAGGCGCTCGCCAAAGGCGCGCCGATCCTGGTGGTCTATATGGCGCTGAAGCATCTCGAAGCGATTGCCCAACGCCTGATCGCGGCGGGCCGCCCGGCCGACGAGCCGGTCGCAATCATCGTCGCGGCCACGACGCCGCGCCAACGCGTGATCGAGACGACCCTGGCGGCGGCGGCGCGCGCCGCGGCCCGGGCACGACTTAAGCCGCCCGCCTTGCTGGCGATCGGCCGCACGTTGCGTCTCAAGCCCACGCGCTGAGTGGGCCGGCTGCGGCCGAACGCCCCTGGCGGCACGGACCGTGCATCGCTTAGACTCGCCGGCATGTCGGCAGCCAATCGCGGTCTCCTCGTCTTTCTCGCCGTACTCGCCGTGCTCGTGGCCGGCTTCGGTTACGAGAACGGCTGGTACGGGCACACCGCGCCGGAAGCGGTACCCGTGGGCGGACCGTTCACGCTGACTGACCAGAACGGCGCGACACGCAGCGACAGTGAATTCCGCGGTAAGCTGATGCTGATCTATTTCGGCTACACCAACTGTCCGGACGCGTGCCCCGCCGCACTGTCCGCCATCTCGCAGGCGCTCGATCAGCTCGGCGCGGCCGGCACTTCCGTCCAGCCGATTTTCATCACCGTCGACCCGGCGCGCGATACGCCGCAGCAACTCAAGCTTTACGTCGCTAATTTCACGCCACGGCTGATCGCGCTGACCGGCACGGCGTCACAGCTCGACCCCGTCGAGCATGAGTTTCGCGTCTTCGCCAGCAAGGTGCCGGGCGGGCCGATCGACGATTATCTGCTGGATCACTCGTCGTTCATCTACCTGATGGGCCGCGACGGCAAGCTCGCCAGGCTGATTCCCCCCGACGAGAAGCCGGCCGACATGGCCGCCGATATCCGCAAATATCTCTGACCCGGCATGGGCGCGGTCCCCGAGCGCATCGCACTATCGAGCGGCGAACGGCCGCTCAAGATCGTGCGGCGGCGCAGCGCGCGGCGGTTCATCCTGCGTCTCGACGACGAGGACGATGCCGTGATTTTGACGCTGCCGCGTTACGCGTCGTCCGCCGCCGCATTGCGCTTCCTCGAGGACAATCGCGGCTGGATCGAGCAGCGCCTCGACGAGCTGCCGCCGCGTATCGCCTTTGCCGACGGCGTCGAGATCCCGATCCTCGGCATGCCGCACGTCATTCGTCATCGCGCCGAGAGCCGCGGACACGGCGCCGCGTGGCTCGAGCCCGGCACGATCTGCGTCGCCGGCGATCCGAGGCATCTGGGGCGCCGCGTCACCGATTTTCTACGCGAGCGCGCCCGACATGAGCTCGGTCTGCGCGCGCGCGCCATGGCGATGTCGATCGGCCGTCGCGTGTTGCGGATTTCGGTGCGCGACACAAGGACGCGCTGGGGCAGTTGCGCGCACGACGGCGCGATGTGTTTCTCCTGGCGGTTGATTCTGGCGCCGGCCGCCGTCGTCGACTACGTCGTCGCCCATGAGATCGCGCATCTGAAACACATGAATCACGGCGCGCGATTCTGGCGCACGGTCGAGGATCTGGCGCCCGGATCGGGCGCGCAGCGCTCATGGTTGCGTCGAAACCGCGCCCGGCTGCTGCGTTTCGGCTAGCCGCATCAGGTAAAGCAGCAGCAGCAGCGCCGGTACGCACGCGACCGTCGCCACCAGGAAGAACGGCTGCCAGCCGAGGTGGTCGGCAAGGTATCCGCCGACCGCCGCCAGCACCGTGCGCCCGGTCGCGGCGAGCGCCGACAGCAGCGCGTACTGCGTCGCGGTGAAAGCCGGATGACACAACCGCGACAGATAGGCGACGAAAGCCGCCGACGCCATGCCGCCGGTGATGTTTTCCGTGGCGATGGTGAGCGCCAGCATCGTCGGGTCGGGCCCGGCCCAAAGCTGCGCGATGTACATGAGGTTCGACAGCGCCTGGAACGCGCCGCAGATCAACAGCGCCGGCATCAAGCCCAGGCGATAGACCGCGGCGCCGCCCAAGAACACGCCGGCGATGCTGGCCGCGGTGCCGAAAATCTTCGCGACATTGGCGATGTCGACCAGGCTGAAGCCGAGCGTGACATAGAACGGGCTCGACATGATGCCGGCGAGGGCATCGCCGAACTTGTAGAGCACGACGAAGATCAAAATGAGGAGCCAACTGCGCCGGCTGGCGAATTCGGCAAACGGCGCGATCACCGTCTCGGCGAGCCACGATCCGCGCACCGGCGGCGCGACCAGACGCGGCTCCCGCGTCATCAGCACAGTGACGAGGCCCACCAGCATCAGGGCCGCCATGCCGGCGTAAGACCAGAACCAGCCGAAATACGCGGCGAGATAAAGCGCGCCCGCGCCCGACGCGATCATGCCGAAACGATAACCGACCTGCGTCGCGGCGGCGCCGGCGCCCTGCTCGCGTTCGTCGAGCAGCTCGACGCGATAAGCGTCGATGACGATGTCCTGACTGGCGGAGAGAAAGGCAACAATGGCGGCGACAACGGCGACCGACCATGGATCGGCGGCTGGATCGCGGCCGGCCATGACGAGGAGCGCCACGGCCAGCGCCACTTGGATCACCGCCGCCCAGCCGCACCGCCGACCGAGCCGGCCGATCAACGGCAAACGGATGCGATCCATCGCCGGCGCCCACAGGAATTTGAGGTTGTAGGCGAGGCCGACCTCGGCGAAGAGCCCGATGGCCGTCAACGATACGCCCGTCGTCTTCAGCCAAATCGCCAGCGTCGAAGCGGTCAGCGCCAGCGGCAGGCCGCTCGAAAAGCCCATGAACAGGATCGCCAGCATGCGGCGATCGCCGTAAACCCGAAGAGAGGCGAGCCAGGACCGCATGGGCGACGATTCCGGCTCGACCGCGTCAGGGCTTCGCTTTGGACTTCTCGACGTCGGCGGCGACCTGCATGCGGACGATCTTGTCCGGATTCTGAACCATGCCGCTCTGCGGATCGCCCTTCTTGATGGCGTCGACATATTCCATGCCGGACACGACCTGACCGAACAGCGTGTACTTGCCGTCGAGATACGTCGCCGGCGCGAAGCAGATGAAGAATTGGCTGTCGGCACTGTCTGGGCTCGCCGAACGAGCCATGCCGACGCTGCCGCGGACGAAATGCGCCTGGCTGAATTCGGCCTTGATGTTCTGGCCCGAGCCGCCGGTGCCGGTGCCGGTCGGATCGCCGGTCTGCGCCATGAAGCCGGCGATCACGCGATGGAAGACGATGCCGTCATAAAAGCCTTTGCGCGTCAGCTCCTTGATGCGCGCCACCGTCTTGGGCGCGAGATCGGGCCGCAATTCGATGACGACGCGCCCCTTCGGCACATCGAGATAAAGCGTGTTCTCGAGATCGGCAGCGCTCACGGGACCTCCGCTGGTCAAAATGAAAGCGGTGGCGAGCGCGGCAAGGATGAAAGATTTCATTGTGTCGCGTTCCGCCGGTTAAAGACGCGCGACCTTAGCCCAGGCGACCGCGCTTGGGAACCGTCAGAACCACGCCATACAGGTCATGATGCGGTCGACGGTTTCGCCGTCGTTACCCAGCGGCAGCGCCAGAATCTCGCAATGGAGGCAAACGTTGTCGGTCATCACGCGGTCGCGGAATTCGACCACTGGCCGGCGCTGTTCGACGACCAAAATATAATGAGCGCGCACCAGCTTGCGATAATGCACGTCGGCGATCGCATCGACATCCTTGCCGGTGAGGTCGAAGCCGACGCGCCCGGCGATGTTGCTGGCATGGATGCGAAACCGGAACCGCAGCGGATCGCGCTGCACGTCGATGAGCGACAGATAACCGAGCGCGTATTTGAGATCGACCGGATCGAAATCGGCGCGCGCCGGCATCGGGCGGCCGCGGCGGCGGCTTTCCCAATCTTGATGAAGCCGCCGCAACAGCGGCGACTTGATGCTCAATTCGGGTTCGTTCGTCGTCATGCGAAAGTCATATGACAGCGCAATTAATCCGGTCTTAAGCCCGGTCGCGGGCCGCGATCAACCGGTTTCGGCCTCGGCCTTGCGGCCTTCGCGTTTGCGCTCGTGCGGATCGAGGAAGCGCTTGCGTAGACGAATCGACTTCGGCGTGACCTCGACCAGCTCGTCGTCCGCGATATAGGCGATTGCCTGCTCCAGGCCCATCAGGATCGGCGGCGTCAGCCGCACCGCCTCGTCCTTGGCGGTGGTGCGAATGTTGGTGAGCTGCTTGCCCTTCAACGGATTGACGTCGAGGTCGGTGCCGCGCGTGTGCGCGCCGACGATCATGCCGGGATAAACCGCGTCGCCCGGGGTGATGAACATCGGCCCGCGCTCTTCCAGGTTCCACAGCGCATAGGCGACGGCCGCGCCGGACCCGTTCGAGATCATGACGCCGTTGCGGCGGCCTTCGATCGCGCCCTTCCACGGTTCGTAGGCGGCAAAAATGCGGCTTAAGATGCCGGTGCCGCGCGTGTCGGTGAGGAACTCGCCTTGATAGCCGATGAGGCCGCGCGTCGGCACGCGGAACACGAGGCGCAGCTTGCCGCCGCCCGACGGCCGCATGTCCTGCATCTCGCCTTTGCGTTGGCTCAGCTTCTCGACGACGATACCGGCGAAATCCTCGTCGACGTCGACCTGAACCTCCTCGATCGGCTCGAGGCGCTGGCCGTTCTCGGTCTTGATCAACACCTTGGGTCGCGAGATCGACAGCTCGAAGCCCTCGCGCCGCATGGTTTCGATGAGCACGCCGAGCTGCAATTCGCCGCGGCCCGAGACTTCGACCGAATCCTTCTCGTCGCTTTCCTTGATCCGGATGGCGACGTTGCCTTGCGCTTCGCGCCGCAACCGCTCGACGATGAGCCGCGACGTCAGCTTCGTGCCCTCGTGGCCGGCGAGCGGGCTGTCGTTGACCGAAAAGGTCATCGACAGCGTCGGCGGATCGACCGGCATCGCCGGCAATGCCGCTTCCACCTCGGGCGTGCAGATCGTGTCGGCGACCGACGCGTGCTCCAGTCCGGCGATGGCGATGATGTCGCCGGCGTCGGCGGCGTCGATGGGCTTTCTCTCCAAGCCACGAAAGGCCAGCAGCTTGGTCAAGCGGCCCTCTTCCAGCACGCGACCGTCGCCGCTCAACGCTTTCAACGGCATGTTGACGCGGGCACGGCCCTGATGGATGCGGCCGGTGAGGATGCGGCCGAGATAGGGATCGTATTCGAGCGTCGTCGTCAGCATGGCGAACGGCAGGTCCGGTTCGGCGCGCGGCGGGCGAACGTGGCGCAGAATCAGATCGAAGAGCGGCGTCAGGTCGCGGCGCTCGTCGTCGAGGTCGGCGGCGGCCCAACCGGCGCGGCCCGAGGCGTAAAGCGTCGGAAAATCGAGTTGCTCGTCGGTCGCCTCGAGCGCCGCGAACAGATCGAAGACTTCGTTGTGCACTTGATGCGGCCGCGCATCGGGCCGGTCCACTTTGTTGATGACGACGATGGGATTGAGCCCCTGGCGCAACGCCTTGCCGACGACGAACTTGGTTTGCGGCATCGGGCCTTCGGCGGCGTCGACCAGAACGAGCACGCCGTCGACCATCGACAGAATGCGCTCGACCTCGCCGCCGAAATCGGCGTGGCCGGGCGTGTCGACGATGTTGACCCGGACGCCGCGCCAATCGACTGAGGTGCACTTGGCGAGAATGGTGATGCCGCGTTCGCGTTCGAGATCGTTCGAATCGAGCGCGCGTTCGGCGACCTGCTGGTTGGCGCGGAACGTGCCGCTTTGGCGCAGCAGCTGATCGACGAGGGTGGTCTTGCCGTGGTCGACGTGGGCGATGATGGCGATGTTGCGGATGTCCATGAACTCACTATATGGCGCTGCGCGCGCCGCTAAATAAGCCCCGCGCTCTCGGCGAGGCGCTTGAGGGAAATCTCCGGCCGGGCGCCGACATGAGAAATGATCTCCGCCGCGCACAGGCTGCCGAGCTTGCCGCAGACCGCGAGATCGCGGCCGTGCGTCAAACCATAAAGGAAACCGGCGGCGTAGAGATCGCCGGCGCCGGTGGTGTCGACCACGCTGGCAACCGGCGCGGGCGCGATGTGCAACATGTTCGTCTTGGTAATGACGTTCGAGCCGCGTTCGCTGCGCGTCAACACCGCGATGTCGCAATGACCGCGCACCGCTTCGGCGGCGAGTTCGAAATGCTCGGTCTCGTACAGCGAACAGATTTCACGCTCGTTGGCGAAGAGCACGTCGACATGCGCCGCGACCAGATCGCGGAATTCGGCGCGGTGGCGATCGACGCAAAACGGATCGGACAACGACAATGCCACCTGGCGCCCGGCTTTGTGCGCGACCGACGCCGCCTTGCGGAACGCCTCCATGGCGCCCGGCGGATCGAAGAGATAGCCCTCGAGATAGGTGACCGATGCCGATGCGACCAGGGGTTCGTCGATGTCTTCCGGACCGAGATCGACGCACGCGCCGAGGAACGTGCACATGGTGCGCTGCGCGTCGGGCGTCACCAGGATGAGGCAGCGCGCCGTCGGCGGACCCGAATGCGCCGCCTTGGTGTCGAAGCGCACGCCCAAGGTCTTGAGGTCGTGCGCGAACACCGTGCCGAGCGCGTCGTCGCGCACCTTGCCGATATAGGCGCCGCGACCGCCGAGCGACGCGAGGCCGGCGATGGTGTTGGCGGCCGAGCCGCCGGATTTTTCGACCCCCGGTGGCATCGCGGAATAAATCGCCTCGGCGCGCGCGGTATCGATCAGCGCCATCGTGCCCTTGTTCAGCCCCAAGCGCTGCACCAGCGTCTCGTCGCTGCGCGCGAGAACATCGACAATGGCGTTGCCAATGCCGACGACGTCATACGAGGAAGCGGCCATACGGAATTCCGGTCCGGTGCGATGGGATAGCGGCGCGGCGCGGGGGCGGCGCGCGCGGAGTATAAGGACCATGCCGTCCCCCGCAAGTCTGCGACGCAAAACGTCGCGCCAGCGGCGAAAAATCGGCAATTTGCGCTTTATTTCACAGTCCCAAACGGGCTATCTTATGCCTTGAAAGGCTTGGCTTTTCGCACCGCCAGAGAGCGGTGGTTCGGGGGAGGTTCGCGTATTTCGCGGTTTTTCGACTGCCTGCGCGTGGGCAGGCGCCGCGTTGCGCTGTGGCAGTTTTTCCCTCGTCCCGCCGTTCCGGCCGCGGATGGCCGCGACGGACGCGACCCATGGGGGGTATCGGCACGGTTCGGCAAGCGATTGGCAGGCGGCGCGGCAGCGTCGCTATGCTCGCCGCCGGCTTGCTGCTGGCCGCCTGCAGCGGTCATCCAGACACCGCGTCGCCGCAAGCCGCGACAATGCCGGCACCGGGCCATTTGGGAGCGCTCGGCGATCTCACCGGCCTGGCGCCGGCGCAAGTGGCCGCGCTGATCGGCGACCCCGATTTGCGCCGCGTCGATCCGCCGGCGGAAGTCTGGCAATACCGCAACGCCGACTGCGTGCTCGAGCTCTACTTCTACGATAGCGGCGCCAACAGCCACATGGTTTACGCGGAAACCCGCAGCCGGACGCCGCAGCACACGCCGGGTGCGATGACCTGCGCCCAAGGGTTCGGCGCGCTGACGCCAGCAACCCGCCAGACCAAACTTTAGCTCATAGCTGCCCTGGCGATTTGCCGGCTATCGCCGGCATCGTTTGGTCATAACCTAGAAATATTCTAACCTACGTCGCAACCCCGCAACGAGGAGGCCGGGCCATGTACGGCACGAAAAACGATCTCAAGTCGAACGCCAAAAAAGTCTCGATCGAAATCCTGAACGCGCGCTTGGCCGATGCAGTCGACCTTGCGCTGCTGACCAAGCAAGCCCATTGGAACATCAAGGGCCCGCAATTCATCGCGCTGCACGAAATGATCGACGGATTCCGCACCGAGATCGACGGTCACGTCGACACGCTCGCCGAGCGCGTCGTTCAACTTGGCGGCGCCGCTCTCGGCACCAGCCAAGTCGTCGCCAAGACGACCGCGCTCGCCGCCTATCCTGTCGACATCCATAAATCGAAGGACCATCTGGCGGCGTTGATCGAGCGGTACGGCAAGGCGGCAAACCTGGTGCGCGCCGCAATCGACCAGACCGACGACGTCGGCGATGCCGACACCGCCGATATTTTCACCGCCTATTCGCGGGCGCTCGACAAGGCGCTGTGGTTCCTCGAAGCCCACGTCCAGGAGAGCGCGTAGGCGCGCGACGCGTCAGCGCCGCTTGCGTGCCGCGAGCCGCGCGTCGATCGCGTCCCAGACCCGGGTTTCGAGCCGGACGCCGTCGAGCCGGTTGATCTCCTGGATGCCGGTCGGCGAGGTGACGTTGATTTCGGTCAGGTAGTCGCCGATCACGTCGATGCCGACGAACACCAGGCCCTGGGCCCGGAGCGTCGGCCCGATGGCGGCGCAGATTTCGCGGTCGCGCGCGGTCAACGCCGCCTTCTTGGCCTGGCCACCGACATGCAAGTTGGCGCGCGCCTCGCCCGCCTTGGGCACGCGCAACACCGCGCCGACCGGCTCGCCTTCAATGAGGATGATGCGTTTATCGCCCTGACGAATCTCGGGCAGGTAGCGCTGGACGATGACGGGCTCGCGCGAAAGCCGCGTGAACATCTCGAGCAGCGCATTGAGATTGTCGTCGTCGGGCTTCAGATGGAAAACGCCGGCGCCGCCGTTGCCGAAGATCGGCTTCAGGATGATGTCGCCGTGGCGGCGGCGGAAATCGGCGATCGCTTCCGGATCGCTGCTGATCAGCGTCGGCGGCATCAAGCCGACGAAGTGCGTGGCGAAGAGCTTTTCCGGCGCGTTGCGGACGGAAGCCGGATCGTTGACGATTAGCGCCTTCCGGCTGACATGCTCAAGGAGGTGCGTCGCCGTGATATAGGCCATGTCGAACGGCGGATCCTGGCGCATCAGCACGACGTCGACGCCGCCGAGGTCGAGCGTCCGCGGCGCACCCAGCTCGAAATGCGGCGCCTCGCGCCGCACGTTCAACGGCCGCACGCGCGCCGTCAGTTTGTCGTCGGTCAGCGCCAGGTCGCGCGGCAGATAGTGGAACAGCGCATGGCCGCGCGCCTGGGCTTCGAGCGCCAGGACGAAAGTCGAATCCGACGCGACGTTGATGGTGTCCATCGGATCCATCTGAATCGCGACTTGGAGGGCCATCGTGCCGATCCTATTGCAGCGGCGTCACGCTGATGTCGCCGCGCGGCGTCGGCGCGTTGGGCGGCGTGTCATTAGGGCCGGGCGGCAGCGGCGACGACGATACCGGTGCCGGCGGCGATGCCTGCGGCGCGGCCGGTGGCGGCGCGTTCGCGGCCGCACCCTCCGGCGGCGTGGCGGGGCTGCTTGCGGCGCCAGCAGTGGCCGCCGGCGCATTAACGTCGATGCGGATATAGGTGATCACCCGCCGCACGCCGCTCAAAGCGCGGGCGCGATCGACAACACGCTGTTTCTCCGCGTCGCTGTGCGCCGAGCCGATGATATAGACGACGCGATTTTCGGTGGTGACGATGTAGTTGTTCGAGCGCACGTCGGGATCGGTGAGCAGCTGTGCCTTGAGCTTCTGCGTCGTCACCGCATCGTGCGCGTTCGTCTCGAAGCCCGCGCCCGCGCCGACGCTGATCTCGTCGTAGACCTCTTTCACGTTCTTGGCCTGCCAGGCGCGCTTGATCGCCTCGTCGCGCCACGCCTCGGTCGGCACATTGCCGGTGACCAGCATGCGGCCGTCATAGGTGTGACAGTTGAGGTCGTCGTTGAGCTGCGTGTTGAACTGCGCCCAAAGCTGAATCGCCTGCGTGCAGGTGACAATGTCGTCGGCGTTCTGCTGCAGCGAGCGATCCTCCGTCGCGACGTAGCCGACGCTGCTGCCGGTGCCGGCGGCGGCAACGGCGAGACAGCCCGACAGCAGGACCGGCAGGCCAAACGGAATCAGCAGGCGAAAGCGTGAACGCGGCACAGGCAACTCCTTCAACAAACCGTGGGCCGAACTATCGAGGCAAGCGCTCCATCGGGCAAGTCCCTTGGCCGCGGTCGCTATTCGCCGACACGCCAGGCGCCGCGCAGATGGCGCGGCCAGCGTCCCGGCGCCACCACCATGACATCGAAGCGCAACGCGGCATCGGCCAGATCGGGCCGGCTTTGCAGGAAATGCTCGAGCGCGCGCGCGATGCGACCACGCTGTTTCCACAGCACCGACTCGGCCGCACGCGCGGCGTCGGCGCGCGCCTTGACCTCGATCGCGGCGACCGTGCGGCCGCGGCGCGCAATCAGGTCGATCTCGCCCACCTTCGTGCGATAACGCTGCGCCAGGACGCGGTAGCCACGGAGCCGCAACGACCAAAGGCATAAGCGCTCGGCCCCGAGACCGCGCCGGTGCGCCGCCTGGCCGCGGCGCGTGCGTTGGCTCATCGGCCGCCCTTGAGCGCGAGCGCGCGCGCATAGACTTGGCGACGGCGCGCGCCGGTGGCGGCTGCAACGTCGTCGACCGCCTCGCGCAGGCTCTTATGCGCAAGCGCCGCGCCCAAGGCGCGATCGAGGTCGGAGTCGCTGGCGGTTGCCGGCGCCGGCGGACCGACGACCAGCACCAATTCGCCTTTCGGCGGACCTTCCGTCCGGTAATGCGCCGCCAGTGTGGCGAGATCGTCGCGCCGCACTTCTTCGTGCAGCTTGGTCAGCTCGCGCGCCACCGCCGCCGGACGCGGCCCGAGCACTGCTTCCATGTCCGCGAGACTTTCGGCGAGACGCGGCGCGCTTTCGAAGAACACGAGCGTCGCCGCGACATCCTTGAGCTCGTCGAGCGCCTTCCGGCGGCCCGCGGTCTTGGGCGGCAGAAACCCCGCGAACAGGAACCGATCGGGCGGCAAGCCGGAGCCAAGCAGGGCCGTCAGCGCTGCCGACGCGCCAGGCACGACGGTCACGGCAATACCGTCTGCCAGCGCATCGCGGACAAGCTTGTAACCCGGGTCGGAAACCAGCGGCGTGCCCGCATCCGACACCAGCGCCAGCGCGGCGCCGGTCTTGAGCCGCGCCAGGACCGCCGGCCGCACGCGTTCGGCGTTATGATCGTGATAAGGCTGCGTCGTCGCGGCGATGCCGTACCGCGCCAGCAACTTGGCGGTCACCCGCGTATCTTCGCAGAGCACGGCATCCGCGCGGTGCAACACGTCGAGCGCGCGTAACGTGACGTCGGCCAGGTTGCCGATCGGCGTCGCGACGAGATAAAGGCCGGGAGCGAGTTTACTTGCCGCGTCTGCCTCTATACCCTCGGCGCCCCGCGCTGCGTTGCGAAGGGAGAACGCGTTTGCCGGTCCGGTTTTCGTTCCGCGTGCTGCGCGGCTCAGCGTCGACGCGCCGGCCGCGCCTTTGGATCGCGGCATGGCTGGCCCTTTCCGCATTCGCCTTGGTGTCGTGCTCGACCCTCAACACCTTAATGGGCGGCGCGACGCAGCCGCAAGCACCGGCGCCCACTCAGTCCGCACCGCCGCCGCAGCCCGGACAAGCACCGCCGCCGACGCCAGCGCCGCCAACCGCGGTTACGCCGGCATTGCCGGCACCGTCGGGGCCGCCGCGTATCGCGCTGTTGCTGCCCTTGTCGGGTCCGAGCGCGGGATTCGGCACCGCCCTGCTCGATGCGGCGCAAATGGCGCTCTTCGATCAGCCCGACAACGGCATCGCCCTGCTGCCGCGTGACACCGGCGGCACCGCCGACGGGGCCGCCGCCGCGGCGCGCGACGCCATCCAGCAAGGCGCGCGCATCATCATCGGTCCGCTGCTCGCGGCCGAGGTCGAGGCGGTGAAGCCGATCGCCGCGGCGGCCAACGTGCCGGTGCTGGCCTTCTCGAATTCGACTTCGGTCGCGGGTGGCGGCGTCTTCCTGCTCGGCTTCCAAGTGCAGCAGGAGATCGCGCGCGTCGTGCAATACGCGATCAGCAAAGGCCATACGAAATTTGCCGTGCTGGCACCGAATTCGCCGTACGGCAATCTGGCGATCGACGCGCTCAAGCAAGCGGTCGGCACCGGCGGCAACGCGAGCGTCGTGCGTGTCGTCACCTACGATCCGGATACGACCGATCTGGCGCCGATCGTGCAGAGCTTCGGCCAGAACGCAAACTTCGACGCCGTGCTGCTGCCCGAGGGCGGCACGCGGTTGAGGCTGTTGGCGCCGCTGCTGCCGTATTACGACGTCGATCCCGACACGATCAAATATCTCGGCACCGGGCTGTGGGACGAGCCG
Organism: Allostellaceae bacterium; assembly: GCA_035934995.1. Classification (GTDB taxonomy): domain Bacteria; phylum Pseudomonadota; class Alphaproteobacteria; order ATCC43930; family CGMCC-115725; genus REEB95. The sequence continues at coordinate 54,297 of DASYXI010000034.1, forward strand.
GGCCTGGGCGTCGAGCCGGCGTTGGCCGGCGGCTGGTACGCCGCTCCGGCGCCGGCGGCGCGCGCCGATTTCGCCAAGCGGTATCGCGCGCTTTACAACCGCGCGCCGCCGCGGCTCGCGACTTTGCCGTACGACGCCGTGTCGCTGGTGATAACACTGGTCCATAACGGCGGCGATCTGTCGGCCAACGCGATCACCAATCCCAATGGGTTTGCCGGCGTCGACGGTCTTTTCCGCTTGCAGCCGAACGGCATCGCGCAGCGCGGCCTCGCCGTGCTTCAGGTCGAACGCGGCGAACCGTCGGTGGTCGATCCGGCGCCGATCGATTTCCGCAGCCTAGGCGAGTAGCTTTCCGAGAACGGCGTTGAGACGCTGGCGGCCGGCGGATGTTGCGCACAGCGCGTGCTCGTCCAAATCGACGAAGCCGCCGTCGATCAGCGGCGTCAGGCGATCGCCGAAAGCGTCCTCGAAGCCCATGCCGGTCGCGGCGAAAAACCGGTCGCGCGCGATGCCTTCGGTCAGCCGCAGGCCCATCATCACCAGCTCGCCACTTCGTTCTTCGGGCGTGAGGCGCACGAATTCCTCGTTGCCGTGGCCGCTGGCTTCGACAGCTTCAAGCCAGGTTTCCGGCGCTTTCTTCTGGCGCGTCGCGAAGCGCGCCGGTCCGCTGGTGAGGCGGCCGTGCGCGCCGGGACCGACGCCGAGATAATCCTGGCCGCGCCAATAGGCGAGGTTATGGCGGCACGCCTGGCCGGGCCGCGCGTGGTTCGAGATTTCGTAAGCCGGCAAGCCGGCGGCTTCGAGCGCCGCTTGTGTCGCCTCGTAGAGCGCGCCGGCGGTGTCCTCGTCGGGCAGCGCGAAATCGCCGCGCCCGAACGACGTGGCGAAGGCGGTGCCGGCTTCGATGGTGAGCTGATAGACCGACAGGTGATCGCCGGCGAAGGCCAACGCCGCCGCGAGTTCCTTCTCCCACGATGCCGGCGTTTGGCCAGGCCGCGCATAGATGAGATCGAAGGAAAAGCGCGGAAAGGTCGCGCGCGCGAGCTCGACGGCAGCGCGCGCCTCGCGCACATCGTGGCCGCGGCCGAGGAATTTGAGCGCGGCGGCATCGAGCGCCTGAACGCCGAGCGAGACTCGGCCGACGCCGGCGTCGCGCAACGCGCGGAAGCGCGCGGCCTCGACCGACGTCGGATTGGCTTCGAGCGTGATTTCGCAATCGGCGGCCATCGGCCAATGCCGGCCGATCGCCGCGAGGATGGCGGCGACGGTCGCCGGCTCCATCAGCGATGGCGTGCCGCCGCCAAAGAAGATGCTGGTGATGGTGGCGCCTTCGGTCTGTTCCGCCCACCACGCAAGCTCGGCCAACAGCGCTTCACGCCAGCGCGCCTCGTCGATGCGTTCGCGCACATGGCTGTTGAAGTCGCAATAGGGGCATTTCGACTTGCAGAACGGCCAGTGGACATAGACCGCCAGCGGACTCATGCCGGAGCTCCGAAGCAGGCCGCAACCAGCTTGGCGAAGGCGCGGGCGCGATGGCTGATCGCGTGTTTGGCGGCGGGCGCCATCTCGCCGAACGTCTGGTGGCCGCCCTCGGGCACGAAGATCGGGTCGTAGCCGAAGCCATGCGTGCCGCGCGGCGGAAAGACGAGCGTGCCATGGACCTCGCCGCGGAAGATTTCGACATGGCCGTCCGGCCAGGCGAGCGCCAGCGCGGCAACGAAGGAAGCGCGCCGGTCGGATTTGCCGGCCAGCTCGCGCTCGACGCGCTGCATCGCCGCGGCAAAGTCCTTTTTCGGCCCGGCCCAGCGCGCGGAATAAATTCCGGGCGCGCCACCGAGCGCCGCGACCGCGAGGCCGGAATCGTCGGCGAGCGCCGGCAGTTTGCTGGCGTTTGCGGCGGCCAGCGCTTTCAGCCAGGCATTCGCCTCGAAGGTCGAACCGGTCTCCTCGGGTTCGGGCAGGCCGAGCGCGGCGGCGCCGACGGTTTCAACATCATAAGGTCGCAGCAGGGAGGATATCTCGACCAGCTTGCCCGGATTATGCGTCGCGATCGCCAGGCGTCCCCCGGAGATGCGGCGCGCTTCAGCCAATGCCGACCGCCGCGCGTTGGAGCTTGGCGAGCTCGGCGATGCCCTGGCGCGCCAGCGCCAGCATCTCGCCGAAGCGCGCCTCAGCGAAGGTTCCCTTTTCCGCGGTCGCCTGGATTTCGACGATGCCGCCGGCGCCGGTGATGACGAAGTTGGCGTCGGCGTCGGCGTTCGAATCCTCGGCGTAGTCGAGATCGAGCGCCGGCTCGCCGGCGACGATCCCGCAGCTCACCGCGGCGACCGAATCGCCGAGCGGGAACGCCGTTAGCGCCGCCTGCGCCATCGGGCTCTTGAGCGCGAGATAAAGCGCGACGTAGCTGCCGGTGATCGCGGCCGTGCGCGTGCCGCCATCGGCCTGCAGGACGTCGCAGTCGATGCGGATCTGCCGCTCGCCGAGCGCGTTGAGATTGGCGATGGCGCGCAACGAACGGCCGATCAGGCGCTGGATCTCGTGCGTACGGCCGGTTTGGCGGCCGCGCGCCGCCTCGCGCTCGGTGCGGGTGTGGGTCGAGCGCGGCAGCATGCCATATTCGGCGGTGATCCAGCCGCGGCCGGTCTTGCGCAGGAACGGCGGCACCTTCTCTTCGACGGTAGCGCAGCACAGGACGCGCGTGTCGCCGAACGACGCCAGGCACGAGCCTTCGGCGTATTTGGCGACGTTCGGTTCGAGGCGCACCGGGCGCAACTCGGTCGGGGCGCGGCCGGAGGGGCGCGGCATGCTGGGGTCCCTTTCTTCGCGGAGCAGGCGCCCGCAAGCTAATCCGCGGCGCCGCGCAGGACAAGCGCTTGGGTTGACCCAAGTGCCAGACGTCCCTAGATAATGCGCGCCGTGCCCGACACCGGAAGCAGCAAACCCGCCTCGGTCAAATTGGCCGCCGCGGACAGTTTCGCCATCGGCGAGCTCAACGAGCGCTCGCGCGAAGTCTTCCGCATGATCGTCGAAGCCTATGTCGAGACCGGAGAGCCGGTCGGATCGCGCACCTTGGCACGACGCGGCGCCCTCGACCTGTCGCCGGCGACAATCCGCACCGTCATGGCCGACCTCGAAGAGCAAGGCCTGTTGTTTGCCCCACACACATCGGCGGGCCGGTTGCCGACCGAGACGGGGTTGCGCCTATTCGTCAACGGGCTCTTGGAGCTCGGCGGAATTTCCGAGGACGAGCGGCGCAATATCGAGGCGCAATGCGCCGCCGCCGGCAAGAGCCTGCCGCAGGCGCTCGAGCAGGCGACCACGATGCTTGCCGGCCTGTCGCGCTGCGCCGGCCTGGTCATCGCACCCAAGACCGAGCGCGCGCTGAAGCACATCGAGTTCGTGCCGCTGGCGCCCGGCCGCGCGCTCGTCGTGCTGGTAACCGAAGACGGCCTGGTCGAGAACCGCATCATCGACGCACCGTCGGGCACGTTGCCGTCGTCGATGACGGCGGCCAGCAACTATCTTAACGCGCGCCTGGTCGGCCGTACGCTCGACGAATCGCGAACCGCGATCCTCGCCGAGATCGCCCAGCGCAAGGACGAAATCGACGAGCTGACGGCGAAACTGATCGCCGCCGGCCTCGCGTCGTGGTCGGGTAGCCCGGCCGAAAGCGCACTCATCGTCAAAGGCCAGTCGAAACTGCTTGAGGACGTGACCGCGCTCGCCGATCTCGAGCGGCTGAGGGCGCTGTTCGAGATGCTCGAGACCAAAGAGGCGATGGTGCGCCTGCTCGACGCAACACGCGTCGGCGAAGGCGTGCAGATTTACATCGGCGCGGCGACGCCGTTGTTCGGCGTCACCGGCTGTTCGATGATCGTTGCGCCTTACAGCAATTCGCGCGAGCAGATGGTGGGGGCAATCGGCGTCATCGGGCCGACGCGGCTCAATTACGCGCGTATCATTCCGATGGTCGATTACACCGCCAAGGTGATCGGCCGACTCATGGGTTGAAGGATATGAACAGCGAAGACGCATTCGACAAGCCGACCGATGCGCAGCCCGAGGCTGCGCCCGAAACAGTGCCGCCGAAGGCGGTCAACGCGACAATTGCCCGGCTCGAAACCGAGTTGGCCGAGAGCAAGGACCGGCTGTTGCGCGCGCTCGCCGAGACCGAGAACCAACGCCAACGCCATCAGCGCGACCGCCAGGACGCGCAGCGCTATGCGGCGTTCGAATTCGCGCGCGAACTGTTGAACGTCGCGGACAATTTGCGCCGCGCCATCGACGCCGTCCCCGCCGCCGATTCGACGGCGCACGGCGTCGTCGAAGGCGTCGCCGCCACCGAGCGCGAGCTGCTGGCGATCTTCGAGCGCCACGGCGTCAAGCGCGTCGAGCCCAAACTGGGCGAGCGTTTCGACCACAATGTGCACGAGGCGATGTTCGAGGTGCCGGGCGCGCCGCAGCCGTCAGGCACTATCGCCCAGGTGCTGCAGCCCGGCTATGTCATGCACGATCGGCTGTTGCGGCCGGCTTTGGTCGGCATTGCCAAGGCGGCGGTCGGCGACCCGGCGCCGGAACGCGATACCTGAAATAAGCGGAGAGACGCGCGCCTAGCGCGTGGTCGAGTCCGGCAGCGCGGCAGTTTCCGACCGGCCACCCCTTGAGCCGGCCGACTAGATAGCCCATCTATTAGGCCGGAAACGGCCGGGGGACAGGCCAGGTGGACGTTGCAGCAACGTCCGGCGGTCCATATATATCCCCTCGGCTTTCGGGATGACCCCCTTTAAAACCGGGGGTTCGGGCGGCGCTTCGGGCCGTGCGGACCCGCCGATGGAGAGACATATATGGCGAAGGTTATCGGCATCGACCTCGGCACGACCAATTCCTGCGTCGCCGTGATGGAAGGTAAGCAGGCCAAGGTCATCGAGAACAGCGAGGGCGCGCGCACCACCCCCTCGCAGGTGGCCTTCACGGAGAGCGGCGAGCGGCTGGTCGGCCAAGCGGCCAAGCGCCAGGCGGTGACCAATCCCGAGAACACCTTCTACGGCATCAAGCGGCTGATCGGCCGGCGCATGACCGACCCGATGGTCAAGAAAGAGGCCGACCTCGTTCCCTTCAAGATCGTGCCGGGCGACAATGGCGATGCCTGGGTCGAGAGCCGCGGCAAGAAATTCGCGCCGTCGCAGGTCAGCGCCTTCGTCCTGCAGAAGATGAAGGAAACCGCCGAAGCCTATCTCGGCGAGAAGGTCACTGAAGCCGTCATCACCGTCCCCGCCTACTTCAACGACAGCCAACGCCAAGCCACCAAGGACGCCGGCAAGATCGCCGGCCTCGAAGTGCTGCGCATCATCAACGAGCCGACCGCGGCCGCGCTCGCCTACGGACTCGAGCAGAAGAAGACCGGCACCATCGCGGTCTATGACCTTGGCGGCGGCACCTTCGATATCAGCGTGCTCGAGATCGGCGACGGCGTCTTCGAGGTGAAGTCCACGAACGGCGACACCTTCCTGGGCGGCGAGGATTTCGACCAGCGCCTGGTCAAT
>DASYXI010000035.1:0-32865 GCA_035934995.1 Allostellaceae bacterium
CGCGGGGGAACGGCGGCACGCTGCGACTTAGCTGCCCCTGAGCGCGGGCGCGATGGAGCCCGCTCGCGTTCGAGGGGCATCGGCCACGGCTCAACGTTATTTCCCTGAGACATGAGGAATCGCGCCATGGGCGCCACGCAATCTCCGAAGACCGTCGCATCCGAAACCCGGATCGACGCCAATCGCGTCATTATTTTCGACACCACCATGCGCGACGGCGAGCAATCGCCGGGTGCGTCGATGAATCTCGAGGAAAAGATCCGTATCGCCCAGTTGCTCGAGGAAATGGGCGTCGACGTCATCGAGGGCGGCTTTCCGATCGCATCAAACGGCGATTTCGAGGCCGTGCGCGAAATCGCCCGAGTGGTCAAGACCACGGCGGTCTGCGGCCTCGCCCGTGCGGCGCGTGCCGACATCGATCGCGCTTGGGAGGCGCTGCAGCACGCGAAGCGGCCACGCATCCATACGTTCCTTTCGACGTCGCCGCTGCACATGAAATACAAGCTGCAGATGGCGCCGGAGCAGGTGCACCAAGCGGTCATCGACAGCGTGTCGCACGCGCGCAATCTCTGCCCGGACGTCGAGTGGTCGGCCGAAGACGGCTCGCGCACCGAGCATGATTTCCTTTGCCGGGTTGTCGAAAGCGCGATCAAGGCGGGCGCGCGCACCATCAACATCCCCGACACGGTCGGCTATGCCGTGCCGGATGAATTCGGCGCGCTCATCCGCATGCTGTTCGATCGCGTGCCCAACATCGACAAGGCGGTGATTTCGGTCCACTGCCACAACGACCTTGGCTTGGCCGTGGCGAATTCGTTGGCCGCCGTGCGCGCGGGCGCCCGACAGATCGAATGCACGATCAACGGGCTAGGCGAACGCGCCGGCAATGCCGCGATGGAGGAGATCGTTATGGCGCTTCGGACGCGCCACGACGTGATTCCTTATACGACGGGCATCAAGACCGAATGCATTACGCGTGCGTCGCGCTTGGTCTCGGCGATCACCGGTTTCGTCGTGCAGCCCAACAAGGCGATCGTCGGCGCCAACGCTTTCGCGCATGAAAGCGGCATCCACCAGGATGGCATGCTCAAGCATGCCGGCACCTACGAGATCATGACGCCGGAATCGGTCGGTCTCGGCAAGTCGACGCTGGTCATGGGCAAGCACTCGGGCCGGCATGCCTTCAAGATGAAGCTCAAGGAGCTTGGCTTCGAGTTGGGCGACAACGCCTTGAACGACGCCTTCCGGCGCTTCAAAGAGGTTGCGGACCGCAAGAAAGACATCTACGACGAGGACATCGTCGCGCTGGTCGATGACGAGATCCAACGCGGCGACGAGCGCATCAAATTCGCCTCGTTGCAGGTGATCGCCGGCTCGAAAGGCCCGCAAACCGCGGAAATCGAGCTCGATTTCGACGCGGTCCGCAAGACCGCCAAAGTCGCCGGCAACGGCCCGGTTGACGCAACATTCAACGCCATCCGCGCCGTCGCGCCGCACAGCGCGCGCCTGATGCTCTATCAGGTGCATGCCGTGACCGAAGGCACCGATGCGCAAGCCGAAGTCACCGTGCGTCTCGAGGAGGATGGCAAGACGGTCGTCGGCCAGGGCGCCGATCCGGACACGCTGGTCGCCTCGGCGCGCGCCTACATCCACGCCCTCAACAAGCTTCTGACCAAGCGGGCGAAGACCGCGCCCGCCGCGCTTACAGCATAACGGCGGTCCAACAACCAACCTCGGATCACACCAAAACGATGTTCGGCAATCTCCTCGGAATGCTGTCGGCCGATATGGCCATCGATCTCGGCACGGCGAACACGCTGGTCTACGTCAAGGGCCGCGGCATCGTCTTGAACGAGCCCTCGGTCGTGGCCATCGCCAGTGTCAAAGGCCGCAAGCAGGTGCTCGCGGTCGGCGACGAAGCCAAGATGATGCTCGGCCGCACGCCGGGCAACATCCAGGCGATTCGGCCGCTGCGTGACGGCGTGATTGCCGACTTCGAGGTGGCGGAAGAAATGATCAAGCATTTCATCCGCAAGGTGCACAACCGTCGCAGTTTCGCCAGCCCGCAGATCATCGTCTGCGTGCCGTCGGGCTCGACGGCGGTCGAGCGCCGCGCGATCCAAGAATCGGCGGAAAGCGCCGGCGCGCGGCGGGTGTTCCTGATCGAGGAGCCGATGGCAGCAGCGATCGGCGCCGGCTTGCCGGTGACGGAGCCGACGGGCTCGATGGTCGTCGATATCGGCGGCGGCACCACCGAGGTGGCGGTGCTGTCGCTTGGCGGTATCGTCTATTCACGGTCGGTGCGCGTCGGCGGCGACAAGATGGACGAGGCGATCATCGCCTATATCCGCCGCAACCATAATCTTCTTGTCGGCGAATCGTCGGCGGAACGCATCAAGAAGGAAATCGGCTCGGCCTGCATGCCGGAAGAAGGCGAAGGCCGCATCATGGAGATCAAGGGCCGCGATCTGATGAACGGCGTGCCGAAGGAAATCGTGATCTCGGAACGCCAGATCGCCGAAAGCCTGTCCGAACCCGTCGGCGCGATCGTCGAAGCGGTCAAGGTCGCACTCGAGCACACCGCGCCCGAGCTTGCCGCCGACATCGTCGACAAGGGAATCGTGCTCACGGGGGGCGGCGCGCTCCTCGGCAACCTCGACTATGTGCTGCGGCATTCGACCGGACTGCCGGTCTCGATCGCCGACGACCCGCTGTCCTGCGTCGCGCTCGGCACCGGCCGCGCGCTTGAGGAAATGAAGACCCTGCGTAACGTCTTGATAAGCATGTATTAGTTAGGTTGGTTCGGGCCCGGACCATGTACGAACGGTCGAAGTCCGTGTAAAAGAATACACGGCCGGCGTTGCATGGAGGAGGACGCGGGCATTTGGCGGAAGCAGTCGGGACCATGAGAAACGGTCGGCGCCAATGAGAGTCTCTGCCTCGACACGCGCGACAGTCCAGCGGCTGACGCTTCCCTTGCTGATTTTCGTTTCGGCGCTGTTGGCGGTCCTTGGCAAGGCCGATGTTCTGCTATTCGATCACGTGCGTATCGTGCTCGCGGATACGCTCGCGCCGGTGCTCCGCGTTGCCGGTGAGCCTATTGCGACGGTCTCGAAGGCGATCGGCACCGTCGAAGATATCGCGACGGTTTATCGCCAGAACCAGGAACTGAAGGTCGAGAATCAGCGGCTACTGCAATGGCAGGATGTCGCGCGCCGTCTCGAATCCGAGAACGAAGAGCTCCGTAACTTGGTCAAATTCGCGCCGCAAGGCGCCGTGTCGTCGGTTACCGCGCAGGTGATCGCCGATTCCGGCGGCGCGTTTCTGCGCAACGTATTGATCAACGTCGGGCGGGGTGATGGTGTCTCCCGCGGGCAACCGGCGCTGACCGGCGACGGGCTTGTCGGCCGCGTCATCGAGCTTGGTGACCGCTCGGCGCGCGTTTTGCTTCTGACCGACATCAACTCGCACATTCCTGTGGTCGTCGAGGGCACGCACGAGCGGGCGATGCTCAACGGCGACAACTCCGATCAGCCTCGCTTGGTCTATCTCCAACCCAAGACTCCCGTGAAGCCGGGCGACCGCATCGTCACCAGCGGCAGCGGCGGCCTCTTCCCGCCCGATCTGCCGGTCGGCGTCGTGGTCTCGGTCAACGGCATGGTCCGCGTCGAGCCGTATGCCGATCTTGCGCGCTTGGAAATGGTGCGGATCGTGAATTATGGTCTCGATGGCGTGCTGCCGGAGAGCGCGATACCGGCGCCGCCGTCAATCGGAGGGAGCCGCGCCCGGGCGACGCCTGCGCGGTGATCATGCCGTACTCCCGGAATCGCGATTATTTTGGTTTTGTCGCCCGCATGGTACCCGGCACAACGACGATGCTCTTCGTGCTGCTGTCGCTGTTGCCGTTCCATGTACCGAGCTTCGGCTCAATCGCGCCGGCCTTCGCGCTAATGGCGGTTTTCCATTGGTCAGTCTATCGGCCCGATTTGCTGCCGCCGATCATCGTGTTCATTGCCGGCTTGTTGCTCGATCTGCTTAACGGGACGCCTTATGTCGGCCTATCGGCGTTGGTGCTGCTGCTCGTGCGCACTGGCGTCTTGAGCCAACGGCAAGTCTTCAGTCATCGTCCGTTCTCGATCCTATGGCTCGGCTTTTTTGGCGCCGCCGTGGGGGCTTTCACGCTCGAATGGGCGTTCGTCAGCTTGATGCAGGCACAAGTGCTGCCGCCGCGTCCGTTCATTTTCCAGACGCTTATCACCACCGCTTGCTTCCCCATCGGCAGCTATCTGCTCGCCTTGGCGCATCGCGCGATGCCGGCGTTGAGTGCGTGACATGAAGAAATCGAACGGTCGCGGCAAAACTCTGACCCGTCGCGCCATGGTATTGGCCGGCGGCAAGGTCGCGCTGTTAGCGGCGCTCGCCGGCCGACTCTATTACCTCCAGGTCGTTCAAGCGCCGAAATTCTCCATGCTGGCGGACGAAAACCGGATCAACATCCGGCTGTTGGTGCCGCCGCGCGGCCTCATCGTCGATCGCTTCGGCGTGCCGTTAGCCGTCAACCGGCCGACCTACCAGGCCGTCGTGATCCCTGAACAGGCCGGCAACATCAATCAGACGCTCGATGCCGTGGCCGATCTCGTGCCGCTGACCGAGGCCGATCGGCGTCGGGTTTTGCGCGACATTCGCAACCATCACAGCTTCGTACCAATCGCGTTGCGCGAGGATATGGATTGGAACGAGATGGCTCGTATCGACGTCAATGCGGTCGACCTGCCGGGCGTTTCGATCGAGCAGGGACTCATACGCCACTACGTCTTCGGCGACGAGACTTCGCATGTCGTGGGTTATGTCGCGCCCGTCTCGGAACAGGAGCTCAACAGCGACGATCCGCTGGTCGAACTGCCCGATTTTCGGGTCGGCAAAAGCGGCGTCGAGAAGCAATACGATCTGGAGCTCCGTGGCACCGCCGGCACCAGCGAGGTCGAGGTCAACGCCTTTGGCCGGGTGGTGCGCGAGTTGGCGCGCGAGGACGGCATCGCCGGCGACCAGATCGTTCTCGGCCTCGACATGGACTTGCAGGACATAGCGATGCGTCGCTGCGCCGCGCAGGGCTCGGCCTCGGCCATCGTCATCGATTCCTGGACCGGCGAAGTGCTGGCTCTGGCGTCGGCACCGGGTTTCAACCCGGGCGCTTTCGCCAGCGGCTTGAGCCCGGCGCAATGGAAGGCGCTGGTCGACAACCCTTACAATCCCTTGGAGAACAAGGCGATCGCCGGCACCTATTCGCCGGGCTCGACCTTCAAGCCGCTGGTGGCGACCGCCGCACTCGAAGCCGGCGTAATCACGCCGGACACGGAATTCTTCTGTCCTGGTGAATATCACCTCGGCAATACGGTGTTCCATTGCTGGAAGAAAGGTGGTCACGGCACGCTGTCAGTGCGGCGCGCGATCAAGGAATCGTGCGACGTGTTCTTCTATCACACCGCCGATTTGGTCGGGATCGACCGCATCGCACAGATGGCAAATCGTCTCGGCCTCGGGGTTAAAACTGACATCGACGTTCCAGGCGAAAAGACCGGCCTGATCCCGACGCGGGCATGGAAGCTGGCGACGACCGGCGTCGCCTGGCAGCGCGGCGAGACGCTAAGTTGCGGCATCGGCCAGAGCTTCGTTTCCGTGACGCCGCTGCAACTGGCGATCTACGTCGCCCGCATCGCGACCGGGCACACGATCAAGCCGGTACTGGTGCGGGACGACGGCGTGATGACGGCGGCGAGTTCCGTCGCGACCGACGTCAGTCACGGCTTCGCGCCCATGGGGGTTCAGCAGAAGACCCTCGATGTGATTCGCGACGCGATGTACGGCGTCGTCAACGAACCGCATGGCACGGCCTATGGCGCACGGATCCAAGACCCGACGATGATCATGGGCGGCAAGACCGGCACAGCGCAGGTCCATCACATCGCACGGGAAATCCGCGATCGCGGCGTCGTTACCGGCACCAAAGTGCCGTGGAAGGATCGTGACCACGCGCTGTTCATCGCTTTCGCGCCGGTTGCGGCGCCACGTTATGTCTGCTCGGTCGTGGTCGAGCACGGTGGCGCCACCGGCGGCGAGGGCGGTGCGGTCGCGGCGCCGATCGCCCACGATCTCTTGCTCGAAGCGCAAAAGCGCGACCCGGCGCGTCGCGTGCCGGCTGTGCCCTTCGATGCTGCGAAGCTGGCCCAAGGCTGAACCGAACCATGCGCTGGCTTTACGATCCCTCCCAAACGCAGCAAACGCTCAGCGTCAAGCTACTGAACATGAACTGGCCGCTGGTTGCTCTGGTGACCACCATCGCGTGCGTCGGCTTCGCGATGCTCTATTCGGCCGGCAACGGCAGTTGGCATCCGTGGGCTGAACGCCAGGTGGTCCGGTATCTGGTCGCGGCGTTGATCATGCTCGCGGTCGCGATGGTCGACATCCGCGTCTGGCTGCGTGCGGCCTACGGCTTTTATGCCGTGACGATGATCTTGCTGATCGCGGTCGAAGTGCGCGGCGCCATCGGCATGGGCGCGCAGCGTTGGATTGATCTCGGCATTATCCAGATCCAGCCGTCGGAATTCATGAAAATTGCCTTGGTCATGGTGCTGGCGCGCTATTTCAACGGCATGCCTGCCGAGGAAATCCGCAATCCGGTCAAATTGATCGTCCCGGCGCTGCTGATTCTCGTGCCGGCGGCGATGGTGTTGAAACAGCCCGACCTCGGCACGGCAATCATGCTGGTGCTCGGCGGTGCGGCGATGTTCTTCCTCGCCGGCGTCAGGCTCTGGAAATTCGCGGTGATGCTCGCGGTCGCCGGCGCCGTCGTTCCATTCGCGTGGCACCATCTGCGCGAATATCAGAAAAATCGGATTCTGACCTTTCTGAATCCCGAGAACGATCCGCTCGGCGCCGGTTATCACAGCTTGCAAGCCAAGATCGCCGTCGGCTCTGGCGGGGTGTTCGGCAAGGGATACTTGTCCGGAACGCAGGCGCATCTTTCGTTCCTGCCGGAACGCCAAACTGACTTCATCTTCACAATCCTGGGCGAGGAATTCGGGCTAGTCGGTGGCTTGGTTCTGCTCGCGCTTTATGCCGTCGTCTTCGTCTATGGCTATGCCATCGCCTTCCGCTCACGCAGCCATTTCGGCCGGTTGCTCGCCTTCGGCATCACCACCAACCTGTTCCTTTACGTCTTCATCAACGTCGCCATGGTCATCGGCCTGCTACCGGTGGTGGGCGTGCCGTTGCCGCTGGTGTCGTACGGCGGCACGTCGATGCTGACGGTGATGTTCGGCTTTGGCCTGTTGATGAGCGTTTATGTCCATCGCGATGTCCGCATCGGCCGTTACGGCGAGGCCGAAACCTGACCCTATGCGGCTCGACAAGCCGGTGACGGGTTGATATATACGGCGCCTTCCCGCGCGGGTGCATAGCTCAGTTGGTAGAGCAGCTGACTCTTAATCAGCGGGTCCCAGGTTCGAGTCCTGGTGCACCCACCACGCGCGGCTGATCCGGATTGCCTCGACCGATCGCCGCTATTTGCCGCGAAAGACCGGCCGGCGTTTTTCCATGAATGCACGCCGGCCTTCGACATAATCCTCGCTAGCGTAACAGCCAGCGACAATCGTCTTGCATAAAGCGCGGTCGATCTCGGACGACGGCTTGACCAATTCGGCTACGATGCGTTTGGTCGCCGTCATGCTCAGCGGGGCGTTTTCGGCGATACGGGCACAATAGGCGCGGGTGAAGGCTTCGATCTCGGCATCAGGCCGCAAGTATTCGACCAGGCCCATCGCCAGCGCCTCGTCGGCCGGAACGTGCCGCGCGCTATAAAAGAAATCCTTGGTGCGCGCCGGCCCAACCAAGTCGATCACTTTCTTGATGTCGGACCATCGGTAGGTCAGGCTGAGACGTGCGGCCAGACTGGCGAAGCGTGCGCTCGATCCGGCAAAGCGCAGGTCGCAGGCCAGCGCAATGCCGAGGCCGATGCTCATGCAATAGCCCTGGATCATGGCGATTGTCGGCTTCGGAAATTGTTGCAACCGCGTCAAGGCGGTTTCCGAGATCGTGCTGTAGCGCTCCTGATCCGCGGGCGCGCCGCGCAGGCGTTCGAATTCCGAAACGTCGGCGCCCGAGGTGAAGGCGCGATCGCCGGCACCGCGCAGCACCACGACGCGGATAGCCGATTCGTGCTCGAAGCGATCGAGGATCGCCGGAATTGCTTGCCACATGTCGAGCGATAGCGCATTGCGCCGCGCCGGATTGTTGAGGACAAGCCATCCGATCGCGCCGTCGATCGTGGCGACAATTCGCTCAGTCGGAGAAATCGCAGCCGTGGTCATCTACGCCTCGCTCGCAGCATTTACCCGCACCCTATTCATCAGACCATATTCTGGAATCTGCCGCGAGATCGGCCGTCGACCGGGCCAACCTGCCGTCGGAACTATGCCCGTTGGCGTGCGGTTGCCCGGGTATATGTTGTGGTGGTGGAGGTCAGCATGAAGCGCGCGCGTCCCGGCGAGAAATCCGACAAACGGCAAGCGCGGTCCGTCGAAAAGCGCCAGCGCCCGGCGGATTGTGCCCCACGGGCGGCGATGTCCGACGACGCGCTCGACGTCATGAGCGCCGATTCATTTCCGGCGAGCGACCCGCCGAGTTTCGCGGCCATGCGCCCCGGTCGGCGCAATATCTGAAAGCGATGTGTCGAGGTTATTCCGCGGCCAGCGTCACGACGGCATTCTCGTAGACGGCGTTGCCGGTGCCGTCGGGGAAAATGCCGCGTTCGGCGATCCAGCGCTGCGATTCCTCGAACACTTCCTTTGTATAGGGCTCGAAAACGATGCGCTCGCCGGGTCCCCAACGACGCGTGTCCATCAGCCCCTGGAAACGCTTGGGGAACTCTTTCTCGTAATAGTGCGTGTAAAGCTCGGGCCGCAGGTCGATGTCGCGCTGGGCGCGGCGCAGCGCCCTGAAGTACGTGCGGATGTCCTCGGATTGCGGATTGCCGTTGATCATCGACGCCATCATGAAGGTGGCGTCGATGACCTTTCGGAAGCCCAGCTGCTCGAGGAAATAGTACGGCCCGCTGAACACAGTGACGGCCGGTACCTTGCGGTCGAACAGCATCTCCATACGGCTGAACAGCAAACCGTCAGCAAAGCTGAGTTTGATGTCGCCCAATGACATGTATTGTTCGAGCGCCTGGATCGTCGCGTAATGGCTGCCGGACTGGTAGCCGACCGAAATCGGCACGCCTTTGAGATCGGCCGGCGCTTTGATCGACGATTCCGGCGGCACGAAAACGCCGGCCGGCGAAACCGAATAGGCGTCGGCATAGAGTTTGGCGTGGCCTTTGGCGGCGGCGACGTTGACCGTCCAATGACAGGCGCCGCTGATGTCGCAGGTCCGGCCTTGCTCGATCGATTGGAAGGCGCCGACTTTGTTGCCGAGCTGGTGGCCTTGCCCAGTGCTCGAATCCATGGTCTCACGGAATTCGTAGTCGAGCCCTTCGTCGCGGAAATAGCCTTTCTCTTCGGCGACCCATTCTTGCAGCCGGAAATGGGGGGCGATGACGAATTTGCTCATGGTTTCCTCCAATTCTTTGTCGGTTCAGCAGATCGCGCCGTGTTTCGCCGCGTTGCGGCCAGATGAGGCGGTCCGTCGTGCACGGATCATCTTGACGTGTTCGTCCATCAGGCGGCGCGTGGCCGCTGCATCGCGCGCTTCGATCAGCGCAACCAGCTGTCGATGGACATCGATGATGTGCAGCGCCACGGTTCGCGTCAGGGCCGGATTGCGTGCCGGCCACGACACGTGCTGCAGCGAGCGCAATTGCGCCGCCAGGACACGGTTGTGCGAGGCCTCGGCAACGGCGACGTGGAAGTCGAGACAGGCGCGCGTAAAAGCCGGCACGTCATCGATCTGTCCCTCGGCGACGGCGAGCAGACGCTTCAATCCGGCGATTTCGGCTGCGGAAGCATGCTCGGCCGCAAGCTCAGCTGCGAGCGTCTCGATCGCGCGCTGCGCATCGAGAATTTCGGCGGCGCTGATGCCGGCAAGATCGAGCTGGACCGCGAGTACTTCGGCAAACTGTCGTGGGCTGCCGTGCGCGATGCGCACGCCGCCGCCGGCGCCCACTTTGATCTCGACGACGCCAAGCGCCGCCAGCGTCCGTAGCGCGTCGCGCGCCGCCATCCGGCTGACCTGGGCGCGCTCCGCAATATCTTTCTCGGTGCCGAGGAAATCGCCCGGCTTGAGGCGCTTGTCGAAGACGGCTTCGCGCACCTCGGCGACCAGTCGCGCGGACAAGGTGCCGCCTTCTGGACGTTCGCCAGTTTTAAACAGCACATGCACCGACACCGCGGTCCTCCGTTCCAGGCTTCAATCCTAGCCAGTGCGCAAATATATTAAAATATTATATTTAGGTCAGCCTCTGCGACATTGTTGTCCGCGGGTTACGCTTTCGCCGGCCGGCCAGCGTTTTATGATCGGCGCCGCAAACAGGACCGTCGCATGACCAAGCTCGGCATATTCGTCGCCGCTATTCTCGCGCTTTCGACCGTTTCGGTGGCGGTGTGGGCGTGGATTTCGATGGGCGCGACGGAAATATCGACGTCCGGCTATATCGCCCTGATCCTGGGCGGCCTGGCGACGCTCGGCCTTGCCGGCGTGTTGTTGGCGTTGCTGTTCTATTCGCATGCCAAGGGTTACGACGACGCGGCCGGCGGTCGACGCGACGACGATCAGCATTGATCGTTTTCGTACAGCTCGGATCGGCGATCTAACCGCGCGCTATCGTCGCGCCTTGGCTTGGGCTAAGAAGTCGCCCGCGAGGTGGGGGATGAAGAAAGCCGGATTGTGGTTGACGCTGGTGCTGGCGGCTTTGGTCGCGAGCCCACCGGCGTATGCGCTCGATCACGTGATTTTCGGCACCGACTGGCGCGCCGAAGCGGAGCATGGCGGCTATTACGCGGCGATCGCCGAAGGCATCTATGCCCGCCACGGAATCGAGGTCGAACTGCGTCAAGGCGGGCCGCAGATCAATCAGACGCAGCTGCTCGCGGCCGGCCGGCTCGATTTCGCCATTGTCTCGAATAGTTTCCTGCCGCTCAACGTCCGCCAGCAGAACATTCCGCTGGTGGCGGTCGCGGCGCTCTTCCAGAAAGACCCAGCCGTGCTGATCGCGCACCGCGCCGCCGGCTTTAAGGATCTCGCGAGCCTCAAAGGCAAGCCGATCATGATCGGCGGCGATACGCGCGTCGGCTGGTGGCTGTTCCTCAAGGCGCGCTTCGGTTACACCGATGCGCAGATTCGGCCTTATACCTTCAACATGGCGCCCTTCCTCACCAATCCGCGCGCGATCCAGCAAGGCTATCTGACCAGCGAGCCGTTTCTCATCCAACAAGCCGGTGGCGATCCGCAGGTCTTTCTGCTCGCTGATTCCGGTTATGCGAGTTACGGCTCGCTGATCGAGACATCGGTCAAGCTGGTGCACGATAATCCTGGGCTGGTGCAGCGTTTCGTCGACGCCTCGATTGAAGGCTGGTACGCGTATCTCAGGCGCGATCCGGCGGCTGCCAATGCACTAATCAAGAAGGACAATCCCGAGCAAACTGACACCCTGCTAGCCTATGCGCGGTCGACCATGGCAAGCCACGGCATCGTCGACAGCGGCGACGCCAAGACGCTCGGCGTCGGCGCGATGACCGATGCGCGCTGGCATACGTTCTTTGAGCAGATGGCGAAGCAAGGCCTTTATCCGGCCAACATGAATTATCGTGAGGCCTATACATTGCGCTTCGTCGATCATCGCGGCGGCCTCAAATCACAGCCCTAGGCGGACGCGGCGTGGCCGAGACCCTGCTTGCCGCTTCCGCGCTGGCAAAATCGTTTCGCACCGGCGTTACCGCTCTCGCCGGCGTCGATCTGGCGGTTGCGCCTAGTGAGTTCGTCGGCGTGCTTGGTCCGTCCGGGTGCGGCAAGAGCACGTTGCTGCGTATTTTCGCAGGCCTGATCGAACCGAGCGCCGGGCATATCGAGCGAGCTGCCGGCCTTGTCGGCCGGGTCGGGTTTGTCTTCCAGGAGCCGACGCTGATGCCGTGGGCGACGGTCGCGGACAATGTCTATCTGCCATTGCGCCTGGCCGGCGTGACACGTGAGGCGGCATCGCCGCGCATCGCGGCGATTCTGGGGTCATTGGGGCTTGGCGAATTCGCGGCCGCCTATCCGCGGCAGCTCTCGGGTGGCATGCGCATGCGCGTTTCGATCGCCCGTGCCCTGGTGATCGAACCGGCGTTGCTGCTGCTCGATGAGCCGTTTGCCGCGCTCGACGAAATCACCCGCTTCAAGCTCAACGAGGATTTGCGTGCCTTGTGGCGACAACTCCGCTGCACGATCATTTTCGTCACTCACAGCGTTTTTGAATCCGTGTTTCTGACGAACCGCATCCTCGTCATGACCAAGCGTCCGGGTCGCATCGCCGCCGATCTCGTAGTTGATTTGCCCGAGACGCGCGACAACGCCGTGCGACTAACCGAGCGCTATGCCGACAATTGCCGCACGGTGTCGCGCCGTCTGGCGGAGGCAATGACATGAACGGCGCATCCCGATTCTGGCGGATTGTGGCGCCCGTGCTCATCGGCGCGGCGTTTCTTCTTGGATGGCAGGCGGCGGTGTGGTTCGTCGGCGTGCCGGCCTATGTCCTGCCGGGTCCTTGGCTCATTGCCAAGACGCTATTGCACGACGGGCCGGGCCTGTTCGGCGCCTTGCTGGTCACCTTGCGCATAACTTTCGCGGCGTTGGCGCTCGCGATCATGGTCGGCGGCGCATTGGCGATTCTGTTCTCACTGTCGCGGCTGCTCGAGGTCAGTCTGTTTCCCTATGCGGTGATCCTTCAGGTGACACCGGTCGTCGCGATCGCGCCGCTGATCATCATTTGGGTCAACGACGTGTTCGCCGCGCTGCTGGTCTGCGCCACAATCGTCGCGTTCTTTCCGATCGTCGCCAACACGACGCTCGGCCTGAACAGCGCGGATCGCAATCTGAACGACCTGTTCCGTCTCTATGGTGCTTCGCGTTGGCAGACGCTCCGTCTGCTGCGATTGCCGTCGGCGCTGCCGCTGTTCCTGGCGGGCGTGCGTATCAGCGGCGGTCTGGCGCTTATCGGCGCGGTCGTGGCCGAGTTCGTTGCCGGCACCGGCGGTGCCGAGACCGGTTTGGCATCGCGCATCATCGAGGCGGGCTATCGCCTCGAGATTCCGCGCATGTTCGCGGCGCTGCTCCTGTTGTCGTTGACCGGAATCGCGATCTTCGTCGTGCTGTCCTGGCTGTCGCGCCTGTTGCTGCGCCACTGGCACGAAAGCGCGCTCGAACCCACGGACTAATTTGGAACGAGCACCGCGACCAGTTCGGCGATGCAGGCCGACCGCTCGACGCGGTCGATGGCGAACCGTGCTTCTGTCGTGACCCGGGCGCCCTTGGGCGTGTGGTCGACGCTCAACAGCTTTAGCGTCATGCGCACACGGGCGCCACTTTTCACCGGTTCGGTAAACCGGACCTTGTTGAGGCCGTAGTTGATCCGGAGCCGGATGTTGTCGACCTTGTAGATCTGATCCATCAGCCGCGGCGCCAGCGCCAGCGTGAGATAACCATGTGCCACGGTCGTGCCGAAGGGCGAAGTCTTGGCGCGTTCGCGGTCGACGTGAATCCATTGGTAATCGCCGGTCGCCTCGGCGAACTTGTCGATGGCGTCTTGCGTCACCGTGACCCAGGCGCTGGTGCCGAGCGTCTCGCCGGCCGCGGCGGCGAGTGCGTCAAGCGAAACGAAATGGCGCACGTGTGTCCCCCTCGTGGCCAGCATCTCACTTGACGAGCGGAGTCGGGAAGGGGTAGGCATAACCTTGTGATCGTGGTGATTTGAGCCGATCGGCTTGCGGCCACGTAAAATAAACCGCTAAAAGGTCGGAGGCTCGTCGGAGCCCTGACCCTTTGCGGGACGGGGCTTTTTTATTGGCCCGGGTTTACGCGCCGCGCCGATGATTGATGGAGAAGAACGATGCCTTTGACTCCGCCTCCGCCGCCCGCGTCTTGGCGCCCGCGCACGGTTGCCACCCGCGGCGGCCTGCAACGCAGCCAGTTCCAGGAGACCGACGAAGCGATCTTCATGACGTCGGGCTTCGTCTACGACTCGGCCGAGGAGGCCGAGGCGGCGTTCGCCAACGACGGCCAGCGTTTCGTCTATAGCCGTTACGCCAACCCGACCGTGTCGATGTTCGAAGAGCGGCTGCGGCTGATCGAAGGCGCCGACATGTGCCGCGCCACCGGCAGCGGCATGGCGGCGGTGTTCGCCGCGTTCGCCTGCTTCCTCAAAGCCGGCGATCGCGTCGTCGCCTCGCGCGCGCTGTTCGGTTCGTGCCTCCACATCCTGACGCAAATCCTGCCGCGGTTCGGCGTGACGACCGAGCTGGTCGATGGCCGCGATCAGGCGGCATGGGCGAAGGCGCTGGCCAAGGGCGCGCGCGCCGTGTTCGTCGAAAGCCCGTCCAATCCGACGCTCGAGATCATCGATCTCAAGGCGGTCGCCGATCTCGCGCACGCCAAAGGCGCGCTGCTGGTCGTCGACAATGTCTTTGCCTCGCCGCTCTTGCAGAAGCCGCTCGCCCTCGGCGCCGACATCGTCGTCTATTCGGCGACCAAGCATATCGACGGGCAGGGCAGGAGCCTCGGCGGCGCGGTGCTCGGGCCGAAGAAATTCTTCGACGATCATCTGCTGAACTTCCTGCGTCACACCGGCCCGTCGCTGTCGCCGTTCAACGCCTGGCTGTTGGTCAAAGGGCTCGAGACGCTGGAGATGCGCGTCCGCCGCCAGTGCGACGTCGCGCTCGCGCTCGCGCGGTTCCTGCAGCAGCATCCGAAGGTCAAGCGCACGCTTTATCCGGGCCTCGCGTCGCATCCGCAGCATGATCTTGCCGCCAAGCAGATGACCGGTTTCGGCAGCGTCGTGTGCTTCGAGGCCGGCACGTCGAAGGATCAGGCGTTCCGCGTGATGAACGCGCTCAAGCTCGTCGACATTTCCAACAACCTCGGCGACACCAAGAGCCTGAGCACCCATCCGGCGACGACGACGCACCGCCGGCTGTCGCCGGAGGAGCGCGCCGTCCTCGGCATCTCCGACGCGTTCATCCGCATCTCGGCCGGCATCGAGGACGAAGCCGACCTGATCGCCGATCTCGACCAGGCCTTGCAGCAGATCTGATCGCCAGCCGTACGCTAACGACGGTCGGGTCTCACGGACGCGGGCGTCCGCGGCCTAGAGCCAGCGCCATTGGCCGATAACGCGGCCCTGAATATAGGCTTCAGTCAGCGTACGCTCGTAGCCGTCGTACTTCGGATTGTCTGATGTTATGCGTACACGCGGCGGCGCGCTGTGGGGCACGACTTGGCAGCGCTTAACGACCAACCCCAGCCCGTCCCACACGACGAACACGCCCGGCGGGCTCGGATTGCGGTCGCCGGTGTCGACCAGAATGCGCTGCCCCGGCTGCAGCGTCGGCTCCATGCTGTCGCCCATCACGGTGATGATGCGCAAATCGCTGGCCGGCGCCGTCGAATAATGCCGCACCATGCCGCTCGGCAGGGACCATTCGTCGACGATCTTCTCGCCGCCGCCGGTCAAGCCGTCGCCCGCCGCGGCGCGGACGTCGAGCTCGGGAATCCGCAGAATACGGCCCGCCGCCTCGCTTTTCGCGGGGCTCGTCGCGATCGTGCTCGCGGGCCGCTCGCCGGCCGCGTCGACGCCGGCGAGCGCGTAAAGCTCGGCCGCGTCGATCCCCGTCGGCGCGAAGATCGGCACCAGCTTGAGGACCAGTTCCAAAGGCAGCAGCGGCTTCTTGAAGCGGTCTTCATAGTGCTGATACGAGCTGCCGTATTCCATGCCGAGCGCCTGCGCCACCTGGCGAATTGACAGGCGGGCGCGTTGCCGGAGCTGCTTGAGTTTGCGCGAGGCGACCGAGATGGCGGCCATGCGCGAAGTCTGTACGCTTCCGCCGTCCATGGCTATACGCATTTTACGTTGACATGGCGCCGGGTCGAGCGTACGGTGATCCCAAGCCGCCGGACGCCGATCATGCGCCGGCTGCGAATCCCCAAGGGAAAGTGACCGATGGCGGCGGAAATCTGGACCCACGACGACTGGCTCCCGGATGAGAACAAAACAAGTACGACGGTAGCGCGATCGGCGCCCTCTGTCACGTCCGTCGAACCGCCGCGCACCGGCTTGTGCGGTTATGTGATCGAGCCGGGCGCAACACCGTTCTGCGACCGGCCGGCGCTCGCCGGGAGTCCGTATTGCGCCTGGCATGGCGCGCTGTGCGCCGTCGCCCCGGAATTTTTCGACGAGAACGACGATGAACGTCTCGCCGGCCTCGACCTGCCGGCGCCCGCCATCGCGCACGACGAGTGAACACGCCGGATACGCCATGACCCGCTCGCGCAAATCCCGCCCGCCCCGGATCGAGGCGCTCGCGCCGACCCCCGAACGTTGGGCGAAAGGTGATTTGGCCTTGCTGCCGCGCGCCATTGCCGATGAGCACGGCCGGCCGGCGCGGCCGTATCGCGCCGAAGACACGCTGGCGCGCCTCCAGCGTCAAGGTGCGATCACCGGCGAAATGCGCCAGGCCGGCGATGATTTCCATGCGGTGTTCATGGCGGCGCAGCTCGATCCGTTGGCCGCGCCCGATTTGCGCCGCGTGCCGCACGCGGCGCGCGAGCTGCCGGCGTCAGCGCGTGCTTTGGAGGCGCGGCGCAAGGTGTGGGCCGCGCTTACGGCGCTCGGCGGCGCGGCGTCACCGGCCGGGTCCTGCGTTTGGCACGTGCTCGGCTGCGGTTGGACGCTCAAGGATTGGAGCTTGCGCGCCGGCTGGAACGGCCGCGCGCTATCGCCCGAAGCCGCGTCGGGCATTCTGCTTGGCGCGCTCGGCGCGCTCCAGGCGTTCTACGGTCTATGGCGCGCGCTCGCACCGGTGGGATCGCGTGCGCGCCGCTGCAACGTCATGCGGGCTCTCGGGCCGAAACGATTCGCCCGCCGACTATTTTCGTGCGATACTGCGTGTATCGTCGGCTTCGCCTTTCAGGCGCCGACGGCTGAGAGACACGCCAAATCGGATCGAAAAAACCGCGCGCACTCCCGCCTGCCAAAAAGGTCACGGAGTGCACGGCAATGCCATACCGCGTCTATTTCCTTCGCGAGGATTGTATCCGCAAGTTCGAGAACTTGCCCGACTGCTACCACGACGATGACGCACGCGAGGCCGCCATTGCCATGCTGGCGAAACGAGACGGCTTCACCGCCGTCGAGGTCTGGGACCGCGAGCGCAAGGTCTACGCGCTTCCGTCCGCCCGAAAGATGCCCTGATTCCATCGTGACGAACATTCCTTGCTTCGGGGGGCATAAATCCATAAGGTGCGTCAATAATGAGGCCGGGTTCGGCCTGCTATTGGGACCGCCCGCAGGGTGGGTCCGATCCTGTACCCAGTTCCCTTCGATGATCGATCCGTCGCCGCATCCTGCGGGCGACGTTTTTTGGAGTTCTAAGCAATGGCTATCGGCACTGTTAAATGGTTCAACGCCCAAAAGGGCTATGGCTTCATCCAGCCCGAAAGCGGCAGCAAGGATGTTTTCGTGCATATCTCCGCGCTCGAACGCGCCGGCATCGGCGCGTTGAACGAAGGACAGAAGGTCAGCTTCGATCTTGAGCAAGGCCAGCAGGGCAAGACTTCGGCGGTCAATCTGAAGCTCGTCTAACGGCCACGCCCGGACGGCGATTTCCGGGCGAATTTCTCCCGATCCGTCGGTTCGGGCACGCGCCTTTCGAAAAAGCGGCGTGGGAGGGGACGTCTCCGTGTCCTCCCGGCGCCCGGTCTTGCCTTGGAGATCGCGATGGCCAAGGAGGCCTTGATCGAGGTCGACGGCACCGTGCTCGAGCTTTTGCCCGATGCGCGGTTCCGCGTCCGGCTCGATAACGAGCACGAGATTCTTGCTTATGCCTCGGGAAAGATGCGCAAGGCGCGCATTCTTACCAAGGGCGTATCAACTTTCGGCACAAAGACGAACGCGCCATGCCGTCCACGGGTGCGGCCCGGCGATACAACCGTCGACGGTAATCGAGGAGACCGGGTTTGCAAGTCTTCGTCGGGGACGTCGGTGAGGCGCTGCGCGTTCTGAAGACGAGAATACGGCGCGAAGACTATTAGTCGGGAATCTGGCGATGCTGGCTGTCGCGGTCGAAGACATCGGTCGAAGCGAGCAAGTTCTCCATGGAACGCGGGAACGGCAATTGTGGTGTGCCGTCATCGGTCGCGCGCTCCAGGACGCGTTGAACGACGTGGCGACCGTTTCCAGCCGCCTTTTGCGCGCGCAGATCCGCGAGGATGCCCGCAACTGGTTCATCCGCAACGATGCGGATTTCCAGGCCGCGTGCAACGCCGCCGGATACGACCCGGGCGTGTTGCGGCCGCGGGTGCTTCGCTTGATCGGCGCTGAATCGCCGCGGCTCTGACGGGAAGATTGGAAGGAGATCGCTGATGGGAAGTACGGAATTGGAGGCCGCGCGAAGCCGGGCGCAAACCTTATTCGGCAAGGGCAACAAGCAGGAAAAAGGCAAGGACGAGGAATTCTTCCGGGCCCGGGACGAAGAGCGGCAGAAGGAAGCGGCGAAAATGGCGCGCCTGCGCGCGCTGCGCCTGGAGAAAGAAGCAAAGGAAAAAGAAGAAAAAGACGGAGCGGACAAAAAAGCGGCCGCGAGCGTGACGCGTCGCAAGCCGGCGCTCTAGCCCGGTGTTGAAAACAGCAAAAGACAGACAGCAAAAACATGCCCCACCGCACCTCGTTCAAAGCCGCGCCTGAATACGAGACGGGCGAGCGCTGGATTATTTCCTGGGAAACGCGCCGACCGGACTCCGAGGAATGGAGCCAAGCGGTCGAGAAATCCGAGGCCGCCGCGGTCGAGCGCGCCCGCCAATTTATCAAGCTGGGGTTCATCGTCTTCCAGATCGCCGGTCCTGCGGGCGTGTTCCTGGACGAAGCGGAGATCGCGCGGCGGTTTCAAGCGCCGGTCGCCGCGAAGAAACTTCGTATACTGGGCGAGCCGCCGCCGAACCAACAGGAGCAAATATGAAAAAGGCTCACCGTAAAGGTCAGCAAAGACACAAGCGCCGGCAATTGGAATTGCGCCGTAAGCGACTGGCTGCGCGGAAGGCCAACAAAGCCTAGGTGCGTTTGCGATCGAATACTGCTCGGCCCTTGGGGTCGAGCGCCACGGCGCGCTCCAGGCGTCCGACGGCTTGTAAGTTGGTCCGCCGTCATCGCGAGGAGTGTCCTTCGTCTCGCGGACCTCTTCCTGAGGAGCGAAGCGTCTCGAAGGAGAGGTCCGCGGCTCAGGATAAGGGCGACGAAGCGATCCAGAAGAACCAACGGGATTGCTTTGCCTTCGGCTCGCAATGACAGCCGCAAGCCGGGCGCCCTTTCCAAGCGCCGCTGCGGCCGCCACACTGGTGCAATGCAGATCCGCCCGGCCACGGCGCACGACGACGACGCGATCTGGCGCATCATCGGTCCGGTGATCGCATCCGGCGAAACTTACGCATTGCCGCGTGATTGGACCCGCGACGAGGCGCTGGCCTATTGGCGTGCGCCGGGACACGCGGTCTTCGTCGCGGAGGATAACGGCGCCGTCGTCGGGACCTATTATCTGCAAGCGAACCAGCGGGGCGGCGGTGCGCACGTCGCCAATTGCGGCTACGTTACCGCGGCTGAGGTCACCGGACGCGGCGTAGCATTCGCCATGTGCGTCCATTCGCTCGACGTTGCGCGGGCGCGCGGCTTTCGCGCCATGCAGTTCAATCTCGTGGTATCCACCAACGAGCGCGCGGTGCAATTGTGGGAACGCTGCGGCTTCGCCGCCGTCGGCCGGTTGCCCGGCGCCTTTGACCATCCGCGCCTCGGCCCGGTGGACGCCCTGGTCATGTATCGCACGCTCTAGCGTACCGTTCCGCCGCCTGCTGACTTCGGCGGCGCCCGGCGCTAGAGTCCGCGCGCACGGGGGACACGCGGGGCGCGTCATGGCGATCGATCAGGCCAAGGTCGAAGAACTCAAGCGGCGTTACGTCAAGCCCAAGGACTTGCCGTTCAAGCTCGGCAAGCTCGGCCATATCGTCATCAATTGCGCCGATCTCGAACGCTCGATCAATTTCTATACCGAGATCATGGGGTTTGAGGTGTCGGACATTTACACCTCCGACATGGCGCCCGGCGGCATGGCGTTCCTCCGCTGCGGTCCGGACCACCACTCGCTGGCTCTGGTCGGGTCCATGGAAAAGGACAAGCCCAGCGACAATTACGAGCTGAACCACATCGCCTTCGAGGTCGCGAGTTTGGACGAAGTGCTCGAGGCGCGCGCGCATCTGGAAAAACACAAGGTGCCGATCGACTTCGAAGGCCGCCGCCGCGCCGGCGTGCAGATCGCGGTCGAATTCCGCGATCCCGACAATCACCGGCTCGAAATCTTCTGGGGTCTGGATCAATTGGCGTCGGGCCAGAAGGCGCGATCGCGCGATGAATGGAAATGGGCGCATTCGCTCGAGGAAGCGATCCAGAATCCGGTGCGCGGCCAGGACACGCGGCTCCGCAATCCGACGCTGATGCGCAAGCTCTCGGCCAGGGCGATCCACGACCAGAAGCAGCGGTCGCTGGCAACGCAGGGGAAAAAGCTCGGCAAGTGACCGCGCAACGCGCGGTCATGCCCGGACTTGATCCGGGCATCCACGATGAAAGGCGCGAGGCGCGGCGTCATCGCGAGGCGGCGTCCTTCGTCTCACGGACCTCATCCTGAGGAGCGAAGCGTCTCGAAGGAGAGGTCCGCGGCTCAGGATGAGGCCGACCCGGCGATCGAGCGCATAAGCCGCCGGCCCCGGATTTGAGCCGGAAAGCTGCTTGGATCGCGGCCAAATTCATTAGCGTTTGGTAAATCATGCTTTCGTATGCTGCGAGTCGGCGAAACTGCGCCTATGGACAGCCGGGTATGGCCGGAGCGCGACCCGATCCGCGGCCCGACGTGACGACGACGCATCCTGCGGTTCGAAATCCCCGCGAGGGCGCTGGATGATTCGTCGCATTCGCGAACGCCTGGCGCGTGCGTTTGGCGCGCGCGACCATTTCGCCGCGGTCGAGAGCGCGATTCAGTCGCTGGGC
Source organism: Allostellaceae bacterium (assembly GCA_035934995.1). Taxonomy (GTDB): domain Bacteria; phylum Pseudomonadota; class Alphaproteobacteria; order ATCC43930; family CGMCC-115725; genus REEB95. The sequence continues at coordinate 21,269 of DASYXI010000035.1, forward strand.
GACGGCGTCGTGCTCTACGGTCCGGACGATCGCGTCGTCTGGATCAATCGCCGCTTTCGCGAGCTCCACGCACGGATCCCACTGGCGTACCGGATCGGCGCGCATTACAGCGACATCTTGCGCGCCGCCGTCGCATCCGGCGAGGTTCCGATGCCGGCCGAAGGCGTCGAAGCCTGGGTGGCGCGCCGCCTGGAGGAGCGCCACCGGTCCGAACAAAGTTATACGCTCCTGATGCAAGACGGCCGCTGGTTGCGCATTACCGACCGGCGGACGCAAGACGGCAGCCTCGTCAGCATCCATTCCGACGTCACCGAGTTGAAGGGGGCCGAAGCGGCGGCCGAGCATGCGCGCGCCGGTCTCGCGCTGCAAACCGAGGCCCTGTCGACCCTGGTCGAGAACTTGCCCGTCGGCGTCACGCTCGTCGACCGCGACGGCCGTTTCATCGCCTTCAACCGCGCTTATCTCGCTGTCAACGGAATCCCGCCGGGCACGTTCAAGCTGGGTGACCGGTTCGCGGATTACATCCGCTACATGGTCGAGCACGGCGATCACGAAATCGCGGAAGGCGAGGACGTCGAATCCACCATGCGCCGCATCGTCGCGGACGCGATGCGCCCCGTGCCGCAGAAGTTCGAGCGCACGCGAAGCAACGGACGGACGATCGAAATCCGCCGCGCGCCGCTGCCGGGCGGCGGCTTCGTCACCACGTATATCGACGAGACCGACGCGCGCCGCCGCGAAGCGGATGCCGCCTCGGCGCGTGCGCGGCTCGAAGGCCAGACCGAGATGCTGTCGACCCTCGTCGAAAATCTGAACGTCGGCGTAAGCCTGGTCGACGCCGAAGGCCGCTTTATGGCGCTCAACAGCGCCTATCTCGATCTCTTCGGCATCCCGCCCGGCACCTTCGGCGTCGGCGATACCTATGAGGCCTGCATCCGCTACATGGTCGAGCACGGCGATCACGACATCGGTGACGAGGACGCCGAGTCCGCCGTGCGCCGCGTCGTCGCCAACGCGATGCGCCCGGTGCCGCAGAAGTTCGAGCGCAAGCGGCGCAACGGACGGACGATCGAAATCCGCCGCGCGCCGCTGCCGGGCGGCGGCTTCGTCACCACGTATATCGACGAGACCGACGCGCGTCAGCGCGAGGCCGATTTGACCCGCATCCGGGCCGAGCTCGAGCGCCAGGCCACCGAGCTCGCCGCCACCGCGCGCAACCTGCACGCCGCCAACGCCGCCAAGTCCATGTTCCTCGCCAACATGAGCCACGAGCTGCGCACGCCGTTGAATGCCATCCTCGGCTTTTCCGAGATCATGCGCGACGCCATGTTGGGCCCGCTCGATCAGCGGTATCGCGGTTACGCCAACGACATCCATCTCTCCGGCGCCTATCTGCTGCGGCTCATCAACGACATTCTCGACACCTCGAAGATCGACGCCGGCCAGATGCATCTCGAGCAGAACCGCATCAACCTGGCGGAATTGATCGGCGAATGCGAACGCCTGGTGCTCGAACGCGCGCGCGCCGCGGGGGTCTCGTTGGTGTGCGCCATCGGCCGCAGCTTTCCGCCGCTCGCCGGCGACCGGCTGCGCTTGAAACAGGCGCTGCTCAACCTCTTGGTCAATGCCGTCAAGTTCACGCCGGCCGGCGGTTCGGTGCGCGTCTCGGCGTCGGCGGCGCGGCCGCACGGCATCGACATCGCGATCGCCGACACCGGCATCGGCATGGAGCCCGCCAGCATCGCGCGCGCGCTCGAGCCGTTCCAGCAGCTCGATAACCGGCTGGCGCGCCGTTACGAAGGCACCGGCTTGGGTCTGCCGCTCGCCAAGTCGCTGATCGAGCTGCACGGCGGCAAGCTCACCATCGAAAGCGCGGCCGGCAAGGGCACCACGGCCCGCATCTGGCTGCCGCCCGAACGCTTGCTCGACGAAACCACGGTCGCGCGCAACGCGCGGCGCGCCGGCGGAGCCTAGACGAAGGCTGCCATCCGGGCCGATCGGGAAGGCCGTTTGCCCGGTCCGGTTTTGCCGCTATAGCTAGCCGTATCGCCGGGTGGCCAAGCCGGCGCGATACGACACAAGCAAAACCGAACCAGGGGGAAAACGATGAACGACCTGTTGTTGCTGATCGGGCGGGTGCTGATCGCCCTGCTGTTCCTGATGACCGTTTGGGTGGGTGGGCCGAGCGCCGGCTATCTCAACAGCCTCGGCTTTCCGTCGGGCGCCGTGTGCAGTCTCGTCGCGCAGGCCGTCGAATGGGTTCTGATCATCGGGCTCATCTTCGGATTCTGGACGCGCTATGTCGCGCTTCTCGGTATCGTCTACGTGGTGATCGCGACCGCGGCGGCGCACCGCTATTGGCAATACACGCCGCCGGCGCAGCAGATCCAGTACACCAATTTCTCCAAGAACCTCGCGATCCTCGGCGCCCTGCTGTTCGTCTATGTCAACGGGGCGGGTGCCTACGCGCTCGATCGCGTGTGGTCGAAGAAGCGCGCGGCGGCCTGAGGCCGGCCTGCGTCGCCTGAAGGGCTGAAGCCGGCGGGTAGCGGCGTGTTGCCGCCGTCCGCCGGCAAAGCCTGAATTTAGTGAAATTTAAGGATACGCCGATAAGTTCGTTGGCCTGAGCTAACAAACGGCCGACAGAAAAAACATGCTGCGCTTCATTCGAAACCTGATCCACAACGATGCCGGCGCCACCGCCATCGAATATGGCCTGATCGCCGCGCTCATCGCCGTCGTGATCGTCACCGCCGTCTCGTCGGTCGGCGGCAAGCTGAAGAACACCTTCAACTCGGTCGCGACCTCGCTCTAAGCAAACCTGCCGGCACGGCGCGGTTTGCCAAATCCACGGTCGCCCGTTCGCTTATCGAGGCTCGCTTAGCGCACGGCCGCGCGGTCGACATCGACTTGTTCGATTTCCTGCTCAATCGATATAATCGACGGAGATTAACGACGGTGATTCGTTCGTCGCGCTAATGAAAGCTACGCTGCGAGCATGAGCTATAACATCGTCTATGACGCGAGCACCACCTTCAGTGGGTGGTGGATTCTTTTTGGCGGTGTCGTTCTATCAGCAGGCTTTATAGCCATTATCATTTCTGACTACAGGTCACGTCGCGATATAGGATTTCGCCGAATAGCTCCCTGGTTTGGATTATTCGTAACCATTACCGTGTCCCCCGTATTATTTGTAAGTGCGTACTTCCCATACCGGAATATTGAGACACAAATGTCGCGCGGCGGCTATTTCGTAGCTGTCGGACCAGTTCAGAATTTTAAACCTGGAGAGCTCGGAAAAGGCGATGTCGCTGTTGAAAGTTTTACGGTCGATGGAAAAAAATTTTCATACAGTGACTCACTTCTTGAGCCGGGATTTCATCGAACCCAAGGAGAAGGAGGGCCGTTACGAAGCGGTCTTGTCGTAAGAATTACGTACGTTCGAGAAGGAACCAAAAACGTCATTACGAAGCTGGAAGTTGGTCGACAATAGCCTACGACATCGATGCCAGCCTTAAACGCCACCGACTTCGCTTAGCGCGGCCGGTTGAGCGCCACCGCCGCGCGGATCAGCGTCTTGAACGCGCCCGCGTCGAGTGGCTCGCCCTCGTGCAGATCGATCGCGCGCCGCGTGTTGCCGTCGAGGCTGGCGTTGAACAGCCGCGACGGATCCTTGAGCGACGCGCCCTTGGCGAAGGTGAGTTTCACCACGCTCTTATAAGTTTCGCCGGTGCATAGGATGCCGTCGTGCGACCAGACCGGCACGCCGCGCCATTTCCATTCTTCGACCACGCCCGGGTCCGCCTGCTGGATGAGCGCGCGGACGCGGGCGAGCATCTTGCCCCGCCAATCGTCCAGTTCCTTGATCCGCGCGTCGATCAGCCGGGCCGGGGATTGGCCGCTGGCCGTGGCTTTCTTCGTCATGGCGGCTCACCATACAACCGCCGCCACGAAAAAGCCCCGAGCGGTTTTTAGTCTTGCCGCATGCCGTCATCGCAAGCCGGCCTTCTTCCATTTGGCAAGCGGCCCATCCGGTGGAATTGGCACGGCATCCGCCGCCGGGCCGTGCGCTGGCGCAAGCGGCTGCGCCGTTTCTGGCGCCGGTTCGCCGCGCTGCCGGGCAACCTTCGGATTGGACTCGTGGCGGTCATCGTCCTCGCCATCTTCGCGGCGGCGAATTTCGCGTACCACGTCGTCCACAAGCCGACGGAGCTGTTCTTCATTTGGGGCAACAGGCTCGCCAAGTCGCCGAAAGACGCCTGGCAGGATTACGGCGATCTCTTCCGCCGCTATTCGACGAAGGATATCTCGCCCGAGCTGCTGGCGGCGCTGGCCGAGGTCGAAAGCAGCGGCGATCCGGTCGCGCGGACCTATTGGCGCTGGCGCTTCTCGCTGAATCCCTTCGGCATCTACGCGCCGGCGTCGAGCTCGGTCGGCCTCTACCAGATGACCGACGGCGCCTTTGCCGAAGCGCGCCACGATTGCATCGCCGATCACGCCGTGACCGACGATTGCTGGTTCACCGGCCTTTATACGCGCGTGCTGCCGCACGACGCGATCGAGCTCACCGCCGTCTATCTCGATCGCAAGGTCGCCGAGATCCGCGCCGCCGAGCCCAAACTCTCGGCCACGCCGCTTCAGCTGCAAAACCTCGCCACCATCGTCCAGCTGTGCGGCGTCGGCCCGGCGGCGAAGTTCGCGCGCCGCAATTTCCATCTCGTGCCCGGCGAGCGCTGCGGCGACGCGCTCGCCGCCGAATATCTCGCGCGCGTCGACGCCATGGCGCGGCAATTCCGCAAGCTCGCGGCCGCGCACTGACGGGCCGGCGCGTTATTGCGCCGGTACGCCGAGCAGCGGTTGCAGGGCCTCGGCCGGTAATTGCGTAAAGTCTTGCGGCGGGACGAAAAGCGCCGCGTCCTGCGGCGTCTCCTTGACCCCGCGCAGCTCCATCGCAACCGTCGTGCGATGGCCCTGGGGCGCGGTTACACTGCCTTGCAGCTTCATCAGCACGCCGCGCCGGCTGAACCAGGCGAAGCCGTCGGCCACCGTGCCGTCCTTCGCCCGTGTGTGGATCGCGTATTTGGTGGTCGTGATGCCATCGACCACATCCTCGCCCACGCGCGTTTTCTTGAGGGTGGGGCTGGCCAGCACCACCATCATCGGCGGAAACGGAAACATCACGAAGCTCCGGAGCGCCGGGACGACGAGCCATCCTTCATCGGTCGCGCCGTCCAGGATGAACACGTCCGGCATGCCGAACAGATGCTCCTCCTGCTGCTCCTTCCCGGCGATGTGATGGACGGTCCCGACATAGGTCCGTCCGTTGACGGTGGTGGTGCGGGTCGCGCTGTAGGAGACCGGCGCGTCGAGCAACGATTGGGCCTGGCTTGCCCCGGCCGCGATCGAGGCGCATGCCAGAACGGCGAGGCCGAAAAACTTGTGGAATCTGGTACGCACGGTCGTCCTTGTCTTGCGTGTGCCGCATTCTTGGTGTGGTTTTGCGGCATTTCAACGGCGCTGGCGGCGCAGAATTAGCGCCACGCATGAAAATCGGGCCGTCGCGTGGTGGCGGGACGGCCCGAAGGATGGTCTCGCGAGTCGAATTTACGCCGGAATCGTCAATCGGCGAGGAAGCGGGTGAGGAGTCCGCGCTCGCGTCGCTCCGCCGTGTGCTCCCGCCGCGCCGCGTTCTCGAGCAGCGCGGTCACGGTCACGCCGACGCCGGTGCCGAGCTGGTGCAGTCCGATCGTCGCGCCGTTCTCGAACCGCACGCCGTCGCGGAAGCTGCCTTGATCCAGATGCACCAGGGTTGCATCCGCGATGGCCTCGACGCCAAGCCGCTCCTGCACGAATGCCGGAATGCTCTCGATATGGAGCGGCGTGTCGCAGGCGACACACACCGGAGTCATGATGTCGCCGGGCGCCGCCAAGCCGATCGCGCCGCTGGCGAAGCGGGTCGTGACATAGCGTTCGCCCTCGCGGGCCGGTCGGGTTCGATAGGCTTCCAGGGAATAATCGCACATAGTGACCTCCTACCTACACAAGCGGCAGGTCACGTGCTTGCACGAACGGGCAAGCGACGTGCTTGCCGTCCCCGATCTCATGCCTCGCCGTCGCGCGCGTCAAGAGCTTGTCCTGTATTACGGAAATGACGCGTGCGTCTGTTGCAGATTTATGACCTTGACGCTGCGCGATGCGGTGCCAAGCTTCGTCTGCTTAAAGACGCTCAGGGAGGGTGTCGATGCGCGAACCGGCGCTTTTACGGGAAAAGGCCTTTGAGCTGCGCCGAGCGGCGCAGACCACGCGGGAAGCCGAACGGCAACGCGTCTTTCCGATCCTGGCCGACGAGTGCGAGTTGACGGCCACGATGATCGAGCGCGGGGCTGAGCCCGGCCAAGGAGCCGGCGCCAAGTAACCGTCTGCATGGCCCGCTCGCTGGGCCGTTTGCGCCGCAGGTCGGTGGCGTGTGTTTAGGAAACGTGTCATGTCCGAGCGTGCTGATGACCTGAGGTTGCAGATCGAGGCCTACAATCGATTGCTCGGCGGCGCGCCCGCCTCGGTCGCCCAGTACTACGCCGAAGCCATCCGCAAGATCGAAGCGGAGCTCGCGAAAGTCCAGGAGCTGGAACGGCGCCACGATCGGCCGGCGGGTCACTAGCGCTGGTTGAGCGGCCCGCCTGACGGCACGTTTGATGTGTCGGCATCGGAGATATTTGCCGCACACGATTTTGTGAATTGGCGGCGTCTGTCTGCCTTCCCAGCTCCAAGCATGTTGGTGCAAGCGAAGGAGGTCGCTCATGTCGAGCGGTTGGCATCGCCTCCGGATTTTGGCTGCTGTGACCGGAATAGGGCTGGTGTTGTTCGGTGTTCAGCCGGCCACGGCCCAGTATGGCTCCGCCTATCCCACGCCCACGTGCCCCGCCGGCTATTATTATTCGCCGGGCTACGGCTGCGTCCCCAACCCGCCGAACGGCTACTATGCCCCGCCGCCGGTCTATTACGCGCCCCCGGCCTATTACGCGCCGCCGGTTTATTACGCGCCGCCGGTATATGCGGCGCCGGCCTTCGCCTTCTTCGATTTCCGCTTCGGCCGCCCCTTCTTTTTCCACCGCGGCTTCGACCGTGACGACTTCCACGGGGGCTTCGGCGGCTTCCACCGCCATTGAGCGCCGCTCTCGCGGGTCTACTGCGTTTTGCGCTTTGACGGGCCTTTCCCGTCGTTGGCAAAGATGAGCAGCAGCATGTCGACATGCTCGCCGTCGCGCGCGAGCGGAAAGGCGATGCGGCGATACGGCACATGCTCGCGCCCGGCCGTGGGGACGACGCCGCTGCGGTATTCCGGCTGGCACGCGCGGACGGCCTTGTCGTAGCCGCGCAGGATCGCGGCGACTTCGCTCTTGTCGAGCACCTCTTCGACAAATTTCCCGGTGCCGTCGCTGCCCTGGATCGCGACGACCTCGGTGCCGACGAGGCGAAGGCGATACCGCAAGCCGCCGTCCGGCGTGGCGGTTACGTCCACCATCATCATCCAGGGCAGGAGATCGCCAATCTCGGTCGGCTCGATGTGTTGACGCCCGGGAAGCTTGCCCGGCGGCGCCTTGCCGGCGAGATAGTCCGCCAGGCGGCGAAACCGCGGATGCTCATCGACAGGATCGCTGATCATTTCCGGATTTTAGCGCGAAAATAGGTTGCAGTATCCTACGAGTAGAATCAGCGGCCGGCGGCGAGGGTCAGGGCGACGACAACCGCGCCCAACGCCGCCAGCGCCACCGCGAACGCCGTTCCCAGCGCCGGCCCATGATGGACGGCGGCGCGTACCGGTTGCGATATTTGGCGGCGACGGCATGGAAACGCAGTCCGGCCGTCAGCGCCGCCGCCGCGCCGATCGCCACCAGCGCGATGCCGATCCAGGTCGAGAGTTCGTTCGGCGTGCGGAGGAACGGCCACGGTCCGTTCGCCAACGACACCGGCGCCAGGCCGAAACGCTCGAATGCCAAGCCGGCGATCATCAGCCCGAGCGCGGTCCGCACCCAAACCGACAGCGTGCGCTCCGCGTTCATCAGCGAGCGCTCGGCATTCCGCCAGACGAGCACCGCCGACACCGCGAGCATCTGCCGCGTCAGCGCAAGCGGATCCGGTTCGTTGTCAGGCACGTCGCACCGCACGTGGCATGCCACCCCGCCGCTGGCAAAAGCGCCCGTTGCCGTAGGCTTAACCTTCCGGCAACGCCGCCACAACTAGACTTGGCTTGCTATGCCAGGGCCCTCGGCTCCCGCGCTGCAACGGCTCTACCAGGACTGGAACGACCGGCGTCGCGGCCGCGAATTTCCGGCGCGGGCCGATTTCGATCCCATCGACTTGAAGTATGTGCTCGGCGATCTGGCCTTGGTCGACGTTCTGCGCGATCCGCTGCGGTTTTGCTTCCGCATCCACCCGACCAATGTCGTCGAGAAGTTCGGCTTCGATCTAACGGGGAAGTTCGTCGATGAGATTCCGGACGAGCGTCACCGGGTGTTGTGTCGCGATCATTTCGCGGAAGTCGTCAAGATACGCACACCGATTGTTCAGATCCGGCCGGCCATGAGCACCGACTACCGCTTCTGGAACTGCGAGATTCTGGCGCTGCCGCTGTCGAACCACGGCACGGATGTCGACATGCTGATGGCCGGCGTGATCTGGGACGAGGTTCCCGCTGCCCAGGCCCAACGGTTGCCGGTTTCCGGGATTTCGTGAGCGCCTAGAGTTTGTCTTCCGTCTTGCGGCCGGTCTTGACGCCGGCCGCGGCCTAGAGCACCGGCCAAAACCAAAAAATGACGCCGATGAGGGCGATGAAGCCGCCACTCAGGATTTCGCCATAGCGTTCGAGCGGCCCAAGGCTCGCCCGCTCCAAACCCGCCACCGAATAGACGCAGAGCGTGACGTAGGTCGCGATCGTGCTCGCCGCGAACAGGATCGCCATCAGCACGATCTGGCCGACGCCAAGCCGGCTGGCGGCGAAGAAGGCGGGGATGCCTTCGATCATGGGCGATGATCCAAGGATGATCAGCAGTGCCCCGCGCCCCGTCGCCTTGTGGCCGTGATCGTGCAGCGGCGGATTGTTCGCGATGGCTGCCGTGATCGGATGCGCCGTCGCAAAGGCGTGGGCATGCATATGGACGTGCGGCTTCCGTCCCTCGTGCCGATGAAGATGGACGTGGCGGATTTCTTCCGCGTGGCGACGCTGGTGATGGCTGCCGTGCTCGTGATCGTGTTCATGGCCGTGGCCGTGGCCGTGGCCGTGGCTGTGGCCGTGGCCGTGGCCGTGGCCGTGGCCGTGATGATGATGGTGGCCGTGCTCTCCCTGCAATTCCCGCACCCCCATGACGACGCACCAGCCACCGAATAGGACCAGCGCCAGGCTCGTCAGCGTGTCGATCGCGCCGCCAAAACGCTGCGCGGCAGAGACGCCGACCAGCCAGACGACAATGCCGATCGCCAGCGTCGAGACCGTATGGCCGATGCCGGCCCGCGCGGCGGCCCACGCGGTTTCGCGCCGCGACCATCCGTGCTGCCGGGCGAGCAGGGTGATCGGCACCCAATGATCGGGAACGGCGGTATGCAGGACGCCGACCACGATCACGGCGGCGATCAGGAGCAGGCCGGGCGCTGAATCGAGATTTCCGAAGTGCGGGGTCATGTCTGACGGCCTTTCGCGAGGCCGCAGATATTATCTCGGTTCGCGCGATGGCGCACAACAAACGCAGCCGGCGGTCGTGTCTCAGTTTGTCTCTTATCCTTCGAGACGCCCTTTCGCCTCGTCCTGAGGAGACCGCCGCTCTGCGGCGGTCGTCTCGAAGGAGAGGCGAAACGGCCCTCAGGATGAGGCAAACTGAGATAGTGCTCGGCCGGCGCGCCGGTCAGGTTTACTTGGTGACCGTGAAGGAAGCGGCCATGCCCATCTTGTAATGGCCGATCTGGTTGCAGAACACGACATACTTGCCCGGCGGCAAATTGAGCAAGATCGTCGCCCGCATGCCCGCCGGCATGTCCTCGATGCCCTGAAGATCGCGGATCTTGCTCGCCTCGACGGCCTGCTCCTTGGCGTCATAGGGCAGGCTCGTGATTTCACCGCTCCACGGCGCGATGAGGAACTCGTGCACCAGGTTTTTCGACGCGTTGGTCACCTGGAAACTGACCGGACCGGCCTTGGCCGTGGCCTGGCTCAGCGTGATCGTCATCGCCTTGCCCTTCTGGTCGTTGAGCGTGACCTTGACCGTCGGCGGCTGGGCGCGGGCCGCGTGGTTCAGGCCAACCAGCAGGCAACTCGTCGCCAGCACCATGGCGCACCCGCGCAGTCGCAAATTCATCGAGCCCCTCTCAATCGCGCGAAGCGCGAGTACCCGAACGAACCCGGCATGCGCGATTTGGTTGCGGTGCCGTGGCGACGCGCGTTAACCATTGAACGGTCGCCGCCGATCCGCCGTAGAGGTTTTTCCGTGACCGATTCAGGCAATCCCTCACATCGCATCGTGACATCTGTGTGTATGGTCCGGCCATGTCGGGGGAGATTCGGAGCGTTGCGTACTATCTCGAACGGGCGTCGTCCGCCCGCATCGAGGCTGCAAAAACCACCGACCGGGAGATGGCGGACGAGCTGCTCAGGCTCGCCCACGCCTTCGAGATTCTAGCGGAGCGCAAGAAAAAGCAGATCGCTGATCCGGCCTCATAAGATCGCCTCGGAAAAGGTGCCCGCGCCGGGCGCTGACTTGCCACGGTCCATTCGGACGTAAATCCTCGGAATACGAACGTTCCTACTTCTTTCTTTGGGACCCATCTGGATTCGATGCCGGCGCGGCAGCCGTTGAAGAACAGCGCGACGCAATCGTCCGCCCAGGCGTTGAGTTCGGCTTCGCTCATCTTCGTGCCGAGACCGAGCGCCCGGCGCCGCGGCACCGCGATGACGAATTCAAGAAACTGCTCGGCCGCCAATTGCGGACGGTCGACGACGCGGCCGGATGCACGCGCCTCGCGGTCGATCATGGCGGCGATCTGCTTGACGGCTTCGTCCCGGCTGCCCTCGCGGGCCGCGACGGCGGCAAGCTCGGGGAAGCGTCGCCTCTCGGCCACCAGGAGCCGATGGAGCGACAGCGCCGTCGGCGCCAGAACGGCGCGCAGGATGAGCCGCGCCAGCCGCCGCAGAATCTCATCCAGGTTGCCGCCCTCGAAGAGCGGGATGTCGGGCGGCGGCCGAAGCCGTTCGACGATCCGGTGAATGACGGCACCGAAGAGCGCCGTCTTGTCGGGAAACCGATGATAAAACGTGCGCTTGGAAATCCGCGCACGCCGCGCGATCGCGTCAATACTCGTGGCACCATAGCCCTCGGCGAGGAACAGTTCGGTCGCGACGTCGAGAATGCGTTCGCCGAGAAGCGCGGCATCTTCGCGCGACGGCCGGCCGCCATGTCGCCGGGAAACCGTCCGCGTTCCGGCTGTCCGGCGCCGGGTCACGCCGCTCGCCTCGCTGTCGGACAAAATGGATTCAAACGCGCTTCGCTTCGGTACGGCTCAACGTCCGTAAGTGCCGGGGGGCTGGTAGTAGCCAGGGGGCGGTGGCGGCG
>DASYXI010000036.1:0-22550 GCA_035934995.1 Allostellaceae bacterium
GCAGGAAATCGCGGAACACCGCGATGCGCTTCGAATTGCGCAGCTCTTCGGGGTAAACGAAGTAGGCCGCGGCCTCAACCGGCTTAGCCTCGGCCAGAACGCGCACCATGGTGTGGTTTTCGGTCGGCATGTAATCCGGCAGTACGCCGATGCCGAGCCCATTCTGGATCGCCTGAGCGATGGCGTAGAGATTGTTGACCGCCAAAATCGGCCGGCGTTCATGGCCGGCGCGTGCGCCCGCCTCGAGGACCCAATTGACGTTGCGCACCGGGCGCGTCTCGGGTCCATAGACGATGATGCGGTGCTTGTCGAGATCTTCGGGATTGCGCGGCGTGCCATGTTTTTTCAGGTATTCGGGCGAGGCATAAGCGATATAGCGCACGGTCAGCAGATGCCGCTGCACCAGATCGGGCTGGCGCGGCGGCGACATGCGGATCGCGACATCGGCCTCGCGCATCGACAGATCGAGCTCGCTGTCGTCGAGCGCGAGGCTGACTTCGATCTCGGGATAAAGGTCGACGAATTCGCGCACGCGCGGCGTCAGCCATGACGCGCCGAAAGAGACCGTGGTGGTGACCTTGAGCGGACCTTTCGGCCGGTCTTTCGATTCTGTGAGCATCGCTTCGGTCATTGCCAGCTTGGCGAAGACCTCGCGCGCCGTGCGATAGAGTAGGTCGCCTTGCTCGGTCAGGATCAAACCGCGCGCGTGGCGATGGAACAGCGGCACCGACAGACTGTCCTCGAGCGCGCTGATCTGGCGGCTGACCGCCGATTGCGACAGGTTCAGGGCCTCGCCGGCGTGCGTGAAGCTTCCGGCTTCGGCGACCGCGTGGAAGACCCGCAGCTTGTCCCAGTCCATCGGCGCCTATTCCGCGGCCCGCAGCGCGTCCGCTTCCTGCGCGGCGAGAAACTTCTCGGCTTCCAACGCCGCCATGCAGCCCATGCCGGCGGCAGTCACCGCCTGGCGGAAGATCTTATCCTTGACGTCGCCGGCGGCGAAAACGCCAGGAATGTCGGTCGCGGTCGAATCGGGTTTGGCGATCAAATAGCCGTCCGTGTCCGTCTTGAGCTGGCCCTTGAACAGACCGGTCACCGGATCGTGGCCGATGGCGACGAAAACGCCGTCGCAGGCGAGAGTCGATGTCGCGCCGGATTTGACGTTCTTGAGGCGGACGCCGGTGACGTGCGCCGGCTCGCCGGCGCCGACGATTTCCTCGATCACGCTGTCCCACACGACCTTGACCTGGGGATGCGCGAACAACCGCGCCTGGAGAATCTTCTCGGCGCGCAACTGGTCTCGGCGGTGGATCAGCGTGACCTTGGTGGCGTGGTGCGTGAGGTAAAGCGCTTCCTCGACCGCGGTGTTGCCGCCGCCGATGACCAGGACTTCCTTGCCGCGGAAAAAGAATCCGTCACAGGTCGCGCAGGCCGAGACGCCGGCGCCGCGCAGCAGCGTCTCGCCGGGAACTTTCAGCCAGCGCGCCTCAGCGCCGGTGCAGATGGCGATGGTCTCGGCGACGTATTCGTCACCCGAATCGCCGACGCAGTGAAAGGGCCGCTTCGACAGATCGGCTTTGACGATGATGTCGGAAATCAGTGTCGTGCCGACATGCACCGCCTGTTCCTGCATCTGCTCCATCAGCCAGGGGCCCTGGATTGCCTTGCCGAAGCCTGGATAATTCTCGACGTCGGTGGTGATGGTGAGTTGGCCGCCCGGCGTCAGCCCCTGGACTAGGATCGGCTTGAGATTGGCGCGCGCGGCATAGATCGCCGCGGTGTATCCGGCCGGTCCGGCACCGATGATCAGGAACTTGGTGTGGTGGCGTTGTGCCATGTCAGAAACCGAACATATGGTCGAGGCTGAATGCGCCGTCGCGTCCAATCAGGCCATGATAGCCGAAAAGCCGGCACGTCGTGTCACGGACAACGATATAGGATGACGGTCCGGCGCGCTCGCGAATCGTCGCGTCGAAGATCTCGTGATAGCGGAAGAAGCGCGAGCCCGAGCACGGAATGGCGATGCGTTCGCGCGCGACCTCGGCGCCGGTGCGGTCGTGCAGGGTCAAATCGGTCATGCTTTCGGCATGCCACGGCGTCGACGCCGGATAGATCAGGTGGCAGAGCGTATCGTGCGGCGCGTCGCCAAGCCGCAGAAACAGGCGGGTCGACAGGCCGGGCGGCCGGCCCGCATAGGATTGCGGCTCGCTTTTATAGGTCAAAACCGTGTTGAACACGTGCGCGCCGAAGCTGGTCTCGGCGGCGTGGCGGCTGGCGCGATCTTCGTAGCGGAACAAGCCGTGCAGCCAGCCATCGGCGCTGCCGCCATGCGCAAAATCGTAGATCAGCTCCATGTGGCCGTAATCGTCCGGCAGCTTGGTGCCATTGAGCAGCGCGTCGACATCAATGGCGACCGAATCGCGGCGCGCCAGACGGCCGAAATCGTGCCGTGCGGCTTCGCGACCGCGGCGATCATAGACGACGAGCGCCACCGGCAAATCCTGTTGCGCCGTCGACATCGGTGTCGGCAAGGCAAGCGAGCGCCAAGTCGCGCGCGGCAGCACCGGTGCCGGCAGGAGATAACCCTTGCCCAGCAGGTTGCCGAGATCGGCGATCGTCGGATCGGGCTTGAGGTCGGAGCGCTCGACGTTGACGTGGGCGATGCGCACGCGCCCGTGCCCGCGCACCTCGTAACGCGGCCGCACGATGTACTTGCCAGATTGGATCTCGATCTGCTGCGGCCAGCGCGCCTTGGGCAGCACCGCCGCGACATCGAGCGCGCGGCTGGCGAACGGCGGAATCGGATCCGGAAGATACGTCGTCGCCGCGTCCCCCATCAGGTTGAGGCCGACCGTTCTCGACGGAATCGCGCACGGCATCGAATTCTGCACCCAGAGCGTCACGGTCTCGCCTTCGCCCGGCGCCGGCAGGCCGGCGTATAGCGCGGACGGCCAGGCATTGGCGTCGTGCGTGCACGACAGACTCCGTTCGGCGGCGCCATCGCCGTAGACGTCGAGCGCGTATTTCACCACGTCATGGCCAGCGGCGCCGACCGCATGCACGAAAATCTGGCCGGCGAATTCGCCCAGGCCGAAGCGCCGGCGAACCTCGCGACTGTCGATCGCGACGGAGCCGAAATTCTGCGGCACCGTCTCCTGCCACCGAGCGATTTCGACGCCCGCCGCATCGTAGAGCAAACACCAGAGGCTCATGCGCTGCGCGCCGTAGCCTGACCAATAGTTCGCCGTGACCAGTCGCGTCGACAAGCCTGCGGCATCGCGAAAGAAGACGAAGTTGGTGGCGAAGTTGATCGGGTCGAGATAGCGCGCGCGGTTGGTCACCAACGCGTCGGGGAGGCGCAGCTCGTCGAGGCTGACGATCGCGGCGTCGGCGGGCAGCAGATGACGGATATGGGCGATGGCGCGCTCGGCGTCGAAAGCGGCGACGAGCACCGCGTCGGCGCGGCACTCCTTCAGCGCCGTCACCGGCTGTGCACGCTGGCCGAGCGCGGTGCGGCCGATCGCGGCGACGTCCTGCGCATAGAGACCGGCGATCTTGAGGCCGGCGAGATCGTAGATTTGCGCCAGTGCGTCGACGCAATTCTCGGGATCGTAGACGGCGACACGGCCGACGCGCGTCAGCCGGGCGACCAATGCGCAGGCTTTTTCCGCCGCCAGCGGATGCGTCACCGCCTTGAAAAAAGCGTTGCCGCCCCGGACGTTGCTGAAGGTCTCGATGTTGAGCTGCATGCAGGTCTGCGGGCCATGATTTAGCAAGCAGGCAGGCCGATTTCCACCCCCTTCGCCGGCGCGGCGGCGGTGCGGCCCAGCGCCGCAACGGGGTGGTCAGCGCGGCGGCGCGCGGCTAGTCTCGCGGCCCATGGCGGTCGGGCATCACGCGGCCAATTCGGCGGACGATCAGCGGTATTGGTTCTTCGCCGTCAACGCCGTATTTGCCGTCACCGTCCTGCGCCTCGTCTGGCTCGCCTATGGCGGCACCGATCTCTATCCGGACGAAGCGCAATATTGGCTGTGGTCGCTGCATCCGGCGTTCGGCTACTACTCCAAGCCGCCGATGGTGGCCTGGCTGATCGCGCTGACGACGCACTTGCTCAGCAATAGTGAAGGCGCGATCCGGCTTTCGGCGCCGCTATTGCACTTCGCCGCCGCGCTCGTCGTCTTCCGCATCGGCGAACGTTTGTATGATTCGCGCGTCGGCTTCTGGTCGGCGCTGCTCTACGTGACCCTGCCCGGCGTGTCGGCGTCGGCGGCGCTGATCTCGACCGACGCGCCGTTGCTGCTGTGCTGGGCGGTCGCACTCTATGCCTTCATCCGCGCGCGCGAGCCCGGCGGCGGACGCTGGTGGTGGGCGATCGGCGCCGCCGCGGGGTTCGGATTGCTGTCGAAATACGCCATGGCCTACTGGCTGGCGTCGGCATTGATCTATTTGCTGGTGTTTCGCGACGAGCGGCGGCACCTCGGTCGCTTCGCGCTCGCCGTCGTGCTCGCGCTGTTGATCTATTCGCCGAATTTCATCTGGAACGTGCAGCACGGGTTCGTCTCGTATCACCACACCGAGGAGAACGCGGCATCGCACGGCGCGCTGTTCAACCCGTCGCATTTTGCCGAATTCGTCGGCGTGCAGTTCGCGGTTTTTGGGCCGATTGCCTTCGCGGCGCTGCTCGTCATCGTCGGCACGCCGCGCCGCGCCCTGACGTCGCGGCCGGCGGCCTTACTGGCGATCTTCGCGCTGCCGACGTTGGCGATGATGGTGGTGGTGAGCTTCATCACCCATGCCGAGCCCAATTGGGCGGCGCCGGTTTACGTCTCGGCGACCGTTTTGGTGGTGGCTTGGTTGCTGCACGGCGGCCGTCGCGGCTGGTTGATTGCCGCATTGGCGATCGACGTCGTGATCGCAATCGTCGCCTTCACCGCGCACGACGTGGCGCGCGCGGTCGGATATAGCCTGCCGGCGCGTTACGATGTGCTGCATCGTCTCCGCGGTTGGCGGCAGTTGGGGATCGCGGTCAGTGGTTTCCTGGCGCAGCACCCCGGCGCGCTACTGTTGTCGGACGATCGCGAGGATATGGCAGTGCTGATGTTCTACGTGCATCCGCATCCGTTCGACGCGCTCAAGTGGAACGGCGAAAGCCGCCAGATCAACGACCAGTTCGATCTCGAGGCCGATCCCAAGGCCGATATCGGTCGGGATTTTGTGCTCGTTACCCATCATCCCGAAAACATCCAGCGGATCCTCGACCGCTTCGCCAGCGCGGGCTCGGTCGATCACGTCATTATCCCGCTGGGTGGCGGCGCCGCACGCAACTACACGGTGCGATTCGTGCACGACTTCAAGGGCTATCGCTAGGCTGCGGACGCAGCGCGGCGCCATTCGCGCGGAATATCCCAGCGATCGCCCAGGCGAAAACAACGCCGAAATAGAGGCCGGCGATCACGTCGCTCAAATAGTGCTGATCGAGCGCGATGCGGCTGAACGCCACCAGCAGCGTCGCGGCGATCCAGGCCGGCATGAGACGCGGATAGAGCAGCGACAGCGCATAAGCGAGCGCGGCCGCGGTCGCCGAATGGCCGGACGGAAACGACCAATGGTTGGAATGTGCGCCGATGCCGGTGAAGCCGTAGAGGTGATCGGAAAACAGCAGACTCGGCCGGACGCGGCCGAACACCGGCTTGATGATGTCGACGAAAAGGCCAGAAGCCGCGACCACCAGAAAGACGTAAGCCGCCCGCTGCGCTTCCTGGGTGCGACCGGCGATCCAGCAGACCACCGCGGCCGCAGCAGTCAGGATCAGATATGGCCCGCCGAGGCCAAACGCGGTGACGAACGCCATCACGGTCTGGAACGTCGGTCCGCTATCGTGAAATGCTGTCGCAATCGGCCGGTCGAGCCAGGCGTAGGACGCCGCCGCAACGATCGCAGTCGCGACGGTCAGCAGGGCGAAGCGCTTGAGCGCCGGTGACGGCCGGCAGCACGCTCGCGCCAGCGCGCCGACGCCGTCATGCACGACGACCGCGCGATAGAGCAGCCAACTCAGTCCGGCGACGAGAAATCCCGACGCGACGACGTCGGACAGAAAATGGCCGCCTTGCGCGATACGCATCACGCCAAGCGCCGCGCCCGCCGCCACGGCGCCGGCGATCGCCCAGCGCCGCGTTGCCAGGCCGGGCACCAGCAACGCCGCCGACACCAGGAAAAACCCGACGGCCGGGTCGCCGGCCGGAAACGAGCAATTGGTCATGCACTGGTCCGCCGGCACGAACACGGGTGTGAACTTTTGCGTGCCGCCGAATTCGACGATCTGCGTCGGCCGGGCGCGGCCCCAATGATCCTTGAACACGGTGTTGACCAACAGGCCGGGACCCAATGCCAACGCCAGCAGCAGATAAAGCGCTGCACGCCGCCGGCGCTGCCAGGCCACCAATGCGGCGGCTGCCAGCACGACGATCGCGATCACGAAGTAGCGCAAGTCGGTGTGGACCGTACCGAGGATCGCCGAATGCGAGAAACCGCTTCCCGGCGTGTAGAAGGTGCGCGACGCCGCCAGATCGATCGCGGGCCAGCCGATCAGGATTCCCATCGTTGCGGTGAAGACCACAAGGAAGATCGTCACGTTGCGGGTCATGCCAGCCGCCGTGCCTTGAAGCGCCGCGCTGCTTCGGCGGCGGCGCGCGCCGTGTCGTCGAGCGGCGCATAGCTCCAACGTTCAATCGTGCCGGTGAACGGCCGGATCGCCTTCGCTTCGCGCATCGCCGCATGGAACCGCGCGAACTTGGCCGATCCGCCCTCGAGCTCGACGACATGCACCGGCTTGCCGGTCGTCGCGGCTTCGCTGACCATGTTGACCGAATCAGCGGTGACGACGACCGCATCGGCGAGTGCGAGCAACGCGAAATAGGGATTGTCGCCGACACCGCTCCAGATGAATGCCTCGGGTAGGGCCTGGCGTAGCTGCGTCGCGACGTTGGCGCCGCTGCGCCGCGAGGTGGTGATCGCGAGGCCGTAGCCTTGTTTCGCCAGAGCTGCCAGTTGATCGGTTAGCACCGACAATCGCGCCGCAGTCAGGCGATAGACCCGGTTGTCGCCGCCAAGCAGCACGGCGATCAGCGGCCGCTTCAAATGCGCCAGCGATGGGCCAAAGCGCCGGGCGCCGTCGGCCAGCCGTGTCGGCGTTACCCGATGGACGGCGCCCAGCGTGACGAATGCGTTATCGCCGCCGTCGCCGTCGTGGCGCGGCATGACGATGAGATCGGCCTCACGGCTGGCGAAACCCGGATCTTGTACCTGGATCCAGAAAATCCGGCCACCGCTGGCGCGCTTGGCCGCGCGCGCCGGGGCGGCAACCAGACGGCCGCACGATATCAGCATGTCCGGCCACGGCGGCGCGAGGCGGTCGCCGCGCGGATCGAGCGCCGCGAGCGGTGTCAGCCAGGCATGTGGCGGCAGCCAGCGCCACGGGGCGCGCAACGCCAGGCTTTTCTCGACGACGGTTGCCTGCAATGCCGGCGCGACCGCTTCGGCCAGGCCCAGCGTCTGGTTGGCCATGCCGATCTTGCCGTCATGCACCGCCCAGATGATCGCCGGCATCCTTGCTGTTCCGCTGATCGGGGGCCGCCTTGCAATATTATTACCGTATACTACGATGATCCGCGCCGGGTCGCGCCAAAACCGACCGGTTGTTGCCAGCGCGGGCGCTCACCTGACAGATCATTGCTGAGGCTCCGGACGCTGCCAATGCGACGCATCAAGCTCGACAAGGTCGACCGGCGGATCCTCCGCGATTTGCAGGAAAACGGCCGCATGACCAACGTCGAGCTCGCCGGCCGCGCCGGCATCTCGGCGCCGCCGTGTTTGCGACGGGTGCGTGCTTTGGAAGAGGGCGGCTATATCCGCGGCTATCACGCCGAGGTCAATCCCGAGGCGCTCGGCTTCGGCGTCACCGTCTTCGCCCAGGTCGGCCTCAAGAGCCAGGCCGAGAACGATCTCAAGGCGTTCGAGGCGCTTGCGTCGGACTGGGACGAGGTGCGCGAGATCCACATGCTGGCGGGTGAGACCGATTTCCTGCTGAAGATCGTCGCCGCCGATTGGGATTCGTATCAGAAGTTCCTGACGACGCGGCTGACGCCGGCGCCCAACGTTGCGCACGTGCGCTCGTCGCTCGCCATCCGCACGGCGAAATACGCGCCCGGCGTGCCGATCACGACCGACAGCAAAGCCTAGCGGAACTGGACCTTGATGATTTCGTAGGAGCGGGCGCCGCCGCGCGGCGTCGTGACTTCGACCGAGTCCGAAATGTTCTTGCCGATGAGGGCGCGCGCCAGCGGCGACGTCACCGACAGGCGGCCTTGCGCGATGTCGGCCTCGTCCTCGCCGACGATCTGGTACACGACCTTTTCGTCGGTCTCCTCGTCGGCGAGCGTCACGGTGGCGCCGAACTTCACCACCTTGCCGGACAGCTTCGAGACGTCGATGACCTCGGCGCGGGCGATCTTGTCTTCGAGTTCGATCACGCGGCCTTCGATAAAGCCCTGGCGTTCGCGCGCGGCGATGTATTCGGCATTTTCCGAAATGTCGCCATGATCGCGCGCCTCCGAGATGGCGCGGATGATCGCCGGCCGATCCACGGATTTGAGCCGTTTGAGCTCGTCCTGGAGGCGCGAAAAGCCGTCGCTGGTCATCGGTATCTTAGCCATGGGGAATCCTAGCAAGCTTTTACGGAATCGGCAAAAAGCCGGCTTTCCCTGCGATATCCGCGGGTTGGCCGGCGCTAAAACGAGCCCTCGAAATAAGATTGCAGCGCCGCGACGTCAAGTCCGCCGGCCTTCAGCGCGGCGATCGCTTCGACCGCGGCCCGGGCGCCGGCCACCGTCGTGTAATAGGGGATGTTGTCGGCAAGCGCGGTCCGCCGCAGCGTGAACGAGTCGGCGATTTCACGCGCGCCTTCTGTAGTATTGAACACAAGCTGCACGTCGCCTGACAGCATGCGGTCGACGACGTGCGGCCGGCCTTCGAGCACCTTATTGACGATCTCAACGGGCAGGCCTGCCTCGGTCAGCGCCGCCGCCGTGCCGCGCGTCGCCAGCAACGTGAAGCCCATCTTGTGCAACCGCCGGCACGGCTCGATCAGGCCGCGCTTGTCGTGGTTGCGCACCGACACGAACACGGTTCCCGACAGCGGCAGTGTGACGCCGCTGCCGAGCTGCGACTTGGCGAAGGCGCGGCCGAAATCCGCATCGAGGCCCATGACCTCGCCGGTCGATTTCATTTCCGGCCCGAGGATCAGATCGACGCCCGGAAAGCGGTTGAACGGAAACACGGCTTCCTTGACCGCGACGTGCTTGCGCTTTTGCCGCGGCTTCAGCGTGAACTCGTCGAGCGCCGCGCCGGCCATCAGCCGCGCGGCGATCTTGGCGATCGGCAAGCCCGTCGCTTTCGCGACGAAGGGCACGGTACGCGAGGCGCGCGGATTGACCTCAAGCACGTAAACCTCGCCGTCCTTGACGGCGAACTGCACGTTCATCAAGCCGACGACCTTGAGCGCCAGCGCAAGCTCGGTCGTCTGGCGCTCGATCTCCTTCACCACCGACGCCGGCAGGGAATAAGGCGGCAGCGAGCACGCGCTGTCGCCGGAATGAATGCCGGCCTCTTCGATGTGTTCCATGATGCCGGCGACGAACACGCTCTTGCCGTCGGCCAGTGCGTCGACATCGATCTCGATCGCGTCCTGCAAGTAACGGTCGATCAGCACTGGGTTCTTGCCCGATACCTTGACCGCCTGAGCCATGTAGCGTTTGAGGCCGGCGCTGTCGTGGACGATCTCCATGGCGCGGCCGCCCAGCACATAGGACGGCCGGATCACCACCGGATAGCCGATGGCGGTTGCCACCGCCTCGGCCTCGTCGATCTTCTTGGCGGTGCCGTTCTCGGGCTGACGCAGGTTCAATTTCTGCAGCAGCTTCTGGAAGCGCTGCCGGTCTTCGGCCAGGTCGATCGCGTCGGGCGAGGTGCCAAGGATGGGAATCTTCACCGCTTCGAGCGCCGCCGCGAGCTTCAAGGGCGTCTGGCCGCCGAGCTGCACGATCACGCCTTTCAGCGCGCCGTTGCGCGCTTCCGTGCGCACGATCTCGATGACGTCCTCGGCCGTGAGCGGCTCGAAATAGAGCCGATCCGACGTGTCGTAGTCGGTCGAGACCGTTTCCGGATTGCAGTTGACCATCACCGTCTCGACGCCGGCCTCTTTCAGCGAATAGGCGGCGTGAACGCAGCAATAGTCGAACTCGATGCCCTGGCCGATGCGGTTCGGCCCGCCGCCAAGGATGACGACCTTGTCGCGCGGCGACGGATCGGCTTCGCATTGCGGCGCGCCGTCGGCGGCTGCGCTTTCGTAGGTCGAATACATATAAGGCGTCAGTGATGCGAACTCGGCGGCGCAGGTGTCGATGCGCTTGAACACCGGATGGACGGCGAGTTTCGCCCGCAATGCCGCGACCTCGCTCTCATTCATGTTGGCGAGTTCGGCGAGGCGCGCATCGGCGAAGCCCATCGCCTTGAGTCGCGCCAGACCGGCCGCATCCGATGGCAGGCCAGCGGTGCGGATCTGCGCCTCCGCGGCAACCAGCTTGCGGACCTCCTCAAGGAACCACGGATCGTATTTGCACGCGGCGTGGATCTCGGCCGTCGTCAGGCCAACGCGATAGGCAGCGGCGATCATCAGCAGCCGGTCGGCCTTCGGTTTGGCAAGCTCGGTGCGGATCGCTTCCTTGTCGTCGAGCGCGCCGGCGATCTCGGGCTCATTGAGGCCGGTGAGGCCGGTCTCCATCGAGCGCAGTGCTTTTTGCAACGCCTCGCCGAAGTTGCGGCCGATCGCCATCGCTTCGCCGACCGACTTCATCGACGTCGTCAGCGTCGGGTCGGCCTTGGGGAATTTCTCGAAGGCGAAACGCGGCATCTTGACGACGACGTAATCGATCGTCGGCTCGAAGCTCGCCGGCGTCACCCGCGTGATCTCGTTCTTAAGCTCGTCGAGCGTGTAGCCGACGGCGAGCTTGGCCGCGACCTTGGCGATGGGGAAGCCGGTCGCTTTCGACGCCAACGCCGACGAGCGCGACACGCGCGGATTCATCTCGATGATGACCAGCCGCCCGTCGGCCGGATTGACCGCGAATTGCACGTTCGATCCGCCGGTGTCGACGCCGATCTCGCGCAGCACCGCGATCGAGGCGTCGCGCATGATCTGGTATTCCTTGTCGGTGAGCGTCAGCGCCGGCGCGACGGTGACGCTGTCGCCGGTGTGGACGCCCATCGGATCGACGTTCTCGATCGAGCAGACGATGATGCAGTTGTCGGCCTTGTCGCGCACCACCTCCATCTCGAATTCCTTCCAGCCGAGGACCGACTCCTCGACCAGGATTTCGTGCGTCGGCGAGGCGGCGAGGCCGTTCTTCGCCAGCTCCTCGAACTCTTGCGCGTTATAGGCGATACCGCCGCCGGTGCCGCCAAGCGTGAAGGACGGCCGGATGATCGCCGGCAAGCCGACCTGGGCGAGCGCGTCGCGCGCGGCGTCGACCGTCTTGGCGATGCGGCTTTTGGGCGATTGCAGGCCGATCCGGTCCATCGCGTTGCGGAACAGCAAGCGGTCTTCCGCCTTGGCGATGGCTTTCTCGCTGGCGCCGATCAATTCGACGCCGTGCTTCTTGAGCGCGCCGCCCTTGGCCAGCGCCATCGCGGTGTTGAGCGCGGTCTGGCCGCCCATCGTCGGCAGCAGCGCGTCGGGCTTTTCCTTGGCGATGATGCGCTCGACGATCTCGGGCGTGATCGGCTCGATATAGGTGGCATCGGCCAGGCCCGGATCGGTCATGATCGTCGCCGGATTGGAGTTCACCAGGACGACGCGATAGCCCTCTTCCTTGAGCGCCTTGCAGGCCTGCGCGCCGGAATAGTCGAACTCGCACGCCTGGCCGATGACGATCGGTCCGGCGCCGATGATCAGGATGCTTTTGAGATCGGTGCGTTTCGGCATCGTCTCAGCTCTTCTGCTTTTCCATCAGCTTCACGAAGCGTTGGAAAAGATAGTGGCTGTCCTGCGGGCCAGGACTGGCTTCGGGATGATATTGCACCGAGAACACCGGCTTGCCTTTGAGGCGGATGCCTTCGTTACAGCCGTCGAACAACGAGACGTGCGAGACCTCGGCTTCCTTGGGCAGCGTCTCGGGCAGCACGCAGAAGCCGTGGTTCTGGCTGGTGATCTCGACCTTGCCCGTTGCCAGGTCCTTGACGGGGTGATTGGCGCCGCGATGGCCGAGCGCCATCTTCCGCGTCTGGCCGCCGAGCGCGAGCGCGAGCAGTTGATGGCCGAGACAGATGCCGAACAGCGGCTTGCCCGATTTGACGAGTTCCTGGATCACCGGCACGGCATAGACGCCGGTCGCGGCCGGATCGCCGGGGCCGTTCGACAAAAAGATTCCATCGGGCTTATGCCGCATGATGTCGTCGACGCTCGCGGTCGCCGGTACGACCGTGACGGCGCAACCTTCGCTCGCGAGCTGGCGCAGGATGTTGCGCTTGGCGCCGTAATCGACCGCGACGACCTTGAAGCGCGGCTTGGCGAGCGTGCCGTAGCCGGTGCCGAGCGCCCACGCCGTCTCGTTCCACTGATAGCTTTGCCGGCACGACACCTCTTTCGCCAGATCCATGCCTTCGAGGCCGGGCCAAGCGCGCGCTTGCTTCAGCAGGTTATCGATGTCGAGCTTGCCGTTGGCGCGGTGCGCCAGCGTGCCGTTGGGCGCGCCGCCGTCGCGCACGCGCCGGGTCAACGCGCGGGTGTCAACGCCGGCCATGCCGACCAGGTCCATCTTTTTGAGCCAGGTGTCGAACGGCTGCGCCGCGCGCCAGTTCGACGGCGCCGTGATGTCCATACGCAACACCAGGCCGCGCGCCGGCGGCGTTACCGTCTCGATGTCCTCCACATTGGCGCCGACATTGCCGATATGCGGGAAGGTGAAAGTGATGATCTGACCGGCATAGGACGGATCGGTCATGATCTCCTGATAGCCGGTCATGCTGGTGTTGAAGCAGACTTCGCCGACTCGCACGCCCTCGGCGCCGACACCGCGTCCCCAAAAGACGCTGCCGTCGGCCAAGACCAATGCCGCAGTGGCGTCGGCGGGGCGAGCGTCCATGGTCATACCGATGATCGAACCCTCATGCGCGGAGTCGTCATCCGCTCGCGGCAAAACGCGCCGCAGGAAGCATCCGGCGGCGCGGCGGAACAGCGATCGGACTTGAAGACATTGAATTAGACCGCGGATAGGATGCCGTCAAGCGCCGCCGCCCGCGGCGACATCGGAGGACAGATGTTGCGCGACCGCTTCACCGAAGCCCTCAAAGAGGCGATGAAGAGCAGGGAGGACCTCACGGTTTCAACCGTGCGGCTGATCCTGGCGCGGCTCAAGGAAAAGGACATCGAGGCGCGGCCCAAGCTCGACCGCATCGACGACGTCGCGATCCAGCAGATGCTCCAGCAGATGATCAAGCAGCGGCGCGAGTCGATTGAGCTCTATGAAAAGGGCAACCGGCCCGAGCTCGTCGCCAAGGAAAAGGGCGAGATCGCGATTATCGAGCGCTTCCTGCCCAAGCAAATGACCGGTGCCGAGCTCGAATCGGCGGTCCGGGACACCATCAAGGAGACCGGCGCCGCCGGGATCAAGGACATGGGCAAGGTGATGGCGGCGCTGAAAACCAAATACGCCGGCCAACTCGATCCGGCGGCGGCCAGCCAGGCCGTGAAAAAGTTGCTCACAGGGTGAGGGATAAGCCGCAGCGGACGGTTTCTCGCGCCCAGCGGCTGCGGTAGAATTGCCGGCGATTCGTCGCCGAAATGCCGGCGCCGAGTCGACCACAGACTGTAGGCTCGATGGCTTTCCCGCCCCGTTTCCTCGACGAGTTGCGCCATCGGATTTCGCTTGCCGAAGTCGTCGGTCGGCGCGTCAAGCTGACGCGGCGCGGCCGCGAGTTCACCGGCCTGTGTCCGTTCCACAACGAAAAGACGCCGTCGTTCTCGGTGGTCGAAGAGAAGGGCTTCTATCACTGCTTCGGATGCGGTGCGCATGGCGACGTCATCGGCTTTCTCATGCAGACCGAGAACTTGGCATTTCCGGAAGCGGTCGAGCAGTTGGCGCACCGCGCCGGACTCGAGGTTCCCAAGGCGACGCCGGAAGAACGCCAGCGCGCCGAACGCGCGGCGACGCTGCAAGGCGCAATGGAAGCCGCCTGCGCGTTCTTCGAGGCGCAGCTGCGCGCGCCTGAAGGCCGCCCCGCGCGCGAGTATCTGTCGAACCGCGGCCTCGACGAGGCGGCGCTTAAGCGCTTC
The DNA here is from genome assembly GCA_035934995.1 of Allostellaceae bacterium. GTDB lineage: Bacteria > Pseudomonadota > Alphaproteobacteria > ATCC43930 > CGMCC-115725 > REEB95. The sequence goes on from DASYXI010000036.1 coordinate 14,384, forward strand.
CGTCTCGGCTACGCGCCCGACGGACGCGAGGCTTTGAAGCGCGCGCTCGGCGGCAAGTTTCCCGAGCCGCTGCTGATCGAAGCGGGGCTGATCCATCAGTCGGACGACGGCCGCGCGCCGTTCGATTATTTCCGCAACCGCGTGATGTTTCCGATCGGCGATCGCGGCGGCCGAATCATCGCGTTCGGTGGCCGCGTCATTGGCGATGGCCAGCCGAAATATCTCAATTCGCCGGAAACGCCGCTCTTCGCCAAAGGCCGCACGCTTTACGGCTGGGCGGCGGCCCGCGCCGCGGCCGCGCGCGACGAAACCGCGATTGTCGCCGAAGGTTATATGGATGTGATCGCGCTACAACGCGCCGGCTTCGGCACGGCGGTCGCGCCGCTTGGCACGGCGCTCACCGAAAGCCAGATCGAAGAGCTGTGGCGTCTCGCGCCCGAGCCGATCTTATGCTTCGACGGCGACGCTGCCGGCCAGCGCGCGGCTGCGCGTGCGCTCGATCGCGCGTTGCCGCTGCTCAAGCCGGGGCACAGTTTGCGCTTTGCCGTCCTGCCGGCGGGCGATGATCCCGACACGTTGATCCGCCGCCAGGGCGCGGCGGCGATGCGCTCGGTTCTCGATGCGGCGTCGCCGTTAGCCGAGATGCTGTGGGCAATCGAGAAGTCCGCCGGTCCGCTCCAGACGCCCGAGCAGCGCGCGGCGCTGCGCACGCGGCTGCGCGAGCGTGTGCGCCGCATCGCCGAGCGCTCGGTTCAGCAAGAGTACGTCAAGTATTTTGCCGAGCGTCTGTCGCCGCCGGTCGATACGCGACGCCAGATGCCGCGGTTTGGTCGTGCCGGCGGCGGTTGGCGGATCGTGCCGGCGCGGCGCGACCGGCTGCGGCGCCCGTTCCTCGGTGCGGCCGATTGGTTCGGCCAGGAACCGACCCGGGCGCCCGATCCGGAAAATCAGTTGCCGGCGCTCGGCGAAATCTTGCTCGCCTACGTGCTCAATCACCCCTTTTTATTGGCCGAAGCCGCTGAAGAACTTGCGCAATTTGATCTTCCCGGCGCCGGAAAACTTGACAGTCTTTCCCGCAAAATCTTAGAACTGCACCAGCGCAATCCCGCCCTTGACGCCGAGACCTTGAAAGGCCACCTAACTCGCGATGGATTCGGGCCCGTGGTGGAACGAATCCTCTCTCCGCGCGTCTTGGAATTTGCCCGTTTTGCGAGGGCCGATGCGGATGTCGAAGCGGTGCGATCGGGGTGGGTCGACATCAAACGGCGGTACGAACAGCAGTGCCTTTTGACGCAGATTGCCGAAGCAGAACGCAGCCTCGCCGTCGACACCAGCGAGGAAACCCTCGCGCGCCTACGGCATCTCCAGGAGATGCTCCATGCGAGCCAGGCGAAGGATGACGATGTGAGCGGCGATCTGGGTTGAGCGGCGACAGATTTTAAATGACGCGAAGGCGAACCGACATGGCGAGCAAGACGAATTCGACGAGCGAGACCTCCGAAGCGCGCGAGGAAGCGGCCGATGCGCCGCTGCTCGACACCGTCTCCGCCGCGATCAAGAAGATGGTCGCCAAGGGCAAGGAGCGCGGTTACGTCACCTACGACGAGATCAACGCTGCGCTGCCGCCCGAGCAAGTGTCCTCCGAGCAGATCGAGGACACGATGACCATGCTGTCCGAGCTCGGCGTCAACGTCGTCGAGAACGAAGAGGCCGAAGAGGCCCAGGCCAAGGACAAGGACAGCAACGGGGAAGAAACCGAAGCTCGTACCGGCGGCAATCTCGACGACGCTGATATTGGCCGCACTGACGATCCGGTGCGCATGTATCTGCGCGAGATGGGTTCGGTCGAGTTGCTGTCGCGCGAGGGCGAAATCGCCATCGCCAAGCGCATCGAAGCCGGCCGTGAGATGATGATCGGCGGGTTGTGCGAAAGCCCGCTCACCATGCGCGCGCTCATCGGTTGGCGCGACGCGCTGATGGAAGGGAAGATGCTGCTGCGCGACGTCGTCGATCTCGACGCCACGTACGGCGGCAAGTTCGATGCCACCGCCGCCGAAGGCGAGGACGAGGAAGAAGCCGAAGCCGCTGCCGGCGGCAATAACGACGGCGAAGAATCGCCGCCGGAAGGCGCGGCGCCTGAAGGCGAAGGCGGCGAGGGCGAAGAGGGCTCGATCTCGCTCGCGGCGATGGAAGAGACGCTGAAGCCCGGCGTCCTCAAGAACCTCGACGAAATCGCCCAGCTCTACAAGCGTCTGCACAAGCTCCAGGAATCACGTCTCGCCGCCTTCAAGGGAGGCGACGAGATCGGCAAGCCGGGCGAACGGCGCTATGAAAAGTTGCGCGCCGAGATGGTCAAGGCGATGGACAACGTCCATCTCAACAACGCGCGCATCGAATATCTCGTGGAACAGCTCTATTCGCTCAACCGCCGCCTGCAATCGGGCGATGGCAAGCTGCTGCGGCTGGCCGAGCACTCGGGCATCAAACGCCCCGATTTTCTCCAGCATCATCTGGGCTTCGAGCTCCAGCCCGACTGGGTCTCGCGCGTTCGCCGGCTGCACGGCAAGGGTTGGACGAATCTGATTTCCAAGCATGTCGCCGAGGTCAAGAACCTGCGCGCCGAGATCGCCGCCATCGCCGCCGAAGCGGGCGTGCCGCCGGCGGAATTCCGCCGCATCGTCGGCACCGTCCAGCGCGGTGAGCGCGAGGCGTCGCGCGCCAAGAAAGAAATGGTCGAGGCCAATCTGCGGCTCGTCATCTCGATCGCCAAGAAATACACCAACCGCGGCCTGCAATTTCTCGATCTGATCCAGGAAGGCAATATCGGCCTGATGAAGGCGGTCGATAAGTTCGAATACCGCCGCGGTTACAAGTTCTCGACTTATGCGACGTGGTGGATTCGTCAGGCGATCACGCGCTCGATTGCCGACCAGGCGCGCACCATCCGCATCCCGGTGCACATGATCGAGACAATCAACAAGCTGGTGCGCACGTCGCGCCAGATGCTGCACGAAATCGGCCGCGAGCCGGCGCCGGAAGAACTCGCCGAGAAGCTCGGCATGCCGCTGGAAAAGGTGCGGAAAGTCCTCAAGATCGCCAAGGAGCCGATCAGCCTCGAGACGCCGATCGGCGACGAGGAAGATTCGCATCTTGGCGATTTCATCGAGGACAAGAACGCGGTGCTGCCGCTGGATGCCGCGATTCACGGCAATCTGCGCGAAACCACCACCCGCGTTCTCGCCTCGCTGACGCCGCGCGAAGAGCGCGTGTTGCGCATGCGCTTCGGCATCGGCATGAATACCGACCACACGCTCGAGGAGGTCGGCCAGCAATTCTCGGTCACCCGCGAGCGCATCCGCCAGATCGAGGCCAAGGCGCTGCGCAAGCTCAAGCACCCCAGCCGCTCGCGCAAGCTGCGTTCGTTCCTCGATACCTGATGACGGGACTCGGGCCCGCCGCTTACATTGGCGCGGGCCCGTAGTTCAGCGGTTAGAACGCGCCGCTCATAACGGTGTAGTCGCAGGTTCGAATCCTGCCGGGCCCACCACGCTTCACTCTCCAAGCCGTGCGCTTTCCACCCCTCGCCGGAGTTTCCATGCCCGCCTATCAGTACATCTATGTGATGAAAGGTCTGAGTAAGACCTTTCCCGGCGGCCGCGAGGTGCTGAAGGACATCTGGCTGTCGTTCCTGCCTGGCGCCAAGATCGGCGTGCTCGGCGCCAACGGTGCGGGCAAATCCACGCTGTTGCGCATCATGGCCGGTCTCGACCAGGACTTTGCTGGCGAGGCCTGGGCCGCCGAAGGCGTTACGGTTGGCTACCTGTCGCAGGAGCCGACACTCGATGCCAAAAAGACGGTAGCCGGCAACGTCACCGACGGCCTTGGCGCGATCCGGTCGCTGCTCGAGCGCTTCGAGGCGGTCAGCACCAAGCTGGGCGAAAATCTGTCCGACGACGAAATGAACACGTTGCTCGCCGAGCAGGCCGAGCTCCAGGAAAAAATCGACGCGGTCAACGGCTGGGAACTCGAACGCACGGTCGACATCGCCATGGACGCGTTGCGTTGTCCGCCCGGCGATTCCGACGTCGCCAAGCTTTCGGGTGGCGAGCGCCGCCGTGTCGCGCTGTGCCGCTTGCTGCTGCAAAAGCCCGACCTGCTCTTGCTCGATGAGCCCACCAATCACCTCGACGCGGAATCGGTAGCCTGGCTGCAGCGCTTCCTGGCGGATTATCCCGGCACCGTGGTCACGGTAACGCATGACCGCTACTTCCTCGACGAGGTTGCCGGCTGGATTCTCGAGCTCGACCGCGGCCAGGGCATTCCCTATCAGGGCAACTATTCCGGCTGGCTCGAACAGAAGCAGAAGCGGCTGGAGCAGGAAGGCAGGCAGGAAGCCGCGCGTCAGCGCACGCTCCAACGCGAGCTTGAATGGGTGAAGCAGAGCCCGCGCGCCCGTCAGGCCAAGAGCAAGGCGCGGCTTTCGGCCTATGAGAGTCTGGTCTCGCAAAGCCGCGAGAAGGCGCCGGAAACCGCCCAGATCGTGCTGCCGCCGGGACCCCGGCTCGGCGAAAGCGTCATCGAAGCTAGCAATCTGACCAAGGGTTACGGCGACAATCTGCTGATCGAGGATCTGTCGTTCCGTCTACCACCCGGCGGCATCGTCGGCGTCATTGGACCGAACGGCGCCGGCAAGACGACGTTGTTCCGCATGATCGTCGGCCAGGAGAAGCCCGACTCCGGCGCCTTGCGGCTCGGCGAGACCGTCAAGCTCGGCTATGTCGATCAGAGCCGCGACGCGCTCGATCCCAACAAGTCGGTGTTCGAAGAGATTTCAGGCGGTGCCGACGAGATCGATCTCGGTCGCCGCAAGATGCCGGCGCGCGCCTATTGCGCCTTGTTCAATTTCCGCGGACCGGACCAGCAGAAGAAGACCGGGCAGATCTCGGGCGGCGAGCGCAATCGGGTGCACTTGGCCAAGATGCTCAAGACCGGCGCCAACGTCATTCTGCTCGACGAGCCGACCAACGATCTCGATGTCGACACGTTGCGCGCGCTCGAAGAGGCGCTGCTCGAATTTCCGGGCTGCGCCGTCGTCGTCAGCCACGACCGCTGGTTTCTCGACCGCATCGCCACGCACATCCTGGCCTTCGAAGGCATGAGCCAGGCCGTTTGGTTCGAAGGCAACTACGCCGATTATGTCGCCGATTGGAAGCGCCGCGTCGGCGCCGCCGCCGATCAGCCGCACCGGATCCGCTACAAGCCGCTGACGCGGACCTAGGGTTTAGTGGTCTGCGCCTGGCCGGGTGCCAACGGGCCGCCGGTGGCGGAGCCGGCCCCGTCGGCGAGGCGCTGTCTCAATTGCTGGTTCAACCCGGCGACGGTTCCGCCATCGCGTTGGATGGCGGAGGCGATCTCCTCGCGCTCGGTCAGCGCCATGCTGACGCCTTCAACCTCGACGTCGACGATTTTGAGATCGTCGCTCACCTTGTCCACGTGCCAATAGATGGTGGTTGCCGGCGCGCCGTTGGTGTGGATCAGCTCGCTCGTGACGACGTAGCTGGTCGGGCTTTCAGTCCGCGCGCCCGTCACCTTGACAGCCTCGCCGCTATAATTCTTGAAGCGGTCGGCATAGGTCCGCACGACCCATTGCGCGAAGAGTTGGCTGAACTGGTTACGGTCCTGATCACTCGCGGTCAGCCAGTAGCGGCCGAGCACGAAACGGGCGATCCGCGGGATGTCGAACCCGGTCTGCAAGAGCGTGCTGAAGCGCTGTTCGCGCTCGGCATCCGACATCTGCGGATTTCTCAGCATCGTCATCGCCTGCTGCACCAGCCCGTCGACAAAAGCCTTTGGATCGGTTTGCGCCGCACGGGTCGGTGCGGTCCAAAGCAGCAGAGCTGCAGCCACGATGAGGACAGAAAGAGAACGGCGGGACGTGATCAGCATGAGCCCCCTCTCGAATCAGCCGACATTCGGCGCCTCGCAACGGCGTTTTGCCGCGAGCATAGGGCGGTGCCGTTGTGGCCGACAAGGGGCCGCTCTGCGCCGGGCGGGGTCGCATTTTTGGCGCTAGACGCGCTATGGTGCAGAACGCTATCCACAGTGGGATTCTGCCCATTTTCCAGGGTATTTTGGAGCGATGACGACGAGTCGTAAACGGCAAAGCGGACCGCGCACGGCGGCCGGCCTGGAGGCCGGCGCGCTGTTGGCGTCCGATCCGCTGGCTGGCGTCGGCCGGGCGCCGCCGCGCGTCTCGTTCGAATTCTTCCCGCCCAAAACCGAGGAGATGGAAGAGAAGCTTTGGGAGACGGTGAAACGCCTTGAGCCGCTTGGGCCGCGTTTCGTGTCGGTCACCTACGGCGCCGGCGGTTCAACCCGCGCGCGCACCCACGCCACCGTGCTGCGTATCCGCATCGACACGGCGCTCGAGCCGGCGGCGCACCTGACCTGTGTCGGCGCGCCGCAGGACGCCATCGACGCGGTGGCGCGGCTCTATTGGGATTCGGGCATCCGCCACGTCGTCGCCTTGCGCGGCGATCCGCCGGCGGGCGAAGGCCCCTACACGCCCTATCCGGGCGGCTATGCCTATGCGGCCAATCTGGTCGCCGGCCTGAGGCGCATCGCGCCGTTCGAGATCAGCGTCGCCGCCTATCCCGAGACACACCCCGAAGCCAAGAGCCCGGAAGCCGATCTCGATAACTTGAAGCGCAAGCTCGATGCCGGCGCCGACCGCGCGATCACGCAATTCTTCTTCGACGTCGACGTCTATCCGCGGTTCGTCGAGCGCGCGCGCGCCCGCGGCATCAACGTGCCGATCGTGCCCGGCATCTTGCCGGTGACCAACTTTGGCCAGGTGAAGAAATTCGCCGCGCTCTGCGGCGCCGCGATCCCCGACTGGATGCCGCCGATGTTCGAAGGACTCGACGCCGATCCGGATACGCGGCGGCTGGTGGCGGCGTCGATCGCGGCCGAGCAATGCCGCCGACTGCAGGCGTACGGCGTCGACGATTTCCATTTCTATACCCTCAACCGCGCCGATCTCATCGTCGCTATCTGCCACATGATCGGTGTACGCGGGCCGGTGCCGGCCGACGCGGCGAGGGCTCCGGCGGGTTGAAATTATGGCGCATATCCTTGATGTGATGCGGGATCGCGTTTTGCTGTGCGACGGCGCCATGGGCACCGCCGTGCACGGGCACAATCTCGACCTCGAGCGCGATTTCCTCGGCAAGGAGAATTGCATCGAGGTTCTCAATCAGAGCCGCGCCGACGTGATCCGCTCGATCCACCTCGGCCATTTCCGCGCCGGTGCCGACGTCGTGCAGACCAATTCGTTCGGCGGCTCGCCGATCACGCTCGGCGAATTCGGCCTTGCCGATCAAGCCTTCGTGATCAACCGCCGCGCCGCCGAAATTGCGCGCGAGGCGGTCGCCGAATGCGCCAAGGACGGCCGCGACCGTTTCGTCATCGGCTCGATCGGTCCGGGCACGCGGTTGCCGTCGCTCGGCCACGTCGATTACCAGACGCTCGAAAACGCGCTGGCCGTTCAGGCGGCGGGCCTGGTCGCCGGCGGCGTCGACGTCATTCTCGCTGAGACCTGCCAGGATCCGCTGCAAATCAAGGCGGCGGTCAACGCCGCCAAGCGCGCCGCCGCCGAATCCGGCCGCGACATTCCGGTCTTCGTCCAGGTCACGGTTGAAACCACAGGCACGTTGCTCGTCGGACCCGATATCGCATCCGCCGCCACCATCATCCGCGCGCTCGACGTGCCGCTGATCGGCCTCAATTGCGGCACCGGCCCGCGCGAGATGGCCGAACACCTCAAATGGCTGTCCGAGAACTGGTCCGGCCTGCTGTCGGTCCAGCCCAATGCCGGCCTGCCCGAGCTGCTCGACGGCAAGACCCACTATCCGCTGACGGCGACGGAGTTCGCGCCCTGGATTACGCGCTTCGTGCGCGAGGACGGCGCCAATCTTGTTGGTGGCTGTTGCGGCACCGAGGCCGAACACATCGCCGCGCTCGACGCCGCGTTGCGGCAATTGGCCGACGGTGGCCTCCGGCCGCGGCCCAAGGCGCGACAGGCGGTGTGGACGCCGTCGGTGGCCTCGCTTTACAGCCAGGTGCCCTTGCGCCAGGAGAACGCCTATCTGTCGATCGGCGAGCGCTG
>DASYXI010000037.1:0-141875 GCA_035934995.1 Allostellaceae bacterium
CTCCCCGTCCTCGCCAGCGCCACCGACCGCAAGGTCATCGGCTTCGTCACCGAAGCCTATGCGCTGCGCCGCTACAACCAGGAGCTCGAACAGGCCCGCGGCGACGAGTTCGCCGACCCAACACTCTTCGGACCCGTCTGAGCATGAATGGTTAACGTTTCGAAGGAATTGCCGCCAGATTCGGCGGCTCGCGTTAACCTGTAACCGGAACGTGTAACCGGCAAATATCGCGCTTTAACTCAAATTTAGCCGCAATGCCTGCACTCTAGGCCACGTTCCGCCTAGGGAAAAAGCGCGTGTCTCAGCAACCGCATGCAGACGCTTCGAGCAGGTCCCGAACCGTTGCGCGGCTTGTCCGCACCATGGGAGTGACGATCCGCGGCAAAATTTTGCTCGCGTTCTTCGCGCTCGCGGCATTGACCGGTTCGCTCGGCTTCTACGCCGTCAACAGCGTCGTCAATTCTGGTCGGCTGGTCGTCGAGACTTACGACAAGCCGCTGATGTCGATCAGTTATGCGCGTTTGGCGCTGTCAAATTTCACCACCATCGAAGTCGCCTTGACCGATCGCGTGGCATCGCGCGATCCAGCTCACCAACAGGAGCTTGACGCGCGCATGGACGACCTTGCCTCGTCGGTGGCCGAGGATCTGGCCGTGACCGAAGGACGCTCGCTGTCGCCGCGCGCCGCCACGGCGGCGCACGACACCGCCGCCGCCGTCGCCGACTGGAACAAGCTGCGCCGCGAGCTGATCAACAGCGTCGACGACCAGGCCGATGACGAAGCCGATCGGGAAACGCTGATCGCTCGCGCCAAAGGCATCGACGACGATTTCGACAATCTGGTCGAGTTGACGGCGGAAGACGGCTTCAAGTTCCGCGAAAGCGCATTGGCATCGATCGCGCATTACCGCACCTTCAGCATCGCGGCGACGCTGGCCGCAGTTCTGCTCGGCGGCGTCATCGCTCTCCTGCTGGCGCGGCGCATGGTGCATCCGATCGCGACGGCGTCGTCGGCCGCGCGGCGCATCGCCGAAGGTGAGCTCAACGTCGAGATCGGCACCGCCGGCAACGACGAGCTCGGTCAGCTGCTCGGCTCGATGGCGGTGATGCGCGACAACATTCGCGGCATGATGGAGCGCGAGATCGCCGCCCGGCGTTCGGCGCAGACCCGGTTGGTCAACGCGCTCGAAAACAGTGCCGAAGGCGTCGTTCTTGCCGATGCCAGCGGCCATATCCTGATCGCGAATTCCCAGGTCACCGCGTTCTTTCCGACGCTCGCCGGCAGTCTCGCGCCCGGCGCGCCGTTTCCCGAGATGCTCGAGGGTGCCTTGGCGCAGCCGCGCGGCGAGATGTGCGTCGATGGAATGCGCTGGTTGCATCTGAGCCGCAGCACGACTTCCGACGGTGGTTTCGTCGTCATCATCAGCGACATCTCCGCGCTCAAGGAGCGAGAGCTCGCGCTCAACGCCGCCAAGGAACAGGCCGAAATGGCCAATCGCGCCAAGACCGAGTTCCTCGCGAACATGGGCCACGAGCTGCGCACGCCGCTCAACGCGGTGATCGGATTCTCCGAAATCATCGCTGGCGAGATGGTCGGTCCGGTAGGGCAGCCGTCCTACAAGGAGTTCGCGAATGACATCATGCGCAGCGGGCGCCATCTGCTCGAGATGATCAACGACATCCTCGATTACGCCAAGTGTGAGGGCGGCAGTCTCGAAATCGTACCGGAGCCGGTCGACGCGCAGTCGGCGATGGAGCAAGCGGTGGCCTTCTTCGCCCGCGAGGCCGAACGCGGACAACTCACGATGGCCGTGGCGCCAACGGCCGAGGGCTTCTGGCTGCTCGCCGATCCGACGCGCTTGAACCGCATCCTGCAACAGCTGGTTTCCAATGCGGTCAAGTTCACGCCCGCGGGCGGCCATGTCACGTTGTCGGCGCGGCGTGATGGCGCCGGCTTCATCGCGCTGTCGGTTGCCGACACGGGCATCGGCATGCGTGCCGAGGACATCCCGGTTGCCTTGTCGCCGTTCAGCCAGGTCGACAGCAGCCTGTCGCGCCGCTATGAAGGCACCGGCATGGGCCTGCCATTGTGCAAGAGCATCGTTGAGCTACACGGCGGCCGGCTCGAAATCGTGAGCGCACCTGGCAAAGGGACCACCGTCACAGTGCTGCTGCAAGAAGCCGCACGCGCTCCGCAAACCGCCACGGTGGCGTCCTGCTGATGCTGAACATCGACCGGAGCAGCTTGCGCCGCTGGCTATCGCGGACGCTTTGGCTGGCGCCGATTATCATGATCGCGGCGACATTGCTCCGTGTCGGCCTGTCCAGCCCCGTTGCCGACGCGGCCGCATCGGCGCAACCGACGCTCGCCGAACTCAAAGCGGATTTTGCCCGGCCGAAAACGACGCCGTTCCCGTCCGACGATCCCTATTCCAAAGCAAAAGCCCATCTCGGGGAATTGCTGTTCTGGGATCCAATCCTGTCGGGCAGCGGCACGCAGTCCTGCGCCAGCTGCCATAATCCCGGCCTGTCGTGGACCGATGGCCTGCGCGTCGGTGTTGGCACCCAGGAGATGAAGACGCACACGTCGACGATGCTCAACATCGCGTGGGCGCCGATCCTCGGCTGGGACGGTCATTTCCCGTCGCTCGAGGCGGTCGCGTTCGCCGGTCCGATCACCAATCCCGGGATCATGAACCGCAAGCCGGACGATCTGATCAAGGCGCTGTCGGCGATCCCCGGATACCGCGCGGCGTTCGCCGCGGCATTCTCCGACCATGCGATCACCGAAACGCATATCGCCGACGCGCTGGCGACGTTCGAACGCACGATCGTTTCAGGGTCGGCGCCGTTCGATCGTTGGATCGATGGCGACGAAAGCGCCATCAGCGCGCAAGCAAAACACGGTTTCGCCCTGTTCACGGGCAAAGCCGGCTGCTCGAACTGTCATATCGGTTGGGCATTTACCGACGAAGGATTTTACGATGTCGGCACCGCGACCGGCGACGATATCGGCCGCGCCCGGCTGTTCCCGAATACGGTGAAGCTCAAATACGCGTTCAAGGTGCCGACGCTGCGCGACGTGGCGCGCCGCGCGCCCTACATGCACAACGGTTCGGAAGCGACGCTGGCCGACGTCATCGATCTTTACGATCGCGGCGGCATCGACCGTCCGAGCCGCGCCGATTTCATCAAGCCGCTTCACCTGACGGCACAGGAAAAAGCCGACTTGATCGCATTCCTCGATACGCTGACGTCCGATCCGAAGCCGACCGATTCTCCAGTCTTGCCGCGCTGAGTTTATTTCGCCGTCACCAGCAGGTGCATGGTGGGATGGATCGCACACAGCACGTGATACGTGCCGGCGTGATCGAATTCCAAATCCACCGTCGTGCCGACCGGTTGTTCGCCGGAGTCGAATTTCATGGTCGGCGAATCGACGTAGACGTGATGGGTCACGCGGTCGTCGTTGACGATGTGGACGACGCCGCCGACCGGGATGGTCAAGGTATCCGGATTGAAGCTCCGGTTGCGCTGGCTGACGGTGATCGGAGCCGTCGCGTTGGCGAGCGGCACGATCGCGGCGAAAAATACCGCGAACGCCAACGCAGTGGCGGTGAAGTCCGACTTACGGAAAAGCTTCCGAAGCGTCATCGACGGAGATGCTACCACGCGATCGCATGCGGCCGTAACCCCGCATAAAGCGGCCGAGAGAGCCCACCCGCCCCCTACAATGCCTTGATGGCGGCGAGGACCTCTTCGGCGTGACCGGGAACCTTGACCTTGCGCCAAATGCCGCGAATCACGCCTTTGCCGTCGATCAGGAAGGTGGAGCGCTCGATTCCCATGTATTTGCGCCCATACATGCTTTTTTGGACCCAAACGCCGTAACGCTCCGTCACCTTGCCTTGTTCGTCGGCGGCGAGGCTAAAGGGCAGTTTGTATTTCTTTTTGAATTTGTCGTGGGACGCGACCGAGTCGCGTGAAATCCCGATGACCGCGGCGTCGCTGCGGCCGAATTTGGGGAAAAGATCGCGGAACTGGCACGCCTCGGCGGTGCAACCGGAGGTGTCGTCCTTCGGATAGAAGTACAACACGACATGCTGTCCCTTGAGATCCGACAGCCGCACGGTGCCGGCGCCGTCGGTGGGCAAGGTGAAATCCGGGGCTTTATCGCCGATCTCGAGGCTCATGGTGTGCGCTCCTCCGCCATCTTGGCCGCCGCTGTCTCGACCAGACGGCGAAAGAGGCCGTGGACGGCGCGTGCGGCGGCCTCCATATCCTGCTTGAGCGCATTGAAGTCAATCGCAGCGGCGCCGTGCGCAATCAAATCCTTGACCGTGGGCGGCGTCGCCGTTTCGTCGAACGGCTCCGGCACGGTCAACTTCAGCAGGCCCTGAACATTGCGCCAAAGTGTCAGGGCGTGGATCAGGGTTTCGCAGTCGCCGTGCGTCAGCGCGCCGGCAGCCGCTAGCGCCGTCAACGCGCCGCGCGTATTAGCGTGCAGGATTTGGGGGGTCTGCGCCGCGTCGCGCAGTTGGAGAAACTGGACGATAAACTCGATGTCGATGAGACCGCCCGGCCGATGCTTCACGTCGAACGCGGATGGATTGTGATGCGCGTCGGCGATGCGGCGGCGCATCGCGACGACGTCGTTGACCAGCGCCGGCATGCTGCGCGGACGGACCAGCACCGACCGGATCTCGGCCATGACACGTGCGACGAAGGCGTCGTCGCCGGCAACCGGCCGCGCGCGCGTCAGCGCCATCTGTTCCCACGTCCAGGCGAGTTCGCGATGGTATCGGCGGAAAGCTTGCAGGCTTGTGGCCACCGGGCCCGCGGTGCCGGATGGACGCAGCCGCATGTCGACGTCGTAGAGGCGGCCTTCGGCCGTCGCCGCCGTCAGCGCATTGATGAAGCGCTGCGACAGGCGCGCGTAATAGGTGGGGGCGGCCAGCGGCTGCGCGCCGCCGGTGCTCTCGGCGTCGTCCGGCGCATCGTAGATCAGGATCAAGTCGAGATCGGACGCGTAAGTCATCTCACGGCTGCCGAGTTTGCCGAGGCCGAGCACGGCGACCGCGCCGCCCGCGATCATGCCATGCGCGCGGGCGAATTCCGCCGCGACGCGTGGCAGCAAGGCCGCCAACGCCGCCTCGGCGATGTCGGCGAAGGCGCCGCCGGCGGCCTCGCCGTCAAGGCGACGGCGTAACGCCTGGACGCCGACCTGGAACTTGCGTTCGGCGACCCAGCGCCGCACCAGATCCAGCATCTCTTCCGCGTGGCGCGCGCGATCGAGCAGCTGCCCAACATCGGCGGTCAGCGCGGCGCACGGTGGCAACGGCTCGAAGAATCCTGCGGCGAGCACCGCATCGAGCACGCCCGGCCGGTTCATCATGGTTTCGGCCAATGTCGGCGCTGCGCTCATGATCTCGGCGACGAGATCGAGCAAGCCCGGATTCTGATGCAGCAACGAGAACGACTGAACGCCCGCCGGCAGCCGGCCGAGGAAATGGTCGAAGCGGATGAACGCGGCGTCGGGCGCGGCGCTGGCGCCGAACGACCGCAGCAGCGCCGGCACGAGTTCGGTCAGCAATTCGCGGGCGCGCTGGCTGCGCGTCGCGCGATAGCGGCCATGGTGCCAGGCGCGCACGATCCCGGCGACGCCGACAGGATCGGCGAAACCCAGCGCCGTCAGCGTGCGCAGGGTTTCCGGATCGTCGTCGGTGCCGGTGAAGACAAGGTTGCCGGGCGCCGCGAGCGACGGCGTCTCTTCGAACAGGTTGGCATAATGGCTTTCGACGATCGTCAGTTGCCGCGTCAGGTCGACGGCAAAGGCGTCCGCCGTCGCGTAACCGAGGAACAGCGCCAGATGGCGAATGCCGTCGGTGTCCGTCGGGATCGTGTGGGTTTGGGCGTCGTCGATCATTTGCAGCCGATGTTCGACACGGCGGAGGAACGCATGGGCCTCGGCGAGATCGTCGGCGGCCTGGCGCGAGATGTGGCCGGCGGCTGCCAGCGCTTCGAGCGCGGGAACGGTTTGACGTTGGCGCAAATCGGGTTCGCGGCCGCCCCAGATCAGCTGTTGTGTCTGCGCGAAGAACTCGATTTCGCGGATGCCGCCGCGGCCGAGCTTGATGTTGTGGCCGGCGACGGCGACCGCAGCGCCGCCGCGATGCGCATGAATCTGCCGTTTGATCGAGTGGATGTCCTGGATCGCTGCGAAGTCGAGATGCTTGCGCCACAGGAACGGCGTCAGCGCGGCGAGGAAATCGCGGCCGGCGTCGCGGTCGCCTGCCACCGGCCGCGCGCGGATCAACGCCGCACGCTCCCAATTTTGGCCGGCGCTTTCGTAATAGGCGAGGGCGGCGGGCAGCGACAAGGCTGGCGGCGTCGACCCCGGATCGGGCCGCAGCCGCAAATCCGTCCGGAAGACATAGCCTTCGTCGGTCCGTTCGGCCATCACGCGAACCAGATCCTGTGTCATCCGGCTGAACAGAGTCTGCGAATCCGTGTCGCCGATGATTCGGGTTTTCTCGGGATCGAATACCACGACCAGGTCGATGTCGCTCGAGTAGTTGAGCTCGCCGGCGCCGAGCTTGCCCATCGCCAGAACGACGAATCCGCTGTCGCGTGCCGGATCGTCGGCATGGCGGAGCGCGAGCAAGCCGCGCGCTGCCGCCGCGTGCAGAAGGTGGCGGGTCGCCAACGCCAAAGCGTCCTCGGCAAAGCGGCTCAAAGCGTCCATCGTCTGCGTCAGCGGCCAAAGACCGGCGATATCGGCGATCGCGATCGTCAGTGCCGCGCCGCGTTTGAGGCGCCGCAACTCGGCCGCCAGGGCTTCCTGAGGCATTGTTGGCGTGAGATCGCGGTTGAGCCGGGAAATGAGTTCAGCGAAAGTAGCCGCCACCCCCTGCCGCCAAAGTCGGGCAAGCAGGGCCGATTCCCTGAAACAGCAATTGGCGAGGTAAGGGCTGTTGCCAAAGAGCGTCGTCAGCAACCGTCGGCCAGCCGAATCCGCGGCAAGATCGCGCATGAAGGCGGCGAGGCTCGCGTCGCGCACGTCATCGGCCGTTTCATGCCAGCGCGCGAGACCGACAGCCGCGGCCGCTTCGTCGGCAACAGGCGGGAGATTGTCGTAAGTGTCGAATGACGGCGATGACATGAGCGGTGCAGCCGATAACCGGCCGCCGCAGCCTGCGCGCGCGCCGCAGTACGGTCAAGATCGCCGCCCGCCACACATCCGACTGGCGCGCGCGATTATCGCCGGCATCGTCGTGCTGATCGTGATTATCGCGACGGCCGGCGGCGTGGCGGCATGGCGGCTGTCGCGCGGACCCATCGTGCTCGATCCCGTCACGCCCTATCTCGCGTCGGCATTGTCGAGCGGACCGAGCGGCGTGCTCGTCACGATCGACCACACGGTCTTGAGCTGGTCGAACCGGCGCGTCCATCTGTTCGCCCAAGGCGTCCACCTGAGCCAACCAACGAGCGGCGCACGTTTGAATTTCCACGACATGGAGATCGTGTTGAGCCCGTGGGCGCTGCTGCAAGGGCGTCTAGCGCCGTCACGCGTCGTGCTCGATCGTCCGGTGTTGCGTCTCGTACGGGCGGCCGACGGGTCGTTTCATATCGCCGTCGGCGAGCAGACCGCCGAAAGCCAAAGCGCTGAATTTTGGGGAAACCGACTGACTCGCGACATCGCGGCGCCGTTGGGCACCGGTGGACCGTTGCAGTACCTGTCGACGTTCTCAATGACCAACGCGACGCTGATCGTCGACGATAAATCGCTCGGCGTGACGTGGCGCGCCGACCAGGTCGACCTCGTGATGGCGCGCAACGCCAACGGCGTCGATGGCCACATGCAGCTGACCGTCGGCATCGGCGGCAAACAGGCGCTGCTGAGCGGCCGTCTCGCTTACCGCAATACGGGCGAGCTGTCGGTGCGGATCGATTTCGAGGGCGTCGATCCGGCGCTGTTCGCGCCGGCGGCCCCGGCGTTGCAGCCGCTTGCTGCGGTCGATTTGCCGGTTTCGGGCGAAATGGCGCTTGGCTTCGACACCAAGAGTTTCGCGATCGACGTCGCGTTCTGCGATGTGCGGTTCGGCGCAGGAACCTTGCGCGAGGCCGACCTGCCCGATGGCACGGCGCCGGTCAAAGGCGGCATCCTGAAGGCGAGCTACAATCCGACGGCAGGGCGCGTCGATATCGAAAATCTCAGTCTCGATTTCGGCGGGCCCAGGGTCGCCGTCGAGGGCGAGGTCGACAACCTCGGCAGCGGCCTGTTGGCCGGTGGCTGGCCGACGGCGTTCGATGCATCGGCGCGATTGACGGCGGCCGGCATCCTGATCGACTCCCTACCGCATCTTTGGCCGGAAAAAGTGGGGCCGCACACGCGACACTGGATCACAACGCGGGTGCACGACGGCGTGATCGACAGCATGAACGCCGTGTTGGCGCTTCACGTCGATGTTGACGCGCCAAAGCCGGTCAACGTCACACGCTTCGAAGGTACCGGCAGCTACCGCAATTTGACGATCGAATATTTCCCGCCGTTGGAGCCGGTGCGTGGCGTCAACGGGACAGTCACCTTTGACCGCAAGCACATGGATTTTTCGCCGATCAGCGGTCATGTCCTTGGCGGCCGCGAAGTCTCCGCCAGCGTCAAGTTGTACAATCTCGATACCAATGACGAGATGGGTGACATCGACGTCACGCTGTCGGGGCCGTTGCATGACGCGCTCAAAGTGCTCGATACCAAGCCGCTGGAGTACGCCAAGGCGTTGGGCCTCGACGCCGAGCACGCCAGCGGCGATTTCACAGCCCATGTTTTCTTCCGGCTCCCGTTGAAGCACGACCTGAACTTCGACGAGGTCGAGTACCACAGCGAGGCGCAACTATCGGGCATCGCCGTTCCGCACGCGTTCTTTGGTCGTGATTTGAGCGACGGCGCATTCAAGATGACGCTCGACCGCGCGGCGCTGACGCTTGACGGCACGGCGGCGCTTGACGGAGCGCCGGTCAAACTGACGTGGGTCGAGAATCTCGGCAAACAGGCGTTGCGGCGGCGTTACACCGTCCAGGGGCGGCTCGATGATGCGGCGCGGGCCCGGCTCGGCGTGGATTTCTCGGACTATGCGACGGTGCATGGACCGGTCGACGTTGCCCTAACCTATGGTTTGCGCGCCGACCGGCGGGCGGAGGCGTCGATCACCGCCAATCTCAAGGATGCCACCGCTGAAATCCCCAAGATCGACTGGCACAAGACCGCCGGCCAAGCCGCGATGGCGAAATTCACGCTTCAGCTCGTCGGCGACCAACTCACGCACGTACGTAACGCCACCTTGGTGGGCAATGGCATCGATGCGCGCCTGTCCGCGGATTTTGACAAAACCGGTCTATCGCGTCTCGACGTTCCGGTGCTGGTTGCCGGCGACACCAACGCGCAGATCGCTCTGACGCGCTCCGGCAACGGCTGGACGGCCGATCTGTCGGGTCCGAGCTACGACGCGAGCGGTCTGATGCGCGACGTATCGCGTCCATCGGCGGCAAACCCGCCGCCCCTTGCGATCCACGCAACGTTGGGCCGCTTGGTGTTGGGCCCGAGCCGGGAACTGACCGATTTCAGCGCTCGGCTGCAAAGCAACGGTCCGCACTGGACGGAAGCGGCCATCGACGGCGCCTTGGCCAATGGCAAGAAACTCACGGTGCGATTCGGCGGCACCAACGGAGCCGGCAAGTTCGATCTGACGGCTGACGATTTCGGTGCCTTGCTGAAGGTGCTCGACGTCACCGGCGACATCGAGGGCGGCACCTTTGCGGTCAACGGCAACGCCGTGGACCAGGACGGCAAACGCGTGCTGAAAGGCACGTTCACCGGCGCCGATTACCGCGTGGTGCGCGCGCCGTTGTTCGCCCGGTTGCTGACGTTGACCTCGTTCAGCGGCGTAAGCAATTTGCTGACCGGCGGCAGCGGCATACCGTTCAAGGTGCTGCAGGGCGACGTGATCTACGGCGCCAGTAGCATCAAGCTCGACAACGTGCGCGCTTACGGCGGTGCGATCGGCATCAGCGCCAGCGGCACGGTCGACAATGATGCCAGCACGCTCGATGTATCCGGTACGCTGGTTCCCGCCAACATTCTGAACACGGTCATCGGCGACATTCCGTTGATCGGCAGCCTGCTGGTGGGCGGCGAGGGGCAGGGAATATTCGGCGCCAATTTCCGCGTTGCTGGCCCGATGAGCAATCCACAGATCGCGGTCAACCCGCTGAGTGCGATCGCGCCGGGATTCCTGCGGAACCTATTCTTGTTCAAGGTGTGGAATCCGGCACCCAGCACGCCGCCGAAAACAGAGTCGACAGCGCCCGCCGCCAATCCTTAGACGGGCTTCACCAGTGCGTGGCGCTTCTTGCCGGCCGACAGCTTGATGACGCCGTCAGCGTTGAGATCGTCGAGCGACAGCGTCGCGGTTTCGTCGGTGACGACTTTGTCGTTGATGCGCGCGCCGCCGCCGCGGATGAGCCGCCGCGCTTCGCTCAGGCTCGGCGCCAGCCCGGCGCGGTGGAAGCACTGAATCGCCGGCCGGCCGGCCTTCAGCTCGGCCTTGGGCATCTCGGTCACCGGCAGGTCGCTGCCGATGCCGCCTTCGGCGAACACGCGATGCGCGGTCGTAGCCGCTTCGTCGGCCGCTTTGCGGCCGTGCGCCAGCGCTGTCGCCTCGGTCGCGAGAACGATCTTCGCCTGATTGATCTCGTTGTCGCGCAGGGCCGCGAGCCGCCCGATTTCGTCCATCGGCAGGTCGGTGAACAATTTCAGGAACCGGACGACATCGGCGTCCTCGGTGTTGCGCCAGTATTGCCAGTAATCGTAGGGCGAGAGTTTGTCGGCGTTGAGCCAGATGGCGCCTTGCGCGGTCTTGCCCATCTTGGCGCCCGATGCGGTCGTGACCAGCGGCGAGGTCACGCCGTAAAGCGCGCGCTCTTCCGCCCGGCGCCCGAGCTCGACGCCCATGACGATGTTGCCCCACTGGTCCGAGCCACCCATCTGAACCGCGCATTTGTAGCGCCGCGCCAGCTCGATGAAGTCGTAGGCCTGCAAGACCATGTAGTTGAATTCGAGAAAGCTCAACGGCTGCTCGCGCTCGAGCCGAAGCTTGACGCTGTCCATGCTCAGCATGCGGTTGACCGAGAAATGCCGGCCGTACTCGCGCAAGAACGGGATGTACGCGAGCTGGTCGAGCCACTCGGCGTTGTCGACCATCACGGCGTCGGCCTTGCCCGTGCCGAATTTGAGAAAACGTTCGAAGACGCGGCGGATGCCGGCCATGTTGGCGGCGATTTCGGCTTCGCTCAGAATGCGGCGCGCTTCGTCCTTGCCCGACGGATCGCCGACCTTGGTCGTGCCGCCGCCCATAAGGACGACCGGCTTGTTGCCGGTCTTCTGCCAGAGCCGCAACAGCATGATCTGCAGCAGGCTGCCGACATGTAGGCTGTCGGCGGTACAATCGAAGCCGATATAGGATGTGACCGGCCCGGCCGCGAGCAATGCATTGAAGCCCGGGCGGTCGGTGATCTGGTGAATGAAGCCGCGTTCTTCGGCGGCGGCAAGAAAGGCGGAGCGGACCTTGGTCATGGGGATTGCGTCTAGCATACCGGCGGCGTGCCGTCAGCCGGCGTGCGACCGTTGGGGAGTCGCGGCATGACCTTGGCAATCGGCTTGATGAGCGGCACGTCGATCGACGGCATCGACGTGGCCGCGATCGAAACCGACGGGCTGCGCGCGGTCGTGCCGCGCGGCGCCCTGACGGTTCCCTATGAACCGGCGTTGCGCGCGCGGATTCGCTCGACGCTCGGCGGCAAGGGCGAGATCGCGGCGATCGAGACGGAAATGACCGAAGCCCATGCGCGCGCCGTGGCGATGCTGGTCCGCGGACACGGTCTGAAAGACGCGTCGCTGGTCGGCTTTCACGGCCACACGGTATTGCATCGGCCGTGGGAGCGCCGCACCTGGCAGATCGGCGACGGCGCGTTGTTGGCGCGGTTAACTGGACTCGATGTTGTCAACGACTTCCGTGCGGCCGACGTGGCCTCGGGCGGGCAGGGTGCGCCCTTCGTGCCGTTGTACCATCAGGCGCTTGCGGCCGACCTCGAACGGCCGCTGGCCGTGGTGAATATCGGCGGTGTCGCCAACGTCACCTGGTTGGGTCCGCGCGAAGATCAGGTGCTGGCATTCGATACCGGGCCCGGCAATGCGCTGATCGACGACTGGGCGATGACCCACACGGGGCGGCCGCTCGACGAGAGCGGGGCGTTGGCACGCACCGGCAAGCCCGATCCGCAACACGTCGCGCGTTTTCTCGCGCATCCGTTCTTCGCCGCGCCGCCGCCGAAATCGCTCGACCGCGATGATTTCGCGCGCTTCACGCCCGAAGGCCTGCTGCCGGCGGACGGCGCCGCGACGTTGGCGGCGATGACGGCTGCCGGAATCACGGCCGCGCGCCGGCATTTTCCGGCGCCTGCCAAGCGCTGGCTGGTGACCGGCGGTGGCCGCCGCAATCCGGTGCTGATGGCGTTATTGGCGGCACAGCTCGACGCGCCGGTCCTGCCGGTCGAGCAGGCGGGCTGGGACGGCGACGCGCTCGAAGCGCAGGCCTTCGCCTATCTCGCGGTCCGGTCGGTGAAAGGTCTGCCGTTGAGCTTGCCGCAAACCACCGGCGTTGCCGCGCCGACCACGGGCGGACGGCTGCACCGTGCGGCGCGACGGGCCTAGATGGCCGGCGTCTCGGCTGCCGAGGGGCGGTGGTCGAGCGCCTTGGTCTTGATCGCCCGCTGCAGCTTCTCGAACGCGCGCACCTCGATCTGGCGCACGCGCTCGCGCGAGATGCCGTAGCGCCGCGACAGATCCTCGAGGGTCGCAGGCTCATCCTTGAGCCGGCGTTCGACCAGGATGTCGCGCTCGCGGGCGGTCAAATGGGTCATGGCGGTGCGCAGCAGGTCACGCCGCAGACCGAGTTCCTGGCGATCGCCCAGCCGAGCTTCCTGGGTCGGGCCTTCGTCGACCAGCCAGTCCTGCCACTCGCCATCGCCGTCCGCACGCAGCGGCGCGTTCAGCGAATTGTCGGGCGCGCTGAGCCGACGGTTCATGCTGACCACATCGGATTCCGGCACCGCGAGTTCCTTGGCGATGCGCTTGACGTTCTCGGGCGACAGGTCGCCGTCCTCAATCGCCTGGAGCTGGCCCTTGATCTTGCGCAGGTTGAAAAACAGCTTCTTCTGCGCCGCTGTGGTGCCCATTTTCACCAGCGACCAGGAATGCAGGACGTATTCCTGGATCGCGGCGCGGATCCACCACATGGCATAGGTCGCCAGCCGGAAGCCGCGGTCGGGGTCGAAGCGCTTGACCGCTTGCATCATGCCGACGTTGCCCTCGGAAATGAGCTCGGACAGGGGCAGGCCGTAGCCGCGATAGCCCATGGCGATCTTGGCCACGAGCCGCAGATGGCTGGTGACCAGCTTATGTGCC
This sequence comes from Allostellaceae bacterium, assembly GCA_035934995.1. GTDB lineage: Bacteria > Pseudomonadota > Alphaproteobacteria > ATCC43930 > CGMCC-115725 > REEB95. The sequence goes on from DASYXI010000037.1 coordinate 13,523, forward strand.
GCATCCTTGTCGCCATGTTCGCGCCAACTTTTGGCGAGCATGTACTCCTCCTCCGGCGCCAGCATCGGAAACCGGCGGATTTCCGCGAGATAACGCGCAAGATTACCCTCGCGCGCGACAGACGGCAGGGCGTGGGTGGCCATTGCGGGGCAGAATCCTTCCTCTTTCGCAGAAAGCTTAGTGCTGGACTCGGGTATTGTCCAGACTAGATTTCCTCTAACTTATGTAACAAAGCAGTGATCTGGCTGGGTAAGGCGCTTTTGAATTCTCGGTATTCCCCGGTTGCCGGGTGGCGGAAGCCCAACAGATAAGCATGCAGGGCCTGCCGGCCAAGGCCGCCTGCCGCCGCCTTGGCCGCTGCCGGCAGTTTGGCCAGCCGGGCCGCAATGTGCCGGCCTTTGTAAACCGGGTCCCCCAACACCGGGTTCCCCTTGGCCAGCAAATGGACCCGGATCTGATGGGTCCGGCCGCTGCCCAGCCGGCATTCGATGAGGGCCGCCGCGGTGCCGAAATTCTTGAGCACCTGATAGCGCGTCGCCGCTGCCTTGCCGTTCGCGACGACGGCCATGGTTTTACGGTCGCGTGGATTGCGACCGATTGCGCCGGTGATTTCACCGCTCTTGGGCGTGGGCACGCCCCAAACAATTGCCTGATAGGCGCGGGTTATCCGGCGGGCGGCAAAATCGGCGGATAAGGCGCGGTGGGCCAAGTCGGTCTTGGCGATCACCATGACGCCGCTGGTGTCCTTGTCGAGACGATGAACGATGCCCGGACGTTTGACGCCGCCGATGCCGACCAAGCTGTCGCCGCAATGGGCGATCAGCGCATTGACCAACGTGCGATCGGGATTGCCGGGCGCGGGATGAACCACTAAGCCGGCGGGCTTGTCGAGGACAAGAAGGTGCGCGTCCTCGAACAGGATTTTGAGATCCATCGCCTGCGGTTCGATCGCGCCTGACTCCGGCGGTGGCACTGCGACCGTGAAAACCTGACCGGACCTCACCTTGAAGGCCGGATCGCTGATCGGCTTGCCGTCGAGTTGCACCTGACCCTGTTCGATGAGGCGCTTCAGGCGCGACCGCGACAGGTCGCCAAAATGGCTCGCCAGCAGGCGATCGAGGCGGTTTCCGGCCTCGTCGGGCGTCACGGCGGTGTGCCGGATATCGCTACTTGTCTCGACGGCCATGGTTGTTAAATTGGCGCCGAATATGCGCGCCCTCAAGCTTCTGGTGATCGTCCTCGGCGTGCTGCTGCTCTTGGGCATCGGCGCTCTGGCGGCAGCCGTGGTCTGGCGCATCGATCATGGCCGGCCGGTCTCGTCGCGGCCGGCGCCGGCAGTGGCGGCGCAGCGCATCGTCCTGCCGACGGGCGCTAAGGTGATCGCAACCGACGTCGACGCCGGTCGACTGGTCGCGCGGGTCGAGCTGCCCGGCGGCGGCATCCGAGTCCTCGTTTTCGATCTCGCAACTGGCGGCGAGGTCGCGACCATCGATTTGGTGACGCAAGCGCAATAGCGCGGATTCCGTGGGGATTCTTCGGCGTCGGCGCCGCACTTTTACCATTTGTTCGGATGTCTGAAGCGTCGGTGATCAATGTGACAGCATTGGCTGACGTGTGATCGCCGTCACGCGCGCGGGAAAATTTACTCTTCTGTGAATTTTGTCTTGCATCGTAGCGCGATGAGCGTATCTAAAGTGTGCGACGCACTCGCACGTGCCTATGGCCCATCGTGGTTATGCAACGACGTAACGCGTCCTTTTTGGAAGAACCGGTCGTCGTGGACCGGTCCCGAGAGGGAAGACGATATGGTTGCTATCCAACGCGGGGCGCACGCGCTCCGTTCTGAAGCCCTCAACGGGTCAGCCGGGGCCGCTCTCAGCGTCTCCTCGAGTCCCCTGAATTGAGCAAAGCGTTCTGGCTTGAAGCCGCGCCATCCAACGGATGGCGTTCCCTTCACCTCATGGCGCGTCGCCGGCACCGATGCGGCTGCGCCCGTTCGTAGGATACGGAGATGCGAGAAACCAATAAGAAGATCGCCAAGTTTTTGGCGGAGGCCCAACCCGAAACCCCGTGCTTGGTCATCGACCTCGATGTCGTCGGCCAGGCTTATAAAGTTCTGCGGCGTTATCTGCCGTTGGCCCGTGTGTTCTATGCCGTGAAGGCGAACCCGGCGCCCGAAATTCTCGGCATGCTGAAGGATCTGGGCTCGAGCTTCGACGTCGCGAGCCGCGCCGAAACCGATCTGTGCCTCGAGCGCGGCATCGCCGCCGACAACATTTCCTTCGGCAACACCATCAAGAAAGAGCGCGACATCGCCTATGCGTACGAGAAGGGCGTCCGCCTCTTTGCCTTCGACAGCGAACCCGAGCTCGAGAAGCTCAGCCGTACCGCACCCGGCACGCGCGTGTTCTGCCGCATCCTGGTCGAATGCACCGGCGCCGATTGGCCGTTGTCGCGCAAGTTCGGCTGCGCGCCGGAGATGGCGGTCGACTTGCTGCGGCGGGCGCGCGATCTCGGACTCGATCCATACGGCATTTCGTTCCACGTCGGCTCGCAGCAGACCGATCTCAACCAGTGGGACGGCGCCATCGAACGCGCGGCGCGCATGTTCTCGCTGCTGGCCGAGACCGACATCAACCTGCGCATGGTCAATATCGGCGGCGGCTTCCCGGCGCATTACCGCGGCGACGTGCCAGCGGTCGTGAACTATGCGAACGCCGTCATGGCGGCGATGACCAAGCATTTCGGCAACAACCTGCCGGAGCTGATCGTCGAGCCCGGCCGCTCGATCGTCGGCGACGCCGGCGTGATTCAAAGCGAAGTCGTGCTGATCTCGCGCAAGTCGGCGAAAGATCCGAAGCGCTGGGTCTATCTCGACGTCGGCAAGTTCAACGGCTTGGCCGAGACGATGGACGAGGCGATCAAATACAAGATCAAGACGCCGGCCGACGGCGGCCCGCGCGGTCCGACGGTGATCGCGGGTCCGACCTGCGATTCAGCGGACATTCTGTATGAGCGCACGGTCTATCGGCTGCCGGTTGATCTCAAGGTCGGCGACAAGGTCGAGATCCTGTCGACCGGCGCCTATACCTCGACCTATGCGTCGGTCGGATTCAACGGCTTCGCGCCGCTGAAGACCTACTGCATCTGAGCAACATTCGTCGCTGACGACGTTTCGGCCGGGCCCAACGCCCGGCCGAAATGTTTTTGCGGCTGCGGTATCGCGGCGATCTCGTCGATCAGCTTCTGCTGCATGGCTTGGGCGAAGGATTTGTAGCCCTCGACGTCGAGCAGAAACGAGCCCCGGCCGCCGACCACGTTCTGGTCGTAATAGCTCGACAGCCACGGCTCGTGCTGGAGAATGGCGAGGCCGTTGATCGTGATGCCCCGCGCCACCAAAGCGTCGCGAACTTCCGCCGGCTTGGGTCCGATATTAGCCATGCCGTCGCCGGACAGGTCGATGATCCGGCGCATCGGATGATCGTGCAGCGTCTCGAACGCCGCTGCCGCCGCCAGCAGCGCGTCGCCGATCGACGTCAGGCCGCCGGACGTGCGGTGCGCCGCGCGCACTTGGGCGGCAAAGGCCGCCCCCGACGCTCGGTCGGATACGCGCGTCCACGGCACGATCGTCGTTTGTTTATGGCGGTCAGACCATTCGATGACCGTGACGTCGATCGCGCCATGCGGCCCGCCGCCAATCGCCGAAAGCACCGCCGAGGTCTCGAACGCCCGTGCGATTCCTTCGTGTTGGAGTCGGTATTCGCCGGGATCGATGCTGCCTGAAACGTCGATTGCCATGACGAGGGCAAGGTCGGACTCGGCGGCCTGGGCCGGTGAGGTCGCCAGAAGCAACGCAATCGCGAACCAAATCACGGGCTTCATAGATGGCAGCAAACAACAAACGTTCGCCCTTGGCGAGCAATGCTTGCAGCGGCGCGGCGGGCTCAACATAATCGGGCCGATGCTGCGTCTCGCCTTCGTGCTGGTGGTTGCCGGTGCCGCGATCGGATTTGCGCGGCTCGCGCCGGCGGCTGAGCCGCTGTCGTCGCAGAACTGCGCGGCAATCGCGTTTCATCCTGTCGCGCCGGGAACCGCCGACGGTCAACAGGAGGCCGGTTATTACAAATCGCGGCTGGGCCGGATCGAGGTCCGCGCCACGGTCAAGGGCGGCACGGCGACGCGTTACTATGTCTCGCTCGACGGCGCGGTGCTTGCCTCGCTTCGTGCGGCGCTGCCGCCGTTGGTCGCGGCCTGCGCCAAGGCCAAAGGGCTCACGCCGCCGCTCCATGCGGATGCGAGCTGCGTCGGCGACCGCCTCGTTGTCCTGATCGCCGACGCCGACGGTCATCATTATTTGCTGCTTTACGCGCGCCGCGGGCACGCGTGGCATTTCTGCAGCGCCGGCCGTACCTGAGCCGGCCCGCTCCGATCAGTGTGCGGTGGTAGCGTGGAAGTCGTGCGCCAGCCGGACCGGATCGTTACCCAGCAGCCGGGCGTAGATCACCGGGTTTTCCAGCAAGTGACGCGCGACGCGAAGGTCGAGCGGATCGTGCTCCGGCGCAGGCGGGCAGGCGGCCCGCAATGCGGTCCAGCCGGCGTCGTCGAGCGCCTCACGCGCCTCGTTCAAAGTCGGACCCGGGCTTTTCGCCAGGATAACGCCGGCGTCGGCATTGTCGGCCAGGCCGGCGGTACAGACGGTCGGCACGACGCCGTGATGATGCAGGAAATAACCCTTCGGCGCGATCAAGCGCGCCCAGGTGACGGTCAGTTCGCCGTCGTTTGACGTGCGCAGCACCGTTTGCACCGTGCCCTTGCCGTAAGAGGACGTCCCGACCACGACGGCGCGGCCCGCATCCTGCAACGCCGAGGCGACGATTTCCGAGGCCGACGCCGAACCGCCGTTGACCAGAACCACGAGCGGCAAAGAATCCGCGTGGTGATCGGCAGGCGCGGCGAAATACTGGAAGCTTTCGGGATTGCGGCCGATGGTCGTCGCGATCGTGCCGCCGTCGAGGAACTGACTCGCGACGATCACCGACTGGTCGAGCAAGCCGCCGGGGTTGCCGCGCAAGTCGAGGACAATTCCCTTCAGATGCCCACCCATTTCACGGTGCGCGCGCGCCAAGGCGTCGATGACGCCGTCGCCGGTCTGCTGATTGAAGCTCGCGACTGCAATCACGGCCACGTCGCCACGCTCTTCGAGCGTGACGCTCGGCGGCACGAGGTGCGCGCGTTGCAGGGTCAGATTCAGCGGCTTGTCGAGCCCGGCCCGCTGGATTCCCAAAACGACCGTGCTCAACGCCGGTCCGCGCAGGCGGCTGCGGAGCTGCGTCGGCGAGAGCGCGTTGGACGACACGCCGTCGAGCATGACAATGCGGTCGTTGATGTGGATGCCGGCACGCGCCGCCGGTGAGTCGGCCATCACGGCGGTGATGCGCGTCTCGGGTGCGTCGGCAAGGATGATGCCGATGCCGCCATAACCGTCGCGGGCGGCACGCCACTCGCGAGCGACCGCCGGGCGCGCATAGTGCGAAAAGCGGTCGAGCGTCGCCAGCATGTGATCGATCAGCTCTTGTTCGAGCTTGTCAGGCGCGACCGCGGCGACCTTGGGCGAGGCGTCGCGCGCCGTCTGCACGAGCGTCGCGGTCAGCGTGCCCCAGGCGGCGGTGTCGAACGGCGCCGGCGCGTGTAGGCGCCAAATCTGGCTGCCCCGGTGCAGCGCAATGTCGTCGCCGTCGCGGTTCACCGTGATGTCGGGATCGACGCTCGTTAGGTCGCCGAGGGCGGCGAGCGAGAGGGCGTCGGCGCGCGTCGCGTCGACGTGATATTCGATGATGCTTTGATAGGTTTCGCTGAACAGCTCGGTCTCGCCGCTGTTGGCGAGCGGCGTAGGCTGGACGCCGCTGCCCGTCGGCTGAGCGGCGCAGGCGCAAAGCGCAAGGACCGAAAAAATCGCCGTTTTAGTGAGGACTCTCGGTATACGAGCGATGTTTCGGCGAACGTCCCCCCGAGCAATCATGGTTGGCTGAAATTAATGTTTCCCCACCGCGGCCATTTTTGCCTTCGGCGCGTGCCGGTTGCAAGAAGATAGAGGGTTAATGGCCGCCGCCGGAAACCTTACTGCGGCGCTTTACGTCGAACGAACTGAGGTTAACGGCGCGGCCGTCTCGGCGGCGCTTGGCGGCGCGGCGAGTCCTCGGTCAGGGCGAAGAGCAGGCTGCCGGTGACCGTGTCGGCTTCGGCCAATCGGACTCGCACCGGATCGCCCAAAACGTATGTCCGGCCCGAGCGGCGGCCCTTGAGACTGTGGTGGGCTTCGTCGTGGATGTAATAGTCGCCGGGCAACGTGCGGATCGGGATCAGGCCGTCCGCGCCGGTTTCATCGAGCGTGATGAACAGGCCGGCGCGGGTGACACCGTTAATGCGGGCGGCGAACTCGGCGCCGACTCGCTCGGCGAGGAAGGCCGCGGTGTAGCGATCGGCGGCGCTGCGCTCGGCGGCCGCAGCGCGCCGTTCGGTCATCGAAATGTGCGTACCGATGGCTTTGAAGTCGTCGGCCGGCTGCGGCAGCCCGTCACGGCCGAAATGATGGCCGGAAATCAGCGCGCGGTGGACGAGAAGATCGGCATAGCGCCGGATCGGCGACGTGAAGTGCGCGTAACGCCGCAATGACAGGCCGAAATGGCCGAGATTCTCGGGACTGTATTCGGCCTGCGCCTGACTGCGCAGCACCAGCGCATTCGCCAGTCGCTCGTAGGGCGTGCCTTTGGCGCGCCGCAGAATGGCGTTGAAATGTTGCGGCCGCACCACTTGGCCGCGGGCGAGGGTGAGGCCGTGGATGCCGATGCCGTCGAGAAAGCGCGCGAGCGCCGCGAGCCTTTCCGGGTCCGGCGAGTCGTGCACGCGGTACATGCACGGTTGCTTCAGCCGTTCCAAGGTCTCGGCGGCCGCCACGTTGGCCGCGATCATGAGTTCTTCAATCAGCTTGTGGCTGTCGAGGCGGTCGCGCGGCTCGATCCGCGCGATGCGGCCGGAGGGGTCGAGCAAGATCCGTCGCTCGGGAATGTCGAGGTCGAGCGTGCCGCGCGCCGCGCGTGCGCGTTCGAGCGCACGATAGACGCCGTAGAGCGGCTTCAGGACGCGATCGAGCAGGGGCGTCGTCTTCTCGTTCGGCCGGCCGTCGACCGCCGCCTGTGCTTCCTCATAGGTCAGTCGCGCGGCGGAACGCATCAGTCCGCGGCGGAATTGGTGCCGTGTTAATTGTCCGTCGGCGTCGATCCACAGATCGACTGCCATGCAGGCACGGTCGACACCAGACTTGAGCGAGCAGAGCTCGTTCGACAGTGCTTCGGGCAGCATCGGCACGACGCGATCCGGGAAATAGACCGAGTTGCCGCGGTCGCGCGCCGCGGCATCAAGTGCATCGCCAGCGCGGACATAGTGCGCCACGTCGGCGATGGCGACGAGCGCGTGCCAGCCGCCGTCACGTTCGGGATCGGGCGCGGCCCAGACGGCGTCGTCGAAATCGCGCGCGTCAGCGCCGTCGATCGTCACCAGCGGCACGTTGCGCAGGTCGGCGCGATTTCCCAGCGCGACGGGTTTGGCCGCGTCGGCGATATCGAGCGCAGCCTTGGGGAAGGGGACCGGAATGCTGTGGCTGTGGATGGCGATGACGCTGAACGCGCGCGGATTGGCGCTGTCGCCGATGCGTTCGACAATCCGCGCGGCGGGCAATCCCATTCCGGGCTGGCCGAGCAGTTCGGCGACGACGATTTCACCCGCCGTGGCGCCTTTCGCGTCCGAAGCGGCGACCCGGAACTCGGTGCGAAGTTTGCGGTCGGTCGGCTCGATCCGCCCGCCTTCACGGCCGACGCGATAGATGCCGATGACCCGATCGGGCGCGCCGCCGACCGCGCGCAGGATCCGTGCTTCGTACGTATTGTCTTCGGTGCGGCTGAAACGGGCCACGGCGCGTTCGCCGACGCCCAGCGCCGGTGCACCGCGCTCGGCAATCACGACGATGTCCGGCGTTTCGCCAGCCACGCCGATCGCACGGCCCTGCATTTCGCCGTCTAGGTCGACGCCGGTGACTTCGACAATGCCGATTTCGGGCAAAACGCCACGCGGCCCGCGCCCGCCGCCGCGCGGACGACGGTCATTCCGCTGCGGCGGCCTGTTTCTTCTTCGCTGATGTCTTCGCTTCACGTGGGGCTTTCGTTGTGCGGCCGCGACTGCGTCCGCCACGGCGGCCGCCGGCGCGCGCTGCGCGCTCCGCTAGGAGCTCGACGGCGCGGTCCATGGTCAGTTCCTCGAGCGCCATCCCGCCTGGCAGCGTCGCGTTGATGCCGTCGTGGCTGACATAGGCGCCGTACTTGCCGTTGAAAATCTTCACCGGGCCGCCGGCCGACGGGTGGTCACCCAGCACCTTGATCGGTTCGGGCGCGCCGCGTCGGAACTTGCGCGGCTCGGCCAGCAGGCTGACCGCGCGATTGAGTCCGACCGTCAGGACGTCGTCGTCCGCGGTCAGCGATTTGTAGATTTTGCCGTGCCGGATATACGGGCCGAAGCGTCCGACGCCGGCGACGATCATCTCGCCGTCTTCTGGATGCGGTCCGACTTCGCGCGGCAGCGCCAGCAGCTTGAGCGCCTTTTCGAGGTCAATGTCGGCCGGCGAGACGCCCTTGGGCAGCGACGCGCGTTTGGGCTTTTCGACCGGCGGCGTGTCAGATTTCTTGGCGCGCTTGCCTTTCTCGCGCGGCGGCTTCGGTGGCGTCTCGCCCAGTTGCACGTAGGGCCCGTACGGGCCCTTTTTGAGCGCGACGACCAACCCGGTCTTGGGATCGGTGCCGAGTTCGCGCGGCTCCGCAGCGGCGCCATTCTCGCCGTTTTCAAAGCCCAGGGCGCGCGTGTAACGGCACTCGGGATAGCGCGAACAGCCGATAAAGGCGCCAAAGCGTCCGAGCTTGAGGCCGAGCCGGCCTTGTTTGCACACCGGACATAGACGCGCATCGCTGCCGTCAGGCCGCTCCGGAAAGAAATGACGGCCGAGCTCCTCGTCGAGCGTGTCGATGACCTGGGTGATGTTGAGATCCTTGGTGCCGGCGACGGCGGCCGAGAAATCCGTCCAGAAATCCTCCAGCACCTTCTTCCAGTCGATACGGCCACCGGAAATATCGTCCAGCTTGTTCTCGAGATCGGCGGTGAAATCGTATTCGACGTAGCGCTCGAAGAATTCCATCAGGAACGCAGTGACGAGGCGGCCGCGGTCTTCGGGAATTAGCCGCTTCTTGTCGAGCTGGACGTATTTGCGGTCTTGCAGCACCTGCATGGTCGATGCGTAGGTCGACGGCCGGCCGATGCCGAGCTCTTCGAGCTTTTTCACCAGGCTCGCTTCGGTGTAACGCGGTGGCGGCTGCGTGAAGTGCTGCTGCGGGTCGACTTTATCGCGGGTCAGCGCATCGCGTTCATTGAGCGCGGGCAAGCGCCGATTCTCCTCGTCGCCTTCCGGATCGTCGGAGTCTTCCGTGTAAAGCGTGAGGAAGCCATCGAACACCACGGTCGAGCCGGTGGCGCGCAGCACGACCGAATTGTCGGCCGGTGCGATGTCCACGGCGACTTGGTCGATGTTTGCCGACGACATCTGGCTCGCGACTGCGCGCTTCCATACCAGTTCATAAAGCCGGCGTTCGTCGGAATCGAGATGGCCGGGCAAGCTCTCGGGGCGGCGGTGCATATCGGTCGGCCGGATCGCCTCGTGCGCTTCTTGCGCGTTTTTGGCGGCGTTCCGGTAAATGCGCGCCTCGTCCGGCCGGTATTGCGGGCCGTACTGCTCGGCGATCATTTCACGCGCCGCGGCGATCGCTTCGTTCGACAGCGAGACACCGTCGGTTCGCATGTAGGTGATGAGGCCGACGGTTTCGCCGCCGATGTCGACGCCTTCGTAAAGCCGTTGCGCCGTGCGCATGGTGCGCGACGCGCCAAGGCCAAGCTTGCGCGACGCTTCCTGCTGCAACGTCGACGTCGTGAACGGCGGCGGCGGATTGCGGCGGATCTGCTTCTTTTCGACCGCGGCGACGGCGTAGTCGATGTGCTTCAAGATCGCGTCGGCGGCGGCGCGCGCTTGCTGTTCGTTGGCGAGATCGAATTTGTCGAGCTTCTGGCCGTTGAGATGGGTCAGGCGCGCGGTGAAGCGCTCGCCGCCGCGGGTCTGGAAATCGACCTCGATCGACCAGTATTCGCGCGGCTTGAAGGCCTCGATTTCGGCTTCGCGCTCGCAGATCAGGCGCAAGGCGACCGATTGCACGCGGCCGGCCGAGCGGCTGCCCGGCAGCTTGCGCCACAGCACCGGCGACAGCGTAAAGCCGACGAGGTAGTCGAGTGCGCGCCGCGCCATGTAGGCATCGATCAGCTCGCGGTCCAATTCTCGCGGATGCTTGAACGCTTCCTGCACCGCCGACTTGGTGACTTCGTTGAACACCACGCGCTTGACGTCGACACCCTGCAGCGCCTTGCGCTGCCGCAGGATCTCCTGCACGTGCCACGAGATCGCTTCGCCTTCGCGATCCGGGTCGGTGGCGAGGTAAAGCCGTTCGGCGCCTTTGACGGCGGTGGCGATCTCCTTCAGCCGCTTGTCGGCGCGGTGATCGACCTCCCACGACATGGCGAAATTTTCATTGGGGCGCACCGAGCCGTCTTTCGCCGGCAGGTCGCGCACGTGTCCGTAGCTCGCCAGGACCTTGAAATCCTTGCCGAGGTACTTGTTGATGGTCTTCGCCTTTGCAGGCGATTCAACGATGACGACGTTCATGGTTCCGCCGCGCGGTGGAGTCCGAAGCCCGTGAAATAGGGTGATTTATGGTTAAAGCAAGGTTAATGCGTTCCCCGGCTGGCGCGCGACTCGGCCTGCAAGCTCAAGTTCGAGCACAATTGTGAGGATCACGGCGGGCGACATTTGGCACTGCCGGAGCAATTCGTCAACCGGCAACGGTGTCGGCGACAGCAAACCGAGTACGATTTGGCGCGCTTCGGCCAGGTCTTTTGCGCCGATTTCTGCGGCTGGCGCGGCCGAAAACACGGCGCGATGTTGCTCGGCGAGCGGCGTGCCGCGCTGGGGCCCTAGCTCGCGCAGGATGTCGTCGGCGCTCTCGACCATGGTCGCGCCGGCCCGAATCAGTCGGTTGGTGCCTTTGCAGCGCGGATCGAGCGGCGAGCCGGGCACCGCAAAGACCTCGCGGCCCTGTTCAAGTGCGAAGCGCGCGGTGATCAGCGAGCCGGAGCGCTCCGCCGCTTCGATCACCAGAACGCCGAGCGAGATGCCCGAGATGATGCGGTTGCGACGCGGGAAATGCCGCGCCTGCGGTACGGTGCTGACGGGCATCTCGGCGACGAGCACACCGCGCTCGGCGATCGCCTCGTGCAGGCGCCGGTTCTCTTCCGGATAGACCGTGTCGATGCCGCCGGCGAGCACCGCCAGAGTGCCGCTGTCGAGCGCACCTTCATGCGCGGCCGCGTCGATGCCGCGCGCGAGCCCAGAGACCACCAACAAACCCGCCGCGCCAAGTTGCGCCGCTATGTCGCGCGCGAAACGCCGGCCATTGGCGGACGCATTGCGCGCACCCACCACGGCGATCGCCTGTTGCATCGCCAGGTCGATTTTGCCGCGGACGGTCAGCAGCGGCGGCGCGTCGTCGATCGCGGCAAGCGCCGCCGGGTAATCCGGCTCACTGTGGGCGATGAGACGCGCGCCGAGACGCGCGACCGCTTCGATCTCGCGTTCGGCTGTTTCGGTCGGACAGATCGTCAACGGCTTGGCCCGCCCGCCGCGGCGGGCGATATCGGGTAACGCTTCGAGCGCCGCGGTCGCACTGCCGAACCGGGCTACCAGTTGGTGGAAGGTGACCGGGCCCGGTATTATGTAGCACTCGCCACAAGCCGAATCTTAAATGCGATTCCGGCGCACCAATTTAAATGTGCGCCATGATTGCTCGTGTTTATGCAATTGCTTTAGGTAGCGTTGTTGCCATCTTCGGGCCAGCCGTACCACAGGGCGGCCACCATGCCATTTCCATTATAGGCTTGCTGGAAAGTCAGACCAGGAACAGTACATTCGAGAGAGGCGCAGAATCTCGTTTCACGATTTTCCTCAAATGCGTCTTCGTAAGTAATAAGGCCATATACGTAAAGCCTATGTGTACTGGCCTGAATTTGGGTCATTTGAAAATCAGTGATGGGATTAACGCTCTGCGCTGCGAACAGCGAATGCCCTTGCGGGTGGATTACCGTACGGGAAACTACAGCAGGAGCTGGCAGTTGGGGCATTTGCCATCCGTGTGGCAATGGAAATGGCAATACGTCAACAATTGCCCGAACTTCTACCCGATAGGCAGGCGTTTTGCCGACGTTCAGATTTTGAATCCAAACACCGACCTGTGTGTTTGGCGTCAAATTTTGCATTGCCGCTGGCGGCCCTACTACAGGGTGAAGGGGGGCAGGTCGGACGGAGATATAAGCGCGCAATTCGTGTTCAGCGGTTTCGTCCATTCGCTTAATGGTTTGCCCCAAACGCTTGGCCTGCAAACCGAAGACGCAGAGTTGCATGATGGCAACTCCGACGAGCACCCAAGTCGCGCGAACCAACCACCAATTGGCGTCAAGTTGGCTTTGTTCTTGAGTGGATACCTTGGCGGCGGCGGCGTCGCTTTCTGGGGTTTGCACTATTTTGACTGTAAGAGGAAATTTGTCGGTGCCGCGTTGATCGTCACTGGCTCCGTTGCTGTTTTGGGTGGCTGCATACAATGGCTGACCTGGTAACTGCCAAATGACAAATGCGCAAATAAAGATGGCAATAAGTAAACGCGACATAGTCAGCCTCCCAGCCAACTGTTACGGGCGATCTTACACGTCCCCGAGATTGATCGCCTCTAGGCCGATGGCGGCTGCACACGCCAGCATGAATGTCGCCGGAAACGTCCCCCGTTTCAGCTTGGCTTTGATCGAATCGACGGTCTCGTGCGGGTGGCCATGTTTTTTGAGGCGTTCGGCCAATTCTTCGTATGTCACGTCGGCGCGCTTCAGCTCCGCCTTGATAAAGCGGGCCGTGCGTTCGGCTAATTCGGCCTCGGACTTGGCTAAGCCCATTGGTGTCGTATCTGACTTTAAGAGATCATATCTGACACTATTCCGGTTGACAAGGGCGGCTGTAGGTGTCATATCTGACACCAATGAGCCAGCATTTCCTCCTTCGCGCCGAAGCGCGCTCGCTAAGCCTCGTCGAGGTCATGCAAATGACCGAAGCGCAGGCCGAGGCTGCTTTCCGCAGGGTCCGCTGGCCCGACACCCAGGGCGAGCCGGTGTGCCCGTCCTGCGGCTCGCCAGCCTGTTACAACTGCCGCAGGCCCAACGGTGCCCCACGGTGGCGCTGCAAGGCTTGCCGGGCCGATTTCAGCGTTACCAGCGGCACACTGTTCGCCTTCCACAAGATGCCGCTGCGGTCTTACCTCGCGGCAATCGCGATCTTCTGCAACGAGGTCAAGGGTAAGAGCATGTTGGCCCTCAGCCGCGATCTCGGCGCCCAATACAAAACCGCTTTCGTGCTGGCGCACAAAATGCGCGAGGCGATGGCGACCGAAATGAAGGGCCGCACCATCGGTGGTCCAGGCAAGATTGCCGAGACGGACGGCGCGTATTTTGGCGGCTACATCAAACCAGCCAATTACCGCGAACACCGCCGCGACCGTCGCCTTAGTCGCAATCAGAATGGCAAGCGGCAATGCGTGGTGGTGGTCCGCGAGCGTAACGGTCACACACTTCCAGCCGTGTTCCGTAACGAGGCGCAAGCCTTGTCGTTCATTCGCCAGCGGGTCGCCAAGGAAACGACGCTCAACGCGGACGAAGCCGGGTCATGGAACGCGTTGCACGGCAAATATGAAATGCGGCGGATCAACCACGAGGAAGCCTATAGCGATGGCTTCGCTTGCACCAATATGGCCGAAAGCTTTTTCAGCCGCATGCGCCGCGCCGAGATCGGCCACCATCACCACATCGCTGGACCGTATCTACTCCGTTACGCACAGGAAGCGTCATGGCGCGAGGATAACCGCCGTCTAGCAACAGGCGAGCAAGTCAACGCGGTTTCAACACTCGCCATGCGGTCCAAGCCCTCGGTTGATTTCTGCGGCTACTGGCAGCGGGCACAGGCGACCAAAGAGGCGGCCGAATGAAACGCGAGCGTCCTATCGGCGCATTTGGCCCTGAATGGTTTTGGGATCAAACCCGCCCGGAAGCCATTCGGGCGCGTGCTCAAATGGCAAGAGACCATGCGAAATGTTTTGGTCGGAAGCCAACGCTATTAACCAAGCTAACGGGGTTGGCGATTTCTGCACGTTTACAAGCCATACATTTTCGCCAAGCCGGGCAACATTTGTTGCGCCTTTCATCTTCACGTCAACATAAGCGATGAAGTTTCCCCAAATGCGTTGGTCATCGGGAATCGACGCAACAAAGATGGCACTGTGCATTAGGTCGCTCCTTGGTTGTCTAGCAACACCGAGGATAGCGAGGCGCGGGGTAGGCGTCATGCTTGCCCCGCGTCACCTTTCAACACCCAACGCGCTGGCATGCCTTCGCCAACACGTTCGACGGTGACGCCATTGTGGTTGCGAAGCGATGCCTGTATGCCGCCAAAAAGCGAGCGGACGGCCTTGGTATCCGGCTCAACGCCGCGCGACCGTAACAGGGCTTCCGTGATCTCGCGCGCCGTCATTGGCTGTGTGGCGCGGCGCAGCACGTCAATCGCATGGCGGAACATATCGCCACGCTTGAACCATGGGTTTTGTCGATTACGTCGCCGCACAGCGATCCGGCGCACGTCAAAGCCTGGTTCTAAGAGCCTAAGTACGGCCTCAACATGGCGCATGTCCTGCGCCAGCCGTTTAGCCTCTTTTCGGTTCTCTAGAATCTTGCCGCCTAGCTCGGCGTGTAGCCGCTCCAAGGCGTATAGCGCGGGCGTCTGTTTCATGGGCGCTAATTTGGTGCGCCTTACGAAATACGCCCTCATCTCTTTGTGGCGAGTGCTACATAATACCGACCGGGCCGACATTCTCGCTGCGGATTAAGCGCAGCCGCGCAAGCCGTTCGGCCGGCGGCAACGTCGACCGGCCGCTCATTGCTCGCGTCCGAGGCGTATCTTGCTTTCGGCGCCGTGCATCAGCCGGCCGATGTTGCCGGCATGGCGCGCGATGACCAGCAGGGCGATGACGCCGACGACGGCAATGGGCAGCATCACGCGCGGTCCGAACAGCCAGGCCCACAGCGGTGCCAACACTGCTGCCGTCAAGGCGGCGAGCGACGAGTAGCGGAAGAGCAGCGCCGTCACCAGCCAGGTCGCGATCGTCGCGAGCGCAGCCGGCGGATTGTAGGCGAGCAGCACGCCGGCCGACGTTGCGACACCTTTGCCGCCTTTGAACCGGAGCCACACTGGAAACAAGTGGCCGAGCACGGCCGCGAGCGCGGCGATTGCCGCGAACTCGCCGCCAAAGCCGCGCGCCACGGCAACCGCAAGCGCACCTTTGCCGGCGTCGAGCAACAGTGTCGCCGCCGCGAGGCCTTTGCGGCCGGTGCGCAGGACGTTGGTGGCGCCGATATTGCCGGAACCGATCTGGCGCACATCGCCTAAGCCGGCAAGGCGCGTCAGGATCAAACCGAACGGGATCGAGCCGACGAGATAGGCAAGCGCCGCGCAGAGCAGCAGCGGCCACGACAGGCTGAGTGCTCCAGGCGATGACGGCATGCCGGCGCTCCGCGCGGGCTCAGGCTTCGAGCCCGAAAACCGTGCGGCCGCCGACCACGGTCCGCGTCACCTTGCCCTGCACGGGCCGGTGGTCGTATGGCGCGTTCTTGCACTTCGAATAGAGCGCCGCGACATCGATGCGCCACGGCCGATCGAGGTCGAAAATCGTCAGGTCGGCGGGCGCGCCGGGCTTGAGGTTGCCGCCAGGCAGCCGCAGAATTTCTGCCGGCCGCTGCGTCAGCGCGCGCACCACCTGCAGTAGGTTGAGGCTGCCGTTGTGATAAAGCTCGAGCGACAACGGCAGCAGCGTCTCGAGGCCGACGATGCCGGGCTCGGCCGAAGCGAACGGCAGGCGTTTCGATTCCTGGTCCTGCGGCGCGTGATCGCTGGCGATGGCGTCGATGGTGCCGTCCTTCAGCCCCTCGATCACCGCGCGGCGATCCTCTTCGCTGCGCAAAGGCGGCGAGACCTTGGCGAAGGTGCGGTAGTCGCCGACCGCGGTCTCGTTGAGGGCGAAATAATGCGGCGCCGTATCGCAGGTCACGGCGAGCCCGCGCGCCTTGGCCCGGCGGATGGCGTCGATCGCGCCGGCCGTCGAGAGATGCGCCGCGTGATAGCGCCCGCCGGTGATCTCGGCGAGCCGCAGATCGCGCTCGACCATGATGGTCTCGGCTGCCGGCGTGATGCCCGAAAGGCCGAGACGCGTCGCGATCTCGCCCGCGTTCATGGCACCGCCGGCGCTTAGGCTTGGCTCCTCGGGATGTTGGACGATCAGCAGATCGAACGTGCTCGCGTAGGAAAGCGCCCGGCGCATAACCGATGCGTCTGCAATGGCACGCACGCCATCGGTGAAGGCGACGGCGCCGGCTTCGGCCAGAAGCCCGTATTCGGTCAGCTCGCGGCCTTGGAGGCCTTTGGTCGCGGCGGCATAGGTGCGGATGGTCGCGCGCCCGAGCTCGCGCGACCGGCGGCCGATGAACTCGACCAGCGCGTGATCGTCGATGACAGGCATCGTGTTTGGCAGCATCGCCATCGTCGTGACGCCACCGGCGATGGCGGCTTCGGCGCCGGTCGCGAGCGTTTCCTGGTGTTCGTCGCCGGGTTCGCGCAATTGCACGCGCATGTCGATCACGCCCGGCGCCAGGCAGCTTCCAGCGCAGTCGATGGCATGCACGTCGGCGCCCAACCCGTCGCGCGCCAGATTCGGGCCGAGTGCCGCAATCGTGCCGTTCTCCGCCAGCAAGTCGCCGGCACGGTCGACGCCGCTCGCCGGATCGAGCAGGCGGGCGTTGGTGAAGAGAGTGCGTTCGGTCATGGTGCCGCTGGCGCGCGCGCCTCGCGATTCAGGGCTTCGAGGCAGGCCATGCGGACGGCGACGCCCATCTCGACCTGTTGGCGGATCACGCTACGGTCGATGTCGTCGGCGACCTCGGTATCGATCTCGACGCCGCGGTTCATCGGGCCCGGATGCATGATCAGCGCGTCATCCTTGGCGACGACGAGCTTGGCGTAGTCGAGGCCGAAGAAGTGGAAATATTCGCGGATCGACGGCACGAAGCTGCCGTGCATGCGCTCGGTCTGAAGACGCAGCATCATGACGATGTCGACGCCCGTCAGGCCGCGCTTCATATCGTGAAACACCTCGACGCCGAAGCGGTCCATGGCCGCAGGGATCAGCGTCCGCGGCGCGACCACGCGCACATGCGCGCCCATGGCGTTGAGCAGGTAGATGTTGGAGCGGGCGACACGGCTGTGCGAAATGTCGCCGCAAATTGCGACGATCAGACCTTCGAGCCGGCCTTTGCGGCGGCGGATGGTCAACGCATCGAGCAGCGCCTGGGTCGGATGCTCGTGGCTGCCGTCGCCGGCATTGATCACCGCGCAATCCACCTTCTCGGCCAGCAACTGCACCGCACCGGATTCCGCGTGGCGAACGACGATCGCATCAGGGCGCATCGCGTTCAGCGTCATCGCGGTGTCGATGAGCGTCTCGCCTTTCTTGATCGAGCTGGTTTGCGCCTGCATGTTGACCACGTCGGCGCCGAGCCGTTTGGCGGCAAGCTCGAACGAGGTGCGGGTGCGCGTCGAATTCTCGAAGAAGAGATTGATGACGGTGCGGCCGCGCAACACTGCGAGCGGCGCGGCGCCACGCGGCTGGTTGGCGTAGAGGTCGGCACGGTCGAGGAGATAAATGATTTCGCGGCGGGAAAGTCCCTCGATTCCCAGAAGATGGCGATGAGGGAAAGGATCGTTGGCCGCGCCGGAGTCCATTAAAGCCGGGACTATAGGTGCTGTGGCGCGGCGCGGCAAGCCGCGCGATAGCCGCGGCGAAACGCCATCATCGGCGGGGTCGGCATTTCATCCATGGTCGTAGGCGCGCTCGCCGTGCGCCGCCAAATCGAGGCCTTCGCGCTCGGCGTCGGCGCTGACCCGTAATCCGGTGCTGGCGGCCAATAACTTAACGATGACGAACGTCGCCACGGCGGACCAAGCAGCCGCGGCCGCAACGCCCGTGGCCTGCGCGATGAGTTGGCGGCCCACGGTCATGCCCGGCGCGTAGCCGACGCCACCCAATGCCGATGCCGTCAGGATCGCGACAAGCAGCGAGCCGACCATGCCGCCGACGCCGTGCACGGCAAAGACATCGAGCGAGTCGTCGATGCGCAGCCGTTGTTTGACAAAGCCGGTGACGTAGAAGCAGACGAAACCGGCGACCACGCCGATGACGAGCGCGCCGACAGGACCAACGTAACCCGATGCCGGCGTGATCGTCGCGAGCCCGGCGATCGCACCGGTGACCAATCCAATCGAAGTCGGTTTGCCCGCGCGCAGCCATTCGATGATCATCCAGGTCAACGACGCGGTCGCCGCCGCGAATTGCGTTGCGAGAATCGCCGACGCCGCCGTGCCATTGGCGGCCAGCGCGCTGCCGCCGTTAAATCCGAACCAGCCAAACCATAACATGCAACCGCCGGCCATCGTCAGGCCGGGGCTGTGCGGCGGAATCAGGTTGTGCGGAAAGCCGCGCCGCGCGCCGACCATGATGGCGGCGACAAGCGCTGAAATGCCTGCCGTGGTGTGGACGACGATGCCGCCGGCGAAATCGATCACGCCGCGTTGCGCGAGCCAACCGCCGCCCCAAACCCAATGCGCCACCGGCAGATAAACGATCGTCACCCATAGCGCTGTGAATCCGATGACAAAGCTGAAGCGCACGCGCTCGGGGAAGGCGCCGACGATAAGGGCCGGCGTGATCACGGCGAACGTCATCTGGAACAATGCGAAGACGTATTCGGGGATATGCGGCGGGTGAACCGCATGCGCGACGCCATTGAAAAAACATTTGCTAAGGCCGCCGAGCAGCGCGCCGCCGTCGCCGAACGCCAGGCTGTATCCGTAGAGCAGCCAGATCACGGAAACGATGCTGCAAATCGCGAAGCAGTGCATGAGCACCGACAAGAGATTCCGGGCGCGCACCAGACCGCCGTAGAACAGACCGAGGCCGGGCAGCGTCATGAACAGAACCAGCGCCGATGCGATCAGAACCCATGCGGTGGCGCCGCTGTCGATGACGGCGCTGTCCGCCGCCCAGGCTGGTGTGGACGCGGCCAGCGCGATTGCCAGCGCCGCCGGCAACAGCAAAGCCAGGCGGCGAGGGGCCGCTAAGACGCTGTCATGCATAAGTCCAATCCCCCGGTTTTTGCCGGAGGCGAGCCCTCCGGATTTGTCTGCTTAATTTTCGCCCATCCCCCATGGCGTCACAATGTGCAATCGAGAACGATGCACATCAAAGGAGCAATCGGTCGCAGGTGCTATTGTGCGCGCGGTCAGTTATGCGCGATCCGGTCGAGTAGCCCTTGCAGGATATAGGCCGCGGCGGCCCGGTCGATGATTTCGGCGCGTCGGCGGCGCGACAGATCGCCTTCGATCATGCCGCGCTCGACCGCGGCGGTGGACAGCCGCTCGTCCCAGAACGCCAACGGCAGGTCGACGACCGCGAGCAGGTTTTGGGCAAATTGCCGGACGCCCTGGACCCGCGAATTCGGCTTGCCATCGAGACCCAGCGGCAGGCCGACGACGACACCGCCGACACCGTGCTTTTCGACCTCGCGGACGATGCGCTGGGCGTCGTCGCGAAAGCGCGTGCGGCGGATGGTGTCGAGCGGCGAGGCGATAACGCGCCGCGTGTCGCTCAGGGCCATGCCGATGGTCTTGGTGCCAACGTCCAGTCCGAGCAGCCGTGCGCCCGGCTTGAGCAGCGCCTTGAGGTCGGTCGGGTTGCAGATCGCCATGTCGGGTGGTAGTACCGGCTTTCGCGAAGCCGAGGAGACATTTACTCCATGGCACTGGACAAGGCCACCGTCGCGCGGATCGCTGCGCTGGCGCGTATCAAGGTGCCCGATGCCGAGCTCGACGCGCTGGCGGGCGACCTGTCGAAAATCCTCACCTGGGTCGAGCAGCTCGATGCCGTCGACGTTGCGGGCGTCGAACCGATGACCGCCGTGACGCACGCGCGGCCGCCGCTGCGCGACGACAAAGTCACCGATGGCGGCATCCGCGACAAGATCCTGGCCAACGCGCCGGAAACCACGAACGGCTTTTTTGTCGTACCCAAGGTGGTCGAGTGAGCCTGATCGGATTGACGATCGGCCAAGCGCGCGATCGGCTGGTGCGCAAGGAATTCACGGCGCGCGAGCTCGCCACGACTTACATCAAGGCGATGGAGGCGGCGCGGCCGCTCAAGGCCTATCTCGTCGAGACGCCGGATCGCGCGCTTGCCGCCGCCGCGCAATCCGACGCCCGGCTGCAAAAGGGCGACGGTTTACCTCTCGACGGCATACCGGTCGCCATCAAGGATCTGTTTTGCACCGAAGGCGTCGAAACCACGGCGGCGTCGAAAATCCTCGCCGGCTTCGTGCCGCCTTATGAATCGACGGTGACCGCGAACCTCTGGCGCAACGGCGCGCTGATGCTCGGTAAGGTCAATCTCGACGAATTCGCCATGGGCTCGGCGACGATCACCAGCGCGCGCGGTCCGACCGAGAATCCGTGGCGCCGGCGCGGCGACAACCGACCGCTGGTGCCCGGCGGCTCGTCGGGCGGCTCGGCCGCGGCCGTGGCGGCGCGCGCCGCGCTGACGGCGACCGGCACCGACACCGGCGGCTCGATCCGTCAACCGGCAAGCTTCTGCGGCATCGTCGGCTTAAAGCCAACCTACGGCCGCTGCTCGCGCTGGGGCATCGTCGCCTTTGCCTCGTCGCTCGATCAGGCCGGTCCGATGACGCGCGACGTGCGCGATGCCGCGATCATGCTCCAGGTGATGGCCGGGCACGATCCGAAGGACGCGACGTCGGCGCCCGTGCCGGTGCCGAATTTCGAAGCCGCGGTCGGCCAGTCGATCAAAGGGATGCGCATCGGCATTCCGAAGGAATATCGGCTCGATGGCATGCCGAAAGAGATCGAGGCGCTATGGCAACGCGGCATCGAGTGGGTCAAGGCGGCGGGCGCGACCACCGTCGACATCAGCTTGAAAATGACGCAATACGCGCTCGCGACCTATTACATCATCGCGCCGGCCGAGGCCTCGTCGAACCTGGCGCGCTATGACGGCGTGCGGTTCGGCTTGCGCGTGCCGGGCGAGACGCTCGAGGCGATGTACGAGAACACGCGTGGCCAGGGCTTCGGCGCCGAGGTCCGTCGCCGCGTGCTGATCGGCACCTACGTGCTGTCGGCCGGCTATTACGACGCCTATTATCTCAAGGCGCAGAAGGTCCGGGCGCTGATCGCGCGCGATTTCGACGAGGCGTTCAAGAGTTGCGACGCCATGCTGACGCCGACCGCGCCGTCGGCGGCCTTCGCCATCGGCGAGAAGATGGACGATCCGATCGCCATGTATCTGAACGACGTGTTCACCGTGCCGGTCAATCTCGCCGGGTTGCCCGGCATCTCGGTTCCCGCCGGCCTCTCGGCTGATGGCCTGCCGCTGGGATTGCAGGTGATTGGCAAGGCGTTCGACGAGGAGACAGTGCTGCGGGTCGCCGCCGTGCTCGAGGACGCGGCCAAATTCGACGCCGTGCCGGCGTTCGTGGCGGGCGCGGCATGAGCAATCTCGTCAAGGGCCACACCGGCGAGTGGGAGGTCGTGATCGGCCTCGAAGTTCATGCCCAGGTCATTTCCAAGGCCAAACTCTTTTCCGGCGCGGCGACGGATTTCGGCGCCGAGCCGAACACCCAGGTGTCGACCGTCGATGCGGCGTTTCCCGGCATGCTGCCGGTGCTCAATCGCTTCTGCGTCGAGCAGGCGGTCAAGACCGGCCTCGGCCTCGACGCGCAGATCAATCTGCAATCGGTCTTCGATCGAAAGAATTATTTCTATCCCGATCTGCCGGCTGGTTATCAGATATCGCAATTCTCTCGGCCGATCGTCGGCAAGGGCAAGGTTGTGCTCGACATGCCGGACGGCACGGCGCGCGAAGTCGGCATCACGCGGCTCCATCTCGAGCAAGACGCCGGCAAGAGCCTGCATGACCAGCATCCGTCCAAGACCTATGTCGATCTCAATCGCGCCGGCGTGGCCTTGATGGAAATCGTCTCGGAGCCCGATCTGCGCACCGCCGAGGAAGCCGGCGCTTACCTGCGCAAGCTGCGCGCGATCCTGCGTTATCTCGGCACCTGCGACGCCAACATGGAAGAAGGCAACATGCGCTGCGACTGCAACGTCTCGGTGCGCAAGCCCGGCGGCGCGCTCGGCACGCGCTGCGAGATCAAGAACGTGAATTCGATCCGCTTCGTCATGCAGGCCATCGATTACGAGGCGCGACGTCAGATCGGCGTGATCGAGGATGGCGGCAAGGTCGTGCAGGAAACCCGGCTGTTCGACAGCGGCAAAGGCGTGACGCGGTCGATGCGCTCGAAGGAGGAGTCGCACGATTACCGCTATTTCCCCGATCCCGACCTGCTGCCGGTGACGCTCGATCCGGCGTGGCTGGCGAAGCTCAAGGCCGACTTGCCCGAGCTGCCCGACGCCAAGAAGGCGCGCTTCATGCGCGACTACAAGCTCTCGGCTTATGATTCCGGTCTGCTCGTCGGCGAACGCGAGAGCGCGGCGTTCTTCGAGACGGTGGCGAAGGGCAGGGATCCCAAGCTGGCGTCGAATTGGGTGACGGTCGAGCTGTTTGGCGCGCTCAACAAGTTGGGCAAAACGATCGCGGAATCGCCGGTCAGCGCCAGCGGCCTCGGCGATCTGATCGATCTCATCGCCGACGGCACGCTATCGGGTCGGCTCGCCAAGGATGTCTTTGCCGAGATGATTGCCAGCGGCAAGACGGCACGCGCCATCGTGGCGGAAAAAGGCCTCAAGCAGGTAACCGACGCCGGCGAGATCGAGACGGCGACCGACGCCGTGCTGGCGAAAGAACCCGACAAGGTTGCCGATTACCGTGGCGGCAAGGAAAAGCTGCTGGCTTATTTCGTCGGCCAGGTGATGAAGGCCACCCAAGGCAAGGCGAACCCGGCCCTGGTCAACGAATTGCTGAAAAAAAAGCTGGCGGGCTAGGCGCTACTTCTTGTCGATGCGGCCGTAGGTATCCTCGAGGCGCACAATGTCGTCCTCGCCGAGATAGCTGCCGGACTGCACTTCGATCAGGTGCAGCGGGATCTTGCCCGGATTCTCGAGCCGGTGGACGGTGCCCATCGGGATGTAGGTCGATTGATCCTCGTACAGGATCGATTCGTCGTTGTCGCGCGTCACCCTGGCGGTGCCGTTGACGATGACCCAGTGCTCGGCGCGATGGTGGTGCTTTTGCAGGCTCAACTTGGCGCCGGGCTTGACCATGATGTGCTTCACCTGGACACGATCGCCAGCATGGATCGAGCGATAGGTGCCCCACGGGCGATGCACCAGCGGGTGCGTCTTGAGCTCGCCGCGGCCCGCATGCTCGAGCTTGGCGACCAGTTGCTTGATGTCCTGGGCGCGGTCGCGTTTCGCGACCATGACCACGTCCGACGTCACGACGACGACCAGATCCTCGACCCCCAACACGGCGAGCATGCCGCTGTCGGCGCGCAGCAGGTTGTTGCGCGAATCTTCGATCACGACGTCGCCGGTGGCGAGGTTGCCGGCATTGTCCTTGCGGCCGATCTGCCACAGCGCATCCCAGGTGCCGACGTCGCTCCAGCCCATTTCGGCCGGCACGACGGCAGCGAGCGGCGTGTGCTCCATCACGGCGTAGTCGATCGAGACGTTTTCAGCCTTGGCGAATTCGGCCTTGTCGAGCCGGATGAAATCGAGATCGCGCGTCGCCTTGTCGACAGCGGCACGGCATGCGTTCAGCAACTCGGGCTTCAGGCGTTCGAGCTCGCGCAGGTAAAGCGCCGCCGGCAGCAGGAAGATGCCGCTGTTCCACGAATGATCGCCAGAGGCGACATAGGATTTGGCGCGCGTGGCATCCGGCTTTTCGACAAAGCCGGCGACCTCGAACGCGCCGGCAATGCTGTCGAGCGGTGGGCCGCGCTTGATGTAGCCGTAACCGGTTTCCGGTGTGGCCGCCTTGATGCCGAACGTGACCAGTCGCCCGAGGCGGGCGGCCGTCGCGGCGCGTTCGACCGCGGCAAGAAACGCCTCGCGGTCGGCGATGACGTGGTCGGACGGCATCACCAGCAGCAGCGCGTCGGGCGCGTCCGTAACCACCGTCAAGGCGGCGACGGCGACGGCCGGCGCGGTGTTACGGCCGATCGGTTCGAGCAGGATCGCACTCGGCTCGGTTCCAGCGACACGCAGCTGTTCGGCGACGATGAAGCGGTGCTCGTCGTTGGAGACGATCAGCGGCGCCGCGAACCGTTTGCGATCGGCGACGCGGATGGCGGCTTCTTGCAGCAACGACTGATCGGAGACGAGCGGGAGGAGTTGTTTGGGATAAAGCGCGCGGGACAGCGGCCAAAGGCGCGTGCCCGAGCCGCCAGAAAGAATTACCGGATGGATCACGCCGTTCGGCGTTTGGGTCGGCGGCATCTGCTGATCCTGCGCGGCGCTATTTTAGCGAAGCCATCATAGCGGAAACCGCGTCAAAAGCCGCGCATCTTGTGACCAATCGGAGACAGCGCAGAGCCGGCGCTGGCCGGCCGCCGCATCGGCGGCCGCGAAGTGGCAACGAGGCGGAAAGCTTCAGGCGACCGCGGCGCGCGGACGACCCGGACGGCGCAACGCCCGCGCAAACGACGCGACGTTGTCGACTCCGCGATCGAGGCACGACAGTTCTTCCTTCGCGCGTTCGAGCACTTGCATGTCGCGTGCGTCTTCGCGGTCGGAAATATCCATGTAGCTGAGCTTGATCTCGACGAGATCGAGCAGCATTTCGATCGAACGCTTCGACAGGCTCATTTTTCTCTCCACCCTTTTCGGAAGTCGAACCGTCGACCTCCTAGAACATATGTCGATGATCGGGCTTTATTCGTTAAAATGCGGTGAATCGAATTCTGGGAAAATCGGAGGTATTACTTAGGTTAATTTGCGTCAACCATATGGCGCGGCGCTGTTTGACACCCTCTGGCGCGGCCTTTAGAACGGCGGGCGCATACGCCGTGAACGACACCACTCTTGCGGAGGGGTGGCCGAGTGGCTGAAGGCGGCGGTTTGCTAAACCGTTATACGGTCAAAAGCCGTATCGTGGGTTCGAATCCCATCCCCTCCGCCATTCTTTTCGCCATGATGAAGCGGTGCTAACCAAAACCGCGTCATCCGATGTCGACGGCGATGGCCGGCCGCCGAAATTATAAGAAGCGTAGGGGAGGGATGAGCGACCTGCTGCCGACGACCGTCGTCGGAAGTTATCCACAGCCCGATTGGCTGATCGATCGCGACAATCTGCGCAGCCGCCTGCCGCCGCGCGTTCGCGCGCGCGAGATTTGGCGCGTCGCCGAGCCGTTCCTCGAGCAGGCGCAGGACGACGCGACCCTCGTCGCGATCCGCGATATGGAGCGCGCGGGCATCGACATCATCAGCGACGGCGAAATGCGCCGCGAGAGTTATTCCAACCGGATGGCGACCGCGCTTTCCGGCGTCGATATCGACAAGCCCGGCACGGCGCTCGACCGCACCGGCCACCCCAATCCGGTGCCGCGGGTTGCCGGACCGATCAAGCGGCTGCGGCCGGTCGAAGTGCGCGACGTGCAGTTCCTGCGCGCCAACACCGACCGCCGGATCAAGATCACGCTGCCGGGTCCGTTCACGATGGCCCAGCAGGCGCAGAACGATTACTACAAAGACGAGGAAGAGCTCGTCATGGCGTATGCTGCGGCGGTCAACGACGAAGCCAAGGATCTGAAAGCCGCCGGCGCCGACATCATCCAGCTCGACGAACCCTATCTTCAGGCGCGCGCGGAGAAGGCGAAGAAATACGGCGTCAAGGCGATCAACCGGGCGCTGGCCGGCGTGCCCGGCCCGACGGCCGTGCATCTCTGCTTCGGGTACGCGCATGTCGTGCACACGCGGCCATCGGGCTATTCGTTTCTGCCAGAATTGGCCGATTGCATCGCGCAGCAAGTGTCCATCGAGACCGCGCAATCCAATCTCGATCTCGCGGTGCTCAAGGCGCTCGGTAACAAACAGATCATTCTCGGCGTCATCGACCTGAACGATCCGAAACCCGAAACGCCGGCAACGGTGGCGGCGCGCATCCGGCGCGCCTTCGCGGTGGTGCCGCCCGAGCGCATCGTCGCCGCGCCCGACTGCGGCATGAAGTACATTCCGCGCGAGACCGCGTTCGCCAAGCTCGCCGCGCTCGCCGCCGGGGCGGCGATCGTGCGCCGCGAGCTGCGGGGCTAGATCCGGGCGGCGCATGCTTCGTCGCGTTCGCGGGACATAGTAAATTGAATTTAACCGTAGTCGCTGGGCGTGTGCCGTTGGTCACAAAGCGTACCGAACCGGCGTGCACCAAGTTGTGACCCACGCCGAAATTGCAGTTGCCAGTCAGTTCGGCGGATAATCCGCCCAACTCCAACGAGGTCGATGGTAATGGGTGTGGATCAAGGGGCCGCCGACACGGCGGACCGCGCACCGAAACGTCGGCTGCCGACCGGCGTCGCGCGCGGCGGCGTCATTGGCGATGCGCGCCTCGAAACGCTCTACCGATATTGGCTCGAGCGGTGCGGCGGACGTGCCATGCCGCGGCGCGCCGACATCGATCCGGTCGCAATCCCGGCGGCGATCTGGCCGCATGTGATGATCCTCGAGGTGGTCCGCGAAGGCGCGAAGATCAGGTTCCGCTATCGGCGGGCGGGCGCGGTGTTTTGGCGCGTCGACGGCGCCGAGCCGACGGGGCGCTTCATCGAGGACGTTCTGTCGGCGACGGCCGGCTATCTCGACTATGTCATCGCGATCTATACCGAGATGACAGAGGCCGCACGGCCGATGTACTCCGAAAACTATTTCACTCGCGACGGGCAAAGCGTGCCGATGCGGACGCGGCGGGTGAGCCTGCCGCTCTCGAACGACGGTATCACCGTCGACACCATCCTCGCCGGCCATGTTTTCGAATACCCGCGCGAGCGCGACCCGGCGTTTCCGACGGTCGACGGGTTGTGCGAAGCCGTGTGGGTCTACCTCGACGAAACCGCGGCGATCTAACGTGCCCGATTGTCTAAGCTGCTCGTCCGACGTTAGAGTATTGCCTGCACAGGCGCGGCACATGAAGGATGGCCGATGGATAACCGGGTGACGGCGGAACCGCCGGCGACGAAGCCGGTCGCCGAGACCGCACGCTACAAGCTTTTCGTCCGCAATCTGGTGCTGGCGGCGAAGATTGGCGTGCATCCGCACGAAAAAGTCCGGCCGCCGCGTCTGCGCGTCAGCGTCGAGCTCGACATGGAAGGCAACCCGCCGCGGCACGACGATTTGACCGATGCGCTCGATTACGAGCGCGTGGTTGCCGGCATCCGCGAGCTCGCAGTGGCTCAGCACATCAACCTGGTCGAGACGTTCGCCGATCTGGTCGCGCGCCTTTGCCTGGCCAATCCCCGTGTGTCGGGAGCGTCCGTCACGGTCGAAAAGCTCGATGTCTATTCCAATGCCGAAAGCGTCGGTGTGACGCTCGAACGACGCCGCGCCGAATAGATCACGGCGCGGTTGCCAACGCCTCGGTCGCGGCGATAGCCGCGCGCGTTTCGGCGACGTCGTGGACGCGTAAGATCTGCACGCCCTGTTCAACGGCGTGGATTGCGACGGCAAGCGAGGTGGCGAGCCTTGCATCAACCGCGCCGCCCAGAAACGATTTGCGCGAGGCCCCGATCAGGACGCCGGTACCGAGATCGTGCAAGAGACCGATGCGGGCGAGAATTTCCAGATTGTGCGCCTTGGTTTTGCCGAAGCCGATGCCGGGATCGACGACAATTGCGTCGTGCGCGATGCCGGCGCTAACGCACGCTGCAATCCGCGCCTCGAGGAACTCGACGATGTCGAGCGAGGCAAGATCGTAACGCGGCGCACGCTGCATCGTCGAAGGATCGCCCTGCATGTGCATGAGCACGATCGGCGCGCGCGTCTTTGCGGCAACCTCGATCGCGCCCGGCTGCGACAACGCCGCGATGTCATTGATGATGCGTGCGCCAGCTTCGAGCGCGCGCGCCATGACGCTGGCATGGCGCGTGTCGACCGAAATCGCCGTGCCGGCTGCGGCCAGCGCCTGAATGACGGGCCTGATGCGAGTGAATTCGTCGTCCGGCGTCACCGGTGCGGCACCCGGCCGGGTGGATTCGCCGCCGACATCGACGATATCGGCGCCGGCCGCGACTAACGCACGCCCGTGCTCGATGGCACGCGTCGGATCAGCAAACTGTCCGCCGTCGGAGAAGCTGTCCGGCGTGACGTTGAGGATGCCCATGATCAACGTCCGGTCGAGCGCGAATCCTGCCCAATTCGGCCGCGGCCCCGTCAGGCGATGAAGCGCGGCTTCCATCCTCGCGCGCAGCTCCGGCTCGCCTTTCAGCGCGTGCATGAGGTCCGGCACTGGTGTCACGGTGGTGGCGATGCCGTTAGAGGTGCGTGACAGAAGCTCGACGGCGCCGAATGCCCGCGCCGAACCGGCGAGCCAATGGGCCGTGCCGCTCCGTACGCTGGCGGCAGCGACTTCGCCTGCGATTGTCGCAACCGGCCGCACGCGCAGCGGCGATCCAGCCGCCGCGGTGAGAAAGGTCGTTAAGTCCATGGCCGCGTAATCACCGTGCGTCAGCGACACAACCGGGGCGGCGTTGTTGGGGCGAGTTCCCATGCATATATAACGTAAAGGACGCCGTTCGTTGGCGTCTCCTCCCTAAACCTGGGCCGCGGCAACGCGGCCCATTTTTTTTGCCGCCGCGGATCTCCGCTGCTTTTCGGCGCGTCGTTTTAATATTCATTAATGGAAACGGCAGTCTTCCAGAATAAAAATGCACTTATTAAGCAGGTATTGGGTAGATGTCATAATTTTTATAGAATATATTCCATCCGCAATTCGAGTTTTAGTTAACTATGACTTGTAATTACTTTGTACACGCCTGTCAAATATTTTGACACCGAGATCAAGATTGGTTAACGGCAACCCGACCGTAACGGCTGGGCCAAGGAGCGAAGAAAGACGGTCAGGGACGATGGTTCTGGGGATTGGAATGAGCAAGCGGCGTTGGGCCTTGAGTGCCAGTGTGGCACTGGTCGACAAGAACGTTCAGGCGCACGCTGATCTCGTCCAACGCGTCCAGACATGCAGCGCTGGTGGTGCCGACACTGCGGCGAGATTGAAACAGGCGTTCGGGCGCTACGAAGCGGCGCAGGCCGAACGCGATCAGGTGCGCGGCGATCTCGCCGACGCCGAAGTCCGTTATCTGACCATCGTCAGTCAGGCGCCGCGAATGCTGCAAGACCCGGGCGTGCCGGTTGACATGCTGTGGACCGAACCTCGAGCCGTCAGGTCGATCACGCGGTGCTGGTCGTCACCGTCGGCGGGCAGAGCTTGATGCTGGACAATCTGGCGTCGCGCGTCGTTTCGGCGGCGTCCAACCCAAATTACCGGGCGTACTATTCGATTAACGAAGCCGGCTGGTGGATGTACCTGCCCAGCCCGCTGACCCCGCAGACCCTCAGCCGGCAGGTGGCCGCTCGATAAAGCGACGCTAGGGTTAGCGTATCGTTTGCGCTTTACGGCTGTAAAAATTGCGGACGGTAAGAGCTAAAAACCGGCCTAGTGGGCCGAATGGGCTTGCTTATTTGGCCGCAAATCCGGTACGGTTTTTGCGGTGAATGGCGGCGGGTTCGGAACCACGACCCGCACGCGTCAAGCCGGCATAGACCGGTGGACAGGGACGGCAAACGCCGCAGACCTCCATTCTCCGAGTTTAGGCGAGCGCTTCGTCAAGGGCGCCAACGCGTATTGGTGCAAGCTCCGGGACAGGAGCGACGACACCTCGTGTATCCAGTTGGTCTAATGGGGGGCCATTGGTCGGCGGTCTGCGTGATCTAGGGGAACGCCTGTTTCCCGAGCGCCAACTGCTAGTGCGCTCGACGGAACACGTCCGTTCCGTGCTGCTGCCAGGTTGGCTGCAGGCGATGATCGTGGTCGCCTGCATCGGCACCCTTGGCGGCGCCAGCTATTTGACCGTCGGTTATTTTTCGCTTCATCGCGACGTCAATCACGCCGCCGCCGTCGCGTCCAGCGAACCGGCCGCGCCGCAACCCGCCGCGCAGGCGCAGGCCAATTCCGAAGCGCAAGCCGTCGCCACCCTCAATCAGCAGCTCGCCGCCATCAACGGACAATATGCGGCGCTCAAGCAGAATTACGACGCGATGGTCGCCAGCCAATCGGCTCAGGCGGTCGCTCCGACGCAGCAGGATCTGCAGCAGAAGCTCGCCGCGGCGCAGCAGCAATTGTCGAACAACGGCGGCAACGTCGCGCAGCTGAAGAAATCGGTCGACGAATTGCACGCCGAACTAAAGCGGTCCGAACAGGCCCGCACGGCCGAGACAACGCACACACGGCAGCTTGAAGACGCGATGCAGACGCTGACGGCGCGCGCCAACCTTTTGAAAGCCATCGCCGACAGCAAGGACGAGCAGCTTACGCGGCTGCGGGCTCAACTGGCGAAGCCGGGCGAACAAGTCGGCGCCGTTCCGCCGACGAGCGCACCGGCACCGGCCGCGGCGCCGAAGCCCACCAGCGATTCTCTGGAAACTCTGCCCGGCAAGCATAGCGCGCTCGCACCGGAGACAGTCGGCGAAGGCGCCGCGCTCAACGCACCGGCGCAACCGGTTGCGCAGCTTGAGACGCACGATGTCGCGCGTCACCCGACGAGCCGGCTCGAAGAAGTTCTGGCCTCGACCGGCGTCGATCTCGACAAGATCATCGGCCATATCAGTCAGCAATCCGAACCTGCCATGGGTGGCCCGTTCGTTTCGCTCGACAGCATGCGTAGCAACGCCGCCGAACAGCAGCGCGTCGCCGCTCTGCTGAAGGTCGCAAAGATTTTGCCGCTGCGTGCGCCGCTTGAGGTGCATTACGGAATCGGCAGCCCATTCGGCGCGCGGACCGATCCATTCAACGGACGTCCGGAATTCCATACCGGCATCGATCTCGACGCGCCTTACCGCACGACGGTCTATAGCACCGCCCCGGGCGTCGTCATCTTCACCGGCTGGAAAGAAGGTTACGGCCGCACGATCGAAATCGACCACGGTCACGGCATTGTAACGCTCTACGCCCATCTTCATCGCATCATGGTGGCGAATGGCGAGCGCGTTGCGGCGCATGTGAAGATCGCCCAGCTGGGCAGCACCGGCCGCAGCACCGGCCCCCATCTCCATTACGAAATTCGCCTCGACGGCAGACCGGTCAACCCCGAGAAGTTTCTGGAGGCTGGCAAAAATGTGGTTCAAGCGAGCGCACACTAGCCCGGCCGGCCACGCCTTCGTCGGGAGCGAGAACCGGCGTTCGGTGCCGTCGATCCTCAGTGCCGGCCTCAAGCTCGAAGGCGACATCGTGAGCGACGGCGAGGTGCATATCCTCGGTCATCATTCGGGCAACATCGTCGCGCGTCGGGTCACGATCGGCGAGGGCGGCACAGTCACCGGTACCATCGAGGCCGAAAACGTCGTGATCAACGGCACGCTGTCGGGCCGCGTTTCGGCGACCGGAATCGTGTTCGGGCGCGCGGCCTCCGTCACCGCGGATATCATCTACGTCCAGATGCGGGTCGAGCCGGGCGCGTCTTACGAAGGCTATAGCCGGCGCGTCGAAGCCATCGAGGCTTTCGCTGCCGAGCAAATGCAACTGTCGCCGCCGCTGCGCCAACAGATCGAACGTTTGCGCACGCCGCACGCCGAAGTCGCCGGCAACGCCGACTAGCTAATTGGCGCCGCGGGCGAGCGCGCCTTCGAACATTTCCCGATCGACATTGCCGCCCGACGCGACGACCGCGATGCATTTCGCGTCGCCGAGTTTGCCGGTTAAGACCGCTGCCAGCGCCGCGGCGCCGCCGGGCTCAAGCACCAGCTTGAGGTCGCTGAAGGCGACCGCCATGGCGCGACGGACGTCGTCGTCGCTGACCGTGAAGCTGCCGGCGACGTGGCGTTGCGCGATCGCGAAGGGCAGTGCGCCGGGCATCGGTGCTAACAGGCAGTCGCAGATCGACGCGCCCCTCGGGCCGTTGGCGGTAAGCTGTCCCGCTGCTAGCGACCGCCGCATGTCGTCGAAGCCAGCGGGCTCTGCGGCGTAAACGCGGATCGCCGGTTGGGTGCCGGCAACGGCGAGCGCGATTCCGCCGACCAGACCGCCGCCGCTGCACGGCGCGATGATAATTTCGGGCATGCAGCCGAGCTCCGCCGCCTGGCGCATGATTTCGAGCGCCACCGTACCCTGGCCGGCGATGACGCGCGGATCGTCAAACGGTGGAATCAGCGCCGCTTTCTGCTCGCGAGCGATGCGCTCGGCGATCGCCTCGCGGCTCTCGCGCTGCCGATCGTACGGCACCACGATCGCGCCATAGGCGTGCGTGTTCGTTGTCTTGATCGCGGGTGCATCGGCCGGCATGACGATTGTCGCCGAGATTCCGAGTTGTTGGGCCGCGGCCGCCACGCCTTGCGCATGGTTGCCCGACGAGAACGCGACGACGCCGCGTTTGCGCGCGGCCGCGTCGAGCGACAGAACCGTGTTGAGCGCACCGCGGAACTTGAACGAGCCAGTGCGCTGCAAATTCTCGGCCTTGACCAGAACGCGCCGACCGACCCGGGCATCCAACAGCGATGAGGTGAGCAGGGGCGTTATGACAATTTGACCGGCCAAGCGCCGCGCCGCGGCTTCGATCGCCGCCCGGTCCGGCGTCGGCATTGCCGCATCGTCGGCCATGGCTAAATCCCCAGCAGCGTTGGCAGTTCGTCGAGCCGGGTAATCTGGGCGACCGGCTTGGCCGGCAGCCGCTCGGTCTTCGCACCGGCGCGATTGACCCAGATCGCCTTGAAGCCGAAAGCGCTCGCACCGGCGACGTCCCAACCGTTCGACGAGACGAAGCCAATACGCTCCGGCTTGACGCCGAGCCGGTCGACGGCGAGTTGGTAAACGCGGGGATGCGGCTTGTAGATCCCGACTTCTTCGACCGAGAGAACGGGATCGATCAGCGCCGCGAGGCCGGCCGACTTGACGGCGGCTGCCAGCATCTTGGGCGTGCCGTTGGACAGGATCGCCGCCGGCCGGTTCGCCCGCCGCAACGCCGTGAGCGCGACGGCGGCATCGGGATAGACCGACAGCTCGAGATAAAGATCCATCAAGCGTTTCCTAAGCGCCGTATCGGCAATCCCCAACGCGTCCATCGCGAAGTCGAGCGCGTCGCCGGTGACCTGCCAGAAATCCGCGTGCTGGCCCATCAAGCTGCGCAGCCACGTGTAATGCAATTGCGACGTTCGCCACTGCACGGCGAGCGCGTCGGCCTTGGCGCCGAGAACATCGGCGCAGCGCTTGGCCGCCGAGCCGACGTCAAACAGCGTGCCATAGGCATCGAAGACGCAGGCATCGATGGCGCTGAGCTCGGCGTGCGTCATCTCAGCGTTTCAAGTCGCTGGCAAGCGTGAACGTGCTGCCGGTTTGGCCGAGGCGCATGCGATAGATCTGCAGGTTCTCCAGGACGCGCTGAACGTAGTTGCGTGTTTCGGAATATGGGATGCACTCAACCCAGTCGATCACATTCACGCCTTCGGCTCGCGGATCGCCGTAAAGACTCATCCAGTCCTTCACATGCGCCGGCCCGGCGTTATAGGCGGCGATCGCCAACACATACGAGCCCGAGAACGTCGACAACAATTGATCGAGATAGGCACGGCCGAGCGTGACGTTGTAGCCCCGGTCGGTCGTCAGCCGCTTCTGCGAGAAGCGCAGATGCAGCGCCTTGGCGATCAGGCTGGCGGTGTGCGGCATCAGTTGCATCAAGCCGCGGGCGCCGACCCGGCTGACCGCCTCGTGCGAGAACGCACTCTCCTGCCGGGTGATGGCCAAGAGCAACGGGGTTTCGACATTGCCGCCCTTCGGCAGGGTTGGAATTGGATAGCCCTCGGCAATCAGGTTGATGCCCGCATAACTCGCGCGCTTCGCCGCTTCGACTTCGAGATCGGGGCGGTCGATTTCATGCGCCAAGCGCGCCATCAGCATGTATTGGTCGGCGGTCGCGGCCTGTTCGAGCAGATGGCGGAAAAACGGCGTCACGACCTCGTCGGCGTCGGCCGCGCCGAGATCGCGCGTGAGCCGTACCAGCTCGCGCCGGTTGAAGGCGTTGGTTTCCGCCGCCGACGGCTGAGGCTCGCGGCTGGCCTTGACCGGCGCCACGCCCGGCATCGACGCCGCCAGCTGTCCGTAATAGGTCGTGAAGCGCTCAGCCGCGGTGTCGAACCACGCGGCGGCAAGCTGGTGATATTCCATCGCATCGGCGGCGCGGCCCGCCCAATAGGCGCCGCGAGCGATGGTGATCGGCAACGTCGCGGCGTTGTAGAGCTTGACGAAATGAGCGTAGGCAACGTCGGGTTGGTGAAGAAAGCGCAGCGCGATCCAACCGGACAGGAATTCAATGTCGGCGAAATTCTGGCCGCTCGACGCTTGTTGCTGCTCGGCGACGCGGAACGCGAGGTCCGGCCGCCCGATGGCAAGGGCGCGCCGCGCCATGATCTGGCGCTCGTTCGCCCATTGTGTCGCATGCGCTTGGTCCGGCGGCGCGACGACGAGAAGATCGAGCGCGCCGTCGTCGAGGTTCTTGATCCGGCGCCAGCGGATGCGGTCGTACAACAGGCCGATATCGTTGCGGTATTCAGCCGGCACATTGTCGACCAGGCTGTCGGCGTTGCCGGCAAACGTCAGCAGCGCGATACGCGCCTCGGCAATGGACTGCGCGTTGGCGGGCACCAGCGGCAGCATGCGCTGCGCCGCCGCAACCTGGCCGCTCCACAGCAATCGATCGAGCCGCTGCACATGATCTTCGACGCGCAGATATTCGTGATAGCGCTGATACATCGACCGCTCGTCGAAGGCCGAGACGTCGCTTTTGATCCACACGGCGCTGATGCGCATTTGCGCCTCGTTGGCGCGTCCCATGGCGATCCAGATATCGGCTTGCCGCAATTTGCCGGCGACAGTGATCGGGGGATGGGTTGTGAACCAGGCTTCAAGCGTGCCGTCCGGCACGCCGGTCATCGCTTCTTCGGCGGCTTCTTCGAGCGCGTTTTGTCCGGGCCAATCCGGGTGCGTCGTGATGAAATGCGTGATCTCGCCGAAGCCGGCGCCGTTGGCGCCTTTAATGATCGCCAGCCAATGCAGCGCCTCGCGCGGCAATGGATCGTGTGCCGGCGCTGCGTCGCGCGCGGCGCCTTTCCAGTTGCTCTTCTGCGCATCCGCAAACGCGGCGTGATAGGCGCGGCGGTCATTGGTCGAGAGGGTCTGGGCATGCGCAACACTCATGCCCAGCAACGCGCCGGCCGTGATAACGGTTAGACAGACGCCCAACCGCCGCTTCGCGACGAAATCCAAGTGGGTCTCCCCGCCTGGATATTAGCCGCCGGGGCGGCGGCTGTCAGGTCCGGACGCGTTGGCCGCGCCGCGATTGCCCTCGGACGCGTACGGGCGCTATTTTGGCTTATCGCGCGGTTCCGAGGGGCCGCGTCCCGGGAGGTTGGTATGTTTAAGGGTTCGCTGGTCGCGCTGATCACGCCGTTCCGCAACGGAGCGATCGATGAAAGGGCGTTCCAGGGGCTCGTCGATTGGCAGATCACGCAGGGTACGCACGGCGTCGTTCCGTGCGGCACCACCGGCGAATCGCCGACGCTGTCGCATGCCGAACACAAGCGCGTGGTCGAGTTGTGCGTCGAGGCCGCGCGTGGCCGTGTGCCGGTGATCGCCGGTACGGGTTCGAACTCGACCGCCGAAGCGATCGAGCTGACTCAGCACGCCAAGCGGGCGGGGGTCGACGCGGCGTTGGTGGTGACGCCTTATTACAACAAGCCAACGCAGGAAGGCCTGTACCAGCATTACAAGGCGATCAACGACGCCGTCGATCTGCCGTTGCTGATCTACAACATTCCGGGCCGCTGCGTCGTCGATATGAGCGTCGACACCATGGCACGGCTCGCCAAGCTGCCGAACGTCGTCGGCGTGAAGGACGCGACGAACGATTTGGCGCGGCCGCTCAAGACTCGGGCGACGTGCGGCGACGCGTTCTGCATCTTGTCGGGCGAGGACGCGACCGCTTTGTCGTTTCGCGCCAACGGCGGCGACGGCTGCATCTCGGTCACGGCGAACATTGCGCCGCGCGCGTGCGCGGAGATGCACGAAGCCTGGGACAAGGGCGACACCGCCGGGGCGATGAAAACCAACATGCGGCTGGCCGCGCTGCACGACGCGCTGTTCGTCGAGACCAGCCCGGCGCCGGTCAAGTATGCGGCTTCGCTGCTCGGCAAATCGTCGCCCGAGGTGCGGCTGCCGTTGGTGCCCGCGTCGCCGGCCGCACAGGTCCGCGTCAAGGACGCGATGCGCTCGGCCGGGCTGCTGAACTGATCCGTCGATGGCCTTGCGGGGCGACGAGAAATACGTCGCGCAAAATCGGCGTGCCCGTCACGACTACGCGATCCAAGAGACGATCGAGGCGGGACTGATGTTGGCCGGCACCGAGGTCAAGGTGCTGCGCGCCGGTCTTGCCAGCATTGCCGAAGCCTACGCGGCGGAGAAGGACGGCGCGATCTATCTGTTGAACGCGCATTTCCCCGCCTATCCGTCGGCGCGGATCAATCACGAGCCGCGGCGGCCTCGCAAATTGCTGCTGCGCAACCGGGAAATCGCAAAGCTGCTGGGCGCGGTGAAGCGCGAAGGCATCACGCTGGTGCCGCTGTCGATCTACTTCAACGAACGCGGCCGCGCCAAACTCGCGCTCGGCGTCGCCAAGGGCAAACGCAAGGCCGACAAGCGCGAGGCCGAAAAAGAGCGCGATTGGCAGCGTTCGCGCGCCCGGCTCTTACGCGAGCGCGGCTAGACTACCGATCGTTCTCGGTTAGCTCGCGTTCGACTTCGTCCAGCTGATCCTCGCCGAAGACCTTGATGCCGTTGGCTCGCAACAAGGCAACGGTGCGGCCTTCGCCCGGGATCCGATCGATGAAATTCGGCGCAAAGATTTCACGCGAGCCGCACGACGGGCTCGCCTGCTTCAGGATGGCAAGGGTGATGCCGTGCTTTTTCGCGAGGGCGAGCGCGGCTTGCGCGCCATGGTCGTATTCGGCGGTGACGTCGACGCCGAACAGTGTGACGACCCGGCTGCTGTCGAGGTCGACGCGCGCCCGGGGTCGCGGTGTCGGCAATCCGCCGGCGACTTCGGGACAGATATGGATCAGGCGGCCTTCGTCGCGCCACCGCTTGAAACGCGGATCGACGCACGGGCTGTCGCTGTCGTTGAAACGGACGCGATAGCCAACCACCGCTTCGCCGAGCAGGCAGGTGCTGACCAAAATCTTGCGCATGCCGGCATTATGACGGCGTGAGTCGCCGTTTCAATTCGGCGAAAACCGCCTCGAACATCGCCGGCGTGAGCTGACCGGTGTTGGTATTGTAGCGCGAGCAGTGATAACTGTCGGCCAGGATTGGACCTTCCGGCAGGGCGTGGATCGCGCCATGTGCGAAGCGATAGCGCGCGCGCTTTTGTCCCCGCGCCGCCAGCACCGCTTGATGCGCGATCTGGCCGAGCGCGAGCACCGCAGCGAGGCGCGGCATGGCCGCGATCTCGGCCGCAAGGAATTGGCCGCAACTCCGGATTTCCGGCGTCTCGGGCTTGTTGGCCGGCGGCACGCAGCGGACCGCATTGGTGATCCGGCATCCGACCAACGTCAGGCCGTCGTCGACGCGGGCGTCATAGGTGCCGCGCGCGAAGCCGAATTTGATCAGCGTGCCGTAGAGCAGGACGCCCGCGTAGTCGCCGGTGAACGGTCGCCCGGTGCGGTTGGCGCCTTTGAGGCCTGGCGCCAATCCGACGATCAGGAGTTGCGCGTCGAGTTTGCCGAACGACGGCACGGGTGCATTGTGCCAAGCCGGCTCTGAAACGCGCTGCGCGGCACGGAACGACACCAGGCGCGGACAGAGCGCGCAATCCTGCCCAGGCGCACCCGGGGCCGATGACGTGCTCACGCCTCGCTGTCGCTCATCTGGGTGAAGTTTTGAGTTTGCCGCGGTGCCGCGTCGTCGCGATGACGCATGATTTGCGGCGCCAAATCCTGAAGCTCGATGAACATATCGGCTTGGCGGCGTAGCTCGTCGGCGACCATCGGCGGCGTCGAGCGGATCGTCGACACCACGGTGACGCGGACGCCTTTTCGTTGGACCGCATCGACCAACCGGCGAAAATCGCCGTCGCCGGAGAACAGCACGATATGGTCGAGATATTGCGCCATCTCCATCACGTCGATGGCGAGTTCGATATCCATGTTGCCCTTGACCTTCCGGCGACCCATGGCGTCGGTGTACTCCTTGGTCGGCTTGGTGACCATGGTATAGCCGTTGTAGTCGAGCCAATCGACCAAGGGGCGGAGCGGCGAATATTCCTGATCCTCGATCAACGCCGTGTAATAGAAGGCACGGATCAAGCGACCCTTTTCTCCGAACAGCTGCAACAATCGTTTGTAGTCGATATCGAAACCCAAGGCTCGAGCGGCGGCGTGGAGGTTGGCGCCATCGATGAACAATGCAATTCTCTCTTCAGGGTAAAATGTCATGCGTAACTCCACTCAATGACACCGACTTTATGTCGCGCATTTGACTGCCGTCGCGTCTTGGGCGTCAAGCGGGCGCGCTTACCGAAAGTTTGCCGCGAATGATCCTGATTGCCTTGGGCGCCAATCTGCCGAGCAACGTCGGACCGCCACGCACGACGCTTGAATACGCACTGCGTTCCCTCGCACAGGAAGGCGGCGAGATTGTGGCGCGGTCGCGCTTTTACCGGAGTTCGCCCGTGCCGAAATCGGATCAACCCGATTACCTGAATGCCGTCGTCGCCATCAAATGTGATTTGGATCCGCCCGCGTTGCTCGGACGGCTCGGTACCATTGAAACGCATTTCGGGCGTCGGCGCCGCGAGCCGAACGCCGCGCGTTCGCTCGATCTCGATCTGATCGCGTACGACAACGTGATCCGCGATGCCGCACCGATCCTGCCGCACCCGCGGATGCACGAACGCGCCTTCGTACTGCTGCCGTTGGTCGAAATCGCACCCAATTGGGTTCATCCGCGCCTCCGGCTCCCGGTTGCCGCGCTGATCCAGGCGTTACCGCCGGGCGCCCGCGCCGATTGCCGTCCTGTCGCGGACAATTGATTTCGCGGTAGGCTCATCCCAAAATTAAGACAGGCGATCATAACCGATCTGCCACAAGATCACGAAAAGCAAATAGGTGAGGCTCCGATGTCGATGTCGTCGTCCCGTTCCACCGTTGCGACCGTCGCATCCGACATTCCAAGCGCTTACGCCAAGAAGGCGCTTTTCGGCTCGGCCATCGGTTATGCGATGGACGGGTTCGACCTGCTCATCCTCGGCTTCATGCTCGGTGCCATTCGCAATGAGCTGGGATTGTCGGGCCCGCAGGCCGGTTCGCTCTTCACGTTCACGTTACTGGGCGCGGTCACCGGCGGCATCGTCTTCGGCATCATGAGCGACTATTTCGGGCGCGTGCGCGTGCTGAGCTGGACCATTCTGCTGTTCGCTGTCTTCACCGGCTTGTGCGCGTTCTCGCGCGGGTACTACGACCTTCTGACCTATCGCACGATTGCCGGGCTCGGGCTCGGCGGCGAGTTCGGCATCGGCATGGCGCTGGCCGCCGAGGCTTGGCCGGCGTCGCAACGCGGACGGGTTTCGTCCTATGTCGGTCTCGGTTGGCAGTCAGGCGTTCTGATCGCGGCCTTCGTGACGCCGTTACTGCTGCCGCATATCGGATGGCGCGGGATGTTTCTCGTCGGCGTCCTTCCAGCCGTCGTCGCCTTTATCGTCCGGCGTACGATCGGCGAACCCGAGATCTTCGTTCAGCGTCACATCCGGCAGGGATTCCCAATCGGGCTTTTATTCAAGGACGCCGCGACCGTCAAAGTCACCATCGGCATGTTCATTCTCTGCGCGGTGCAGAACTTTGGCTACTACGGCGTGATGATCTGGCTGCCGTCTTACCTAAAGACTCAGTTCCATTTCCCGTTGTTGCAATCCGCGGTGTGGACCGCCGTGACGATCATCGGCATGGCGCTGGGCATCTGGCTTTTCGGCGTCGCGGCGGATCGCTTCGGCCGGCGGCCGGTGTTCATGTTCTGGCAGATCGGTGCCGCGATCATGGTGATCGTGTTCTCGCAATTGACGTCGCCGTATGTGCTGCTCGTCGGTGGCGCGATGATGGGCTTTTTTATCAACGGCATGCTCGGTGGCCTCGGCGCCCTGATGTCGGAGCTTTATCCGACGGCGGCGCGCGCCACGGCGCAGAACGTCCTGTTCAATCTCGGGCGCGGCGTCGGTGGTTTTGGACCGTTCGTCGTGCCAATCCTCGCGGCACAGTACTCATTCCCGATCGCCATCGCATTGTTGGCGATCATCTATGTGATCGAGCTCGTTGCCACCATATTCCTGATACCGGAACGGAAAGGTGTTCCGCTCGAGTAATCGCGGGCGTCGGGCCGTCGTCGAAGCAACGTGACGAACCGGTGCCATCTCGCTATGGTGTGGCTATAGCGTGGACGATCCGCACACGTAAGATGCGGACGACGAGGGGAGCGTGGATACACGCCGTAAGGATATCGGCCGCCGGCTCAAGGCGTACCGCAGGGGCAGCGGCCTAAAGGCCGAAGAAATTGCCCATCGCCTGAACATCTCTCGCTCTGCACTCTATCGTATGGAGGCGGGGGAGATCGTCAAAATCGAGACGCTTGATGCGCTGGCGCACGTGCTCAACACGTCGCTCGCGTCGCTGCTCGGTGTCGGCGTCGAATATTACCCAAAAGCGGGTGCGTATTTCGAGCGCATGCGGCAGCTGGAAGCGGGCGCCGATCAGGTCATCGCGCGTTTCATGCCGGTTTCGTTTCTGCTGACGACCGCGGACTACAGCACGCACCTGCGCCAAATGCTGATCGAATCCCTGCCGTCCGGCGAGCCGCTGCCCGAGGCGCTGGCCGAGATCGAAACCATCATGGCGATCCTCGCCACGCGCAAATCGGCTCATAAGCCGCGCATCGTCGCGTTGATGTCGGTCCCCGAAGTCGATCGTTTTCTGCAACTTGGCCTCATCGGCCGGTTCGGGTTGCCGCACGACGAATGGATGCGCCGGTGCGTGGTGGCGCGGTGCGAGATCGAGAATATCGTGCATTTTTTGACGGATCAGCGGCCCGGGATCGAAGTCGGCTTGGTCGACGAAATGCTTCCGAACATGGCGTTTCAGCTCTTTCAGTCGAAGAGAGAGACGGTCCTGGCGGTCAGTCCGTTCCGTATCAGCGAGATGCCGAATATCCGGCATGGGGTCGCGACAGTGACCGCCGCCCCCGAGGCGGTTGCGCTTTATGAGAAACTCGCCGCCGACCTCTGGGGCCGTGCACTCAAGGGCCCGCGGGCGGCGGCGCGGCTGACCGACGTCATCGCTCGGTCCGCCAACGGCGGGACGGCCGAAATGCGCTTGACTCGTGCGTCGTCGGGCCGCAGAAAGTCGCGCCACTAGCCAGGCGGACGCAAGCCATGAATTTCGGCGCCACGTTTCCGGATCGCGAGCTCATTCAGCAGGTGACCTCGCGCATCCTGCTCGAAGTGGGCGCCGTCAATTTCAATTCATCGACGCCGTTTATCTTCACGTCCGGCTGGGCGAGCCCGGTCTACATCGATTGCCGACGCCTGATTTTCTATCCGCGCGTCCGCGAGACGCTGTGCGAATTCGCCACGTCCACCATTCTGCGCGAAGTTGGATTCGAGTCGATCGATGTGATTGCCGGCGGCGAGACGGCGGGCATCCCCTTTGCTGCGTGGATTGCGGATCGGTTGATGCTGCCGATGCAGTACGTGCGCAAGAAGCCCAAGGGCTTCGGCCGCAACGCCCAGATCGAAGGCGACGTGCGCGAGAATGCCCGGACATTGCTGGTCGAAGACTTGACAACCGACGGCCGCAGCAAGGTCAATTTCTGCAAGGCGCTGCGTCAGGCTGGCGCGATCGTCGAGCACACATTCGTCATCTTTCATTACGGCATTTTCCCCCAGAGCGAGCAGCTGATGACCGAAATCGGCGTGAAGCTTCATTCGCTCGCCAATTGGTGGGACGTGCTCAAGGTGGCCAAAGCCGAAGGCCGGTTCGACGCACCGACCATGCGCGAAGTGGAAAAATTCCTGAACGATCCAGTGAGTTGGTCGGCGGCGCACGGTGGCGCGTCGGACCTACCGTCAGTTTAGCGCTTTTTTAACCATAAAGCCGCCGCCGTCACGCGAAATTAAGAAAATCGCCGTTCAATGGCGCCTGACCGGCCTCTCGCCGGCGAGCGGGGCGATTTCGTATGCGTATTTCGGTATTCGGTATGGGCTATGTCGGAACGGTTTCGGCCGCGTGTTTTGCCGAGCTCGGTCACGACGTCATTGGTGTCGACGTCAATCCTACCAAGATCGACATGATCAATCGCGGCCCTTCGCCGGTGGTCGAGGAGGACCTCGACGAGGCCGTCGCCGCCGGCGTCAAAGCGGGCCGCTTGCGTGCAATCGCCGACACCGCGACGGCCGTCCTGCAAAGCGACATCTCGCTCATCTCCGCCGGCACGCCCATGGGCCGCACCGGTGCGCCGATGCTGGACGCACTCGACGCCGTCGTCGACGGCATCGGCTCGGCCCTGCGCCACAAGAACGGCGGACATACGGTCGTGCTGCGCTCAACCGTGCCGCCCGGAACCACGGAAGGCCGCATGCTGCCGATGCTGGCCGCGAAATCGGGTCGGGATGCCGACAACGGTATCGCCGTCGCCTTCAATCCTGAATTCCTGCGCGAAGGGTGCTCAGTCCGCGATTTCTTGTCCAGCGTGATGCCGGCGAACGACGCGCACATCGATCGCGCGCTTCAAGCCATTCTCGACGAGGGCCGCCGCAAGGTCGCGCTTTTGGGGCTCGCCTTCAAATCAGGCACCGACGATCTGCGTCATTCGCCGTTCGTCTATCTCGCCGAACGGTTGATCGGCAAAGGCTATGACCTTGCGATCTTCGACCGCAACGTCAACGCCAGCAAACTGCTCGGCAAGAATCGTGAATTCATCGAGCGTGAAATTCCGCACTTCGACCGGTTTCTGATCTCCGACCTTCGCCGCGCACTCGACGGCGCCGGCATGATCGTGATCGGACATGCGAGCCGCGAAGACATCGCCGTGCTCAAGGCCGAACATAACGGCCGGCCGATCCTCGATCTTCAGGGCGTGCCGGCCTTGGCGGAGTTGTCCGGCGCGCGATACCGCTCGCTCTGCTGAGGTCGGCAATGACGCGGCCGCGATTACTCTTCGTCTCGCCGCAATTCCTGTTTCCGGCCGACGCCGGCGGCAAGATCCGCACCAGCGGCATTCTCCGCGGAATGAAGGGCGGCCATTTCGAGATCACGTTGGTATCGCCGGCGACGGCCGAGCAGCCGCGACGTTTTGCTCGCGAGTTGACCGAGGTCTGCGACCGGTTTCTATCTTGGCCCGCAGTCCGGCGTGGCAAGTTCGTCGGTGCCGTAACGCGTTTCACCGCGCTGGCGTCACGCTTGCCGGCTTCGGTCGCACTTGACCGTTCGCGTGCTGCCACCGCGCTGATTACCGACGCGCTAGCGACGCAGCCGGACGTCGTCGTCGCCGATTTCGTTCACGCCGCCGTGCTGTTCGACCGTGTACCGTCGATGGGCTCCGTCGTCTTCACGCATAACGTCGAAGCTGAAATCTTCGCTCGTCACGCCCAGACGGCGGAAAAATCTCTGGCGCGCATCATCTGGAACGCGCAGCGCCGCAAGATGGCGGAATTCGAAGCGCGCAATCTGCCAGCCTTCGCCAAAGTCATCGCCGTCTCGGAGCGCGACCTCAACTTTTTTCTCGAAACATACGGCGTGCGCGGTGGGGAAACGATTCCGACCGGTGTCGATTTCGATTATTTCGGCGCTTTGGCGTCGGCACCGCCGGCCGCAGTACCGTCGCGCGGTGGTCATCTCGTCTTCACCGGCTCGATGGATTGGCCGGCCAATACCGATGCCATGCATTATTGCATGAACGAGGTCTGGCCGATCATCGCCGCGGCGCGGCCTGACGCGCGGCTCACTGTCGTCGGCCGCGATCCATCGGCCGCGCTTGTCGATAAGGTACGGGGGCGCGGTTTCAAATGGCAATTCACCGGCTTCGTCGACGACGTGCGTCCGTTCATTCGC
Organism: Allostellaceae bacterium; assembly: GCA_035934995.1. Lineage (GTDB taxonomy): Bacteria > Pseudomonadota > Alphaproteobacteria > ATCC43930 > CGMCC-115725 > REEB95. The sequence goes on from DASYXI010000037.1 coordinate 58,209, forward strand.
GATGCCGACCTTTATATCGTGCCGCTGCGCGTCGGCGGCGGGACACGGATCAAGATCTACGAAGCCATGGCGATGCGACGGCCCGTGGTTTCGACATCGATCGGCGTCGAGGGGCTGCCGATCGAGGCGGGCGAGCACTATCGCCGGGCCGATACCGCTGCGGCTTTTGCCGAGACGGTCTTGCGGCTGCTTGAGGCGCCGGTCGAGGCCGCCGAAATGGCCGAAAACGCCTACGATTTCATCCTGAAGCGCTATTCGACCCGGCGGGTGGCCCGAACGTTCGAGGACATCTGCAAACGCACGGCTGGCGCCGCCGGCGCCACTGAGCCGCCGGAGCCGGTGGCGCTGGCTGGATAACCGCCGGGTTCCGGACGCCGCTGTTGCAGTGCAATAGCTGCCCACTTATATTGTAAGATCAGCACGTTTTCCGGAGATCGAGGTTCATGGCGCGGGTTACGGTCGAAGACTGTATCGTTAAAATCCCCAACCGATTCGAGTTGGTCCTGCTTTCGGCCCAGCGGGCCCGCGACGTCGCGGGCGGCGCGCCACTCACTGTCGACCGCGACAACGACAAGAATCCGGTCGTGGCGTTGCGTGAGATCGCCGACGAGACGATTGCGATCAAGACGCTCGAGGAAAATCTGGTGAAGGGTCTCCAAAAGCACGTCGAAATCGACGAGCCGGTCGAAGATCAGGAGATCGAGCTCGGGACACAGCTCGGCTTGGGTTCTGATATCGCGCAGGTGCCGGGAACCGAAGGCGCGGCCCTGGCCGAGGCGCAAGGCGACGAGGCGGTGGACGAGGATCTCGAAAAAGACGTGCTCGAGGCCGCCGAGGACGAAGCTGTCGGCTTGAATGACGAGGCGTTGCCGGATATCGCCGAAGGTGAAGGCGAGGGTGACGCCGGCGGCGCCGGCCCCGCCGAAGACGGACAGCCTTGATTGGCGGGAGCGGCGGCGGTTCACCCGCCGCGCCGCTCTCGGTTTGTCCAAACGCCGGCCGCGGTAGGCGGCGGAGCATCGTTTCATGATGCGTCAATTCGAACTCGTCGAGCGGGTCAAGGCCTACGACCCGTCGGCTGACGAAGACGCCATCAATCGCGCATACGTCTATTCGATGAAGGCGCACGGCGCCCAGAAACGGGCGTCCGGCGACCCGTATTTTTCCCATACCGTCGAGGTCGCCGGCATTCTGGCGAAGATGAAGCTCGACGCAGCGTCGATCATTACCGGTCTGTTGCACGACACGGTCGAAGACACGCTGGCGACGTTGGAGGATATTGAAAAGGTCTTCGGGCCGGAAATCGCGCGGCTCGTCGATGGCGTGACCAAGCTCTCGCGGATCGAGCTCCAATCGGATCAGACCAAGCAGGCGGAGAACTTCCGCAAGCTTGTGTTGGCGATGTCCGAGGATATCCGCGTTTTGTTGGTGAAGCTGGCGGACCGGCTGCACAACATGCGCACGCTCCACTTCATCAAGGACGCCGACAAGCGCAAGCGCATCGCCCGCGAGACGATGGAAATCTATGCGCCGCTTGCCGAACGGATCGGCATGAACGCGATGAAGGACGAGCTCGAGGATTTGGCGTTCGCGGAACTCAATGCCGAGGGGCGCGACAGCATCAAGACGCGGCTCAATTTCCTGCGCGAAAAGGGTGGCGACCTGGTCAGCAGCATCATCGACGAGCTGCATCAGATATTGAAGGAGGGCGGCGTCGAGGCGCAGGTCTCCGGCCGCGAAAAGACGTCCTACTCGGTCTGGAAGAAGATGCAGAAGAAAAATGTCGGCTTCGAGCAGTTGTCCGACATCATGGCCTTCCGCGTCGTCGTCGAAAACGTCGAGCAGTGCTATCACGCGCTCGGCGTGCTGCACAGCAAGTATCCGGTCGTGCCGGGGCGGTTCAAGGACTACATCTCGACGCCGAAGCCGAATAATTATCGTTCGCTGCATACCGGCGTGATCGGCCCCCATCGTCAGCGCATCGAAATCCAGATCCGCACGCCGGAAATGCACGAAGTCGCCGAGCTCGGCGTTGCCGCGCATTGGGTCTATAAGCAGGGCGCACCGCGCACCGAAGGCCGCCAGTATCGCTGGCTGCGCGAACTGCTCGACATCATCGAACATGCGCCCGATCCGCAGGAATTCCTCGAGCACACCAAGCTCGAGATGTTCCAGGATCAGGTGTTCTGCTTCACCCCGAAAGGCGACCTGATCGAGCTGCCGCGCGGCGCCACCGCGGTCGATTTCGCCTATGCGGTGCATTCCCAGATCGGCGATACCTGCGTCGGCGCCAAGATCAACGGGCGCCTCGTGCCGCTGCGGACCACGTTGGCGAACGGCGACCAGGTCGACATCGTCACTTCCAAGGCGCAGACGCCGTCGCCGACCTGGGAACGGTTCGTCGTCACCGGCAAGGCCCGTGCGCGGATCCGGCGCTTCATCCGGACGCAGCAGCGCCAGCAGTATCTCGATCTTGGCAAGGCGATCTTGCAGAAGGCGTTCCGGCAAGAGGGACACGATTTCGCCGAAAAGGCGCTCGACGAATTGCTGCAACGGTTCGAATGCAAAACCCGCGACGATCTTTACGTCGCAGTCGGCGAGGGACTGCATACCGGACGCGAAGTCGTGCATGCGATCTTTCCGCCGAAAACGGATGCACGCTCGGCCAAGGTCGTTACCCTCACGCCGCGCGGCAAGGCCAAGAAACCGTCGGAAAACGCGGTTCCGATCCGCGGCATGATTCCCGGCATGGCGGTTCATTTCGCAGGCTGCTGCCATCCGCTGCCGGGCGACCGTATCGTCGGCATCGTCACGACCGGCAAGGGCGTGACGATCCACACCATCGATTGCGAGACGCTCGACACGTTTGCGGAAACGCCGGAACGCTGGCTGGACGTCGCCTGGAGCGACGACGGCGACGGTGGCCGCGTTCATGTCGGCCGGATCAGCGTCACCATCGGCAACGAACCCGGCAGCCTGGGCAGCCTGACGACCGTCATCGGCAAGGGCAGCGGCAACATCACCAACCTCAAGATCACCAATCGGTCGCAGGATTTCTTCGAAATCCTGGTCGACATCGAAGTGCAGAACGTGCGCCACCTGACCAACATCATCGCCGCCCTGCGGGCAACGCCGGTGATCAACTCGGTCGAACGCGCGCGCGGCTGATCCGCATGATGCAGAAACGACCGCTGCGCCTCGGCGTGAACATCGACCATGTCGCGACCATCCGTAACGCGCGAGGCGGGGTGCATCCCGATCCGCTGCGCGCGGCGAAATTGGCCGCGGCGGCTGGAGCCGATGGTATCACGGCGCATTTGCGCGAAGATCGTCGCCACATTTCCGACGCCGACATCGCCGCGTTGGTGCGCGAGATCGCCTTGCCGCTCAACCTCGAAATGGCGGCCACCGATACGATGCTGGCGATCGCGCTTCACCATCGGCCGCATGCGGCGTGCCTAGTTCCCGAGCGCCGTCAGGAACTGACCACCGAAGGCGGCCTGGATGTCGCCGGCGCGCGCGATCGGCTCGCGCCGTTTGTCACGCAGCTGGCGCAGGCGAAAATTCGAACCTCGCTGTTCATCGATCCTAATGAGAATCAGGTTCGTGCTGCTCAAGCCATCGGCGCACCCGTCATCGAGCTGCACACCGGCGCTTTTTGCGACGCGACGGGTGCGACGCGCGCACGCGAGCTCGATCGCCTGCGGTGCGCGGCGGCGTTGGCAGAAGAGTTGGGTCTCGAATGTCATGCCGGACACGGGTTGAGCTTTGAAACTGTCGGTCCAGTCGCGGCGATTCCGACCATTGTCGAACTCAACATTGGGCATTTCCTAATCGGTGAGGCGATTTTCGGCGGTCTCGACAGCGCCATCAAACGCATGCGCGCCGCGATGGACCAGGCACGCAGCAACGCGCATGGCGAAAAGAGCGCGTGATGATCCTGGGCGTCGGTAGCGACCTGATCGATATTCGCCGCATCGAGCGGACGATCGCGCGTTTCGGCGACCGGTTTCTCGATCGCATTTTTACGCCGATCGAGCGTCAACGCGCGGAACGACGGGACGATCGCGCCGCCAGCTATGCCAAGCGTTTTGCCGCCAAGGAGGCGTGTTCCAAGGCGCTCGGAACCGGGTTTCGCAACGGCGTTTATTGGCGCGATCTCGGAGTCGTCAATCTTCCCGGCGGGCGGCCGACCTTGGTTCTGACCGGTGGGTCCTTGGCGCGACTCAAGGCGATGACCCCGGATGGCATGACCCCGCGCATCGACATCACGCTGACCGACGAACCGCCGTTGGCGCAGGCTCTCGTCGTGATCACAGCAGAGGCCGTCACGGTGGAGCGCCGCTCTTGACTTCAGAATCCCGGCAAGGCTTCATCGTCGCGGCCGCGTCGCCGGCCATATTCCCTGGGCCCGTTCCGTCAATGTGTTAGTGGATCTCTTCGATGAGCAGCAGAACATCGGCTCGGGGCTCAAGCGGGCTCGCCGAGACAGTCAAGACGATTGTTTACGCGATTATCATCGCGCTGATCATCCGCACTTTTTTCTACGAGCCCTTCAGCATCCCCTCCGGATCGATGATCCCGACGTTGCTCGTCGGCGACTATCTATTCGTTTCGAAATTCTCCTACGGTTACAGTCGGTACTCGCTGCCGCTTGGCATGCCGCTGTTCACGGGCCGCGTGATGTTCACGCCGCCGCACCGCGGCGACGTGGTCGTGTTCAAGCTGCCGAAGGATCCATCGGTCGATTTCATCAAGCGGATCATTGGATTGCCCGGCGACCACGTTCAGATGAAAGACGGCGTCCTTTATATCAACGACCAGCCGGTGAAGCGCGACCGGATCGGCGTCTATCAAGACCCGGCCAATGGCGCGACCTATACCGAATATATGGAAACGCTGCCGGGCGGCTCTCAGCACCCCATTATCAAACTGTCGGGCATCTATACGCTCGACAACACGCCGGTCTTCACCGTTCCGCCCGATCATTATTTCATGATGGGCGACAATCGCGACAACTCGTCGGACAGTCGCGATCCGTCCAGCGGCGTCGGCTACGTTCCGGCCGAGAATATCGTCGGCCGCGCGGTATTCCTGTTCTTCTCGACCAACGGATACGCCCATTGGTGGGAGATTTGGGACTGGCCCTTCACCGTTCGCTACGACCGACTGTTTACCGCGATTCACTGAGCGCGCCGCGCCGCGCCACCGTCGCTCTGTCATGAAACCCGCAACGTCCGGCGGCGTCGAGCGCCTCGAGGCGGCACTTGAGTATCGCTTCGAGAAGCCGAGCCTGCTGATCGAGGCACTGACCCATCCGAGCGCGCCGCAACGCAGTGCCGCGGCCCGACGCGGCTACGAGCGGCTCGAATTCCTCGGCGACCGTGTGCTCGATCTGATCGTCGCACAGCTGTTGTGGCAGCGTTTCCCCGACGACGACGAAGGTGCCCTGACCCGTCGCCAGGTCGCACTCGTCAGGCGCGAAACGTTGGCGGCGGTAGCGCGGGAGATCGGGCTCGGCGATTTCGTCATTGTGTCGAGCGGCGAGGGCGCCGCCGGCGTGCGCGAAAGTACCAGCGTACTGTCTGATGTCTGTGAAGCGCTGATTGCGGCGCTCTACCTCGACGGCGGAATCGCGTCGGCGCAGCGCTTCGTCGAGCGCTATTGGGCGCGGCACCTTGGCGCCACGCATCCGCCACGCGATCCCAAGACCGCCTTGCAGGAATGGGCGCAGGCGCGCGGCTTGAGTCTACCCAGCTATGCGGTCATCGACACGAGCGGCCCACCGCATCGCCGCCGTTTCACGGTGACGGTGAGCGTCGCGGGCGACAAAGTGGAGACCGCGTCGGGCAACTCCAAGCGCGAGGCGGAAACCGCGGCGGCCGCGGCGCTGTTGGTGTCATTGGGTGAAACAGGATGAGCGACACTGCACCGGTCACAACGCGTTGCGGCCATGTCGCGCTGATCGGCGCGCCCAATTCCGGCAAATCGACGCTGCTCAATCGCCTGGTCGGCTCGAAGCTGGCGATCGTCACGCCCAAAGTGCAAACTACGCGCGCGCGCATGCTCGGCATTGTCATCGATGGCAACGCGCAGATCATTTTTGTCGATACGCCTGGGATTTTCGAGCCCAAGCACCGGCTCGAACGGGCGATGGTCAAAGCGGCATGGATCGGCGCGCACGATGCGGAAAACATCGTCGTGCTGGTCGATGCCGCGCGCGGTCTCGATACGGATACCGGCCGGATCATCGACGGTCTGCGCGACGCCAAGCGCCGGGCGGTTCTCGCGCTCAATAAAGTCGACAAGGTGAAACGCGGCGACCTTCTGCCGTTGGCACAGGCGCTCGATCGGGAAGGCGTATTCGACCGCATCTTCATGATCTCCGGATTGACCGGCGACGGCGTCGAGGATCTCAAGGTTTATCTGGCGAATGCGCTGCCGCGCGGGCCGTGGCTCTATCCCGAGGACGAGATCACTGACGTGCCGTTGCGGCTGCTGGCGGCCGAAGCGACGCGCGAGCAGATTTTCCGCCAGTTGCACCAGGAGCTGCCCTATTCGGCGACCGTCGAAACCGAGAAATGGGAAGATCGCCCGGACGGCAGCGTGCGGATCGACCAGGTCGTGCATGTCGTCCGCGATGGGCAGAAAGCGATCGTGGTCGGGGCCGAGGGCCGGCAAATTAAGAGCATCGGCGCGGCCGCGCGCGCCGATCTCGAAGCCATATTCCAGCGGCGCGTCCATCTTTTCATCCAGGTGCGCGTGACCGAGAATTGGACCGAAGATCGCGAGCGTTATGCCGCCATGCGTCTCGATTTCGACGAATAATGCATTGGGTCGATCAGGGCATTGTCCTTGCGACGCGGCGGCACGGCGAGCGCGCGTTGATCGTCGAGGTCCTGACTGAGGAGCACGGGCGATACGCCGGCCTGGTGCGTGGCGGGCAGGGGCCGAAATCGCGCGTGCTCTATCAAATCGGCAATCAGGTCAGTGTGACCTGGTCGGCGCGCCTCATCGACCATCTCGGTACCTATACCGGCGAGCTACTCGGCGGTCGGGCCGCGCGCTTCATCGACGACCGGGCGCGCCTCGCGTGCTTGGCGGCCGTCGCGGCGATGGCGGCGGCGACCTTGCCGGAACGCGAGCCCCATCCGCGCTTTTATGCCGGCATGATCGGGTTGCTCGACCGGCTCGGCCGCGACGACGCCTATCCGGCGCGCTATGTGTTGCTCGAGCTCGATCTGCTGGCCGAACTCGGCTACGGACTCGATCTGTCGCGTTGCGCCGCGACGGGCGTGCGCCAAGGCCTGACCTATGTGTCGCCGCGATCGGGCCAAGCCGTCTCAACCGAGGCCGCGACGCCGTACCGCGAGCGGCTCCTGGTCCTGCCGCCATTCCTGCTCGACGAGGCGGTGGCACCGGATGGGACGCAGATTCTCGATGGCTTGAAACTGACCGGCTTTTTTCTCGACCGTCGCGTGTTCCATCCGCATGGCCGCAAGATGCCGGCGGCGCGCACGCGCTTCGTTGACGTGTTGCGCCGAACCGGTACTCTAACGGCACAACGAATCGAGTCGGCATGAAGAAGTCCGGTTCCCTTATCGTCGGCGAGGTGCGCGACGTCGCGCTCGCGGATGCGCTGAGCGAGCGGTATCTCTCGTACGCGTTGTCGACAATCATGGCGCGGTCGCTGCCCGACGTGCGCGACGGCCTGAAGCCGGTGCACCGGCGGCTGCTTTTTGCGATGCGACAGCTGCGGCTCGATCCGAAATCGGGCTACAAGAAATGCGCGCGCGTTGTCGGCGACGTCATCGGCAAATTCCATCCGCACGGCGACGTTGCGGTCTATGACGCGCTGGTGCGCCTGGCGCAGGATTTCGCGCAGCGTTATCCGCTGGTCGATGGACAAGGCAATTTCGGCAATATCGACGGCGATAATCCGGCGGCGATGCGCTACACCGAGAGCCGCCTGACCGAGGTGGCCGAGGCGCTGCTCGCCGGCATCGAGGAGAACACGGTCGACTTCCGGCCGACCTACGACGGCGAGAATGACGAGCCGCTGGTCCTGCCAGCGCGGTTCCCCAACCTGCTCGCCAACGGTGCGACGGGTATCGCCGTCGGCATGGCGACCAGCATTCCGCCGCACAATATCGTCGAGCTGTGCGATGCGCTCATCCATCTGGTGAAGCATAAGCGCGCCGGTATCGGCGACCTGGTCGAACTCATGCCCGGTCCGGATTTTCCGACCGGTGGCGTGCTGGTCGAGGACGCCGCCAGCATCAAGCAGGCCTATGCCACCGGCCGCGGCAGCTTCCGGCTGCGGGCGCGCTGGACGACCGAGAAGCTCGGCCAGGGCACGTATCAGATCGTCGTCAGCGAAATCCCGTATCAGGTTCAGAAATCGCGGCTGATCGAGCGCATCGCGCAGTTGCTGGAAGAGCGCAAGCTGCCGCTTCTGGCCGACGTGCGCGATGAGTCGACCGACGTCGTCCGCCTCGTGTTCGAACCGAAGAGTCGCAACGTCGAGCCCGCGATGTTGATGGAATCGCTGTTCCGCGCCGCCGAGCTCGAAACGCGCATCGCCCTCAACCTCAACGTCCTCGACAAGGACGGCGTGCCGCGCGTGATGAACCTGAGGGAGGCGCTCCAGGCCTTCCTCGATCATCGCCGCGAAGTGTTGCAGCGCCGCTCACGCTTCCGCCGCGACGCGATTGCGCACCGCAGCCAGGTCCTCAAGGGCCTGATGATCGTCTATCTCCATATCGACGAAGTCATCCGCCTCATCCGCAATTATGACGACGCCAAAGAGCGGATGATGAAGCGCTGGCACCTGACGTCGCTGCAGGCGGACGCCATCCTTGACATGCGGTTGCGCGCCTTGCGCAAGGTGGAAGAGATCGCCATCCGCACCGAGTTGAAGGAGCTTTCGGCCGAGGACAAGGAGCTTGCCGGCCTGCTCGCCGACGAGAAGCGCCAGTGGAAGCGTATCGGCGAGGAGCTGACCGAGCTGCGCAAGGAATTCGGCCCGGCGACGCTGCTTGGCAAGCGCCGCACCGAAATCGCCGCGGCGCCTGCCGCCGTCGAGGTGCCGCTTGAAGCGCTGGTCGAGCGCGAGCCGGTGACGATCTTGCTTTCAGCGAAAGGCTGGGTGCGCGCCGCCAAGGGCCACGGCCTCAAGCTCGACACGATCAGCTACAAGGAAGGCGACGAGCCGCGCTTCGCCTTGGAAGCGCTCACCACCGACAAATTATTGGTGTTCGCCACCAATGGGCGGTTTTACACCTTGGCGATCGACAAGCTGCCGGGCGGCCGCGGCAACGGCGAGCCGGTGCGCATGATGGTCGACCTGCCGAACGAATACGACATCGCGTCGGTGCTGGTTTACAAGCCCGGCGAGAAGATTCTCGTCGCGGCAAGCGACGGCCGCGGCTTCATCGCGCCGGCCGACGACGTTCTGGCGCAGACGCGCAACGGCAAACAGGTGATGCGGCCCGGCAAGGACGCGGCCGCGCGCGTTGCCGTTCCGGTGACCGGCGATCATGTCGCGGTCATCGGCGAGAACCGCAAGCTGTTGATCTTTCCGCTCGCCGAAGTGCCCGAGCTCAATGCCGGCCGCGGCGTCATCTTGCAGCGCTATCACGACGGCGGCCTGTCGGATGCCAAGACCTTCAAGCGCGCCGAGGGGTTGAGCTGGAAATCGGGCGATCGGGTCCGCACCGAGACCGATCTCCGGGCGTGGCTCGGCGCGCGCGCGGCCGCCGGCCGCATCGCCCGCGGCTTCAATTCCGACAACAAATTCGGTTGAGCCATGGCCGCGCCCGAACCCGATTTCACCCTCGACGCCAAAGGCCTCAAATGCCCGTTGCCGGTGCTGAAGGCGCGCAAGGCAATGAAGGAATTGAAATCCGGTGGCGTGTTGCGCGTGCTCGCCACCGATCCCGGCGCGGTCAAGGACTTCGAGCATTTCTGCAAGACGACCGGCGCGCATCTGCTCGATTGCCAGGAGCAGGCCGGTGGCGTTTTGGTGTTCACGCTGCAAAAGCCGTAACGCGACGCGCGTCTGCGCCGATCTTTATGCCGTCTTTATACGGCGGTCGCCGAATCGCTCTCGAAACTTAACACGGCGCGGCCCTCATATCCGGGTGCTATCCACCGCGGAGCGCCCATGCTTGATCTCATCCTGCTCGCCACGGTCGTCGCGTCGTTCGCGCTGACGCTGATCTATGTCCTCGCCTGCGAAAAGATGTGAGGCCTCCATGCTCGATAACATCCTCGGCGGGCTCGTCAGCCTGATCATCACCGTCTATCTCATCATCGCGCTCGTCCGCCCCGAAAAATTCTGAAAGCTGTCCCATGACCGCCAACGGCTGGCTGCAAATCGCGCTGTTCAGCGTCGTCGTCATCGCCATTACGCGGCCGCTCGGCGGCTACATGACACGCGTGTTCAACGGCGAGCGCACGTTCCTTCATCCGGTGCTGCGTCCCGTCGAGCGCGCGATCTATTGGTGCTGTGGCGTCGACGAAAGCCACGAGCAACATTGGCTGGTCTATGCCGCCGCGATGCTGTTGTTCAGCCTCGTCGGCGTCCTGACGCTATACGCGTTGCAGCGACTTCAGGCGCTGTTGCCGTTCAATCCGGCGGGGCAGAGCGCGGTCGAGCAGAGCCTCGCCTTCAACACGGCGATCAGCTTCGTCACCAACACCAACTGGCAGTCGTACACACCCGAGACGACGATGAGCTATCTGACCCAGATGGCCGGCCTCGCGGTGCATAATTTCGTCTCGGCCGCGGCCGGCATCGCGCTCGCCATCGCCATCATCCGCGGCTTCGCCCGGCGCGAGATCAAGACGATCGGCAATTTCTGGATCGATCTGACGCGCTGCACGCTCTACGTCCTGCTGCCGATATCGGCCGTCGTCGGCCTGTTCTTCGTCTGGCAGGGCATGCCCCAGACGCTCGGCCCCTATGTCGATGCCACGACCCTCGAAGGTGCCAAGCAGACCATCGCCGTCGGTCCGGTCGCCTCGCAGGAAGTCATCAAGATGTTGGGCACGAACGGCGGCGGTTTCTTCAACGCCAATTCGGCCCATCCGTTCGAGAACCCGAACGCGCTGACCAACTTCGTCCAGATGGTGCTGATCTTCTCGCTCGGCGCCGGCCTCACCAACGTGCTCGGCCGCATGGTCAAGAACGAGAAACAGGGATGGGCGCTGTTCGCCGCGATGGGCGTGCTGTTCCTCGTCGGCGTCGCCGTCTGCTTCTGGTCCGAAGCCCGCGGCAATCCGGCCTTTGCCCAATACCACGTCGACCAGATCGCCAGCGCACTCCAGGCCGGCGGCAATATGGAAGGCAAGGAAGTCCGCTTCGGCATTGCCAATTCGGCGCTGTTCACGACCGTCACCACCGACGCCTCGTGCGGCGCGGTCAACACCATGCACGACAGCTTGACGCCGCTCGGCGGCGCAGTGCCGCTGGTCAACATCCAGCTCGGCGAGGTGATATTCGGCGGCGTCGGCTCGGGCCTCTACGGGATTTTGGCCTTCGCCATCGTCGCCATGTTCGTTGCCGGCCTGATGGTCGGCCGTACGCCGGAATATCTCGGCAAGAAGCTCGAGGCCAAGGAGGTCAAGATGACCATCCTGGCGCTGTTGAGCCTGCCGCTTTCGATCCTCGGCTTTAGCGCACTGGCGACCGTGCTGCCGGCGGGCCTTGCCGGCACCGCCAATGCCGGTCCGCACGGCTTCAGCGAGATCCTCTACGCTTTCACGTCGGCGACGGGCAACAACGGCTCGGCCTTCGCCGGCCTCAGCGCCAACACGCTGTTCTACAACGTGACGCTGGCCTTCGCGATGCTGATCGGCCGCTTCATTTTCGTCGTTCCGCTCTTGGCCGTGGCGGGTTCCCTCGCGCAGAAAAAACTGCTCGCGCCATCGGCAGGCACATTTCCAACAACGGGCCCGCTCTTCGTCGGCTTGCTCGTCGGCGTCATCCTGATCGTCGGCGGCTTGACCTATTTCCCGGCCGTGTCGCTCGGGCCCATCGTCGAGCAGGTCGCGATGAACCACGGCACGCTTTACGCCACTTCGCCATAAGGAACCGCGTTCCATGTCGCTGAAAAACGCCACCGCCATCACCGCCGATACGCGGCCGGAGTCGCTGTTCAAGCGCAGTGTGCGACCGCTGCCGTTGTTCGACAGCAAGCTGATCGTGCCGGCGATCTGGTCCTCGTTCCGCAAGCTCGATCCGCGCACGCTGGTCAAGAATCCGGTGATGTTCTGCGTCGAGATCGTCTCGGTGCTGACGACCATCTTCTTCGTGCGCGACTTCGTGGCCGGCAGCGGCGCCGTCGTCGGCACCAACGCGCTGTTCTCCGGCCAAATCACGTTGTGGCTGTGGTTTACGGTGCTGTTCGCCAATTTCGCGGAAGCCGTGGCCGAAGGCCGCGGCAAAGCGCAGGCCGATACGTTGCGGCGGATGCGGACCGATACCAAGGCCAAGTACCTGACCGATGCGGCCGGCCGCCGTTTCGACTTGGTCGATGCCGCGCGGCTCAAGCCGGGCGATGTCGTGCTGGTCGAGACCGGCGATTACGTACCAAGCGACGGCGAGGTGATCGAAGGCGTCGCCTCAGTTGACGAATCCGCCATCACCGGCGAATCCGCGCCGGTCATCCGCGAAAGCGGCGGGGACCGCTCGGCGGTCACCGGCGGCACCCGCGTCACGTCCGACTGGCTCAAGGTCAAGATCACCGCCGCCCAGGGCTCGACGTTCCTCGATCGCATGATCGCGCTGGTCGAAGGCGCGGTGCGGCAGAAGACGCCGAACGAGATCGCGCTCAACATACTCTTGGCGGGTATGACCTTAATTTTCGTCTTCGCCACCGTCACGATCCCGAGTTTTGCCAGCTATGCCGGCGGCAAGGTTTCGGTGGTGGTGCTGATCGCGCTCTTCGTCACGCTGATTCCGACAACCATCGGCGCGCTGCTCTCCGCCATCGGCATCGCCGGCATGGATCGGCTGGTGCGCTTCAACGTGCTGGCGATGTCCGGCCGCGCCGTCGAGGCGGCTGGCGACGTCGACACGTTGCTCCTCGACAAGACCGGCACCATCACCTTGGGCAACCGGCAGGCCACCGAATTTATTCCGCTGCCAGGCGTCAACGAACGCGAACTCGCCGATGCGGCGCAGCTCTCCTCGCTGTCGGACGAGACGCCAGAAGGCCGCTCGATCGTCGTGCTGGCCAAGGAGAAATACGGATTGCGCGGCCGCGACATGGCGCAACTGCACGCGCGTTTCGTGCCGTTTTCGGCGCAGACGCGGATGAGCGGTGTCGATCTCGAAGGCGGCCAGATCATCCGCAAGGGCGCGGTCGATGCGATCTTGAAGCACGTCGGCGTTTCGGCCTCGCCGGAGCTTCAGGCGACGGTCGAGCGCATCTCGAAATCGGGCGGCACGCCGCTGGCCGTTGCGCGGGGCGATCGCGTGCTCGGCGTCATCCACCTCAAGGACATCATCAAGGGCGGCATCAGGGAGCGCTTTGCGGAACTCCGCCAGATGGGCATCCGCACCGTGATGATCACCGGCGACAACCCGCTCACTGCGGCGGCGATCGCGGCGGAATCCGGTGTCGATGATTTCCTGGCGCAAGCCAAGCCCGAGGAAAAACTGCGGCTGATCCGCGACGAGCAGGCCAAGGGCAAGCTGGTGGCGATGTGCGGCGACGGCACCAACGACGCGCCCGCGCTGGCGCAGGCGGATGTCGGCGTCGCCATGAACACCGGCACGATGGCGGCGCGCGAAGCCGGCAACATGGTCGATCTCGACAGCGATCCGACCAAGCTCATCGAGATCGTCGCCATCGGCAAGCAGCTGCTGATGACGCGCGGCGCGCTGACCACGTTCTCGATCGCCAACGACGTCGCCAAGTATTTCGCCATCATCCCGGCGATGTTCATGGCTTTCTATCCGCAACTTGCGGTGCTCAACATCATGGGGCTGCGCAATCCCGAAAGCGCGATCCTGTCGGCGATCATCTTCAATGCGCTGATCATCATCGCGCTGATCCCGTTGAGCCTGCGCGGCGTGCGGTATCGGCCGGCCGGCGCCGCGTCGATCCTGCGTCGCAATCTGTGGCTTTATGGGGTCGGCGGCGTGATCGTGCCGTTCGTCGGAATCAAGCTGATCGATCTCGTCGTGACATCCATCGGCTTGGCGTGAGGAGGCCTGCCATGTTGAAGGAAATCCGTCCGGCCATCCTGATGATCGTGGTGATGACCATCATCACCGGCCTGATCTATCCGCTCGGCATGACCGGCATCGCCCAGCTCGCCTTTCCGCACCAAGCTAATGGCAGCCTGATCGTGCAGAATGGCAAGGTGATCGGCTCGACACTGATCGGTCAAAACTTCGCGACCGACAAATATTTCCACGGCCGCCTGTCGGCGACCACGGAGTCCGATCCAAAGGATCCGAGCAAGACGATTTCGGTGCCCTATGCCGCGGACAATTCGTCGGGCTCCAATCTCGGCCCGACCAGCAAGACGCTGGCCGATCAAGTGAAGGACGCGTCGGCGGCATTGGCCAAGGAAAATCCCGACGCGCCCGTGCCGGTCGATCTGGTGACCAACTCGGCGAGCGGTCTCGATCCCGACATCACGCCGGCCGCCGCGCTGTTCCAGGTGCCGCGCGTCGCCAAGGCGCGCGATCTTCCCGAAGACAAGGTGAGGGCGTTGGTCGAGGCGCATGTCACGCCGCGCACCTTCGGCATCCTCGGCGAGCCGCACGTCAACGTGCTTGAACTCAACCTCGCACTCGACGCGCTGGCCAAGGGGTGAGGGGTCATCCGATGCGGCCTACGCTATAATGGCGCATGGCCGCGGATAACGCCGAACGCCAAGCACGACCGTCGCCGGAGGCCTTGTTGGCCGCGGCGGCTCGGGAAGGCCACGGGCGGCTGAAGGTGTTTCTCGGCGCCGCGCCGGGGGTCGGCAAGACCTACGAGATGCTGACGGCGGCGCACGCGCGTTTGCACGAAGGCGTCGACGTCGTTGTCGGCATCGCCGAGACGCATGGGCGCGCCGAAACCGAAGCGCTCCTCCGGGGCCTCGAGGTCGTGCCACGCCGGCGCATCGCCTATCGCGATCGCGCGCTCGAAGAAATGGATATCGACGCGATCCTGCGGCGCCGGCCGAAGTTGGTTCTGGTCGACGAGCTGGCGCACACCAATGCGCCCGGTTCGCGCCATCCCAAGCGTTATCTCGACGTCGAGGAGCTGCTTGCCGCCGGCATCGACGTCTACACCACGCTCAACATCCAGCATGTCGAAAGCCTCAACGACGTGGTGGCGCAGATCACCCGCATCCGCGTGCGCGAGACGGTGCCCGACAGCGTGCTCGACCGCGCCGACGACATCGAGGTCGTCGACCTGTCGCCCGACGATCTGATCCAGCGCCTGAAGGACGGCAAGGTCTACGTTCCGCACCAGGCCGAACGCGCCGTCCGCCACTATTTCAAACCTGGCAATCTGACCGCTCTACGCGAATTGGCTCTGCGGCGCACCGCCCAGCGCGTCGACGAGCAGATGGTCACCTATATGCAGGCTCAGGCGATCAGCGGGCCGTGGGCGGCGGGCGAGCGCGTGCTGGTCTGCGTCAACGAGGAGCCGGCGGGAGGCGGCTTGATCCGCTACGCCAAGCGCCTCGCGGACCGACTGCATGGACCATGGACGGCGCTCTATGTCGAAACGCCGCGCTATCAGCGGCTCGACGACACGCAGCGTGACCGCGTCGCCGACACATTGCGGCTGGCGGAGCGGCTGGGTGGCAAGGCGCTGACCGTGCCGGGCGGACGCATCGCCGACGATGTCGTCCATTACGCTCGTGCGAACAACATCACCCACATCGTCATCGGCAAGTCGACGCGCTCGCGCTGGTTCGAGATGCTGCACGGCTCGGTCGTGCATGAATTGGTGCGCAGCGCCGGCAATATCAGCGTGCACGTCATCGCCGGCGACAGCGGCGAAGCGCTGCCGGCAAAAACCGTCAAGACCGCGCCGGAACCCGAAGCGCCCGACCTCCGGCCCTATGGGCTCACCACCGCGATCGTCGCGGTCGCACTCGGCATCGGCCTCGCGCTTCAGCAATATGTCAGCGTCACCAACGTCTCGCTCGTGTTCCTGACGGCGGTGCTCATTGCGGCGGTGCGCTTCGGTCTGTGGCCTTCGCTCTATGCCTGCCTGCTCAGCGTGCTGGCGTACAATTTCTTCTTCCTGCCGCCGATCTACACCTTCACCATCGCCGACCCCGAGAACGTCGTCGCGCTGTTCTTCTTTCTCGTTGTCGCGATCATCGCCAGCAATCTTGCGGCGCGCACCCGCAGCCAGATGGTGGCGGCGCGCGCCCGCGTGCGCACGACCGAGGAATTGTTCGCATTCAGCCGCAAGCTCGCCGGTATCGGCAAGCTCGACGATCTGCTTTGGGCAATGGTCTATCAGATCGCGCTCATGTTGTCGGTGCGCGTCGTCGTGTTGCTGCCGGAAGGCGAGGGGATCGCCGTGCGCGCTGGCTATCCGCCCGAGGACGAGCTCGACGAGGCCGATCTCGCGGCCGCGCGCTGGGCATGGGAGCACAATCGCGCGGCCGGCCGCGGCGCCGATACGCTGCCCGGCGCCAAGCGCCTGTTCCTGCCGCTCCGAACCGGCCGCGGTATCGTCGGCGTGCTCGGTATCGATCGCGACCGGCCGGGGCCGCTGCTGACGCCCGACGGGCGGCGGCTCCTGGACGCGCTGGCCGATCAGGTTGCCGTCGCGATCGAGCGCATCGCCTTCGCCGAAGACGTCGATCGCGCGCGCGTTACCGCCGAGACCGAACGGCTGCGCGCCGCGTTGCTGACATCCATCTCGCACGATCTGCGCACGCCGCTCGCTTCGATCCTCGGCGCGCTCACCAGTCTGCGCAGCTACGGCGAGATCTACGACGCCAAGACGCGCGACGAGCTGATGGCGACGGTCCAATCCGAGGCCGAACGGCTCAACCGCTTCATCGGCAATCTGCTCGACATGACGCGGCTCGAATCGGGCGGGGTCGTGCTCAAGCCCGAGCCGGTGGACGCCGCCGAGATCGTCGGCACCGCGCTGCGCCGCGCCGGCCGCATCGTCGCGGATCACACGGTCGCGCTCGACTTCGCGCCCGATCTGCCGCTGCTCAAGGCGGATTATCTTTTGCTCGAGCAGGTACTGTTCAACCTGCTCGACAATGCGGCCAAGTTCACGCCGGTCGGCACGACGATCCGCGTCGTTGGTCGACGCGATGGCGGTTTCGTCGTCTTGCGCGTCGAGGACGAAGGGCCTGGCGTTCCCGAGGGCGAACGCGAGCGCATCTTCGACAAATTCTATCGTGTCCATGCGCAAGATCGGCAACGGGCCGGTACCGGTCTCGGTCTCGCCATCTGTCGCGGTTTTGTCGAGGCGATGGGCGGCACCATCGTCGTGACCAATCGCAGCGAGCGCGGCGGCGCGGTCTTTACCGTCCGGCTGCCGGTCGCCGAAACCGAAACCATCGCATCGGCGCGTCCCCATGGCTAACGCCACGTGTGTCCTGATCGCGGACGACGAACCACCGATCCGCCGGTTCCTGCGCACCAGCCTGGTGGCGCAGGGTTTTCGTGTCGTTGAAGCCGCGGACGGCAAGAGCGCTCTCGATGCCGCGGCGCAGGAAAAGCCGGACTTGGTGATTCTCGATTTGGGCTTGCCGGACATGAACGGTCTCGACGTTATCCGGGCCCTGCGCGCCAAGTCGGACGTGCCGGTGGTCGTGCTCTCGGTGCGCGGCGACGAGCAGGGCAAGGTCGCGGCGCTCGATCTCGGCGCCGACGATTATGTCACCAAGCCTTTCGGCATGGAGGAGCTTATCGCGCGCATCCGCACCGCGATGCGCCACCGCTTCCAGGCGCAGGGCACGGCGCCGCTGTTCGCCGTCGGCGGTATTTCGGTCGATCTGGTACGGCGGGTGGTCAAACGCGGCGAGGGCGAGATCAAGCTGTCGCCCAAGGAATACGAACTGCTGCGCGTGCTGGTGCTCAATGCCGGCAAGGTGCTCACCCACCGGCAGATCCTCAACGAGGTGTGGGGGCCGGCGTACGTCGAGGACGCGCAATATCTCCGCGTTTTCGTCCGCAATCTCCGCCAGAAGCTCGAGAGCGACCCGGCGCGGCCGGCGCTGATCCTGACCGAGCCCGGCGTGGGATATCGCCTGCATGCGCCGGTATAACGGCCGCAGTCACGGCATTTCCGTGCCGCACGTGGACAGAATTGGGCCACGGCCCGTTGCAGGCCCGCCACTGCCGAACCGCCAAAATTTTGCCACGATTTCGACGCGTGGTGGCCCTTGCTATCGCGTAATCTGCGCGCATGTTTAGCGTGATGGCGGCCTATAACGTGAGCGCCGCCAGGAACGGATAGGGGAGTAGGTTATGTTCCGTGGGTTTTCGGGGCCTCAACGGGTTACGCCGCTGGCTGAGCGGCGGGTCGCCGCGCAGTTGCGCGGCGCGCTGACGACGCTGCCCTCGCCCTGGGTTGTGCTCGCGAATCGGCGAGCCTCGGGTGCGGACGGACCGCCGTGGGTCCGCTTTGTCGCGTTGCACCCCGCCAAGGGCATCGCCCTCGTCGATACTGCCGCCGCCGAAGCCGCTCTGGCGCCGCTGGAGGATTTCCTCGCGCGCACCGGCTTCCCGGCGTTGCAGCCGGGCGCGCTGCCGATCGTGCCGGTGGCGATTGGCCCGAGCGAAATCGGCGCGATTGCCGACATCATGGATGGCGCATTTCCGCAAGGACAGCCGGCAATCGGCAACCCGAACTGGTGCGACGCGGTTGTCGAGTTGCTGCTCGCGGCGCCGGATTTGATGCTGTCGCCATTGAGTCGTGGCGCGCAACGGCCCGTGGCCAAGCCAAGCCAAGCCGAGCCGTCGTTCCATCCGGCGCCGCAAACTGCCCGCGCTGAGCCACCACGGCCGCCGCAACCGCCGCGCGCCGAGCCGGCACCGCTGGCCGCTGCTGCGCCGACGCCGGCAGCGGAATCCGAGTCGATCCGCTTGGTGCCGCCGAGAGTTGCGCGCCGCGCAGAGCCTCAGCCGAAACCTCAACGTCAGGCTCAGCCCGAGCCGCCGCGCGTTGCGGCCCAACCGCCGCGCACACCGGACGTGCCGCAATTCTTGCTGCAAGGCGATGAGCCGCACGGTGATGAGCCGCGTATTAATCTGGCGCTCGAAGCGGGCGACCGGATCGGTTCATCGCGCCAATCCCGGGCGTCACGCGGCCGGCGCGATCCGAGCGACCGCCGCGATCCGACATTCGGCGCCGGTGCCGGCTTTGGCACTGACCGCGACGATGCGTCATGGCGCCCGTTGCGTGTGTCCCGGAGTCGCTCGGCGCTTATTCCGATCGCCGCGGGCTTGCTGCTGGTTGCGGCGGGCGCGGTCGCTCTGCGGTATCACCAAATCACGTCGTCACAGTCGGCGAATGCCGTCGCGCAATCGGCGCCGCCGGCGCCGACCGCGTCGCTGACGCCGCCGGCGATGCCGTCGCCGCTGCCGACGGTTTCACCACCGGCGCCGGTGGTCACGTCGGCCGCGACCGCACCGGCACCGCCGCCGCGGCCCGCGCCGCCGATACACGCTGCGGCGACGCCGCCGCATCCGGCGCCGATGCCGCCGGTCAAGAAGGCCGATGCGGATCTGCCGCGCGACATGCTGCAGCCGCAGATCGCGTCGGCGCCGCCGACGCCGCTGCCGTTGCCCGCCGCCAAGCAGAATCAGCCGCAACCGGTGCGCACCGCCACCGCCAAACCGCAATCGACAGAGCCGGCTCCGGCCGACACCGATCTGCCGGCGGCGATCGCGGCCGTGCTGCATCCGGGCGCGACGCCGCCCGCCGCCACGGCGTCGACAACCACCGCGCCGCAACTGGCGACGCCATCGGCGACGGCAGCAACCGCGGCCGCGCCCGCTGGCGGCGAGGTCACCGTCAACGGCGTCAGCTACGTCAATGGCGAGCAGCCGCATTCGCTCGGCGCATTCGGTGCGCCATCGCCTTCCACGTCGCCTGCGACGCCATCGCCGGCCGCGGTCGCGTCGAACGCGCCGCCGCCGGCCGTCGCAGTTCCGCCGGGCGAAGTGGTGATCTCGCGCGCGCCGAACGGAACGCCGATCGCGCAGTCAACGGCTTCGGGGCCGTTGGCGTCGCCGCCGTCGAACGTCATCTCGACGGCGCCGGGATATAACGCGACGGCGAACCATCCGTCGTCGGGCGGCATCGTCGCGACGCCGGTACCGGGACCCTCGTCGGGTGCGGACAACGGCAATGGCGCGGCCGCGAACGGCCCGCCGACGGCGCTGCAAGTCGCGCCGGCTACCTCGAACCCTTAAAAGGCTAAGCGATCGCGGCGGCGCTCAGTGGTGGTGCCAGTCGCCACCGCCGCCGTGCCAGTCGTCGCGGTCGTGGCCACCGAAGGCGAAGCCAAAACCGATGAACGGCCCCGGATAGACCACCGGCGGCGGGGGCGGCGCCGCATAGTAATAGGCTGGCGGCGGCGGCGGCGCTGCGGCGACGCAGCCATAGCCCTGGGCGAAGTAATAGCCCGGCGGGCATGCGTAGTAGTATTGGGCCATCGCCGGCGCGGCGGCGAACGTCAGGCCAAACGCCGCCACGGCCACGGCCGCTGCGCGATGGAACGATCTCCAGGTTCTGTGCACGGCCGACCTCCGTTGCTGAATGCGCACAATTATAGCAATAACGGACGATGCCGCGTGCCTGTTCCCGTGTCGCGAAAATGCCATGATCGCGGACGGCCGGTGGCGCGCTTGCAGTCGGTGACGGCGTTGGGCTCTAATCGCGCACCCAACCCGAGGAGAGCCGAATGATCCGCTTGCCGCGTCTCACCGCTTTTGCACTTGCGCTCGCGCTGGGCGGCTCGCTCGCCGCCTGCGCCGCCGTCCAGGGGCAAGAAACCACCGGCCAATATGTCGACGATTCTGGTATCACCGCCAAGGTCAAGACGCAGCTCGTTCAGGCGCAATCGCTCAAGGCGTTCAACATCGGCGTCGAAACCATGCAGGGCACGGTGCAGCTCAGCGGCTTCGTCGACACGCGGGCGCAGAAGGATCAGGCCGGCACGATCGCCCAGGGCGTCAAGGGCGTGGTCGGCGTGCAGAACAATATCCTGGTGAAGCAATAAGCCATTCGCGAGGCAACGCGATGGCGTCAACAGCCAATCTGCGTTTGCAGGACAAGATCGCCGTCGTCACCGGCGCGGCCAGCGGCATCGGCAAGGAAATCGCGGCCGCCTACGTGCGCGAGGGCGCGCGTGTCGCCATCGCCGACCTCGATCTCAAGGGCGCGCAGGCCACCGCCAAGGCGCTCGACAACAGCGGCACGCGCGCGATCGGCGTCGCCATGGACGTGACGCAGGAGGATCAGGTCGATGCCGGCATGGCGCAGGTGGTCAAGCAATTCGGCGGCATCGACATCCTGGTGAGCAACGCCGGCATCCAGATCGTCGCGCCGCTTGATCAATTCGAATTCGCCAAATGGAAGAAATTGCTCGCGATCCATCTCGACGGTGCGTTTCTCACGACGCGCGCCGCGCTGCGCCAGATGTACAAGCAGGGCCGCGGCGGCAGCATCATCTATATGGGCTCGGTCCATTCCAAGGAAGCGTCGGTCCTGAAGGCGCCCTATGTCACCGCCAAGCATGGCCTCATCGGCCTCGCCAAGGTGGTGGCTAAGGAAGGCGCCAAGCATGGCGTGCGCGCCAACGTCATTTGCCCCGGCTTCGTGCGCACGCCCTTGGTGGAGAAGCAGATCCCCGAGCAAGCGAAAGAACTCGGCATTTCGGAAGAGCAGGTGGTCAAGACCGTGATGCTCAAGGACACGGTCGATGGCGCGTTCACCACGCTTCAGGACGTCGCGGCGGCGGCGGTGTTCTTCGCGAGTTTTGAATCCAATGCGCTCACCGGCCAGTCGCTGGTGGTGAGCCACGGCTGGTTCATGCAGTAGGCCGCCGCACCGGCGGCACCCACCGCCACAGCGCGATCGCATAAACGAGTGCCGCGATATAAAGCTCGGCGAAGAAGCGGCTCGCGACATCGTGAACCGGTAATGTGGTTGCTCAATTTTGCCGATGCCGCAAAACGCGTATGGTGTCGGCCGCGTTCACCATCCGATCGGTGCGTCGACAAGCATGGCCCGCAAACGGACGACAAACGAATCGGCTGCCGTCGAAATCGACCCGCGTTTTGCGCCGGTCGTCGCCGCGTTCGCTCGCAACCGCTGGGTCAGCCACGGCGGCGGGAAGGGGTTCGGCTCGGGCGCGCTCAAGGTGAACGGAAAGATTTTCGCCATGATGGATTCAAAAGGCCGGTTCGTGGTGAAACTGCCGGGGGCGCGTGTCGACGCGCTGGTCGCCGCCGGCCAGGGCGCATATTTCGATCCCGGTCATGGCAGAAAGATGAAGGAATGGGTGGTCATCGCCGCGATGCCGGCCGTGTGGCCGACGCTCGCCCGGGAGGCTTGCGCCTTCGTACAGCAGGAATAGCGTCTCGGCTCGAAGTTGCGCTGCCGACGCGGCCGCGATGTGTACTGTGGACGCCGGCCGCCGCCGCAAAAAAAGACCCCGCCGAAGCGGGGTCTCGCTGAACCTTCGGTAACGGCGCGGGCTTACGGCGCCCGTTTCAGGACCGTCATGGCCGACCCGCCGGTGGTTGCCGCGGGGATCGTCCATTTCAATTCGGTTTTGGTGACCGCGGTGACGATGAACTTGCGGTCGACGCCGACGATATTGGGATACGACGAGCCGGTGACGTGCAGCATCAGGCTGTGATCGGCCTGGTTGATGGTATAGGTGCCGAACTGCGACAGCGATCCGCGCACGGCTGCCTGGTTTTCGTCCGCCGTTCCGGTCAGGCGGCTGTTGGACGCATATTTGGGCATGCCGGGCCGCGTCACGGCGATGACGAAGTGGCCGTCGCGCTCGAAGACGGCGATGCCGTTCGGCTTGTCGCCGAAGGGCTGAACGCGGCTGCCGTCTGGTTTCGTGATCTCGACCGAGACGAATTCCCAGGTTCCCACGATCTGCTGTTTGATTGACTTCGTTTGTGCCGGCGCATTGCCGGCGATGCCGATGGCAAGCACGGCGCCAACCAAGGTCGTGAGCGCCAGTCTGATGGAACGCGTCATAAGCACCCCCATGGAAATCGGTTTGGGCCGGCTGATGAATTCCCCCTTGGGACCGGTAACCCGACGATGACGCCCGCCGTGGAGCCGGGCAACAGTGGCGTGCGGCCGGAGATTTTCCTTGACCGATCCGGTCGGTGCTGTCCGGTTTTGACAGTCAGTGTCAGAATTTGAAAGAGGGAATGTCCTAATTCGGCTGGTATCGAGCGCGGGTAGTCACGATCAATGCGGTGCTACGCGCGTGAGATTTCCACGCTAGCTTGAAATATCGGGCCTGGATGTTCCACCTATCGCTCACGCGAGAGTATAGCGCACCTTGTCGCCACACTTGTCGCACGTGGGAAACGTATCTCCTTCGTCCGGTTCAATGAGGGAGTCTCCGGCATGCCCAACATGGTGGGCACGGAATGGAGTTGTTCCTGGCACCTTTTCGCCAGGGCTAAATGGCTTGTCGGCCCAATTTGGCTTTTTAATTTCTGCCAATGGCTTTAGTAGCAGCTTGAGTGCATTGACGGCCCGCACCAGATCATCGGCGCTCGCTTCATCGGTGATGCGGCCAGCGATCTCGATGCCATTGCCAGTGAAGGTGACGCGGAACGGCTCCGCCCCAGATGCGGGCGTGAAGGTAGTCGTTTGTTGACGTTGTAGCGCATGAGTCGTGGCCAACGAACGCCCTCCTTTCCCTTGTGACTCAATGAGCGGAGTATAATGACCTGATTCCTGCGCTACAAGGTCCGTTGTCTCTCGGTAGGACTGGATAACTCGATCAACGGCATCTGTCGCGAAATTCCGTCGCATCAGCCATGCGCGCAAATTTTCGTCGCTCGGCTTACCCTGTGGCCACTCATTGGCAATCTCGGTGAAAAGGGTGGGTTTGAATGCAGCTTCCTGAATCGCGGCGACTTTTTCTTCTGGTTTAGCCGGATACAAGACGGTCATTGCCAGCGGAGAGACTTTCATCTTACCGCTTTCGATCTCTTCCAAAAGCCCGTATTTGCTGATGGCTGAGATCATCTTGATCGACGCACCATTAAGACCATTGTACCCGAGATGCTTGGCAATGACCTCTTTCGGCGCGGCAAGGTGCTGCTCAGCCGCGTGAATGGCTTTCACGCGGCTGATTGCCTCCGGCAAACTGATCGCCGGATAATTCGGACTGCGAATGCGGGCCATAGCGGCTCCCCTTTAAAGGGCGTGCCGGAGATATAATCCCCCTGTTTGGCTGCGTCAACGTCAAATATCTGTTTAGCTTGTATAGCTCTAATTATGTGCTATAATAGAGTTATGGGCATGGAGAGCGCCATGACTAGGAGAGTTTCAAGCCCCACCGTTGCCGCCGACCGGCGGTAGGGCGAGGACACATAGGAGAAGGGGCCGCTTCCCCGAGCCCACGAAAGCCAAGGAAGCGGCCCCTAATCGGCCTTTGGTGCCCCGTAGTCTAAGGGTAGGACGCTCGGTTTACAGCCGGAGAGGTCCAGGTCCGAATCCTGGCGGGGCAACACCAGGAACCAGCGGGACCGATGGCTGCGCTAACAGCCACCGGCCCCTAGATCAACCACTCGGGGGTAAGCCCAAGTGACGACCCGAACTGACACTATAGCGAATTTGGCGGAATCCGTCCAATCGCGTGGGCCTGTCTCCGAGCAACGTACGGGGCAGACCCATGAACGTCCTACCAACCGATAAGCAAACCGCGATCATCGCCGCGCTCACTGAGGGCATGAGCATCCGGGCGACCGAGCGCCTAACCGGCGTTCACCGCGACACCATCATGCGCCTTGGCGTCAACGTCGGGATCGGCTGCGCCAAGCTGCACAATGCCATCATGCGCGATCTGCGAGTGAACCGGATCGAGCTAGACGAGATATGGCAATTCGTCGGCAAGAAGCGCCGCCAAGTGACGGAAGATGATCCGCCGGAGATTGGCGACCAATACACGTTCCTGGCCCTGGACGGGACCAGTAAGGCGATCGTCGCGCACCGCACCGGCAAGCGCGATTACCGCAACACGCACCTATTCGTTTCCGATCTGCGCGAGCGCGTCTTAGGAGCGCCGGAAATTTCTGCCGATGCGTTCCGCGCCTATCCCCGAGCCATCGAACAAGCGTTCGGTGCGAACGTGCATTTTGGCACGATTGATAAGACGTATGCCGCCGAGCCTGGGGCCATCGAAGCGTGGCGGCGGTATTCACCCGGAAACGTAGTAGCGGTACAGCGCCAGGTAGTAAGCGGCTACCCAATCACGATTTCGACCAGCTATGTCGAGCGGCAAAACCTGACGCTCCGCATGTCGCAACGGCGGTTCACGCGGCTGACGAACGGGTTTTCAAAGAAATTGGAAAATCACATGGCGGCCGTCGCGCTATACGTCGCGCATTACAATTTCTGCCGTGTCCATGAGGCTCATCGCGTCACCCCAGCGATGCAGCTTGGCCTAACCGATCATGTCTGGACGATTGGTGATCTTGTTGAAGCAGCATTACACGGAACTATTGCAGAGTCGGTAGGACGGCGGCATGGTCAATTCACGGTAATTGACGGCGGGGCGTCTTAGGGGGTGTCGTATGGATATAGATATTTTTCTTATCCGAACTGTGCCCTTCGCAATATTGGCTGTGGGTGCTATCTGGTTGATGGTGTGGGCACGTCGTAATGGTCTGCCATATAACCACCCATCGGTAAGACGCAGGGCTTGGTTTTTGGTGATTGGTGTTACCGTCGCTCTTTTTGCTATGGCCCCAATCAACCTGTTTGTCTCTGCACGATAATTGCGATTGATTATCCCGTGTCCTAATACGATCTGCGAGTGTCCTAAATCGGGCGATTATCTGCTACTTGACGGATTAATCTTAGCCGTTATCCTGTTCTTTGCCTTCGGAGGATGTGCGCTGGCGAGATGGCGATCAGTCGGAGTAGTTGCCAATCGGGCAAATACTCAAATGCTGCACGTTGCTGGTTCCACTTTGGAAGAAGTAGCAAAAGGCTGTGTGGTGGGGTTTTTCGAACGTAAGGTAAGCAAAACAGCCTTGCAGATAGACAATCTTCGAGCCGGAAACGACATCGGCATCAACAGAATCCTTAAGGATTTTTTTCGTTATTACCTGTGTGCTGAAACCAGTCGACGGAAAAACGATCTGTCCGTTCGGCTGAGTCGGAGTAGCAATGCACTTGGTGACGTAATTGAGAATCGTGTTCTTGATCACTCCTCTGATGTCATCAATAGGAGTGGCAAAGAATTTTGTTACATCGCTGTACACGTCCCGTGCTGGTTGTCGCCCAGGATTCACGTAGACGATAGTTGCTGTGATGTCCTTGCCAACGGTTGGAACCCCATCAATGCTCGCATCAGTGGCACCCAGCCACGCGCGCGAACTTTCCACAAGCGTTTCTTGCGCGCGCTGGTCGGTGGCATCATTAGCAATCTTGGCTTGCTCAAGAGCGGAGACGTTGTCGGCGTGAGCTTCAACGGCCGCCTGCCGAGCATAATGCATAGTGAAATAGAAAATTACGTCGCCACCAGTGCTGACAACAATGGTGCCAATAAGCAAACAGATGACAATCTTTTCGCGAAAGGCGCGCTTGTTGTCGTCGGCCTGCTCTTGTGCCTGTGTGGAATCAAGTGTGTTAGCTATGCTGTGGATGAGACGAAAATAATTTTCGTTCTGGTTGCGGCACCTTTGATTGGGACTGGCATTGCGGCGTTGCTTTACGCTACCGGAATTGCCCCGCTTCTTTTTCCCCCATATCCACATGATTTGTCCTTAAACGCCGCTAATCGCCGCGCCAAAAATATCTGCGTTCTCACGGTTATTGTACCGGAATTGAAATTCCGCGACGTAGAGCGGCAGATATTTTGGGCTGACCTTGTGGAACGTGCCGACTATGCCGCGCTTAACGAGCGACCAGAAGCCCTCGATTGTTTGGGTATGAACCGCTCCCACAACGTATTCGCCCTTCGCGTGATCGACGGCGGCGTGTTGCGGAAATTCTTTATGCAAATACTTGTACGCAACCCACTTGTCGGTGCAGAGCAGACTAACCTTCGTCGAGACGGTTTCGCGGATAAAACTAGTCAAGGTATCGGCGCGGACATTATCGACGACGCGGGCGACGACGTTCCCTTTGCGACTTACAGCACCCGCGACGACAGCCTTACCAGCACCACCCGTGCCACCACTCCCATCACCGCGCTTATCCTTGTGCCGATTCTTGGCTTTGCCGCCGACGAAAGTTTCATCGACTTCTACGATGCCCATGAGTTTCTTGAAGTCCTTGTCGATCAGCCCGGCACGGATGCGGTGGCACATATAGAGGGACGTTTCGTAGGAGCCGTAGCCAAGCGTCCGATGGACCTGCAAGGCGCTGACGCCTTTCTTGCTGGTCAGCATCATGTGAATGACGCGGAACCAGTCGCGGAGCGGCTTGTTGGTGTTCTCGAAGATCGTGCCGACCAGATGGGAGAAGCGGTAAGCCCCGCCCTCGCGGCAATCGGGACACTCCCAATGCCACTTGCGGGTTTTGAGGTCATAGACGCGCTCAGAGCCGCAACGCGGACACCGGACGCCATTGGGCCAGCGATGGCCGACCAGATAGGCGCAGCAGGCATCCTCGTCGGGAAACGCCTTTTCCCACTGGGCGATGGTCATTTGGTGGATCGTCTTTTTATGGGCCATAGCGACTCTCCTATCGATGAGGAAAGCCTACCATGCTAAAATCAATCCGTCAAGTAGCAGATAATCGCCCTAAATCGGACAGCACCATCCGGTCTGATAGGCTATGAAATTCAGATACTTAAAGATACGCCCGCCGGCACCCGCCGCGCGGGCGTTTTCATTTCTGCGCCAGGCGCGAAACCCCATGCACCTCCGCATCCAGCAATTCGTCCGCGAATATCTGGTCGATCTGAACGCGGCGGCGGCTGCGCGCCGGTGCGGCTATCCCGCGCACGCCGCGCGCGTGCGCGGCTCCAAGCTGATGGCACGCAAGGACGTCCAGGCGGCGGTGCGGCAGGCAATGGCCGAACGTGCCGCGCGCACCGGCATCACCGCCGATCGCGTCATTCAGGAATACGCCCGTATCGCCTTCGCCGACGCGCGCGACTACTACGATTGGGGGCCGTGGGGCGTGAAGCTCCGGCCGGCGCGGTCTCTCGACGACGATGCCGCTGCGGCGGTGCGGATCGTCCGGCGCGGCCGGCGCAAGGGACCGCCGTTGACCTATCTGCATCTGCACGACAAGCACCGCGCCCTCAAGATTCTGGCGCGCCATCTCGGCCTTTGGACCGACCGTCGCCAGACCTATCGCCTGGGACCGGACGCACGAACGGACGATCTGGCGGCGGGTGCCCGCGCCGGCCGCGAGGCGCGCGCGATCCTGCGTGATCACGTCGAAGCCAAAGACGAGGAGCTTGCGCAGCTCGCGCGCGAGGTGGAAGCGGCGTGGAAAGAGACTTTCCGAAACAGGGAATCGTAGAAGGTCGTCAATTCCCAACGGATGTGATCAAGAGCTTTTTAAGCCGGCCTGATTTACTCGTCATTTTGAACGCGGTGAACGCAACTGCACTTTGTGCGTCCCATTTATCCTGAGCAGTCTGCATCAAACTCTGAGTTAGTGCGAGAATGCTTATAGCGTCACGACAGGTTTCCGCGAGTTCAAAAGGTATTGGTCTATGCAGGTCCGGCAGATAGATACGGCCTTTGTACGTATTCACGTTATAGCTTGAAACGTGGCCGCTCAGCTTTTCCGTGTGTTCGGCACGTTCGGTTACGTCAATATAGTCAAACGTCTCTCGATCAAGTGGGTGACCAATTCGAAACGCTTCTCCTGAACCGATACGTGCGGTCACTACCGCCTGCGACGCGGTTTCGGACCAAACGATCGGTCGATGCATATTCTTGATCGCAACTTCTGTTTTTTCCGTGAGCGAGTCCAACTTCGCTTGTGGCGGAATGAAGAGTCCCGTTTGCTGTCCCCTGTATTCGTCGTACTGTTTTTGTAACGTCTTGTTGTAGTCGACGTGGAATCCGAGCGTCTCCGAGATGACATAGTCGTATGCTGAGGTAACTAGGTTACCCAGCACTGAGTCATGAGGTGCGGCTAGCGCCATGAATGTCGCAACAACAATTACATCTATTTTCCAGCTTCCGTCCGCGGGTGGTACGGCGAATATTTTGGCGCCTTCGAGCGATGGCGCCTGAGTGATGATCTCACCGTTATTTAGGATGAGATGTGTGGTAAGCGCGAGGGATCGCTCGAAACCTATTAACGCCTGCGCCACGTCATAGAAATCGATCGCGTGATCGTCGGAGTCCGCGCCCGAATACGATAGCGTGAATATCAAATCGCGAGACGGCACTTAATTCCTCAACTTATGCGTGTATTAAAAAAACTGAGGTTACGCATTCTCCGTACCGAGGCAAGGAATTGTTGTTAATGTACTGGCTCCCTTGCTTTCCCGCCCGGTTTCCCCTATCTAAAGCCCACTTTTCAACAACCCACACGCGGGGTTTGGCTCTCGTCCCGCATCAAGGACGAGGTGCCGTTCCGGTGCTGGCCCAAAAGGCCGGTTCACATGCCCCGCGGCGGACTAACCGGAGAAAGGATGCCGTCGATGGCGATTCCCGATTTCACCATGCGCCAGCTTTTGGAAGCCGGCGTGCATTTCGGCCACCATACCCGCCGCTGGAACCCGAAGATGGCGCCGTTCATCTTTGGCGTGCGCAACGGCGTGCACATCATCAACCTCGAAGAGACCGTGCCGCTCTTCGGCCGCGCGCTTCAGGCGTTGCGCGACGTCGCCGCCGGTGGCGGCCGCGTGCTCTTCGTCGGCACCAAGCGCCAGGCGCAGGAGCCGATTGCCGACGCCGCCAAGCGCTGCGGCCAGTATTTCGTCAATCACCGTTGGCTCGGCGGTATGCTGACGAACTTCAAGACTATCTCGGCCTCGATCAAGCGGCTCAAGGATCTCGACGAGAAGATTTCCCAGCCCGAAGCCGGCATCACCAAGCGCGAGCTGTTGGAGCTCTCGCGCGACCGCGACAAGCTCGAGCGCGCGCTCGGCGGCATCAAGGAAATGGGTGGCCTGCCCGACATCCTGTTCGTGATCGACACCAACAAAGAGGCGATCGCGGTGCAGGAAGCCAACCGGCTCAAGATTCCCGTCGTCGCCATATTGGACAGCAATTCGTCGCCCGACGGCATCACGTATCCGATCCCGGGCAACGACGACGCGATGCGCGCCGTGCATCTTTATTGCGAGCTCGTCGCAGGCGCCGTGCTCGACGGGCTGCAGGCCGAGTTGGCCGCTTCGGGCGCCGATGTCGGTGCGCAGGCGCGGCCGCCGGTCGAGAAGCCGGCCGAAGCCGACAAACCCGCCGAGAGCGCGTCGGCCTAGATTGCAATTGCAGATACCGTCATGCCCGGCCTTGTGCCGGGCATCCACGCCGTCAAGACGTGGATGGCCGGGTCAAGCCCGGCCATGACACAAGACTTAAGGAGACGACACCATGGCTGAAGTCACCGCCGCGCTGGTAAAGGACCTGCGCGAAAAAACCGGCGCCGGCATGATGGATTGCAAGCGCGCCTTGGCTGAAACGCAGGGCGATCTCGAAGGCGCGGTCGATTGGCTGCGCAAGAAGGGTCTCGCCGCCGCGGCGAAGAAGGCCGGCCGTGTCGCCAGCGAAGGCTTGGTCGGCGTCGCGGTCAAGGGCAACGCGGGCGCGCTGGTCGAAGTCAACGCCGAGACCGATTTCGTCGCGCGCAACGAGATGTTCCAGAACTACGTCCGCACCGTGGCGCAGATCGCGCTCGACAAAGGCGACGACATCGAGGCGCTCAAGGCCGCGCCGTTCCCGGGTAGCGGGCGAACCGTCGGCGAAGAGCTGACGCACATGATCGCCACCATCGGCGAGAACATGAATCTGCGTCGTGCCAAGCGGCTTGCCGTGACGAAGGGCGTGGTCGCCGCCTACATGCATTCGGCGCTCGCGCCGGGCCTCGGCAAGATCGGCGTGCTGGTCGCGCTCGAATCGGGCGCGCCGGCCGACAAGCTTCATCCCCACGGCCGCAACCTGGCGATGCACGTCGCTGCCGCCAATCCGCACTACCTCGATACCGCTTCGGTCGATGCCAAGGACCTCGCGCGCGAGCGCGATGTGCTGCGCGAGCAGGCCAAGGCCTCGGGCAAGGCTGAGAATATTATCGACAAGATGGTCGAAGGCCGGCTCAAGAAGTTCTACGAGGACACCGTCCTGCACGAGCAGGTTTATGTCGTCGACGGCGAGAGCCGGATTTCCAAGGTTATCGAGTCGGTCGCCAAGGACTCGGGCGCGCCGCTCAAACTCGCCGGATTCGCGCGCTTTGCGCTGGGCGAGGGCATCGAGAAAGAAGCCACCGATTTCGCCGCCGAGGTCGCCGCCGTCGCCAAGCGGTGAACGCTCCATTTTGACCCTCGCCCCCTGAAAGGGGGAGAGGGCAGGGTGAGGGGCGTTTTCTCCGTGGTCTTCGTGCCTCCGTGGTGAAACGTTCCCTATTGCTTATCCCCACGGCACGGTTGATGTATGATCCGCGCCGTCCGAAAGAACGGTGTGAGAGCCTTGAACCATGGCCGCTGAACCCGCCCGGGCCGTCGCGCCTGCCGCCAAATTCCGCCGCGTCCTGCTGAAGCTGTCGGGCGAGGCGCTGATGGGCGATCAGGGCTATGGCCTCGATCCCAAGATCGTCCAGCGCCTGGCCGCCGAGGTGAAATCGGTCCATGCCATGGGCGTTCAGGTCGCCTTGGTGATCGGCGGCGGCAACATCTTCCGCGGTCTGACAGGCGAAGGCGCCGGCATCGACCGCGCCACCGGCGACTACATGGGAATGCTCGCCACCATCATCAATTCGCTCGCCATGCAATCGGCGCTCGAGCGCATGGGCGTGCCGACGCGCGTGCAGTCGGCGATCTCGATGCAGGCGGTGTGCGAGCCGTATATAAGGCGTCGCGCCATCCGCCACATGGAGAAGGGCCGCGTCGTCATCTTCGCCGCCGGCACCGGCAATCCATTCTTCACCACCGACACGGCGGCGGCGTTGCGCGCCTCCGAGACCGAGTGCCAGGCGCTGTTGAAGGCGACCAAGGTCGACGGCGTCTACACCGCCGATCCGAACAAGGACAAAAAGGCATCGCGCTTCGAGCGGCTCAGCTATCACGACGTGTTGTCGAAGGATTTGCAGGTGATGGACGCCGCCGCGGTGTCGCTGGCGCGCGAAAATCATATCCCGATCCTCGTCTTCTCCATCCATCAGCCGGGCTCGCTCGCCGACGCCGTCACGGGCAAGGGCCGCTTTACCGTCATCGAGGAAACGCCGTGAGCGAAGATCCGATTGTCAGCGCCCTGCGCAAGCGCATGGACGGCGCCCTCGAAGTGCTGCGCAAGGAATTCGCCGGGCTCCGCACCGGCCGTGCTTCGCCGAGCCTGCTCGATCCGGTGCGCGTCGACGGCTATGGTCAGTCGATGCCGATGAACCAGGTCGGCTCGGTCAGCGCCCCCGAACCGCGCCTTATCGTCGTGCAGGTGTGGGACAAGGGCCTCGTCAAGGCGGTGGAGAAGGCGATCCGCGAAGCCAATCTCGGCTTGAATCCGCAAATCGACGGTCAGCTCGTGCGGGTGCCGGTGCCCGATCTGAGCGAAGAGCGGCGCAAGGAAATGACCAAGGTGACCGCGCGCTACGCCGAGCAGGCGCGCGTGGCCGTCAGAAACGTTCGGCGCGAGGGGCTCGACGGGCTCAAGAAGCAGGAAAAAGACAGCAAGATCTCGGAGGATCAGCACCGCAAGCTCGACAAGGACATCCAAGGCCTGACCGACGGGACGATCAAGCGCGTCGACGAGATGCTCCATCAAAAAGACAAAGAAATCCTGCAAGTGTAGTTCTCGACAATGAACCAGTTCTCGCCGCTCGATCCGCTGCCGCCGACGCATGTCGCGATCATCATGGACGGCAACGGCCGCTGGGCCAAAGCGCGTGGCCTGCCGCGTATCGCCGGCCACCGCGCCGGCGCCGAGGCGGTGCGCCGCACGCTGACCGCGTCGGTCGAGCTCGGTATCAAATATCTAACGCTGTTCGGCTTCTCGTCCGAGAACTGGAAACGGCCGGCGGACGAGGTCAGCGACCTGATGGGTCTGCTGCGCCACTACATTCGCGGCGAGATCGCCGAGCTGCACCGCAATGGCGTGCGGCTTCGCGTCATTGGCGACCGCGCCAAGCTGCCAACCGACGTCGTCGGCATGATCGACAACGCCGAGACGCTGACCGCAGGCAACGACCGGCTCAATCTGTCGATCGCGCTCAGCTATGGCGGCCGCGCGGAGATCGCGCGCGCGGCGCGACGTCTTGCCGAGGACGTCGCCGCCGGACGTCTCGCGCCCGGCGCCATCGACGAGGATACGTTCGCGGCGCGACTGCTGACCGCGGGCATTCCCGATCCCGATCTGCTCATCCGCACCAGCGGCGAGCAGCGCATCAGCAACTTCCTGCTCTGGCAGACCGCTTACGCCGAGCTGGTGTTCACGCCGACGCTGTGGCCCGATTTCGCCAAGGGCGATCTCGAAAAGGCCGTGCGCGATTTCCACGGCCGCGATCGCCGCTACGGCGCCTCCGTTGGCTCGCGCTGACGCGAACGTTCTGACGCTCCGCATCGTCTCCGCGCTGGTGCTGATGCCGCCGGCGCTCGCCGCCGTGTGGTACGGCTGGCCGTGGTTGCCGGCGCTCGTCGCCGCCGCGGCGGCCGGCATGGGCGTCGAATGGGCGCGGCTGGTGAATGGTGGACCGGAACCGCGCCGCGCGCTCATCGTCGCCACGCCCTTGGCCGCATCGGTCCTTGCCGCGTTCGCTTATCCGGCCGCCGCCTGCGCGGTCGCGGTGATGGGCGCGGCCACGGTCGGCGCGCAAGCGGTCGGACGCACCGCGCCGGCGCCGCTCTGGGCGGCGGGCGGGACGTTGTGGCTGGCGCTCGGCTGCGTCGGCTTTCTGTGGAGCGCCATGACCGGCGGCCGCGCCACGACGCTCTGGCTGCTGATCCTCGTCTGGGCGGTCGACATCGCCGCCTACGCGGTCGGCCGCGCGATCGGCGGACCCAAGCTCGCGCCCGCTCTGTCGCCGAACAAGACCTGGGCCGGCTTTGTCGGCGGACTCGTCGGCGCCGGTCTCGTCGGTTGCGGCGCGGCCGCGCTGACCGACGGTGTGGCGGCGGTCGTGGTGCCGGCGAGCGTGTTGCTCGGCGTCGCGGCGCAACTCGGCGACCTCGTCGAATCCGCGGCCAAGCGACGCTTCGACGTCAAGGATACGGGCGGCCTCATTCCCGGTCATGGCGGCGTGTTGGATCGGCTCGACAGCCTGTTGGCCGCATCCCTGACCCTGGCGGTCCTGATCCTGGTGACCGGCGTGACGCCGCTGCAATGGCACTAGTTCGTCCGGGGCCGAGTCGGTCACAGGGGCGCATTGCCGCGCTTTTAAGGCCTGTTTTTGGCCGTTTTTTGCTAAGGTAACCGCCGTTCGGGGTCGCGGGAGTGCGGTTTTCATGGGTTTCCTGAGCGGTGGCATCGGCTACGTGGTGCCGTTTCTCGTCGTTTTGACGGTTCTCGTCTTCGTCCACGAGCTCGGCCACTATTTGGTCGCGCGCTGGAACAAGGTGCGGATCGAGACCTTTTCGATCGGCTTCGGCCCCGAGCTTTTCGGCTGGACCGACCGTGTCGGGACGCGCTGGAAGGTGAGCGCGGTGCCGCTCGGCGGCTACGTCAAGATGTTCGGCGATGCCGATCCCGCCTCGATGGCGGCGCCCGACGAGCAGCTCGCTGCCATGACCGACGCCGAAAAGGCGGTGTCGTTCCACCACAAGCGGCTGATGCAGCGCGTCGCCGTCGTCTCCGCCGGCCCGGCGGCCAATTTCGTTTTCACGCTGGTGGCGCTGGCGGCGTTGTTCGCGACCATCGGTCAGCCGTTCACGCCGCCGCAAATCGGCAAGGTGCAGGCCGGCAGTGCCGCCGCCGCGGGCGGCCTCTTGCCCGGCGACACGATCGTCGGCATCGACGGAGCGGCGATCCGCCGCTTCGAGGACATTCAGCAGGCGGTTCGGCTCGACACGGGCAAGCCGCTGGCGATCACCGTCCAACGCAGCGGCAAGGATCTGACCTTGTCGATCACGCCGCGCGTGACCACCGTCACCGATCGGTTCGGCTACGACCATCGCTTTCCGTTGCTCGGCATCGAGCGCCAGGGCGTCAACTATGTCCGCCGTAATCCGGTCGATGCGGTTTGGCGCGCCGGACAGGAAACCGGCAATCTCATCACCGGCACGCTGACGGCGGTCTGGCAGATGATCATCGGCGCGCGGCCGGCCGACGAAATCGGCGGCCCGCTGCGCATCGCCCAGATGTCGGGCGAGGTCGCGCAAGGCGGCGCGGTCGCGCTGCTGTGGTTCATGGCGGTGCTCTCGGTCAACCTCGGATTGATCAATCTGTTTCCGATTCCGGTGCTCGATGGCGGCCATCTGCTGTTCTACGCCGCCGAGGCGCTCCGTGGCCGGCCGCTCGGGCCGCGGGCGCAGGAGTACGGTTTTCGACTGGGATTGGCGTTGGTGTTGACGTTGATGGTCTTCGCCACGTGGAACGATCTCGTGCATATCGGCATCCTCAAGTTCTTGAAGGGCTTCGGGACTTGATGGTCGGCAGGTAGCGGCGTGAACGCGGAGGGGGGAGTCGTGCGAAGAGTGCTGGGCGCAGCTTTGGCGATTGCGCTCACGTTCGTTTTGTTCGTCGCCGCGCCGCCGGCGATGGCGCAAGGCTTGCGGCTGACGCCGCCGACGCCGGCGTCGGCCTTGGCCCAGAGCCAGACGCCCGGTCCGGGAGGGATAAGCTCGGGCGGCACGATCGAGGAGATCCGCATCGAGGGCACGCAGCGCGTCGAGCCCGAAACCGTCCGTTCCTACATGCAGATCGGAGCTGGCGATAAATTCGATTCCGAACGCCTGGATCAGTCGCTGAAGAGTCTCTACGGCACCGGCTTGTTCAGCGACGTAACGCTGCGGCGCGAAGGCGACACGCTGATTGTCCACGTCGTCGAGAATCCGGTCATCAACCGGGTGGCTTTCGAAGGCAACAACAAACTTAGCGACGATACGCTCACCAACGAAGTCCAGCTCAAGCCGCGCAGCGTCTATACCCGCCAGAAGGTGCAGGCGGATGTCGGTCGTATCCTCGATCTCTACCGCCGCAATGGCCGGTTCGCGGCCACTGTCGATCCCAAGATCATCAAGCTCGACCAGAATCGGGTCGATCTGGTGTTCGAGATCAACGAAGGCAGCTTCACCGGCGTGAAAGCCATCAATTTCGTCGGCAATCATATTTTCGACGCCGACATGCTGCGTGGCGTGGTCTCAACCAAGGAATCGCGCTGGTGGCGCTTCCTGTCTACCGCCGATACCTACGATCCCGACCGCATCAGCTACGACCGCGATCTGCTGCGTAAGTTTTATCTGTCACAGGGTTATGCCGATTTTCGCGTGGTCTCGGCGATCGCCGAATTGACGCCTGAACGCGACGGCTTTCTGGTGACGTTCACCGTGGAAGAAGGCAAGCGCTACAAGTTCGGAAAGGTCGACCTGGTCAACGAACTCAAAACGATCGATCCGGCCACCCTTCGTGCACTGATTACGACCAAGCAAGGCGACTGGTACAACGCCGACGCAGTCGACAACACGATCCATGCGATCACCAACGCGCTCGGCAATCGCGGTTATGCGTTCGTCCAGATTCAGCCGCGCGTGAATCGCAATGCGGAAGCGCATACCATCGACGTGACCTACGACGTGAAGGAGGGGCCGCGCGTCTATGTCGAGCGCATCGACATCACGGGCAATTTGCGCACCCTCGATCGCGTCATCCGCCGCGAGATGCGGCTGGTCGAAGGCGATGCGTTCAGCACCGAAAAGCTCGATCGGTCCGAACAGCGCCTAAAGAACCTGAACTACTTCAAGAAGGTCAATGTCACCAATACGCAGAACTCGGCGCCGGACAAAACCGTCGTGCACGTCAACGTCGAGGAGCAGTCCACCGGTGACTTTACGTTCGGCGTCGGCTTCTCGACAACGGATGGTCCATTGATCGACGCCGGCGTCCACGAGCGAAATCTGCTCGGACAGGGCATCGACCTGCGCGTCGATACGCTGGCGTCGTTTCGTGCGCAGCAAGGCAATATCAGCTTCACCAACCCGTATTTCCTCGATCGCAATGTCGCCGCTGGCTTCGACATCTTCGCCATTCAGCGCGACAACCAAGATTTCGCCGGCTTCAATCAGTTCACGGTCGGCGGCGATCTCCGTGCCGGCTATCAGATCGTTGGCCCGTTACGGCAGACGGTGAAATACACGTTGCGCGAGGACCGCATCTACAACGTCTGCACGCCATCCGGTTTCGACGCGAGTCTCTGTACTCCGCTGGCGTCAATCTATGTTGCGGACCAAGCCGGTGCTCGGTTGACATCGGCCGTCGGTCAGACGCTGCTCTACGACGAACGCGATAATCCGAATAACCCGACGGCTGGCTGGTTCGTGTCGGAAGGCAACGACCTGGCCGGCGCAGGCGGCGATGTACGTTATCTGCGCAGTTCGTTGTCCGGCGGCGTCTATCACGCCTGGGCGCCGCAGTGGGTAGCCAGCTTCACCGGCGAAGGCGGGTACATCTTCGGCATTGGACAAGGCGTCGCCATCGAAGATCGATTCTACGTTGGTGGCGACAATTTGCGCGGTTTCGCAACTGGTGGCATCGGTCCGCGCGACTTGGTCACACAGGACGCGCTCGGTGGCAATATGTACTATGTCGGCTCGCTGACGCAGGGGTTTCCGCTCGGCCTGCCGGCCGAGCTCGGTTTGACCGGCCGCTTGTGGACAGACTTCGGCAGCCTCATCCATACTGACGACTTACAAACAGCGGCCAATCCGATTCAGCAAAGTGACACGATCCGCGTTTCCGCAGGCTTCGGCTTTACCTGGCAATCGCCGTTCGGGCCGATCCGGATCGACATCGGCCATCCGATCTTGCGCAAGAGCTTCGACAAGATAAGCCTTTTCCGCTTCGGCTTCGGTTCGAGCTTCTGATGTTGCGTTCTTGGATTAGGCAGGCGGCCGGTGCCGCTTTGCTGGGCTTCGTGGCTTTGACGGCGGTTTCGGCGCTTGGTCAAACGCCGGCGTCGCCGCCGCAGCCGACGGTCATCGTCATTGCCGACATCAACCAGATCCTGCGGGACGCCAAGTCGGCGAAAGAGGTGCAAGGACAAATCGACCGTGCTATGGCCGGTTTCTCGAAGCAGGTCTCGACCAGCGAGAACGAGCTCCAGAAAATGCGCGACGAGCTCGAGCGCGAGCGCAGCGCGTTGTCGCCCGATGCATTCAGTGCGAAGACACGCGATTATCAACAGCGTTTCGACGCGCTCGATCGCTCCGTCCAGGGGCAACGCCAGGCGCTGCAGCAGAGCTACAATGAAGCGATGACCAAGATCGAGAACACGGCGCTACAAATTATCGCCCAGGTCGCCAGCGAGCATAAGGCGAACATGGTGCTGACGCGCGCTGCGGTGTTGTTCGCCGTGAACAACCTCGATATCACCGCCGAGGTAACCAAGCGGCTCGACGCGCAGCTGCCGACCATGCAGGTCAAGCTGCCGGTGCCGGGTACGCCGCCGCCGGCGCCAGCGAAGCACTGATGGCCGACAAGCGCTTCTTCGCGGTCGCAGGGCCGTTTACGACCGACGAAATTGCGCGCCGCACCGGTGCAACGCTGGTCGGATCGGGCAACGACAAATTGGTGCTGCGCGACGTTGCGGCGCTCGATGCCGCCGGGCCGGATCAACTCAGCTTCCTGGACAATCGGAAATACGTCGACCTTTTCCGTAAGACGGGGGCGGGCGCCTGTTTCGTTCATCCCGATCTGTCGCGCGAGGCGCCCAAGGGCGTCGTCGTTCTGGTGACGCCCGAACCCTATCGCGCCTATGCGCTCGCGGCGCAGGCCTTCTATCCCGACCCGCCGCCGGTGCCCGGAATCGCGCCGTCGGCGGTGGTCGACGCGACCGTGGAACTCGGCGAAGGCTGCCGCATTGAGGCCAATGCGGTACTCGGCGATCATGCGAAACTCGGCAAGCGCTGCCTCATCGGCGCCAACGCGGTGATCGGTGCCGGCGTGGTGCTCGGCGATGACGTGCGCGTCGGCGCCAATGCCAGCGTTAGCCACAGTCTCGTCGGCAGCCGGGTGCGGATTTATCCCGGTGTGCGCCTCGGCCAAGACGGCTTCGGTTTCGCCCCGGACCTCAAGGGTTTCGTCAAGGTGCCGCAGCTCGGCCGCGTCGTCGTCGGCGACGATGTCGAAATTGGCGCCAATTCGACGATCGATCGCGGCGCCGGACCCGATACCGTCATCGGACCGGGGACGATGATTGATAATCTCGTGCAGATCGGGCACAACGTCCAAATCGGCCGCCAATGCGTGCTCGTGTCGCAGACCGGCATCTCAGGCAGCACCAAGTTGGGCGATTTCGTGATGATCGGCGGTCAGGGCGGCCTCATTGGACATCTCGATGTTGGTACGGGGGCGCGGATCGGCGCTCAGGCTGGCGTCATGCGCGACGTCCCGGCGGGCACAACCGTGCTCGGTTCGCCGGCCTTTCCGGTGCGCGATTTTCACCGCATGATCGCCGCGCTCCGACGCTTGGCCAAAACGCGGGATAACTAAAATGGACACGCAGCCGGTGACTGCGGCCGATATCGACCGGACGCGGATCATGCAGATGATTCCGCATCGCGATCCGTTCCTCATGATCGACCAGGTCGTCGACGTCCGTTCGGGCCACAGCGCGATCGGCATCAAGCACGTGAAGTCCGAGGAATACTATTTCAAGGGCCATTTCCCGCAACGGCCGGTGATGCCGGGCGTGCTGATCATCGAGGCCATGGCGCAGACCGCGGCCGTGCTTGTGGTGCACACGCTGGGAAAGGAATTCGAGGGCAAGTTGGTCTATTTCATGTCGATCGACAGTGCTCGGTTCCGTAAGCCGGTTGTGCCGGGCGACGTCATGACGGTGCCGGTGACCTGTCAACGCCATCGCGGCATGGTGTGGAAATTCGACGGCCAGGCCAAGGTTGGCGACAATCTGGTGGCCGAGGCAACCTTCGCCGCGATGATTCTGGATAGCTGAGTAAAAAAATGGCGCAAATCCATCCGACGGCCACCGTCGAGCCGGGCGCTAAGCTCGCCGCTACGACAATCGTCGGGCCGTATTGCCTGGTCGGTCCCAAAGTCGAACTCGGCGAGCGCGTCGAGCTGATCTCGCACGTCGTCGTCACCGGCCGCACCACGATCGGTGACGACACCCGCATCTTTCCCTTCGCGTCGATCGGCCATATCCCGCAGGACCTCAAATTCAAAGGCGAGGAATCACGTCTGGAGATCGGCCGCGACAACATCATTCGCGAACACGTCACGATCAATCCCGGCACCTCGGGCGGCGGCATGGTGACGCGCGTCGGCGACAATTGCGCGTTCATGGTTGGCGTCCATATCGCGCATGATTGCGTCGTCGGCGATCACGTGATCATGGCCAACAACGCGACGCTCGCCGGTCACGTGCGGATCGAGGACTACGCCGTCTTCGGCGGCCTCTCGGCCGTGCACCAGTTCGTCCGCATCGGCCGCCACGCCATGGTCGGCGGCGTTACCGGCGTCGAACGCGACGTCATTCCCTATGGCTCGGTCGTGGGCGACCGCGCGCGCTTGTCGGGTCTCAATATCGTTGGCATGCAGCGTCGCGGCTTTGCCCGCGACGACATTCAGGCGCTACGCACCGCCTACCAAATGCTGTTCGGCAACGAAACTGGCACTTTCGCCGATCGGCTGGCTGCGGTCGACAAACAGTTCCCGACGGTCAGTCCGGTGCGCGATGTGGTGGAATTCGCTCGCGCCGAATCGATCCGCGGCCTGTGTCAGCCGCGCACCAATGGCGGCAGCTGAGATCGGTCCGCTCGGCATTCTCGCCGGCTCCGGCGCGCTTCCCGGACGTCTGATCGAAGCGTGCGCCAAGGCGGGCCGGCCGGTCTTGGTTCTCGCTTTCGAAGGCGCGGCCGATCCGGCCGTCGTCGACAAAGTCCCGCATGTCTGGATCCGCCTGGGTCAGGCCGGAACGGGCCTCGCCATTCTCCGCGCCCACGGCGTTCGTGAACTGGTGATGGCGGGCGGCGTGCGGCGGCCGTCGCCGCTGGCGCTGCGGCCCGATTGGCGGACGCTCAAATTTTTTGCGGTCCTCGGCTGGCGCGCGCTCGGTGACGACGGACTGTTGCGCGCCGTGATCCATGCGCTCGAAGCCGAAGGCTTCACGGTCGTCGGTGCCGAGGATATTCTCGGCCGCGATCTCGCGCCGGAGGGCCCGCTCGGCAAACAGGGGCCCGATCCGGCGATGGCCGCTGACATCGCGCTCGGCTTGGCATCGGCGCGCGAGCACGGCGTGCGCGACAAAGGCCAGGCCGTCATCGTGGCGGCCGGCCGTGTCATCGACCGCGAAGGCCCCGACGGCACCGATGCGCTGCTGCGGCGCTGCAAGGGGCGGGCGGCCGGCGGTGTCCTGGTCAAGACCAGCAAGCCGGGACAGGAACGGCGTGCCGATCTGCCGGCAATCGGCCCCGATACGGTCGCGGCCGTGGCGGCTGCGGGCCTCAAAGGCATTGTCATCGAAGCCGGCGCGACGCTGCTGATCGACCGCGTCGCGATCGTCCAGGCGGCCGACCGCGCGGGTCTGTTCGTCGTCGGCATGCGTGCGCCGTCGCTGCCAACCGCCGGCCAGACGGTGGCGCCGCTCATCTATCTTATTGCCGGCGAGCCGTCCGGCGATGCGCTTGGCGCCAATCTGATGCGCGCCTTGCGCCGGCGCACGGACGGCGCCGTGCGCTTCGCCGGTATCGGCGGCGAGCAGATGGCCGCCGAAGGTCTGACCAGCCTGTTTCCGCTCGACGATCTGGCGGTGATGGGCGTCGCCGAGGTGCTGCCGCGCGCCCGCACCATCCTGCGGCGCGTCACCCAGGCGGTCGCCGACATTCGCACGCGCCAACCGGCGGCGGTCGTCACCATCGACAGCTCGGGATTCAATTGGCGCGTCGCGCAGCGTCTTCGCCGTGCCGGCGACACGGTGCCGCTCATCCATTATGTCGCGCCGATGGTATGGGCATGGCGCGGCGGCCGCGCCCGGCGCATGGCGCGCTGGTACGATCATTTGATGGCGCTCTTGCCGTTCGAGCCGCCTTATTTCACCAAAGTCGGATTGTCATGCGCCTATGTCGGCCATCCCGTGATCGAGCTGGGTGCCGACAAAGGCGACGGCGCCGGCTTCCGCCGCCGGCACGACATCGCGCCGTCGGCGCGCGTGGTCGCGATCCTGCCTGGCAGCCGCGGCGGCGAAGTCAGCCGGTTGCTGCCGGTGTTGCGCGAGGCCGTGGCGCTTCTGGCCCGGAAATTACCCGATCTCGTCGTTGTGGTGCCGGCCACGATCAATGTCGCCGCACGGGTGCAGGCGGCGGTCGCCGCCTGGTCGGCGAAGACGGTCGTGGTGGGCAACGCGGAAAAATACGACGCCTTCGCCGCCAGCGATGCCGCGCTCGCCGCGTCGGGCACGGTAGCGCTCGAACTGGCTGTCGCCGGGGTGCCGATGGTCGTGACCTATCGCGTCAATCCGCTGACCCATGCGCTGCTGCGGCGCGTCGTCAAAGTGCGTTATGCCAACCTGGTCAATCTGATCCTCGACCGACCGGCGGTGCCCGAATTGCTCCAGAGCGAGGCGACGCCGGAAAAGCTTGCCGCTGCCGTCCTGCGATTGGTCGAAGACAAAGCGACGCGCGCGGCCCAAATCTCCGCTGGACAAGAGGCGCTCAAGGCGCTGGGCTATGGCCAGGTTTCGCCCGGTCTGCGCGCCGCCAACGAAGTGCTGGCGCGTCTGCGGCGGTAGGCGCCGCGCGGCGCCGACCGGAGCGTTCAAGAGGAGGCCACGATGGATGCTGTCGAAAAAACTGCGCCCGCGCTCGACGCCAAGACCTCCCGCTTGTTGCACACCATGCTGCGCGTCTTCGATCTCGACCGTTCGCTCGATTTCTACGTCAACAAGCTGGGCATGAAGCTCCTGCGCAAGACCGACCGGCCGGACC
The DNA here is from genome assembly GCA_035934995.1 of Allostellaceae bacterium. Classification (GTDB taxonomy): domain Bacteria; phylum Pseudomonadota; class Alphaproteobacteria; order ATCC43930; family CGMCC-115725; genus REEB95. The sequence goes on from DASYXI010000037.1 coordinate 101,643, forward strand.
AGCGCTATTCGCTGGCGTTCGTCGGCTATGGCGGCGAGGACGACGCGACGGTGCTCGAGCTCACCTACAACTGGGATCAGAAGGAACCCTACAATCTGGGCTCGGCTTACGGCCACGTCGCCGTCTCAGTCGCCGACGCCAAACGCGCCTGCGATGCGCTCGGCAAGGAAGGCGTCAAGATCACGCGGCCGGCCGGCCCGGTGAAGGGTGGCACCACGGTGATTGCCTTTATTGAGGATCCCGACGGCTACAAGATCGAGCTGATTGAGCGCGCCTAGCGCGCGGCCGCGCTATTTCCGTTTATCGACCGGCACGTAAGCGCGCCGCGGCGCGCCGGTGTAAAGCTGGCGCGGCCGGCCGATCTTCTGGTCGGGATCCTCGATCATCTCGTTCCACTGCGCCACCCAGCCGACGGTGCGGGCGATGGCGAACAGCACGGTGAACATCGAGGTCGGGAAGCCCATCGCCTTCAGGATGATGCCGGAATAGAAGTCGACGTTGGGATAGAGCTTGCGCTCGATGAAATAGTCGTCGCTGAGCGCGATGCGCTCGAGCTCCATGGCGAGCGCCAGGATCGGGTCGTCGTGCACGCCGAGCTCGTCAAGCACTTCGCGGCAGGTCCGCTGCATCACCTTGGCGCGGGGGTCGTAATTCTTGTAGACCCGGTGGCCGAAGCCCATCAGGCGGAACGGATCGTCCTTGTCCTTGGCGCGCTTGATGAACTCGGGGATCCGCTTCTTGTCGCCGATCTCGTAAAGCATCTTGAGCACGGCTTCGTTGGCGCCGCCGTGCGCCGGACCCCACAGCGAGGCGATGCCGGCGGCGATGCAGGCGAAGGGATTGGCACCGGACGAGCCGGCAAGCCGCACCGTCGACGTCGACGCATTCTGCTCGTGATCGGCGTGCAGGATGAAGATGCGGTCCATCGCCTTCGCCAGAACCGGGCTGATCTTGTAGTCCTCGGCCGGCACCGCGAACGCCATGCGCAGGAAATTCTCGGCGTAGGAGAGTTTGTTTTGCGGAAAGACGAACGGCTGGCCGAGCGAATATTTGAACGCCATCGCCGCCATGGTCGGCATCTTGGCGACGAGACGGTATGAGGCGACGAGGCGCTGCTGCGGGTCGGAGATGTCGGTTGAATCGTGATAGAACGCCGACAAAGCGCCGACCACGCCGCACATCACCGCCATCGGATGCGCATCGCGGCGGAAGCCGCGATAGAAGGTGGTGAGCTGCTCGTGCACCATAGTGTGGCGCGTGATGGCGGCGAGAAAGTCCGTCCGCTGCTTCGGCGTCGGTAGTTCGCCATACAGCAGCAGGTAGGCGGTTTCCATGAAGTCGCTGTGTTCGGCCAGCTCCTCGATCGGATAGCCGCGATACAGCAGCACGCCTTTGTCGCCGTCGATGAAGGTGATCTTGCTTTCGCAGCTGCCGGTCGCGGTGTAGCCCGGGTCGAACGTGAAATAGTCGAGCCCGGCATGCAGCTTGCGGATGTCCACAACCTTGTTGCCCAACGTCGGCGACAGCAACGGCAGATCAATCTGCTTGCCGGTGGCGTTATCGTGCAGCGTCACGCTTTCCTGGTTCGCGGCGGCGGGCTTGGATTTGGGCTCGGCTGTGGCGGCCATCGCGCTTCCCTCTTTTGCCTTATGTTGCAGCGCAACAATTTGCGACCGGGGCAGCATAAGACTCCCGGTGGGTTTTAGCAAATCGCTTGGGTTTCAACCGGAAGGAGCTGCGACCGCATCTGCGAGACGGCCCAGTGATTCCGCCCGCCCCAGCACCGCCATAACCTCGAAAATGCCCGGCGAAGCCTTGCTGCCGGTGAGCGCGGCGCGAAGCGGTTGGGCCACGTCGCCGAGCTTCAGGTTGGCGGTGCCGCAATAGTCTTTGACGAAGCGTTCGAGGTGCGGCGCGTTCCATTGCGCTACGGCCACCATCTGGTCGAGGGCACCCTGGAGGTCCTTGAGCCGTGCCCGCGCCGCGCCGTCGAGCAGCTTCCCGGCGTCGGGCTCGATCGCAATCGGCCGCTGGGCGACATAGAAACGCGCCCGCTCGGCGAGATCGACCAGCGTCTTGGCGCGCGGTTTAAGCTCGGGCAGCGCGTTGTGCAGTCGGGCGCGCGCGGCGGCGTCGAGGCTGCGGCCGGCTCGCGCTTCGACGAAGGGCAGGGCGAGCGCGGCCAATTCGTCGTCCGACATGGCGCGGATATAGTGGCCGTTGAGATTGTCGAGCTTGGCGAAATCGAAACGCGCCGCGGCGCGGCCGACGGCGTCGAGATCGAACCATTCGATCGCCTGCGCGGTCGGAATGATCTCGTCGTCGCCGTGGCTCCAGCCGAGCCGCAGCAGATAATTCCGGAGTGCCGCCGGCAGATAGCCGAAATTCTGATATTCCTGCACGCCGAGCGCGCCGTGGCGCTTCGACATCTTCTGCCCGTCCGGCCCGTGGATCAGCGGAATATGCGCAAAGCGCGGGATCGTCCAGCCCAGCGCCTTGTAGATCTGACTCTGCCGGAAGGCGTTGGTCAGGTGATCGTCGCCGCGGATGATTTGCGTGATCGCCATATCGTGATCATCGACCACGACCGAAAAATTATAGGTCGGCGTGCCGTCGGCGCGCAGGATGATGAGATCGTCGAGCTGCTGGTTTGACACCGTGACGCGGCCCTGCACCAGATCGTCGATCACCGTCTCGCCGTCCTGTTCGGCCCTGAGGCGGATCACCGGCTTGGCGCCGGCCGGCGCAGTTTTCAGATCGCGGTCGCGCCACGTGCCGTCGTAGCGCATGCTGCGCCCTTCCTTGAGCGCTTTGAGCCGCATCTGCTCGAGCTCTTCTGGCGTGCAATAGCAGTAATAGGCGTGACCCGCGGCAAGCAGCTGGCGTGCGACGTCCGCGTGGTGCGCCTGGTTCTTCGATTGATAAACGACGTCGCCGTCCCATTCGAGGCCGAGCCATTTGAGACCGTCGACGATGGCTGCCGTCGCTTCAGGCGTCGAGCGCGCGCGATCGGTATCCTCGATCCGCAGACGGAAAATTCCCTTGTGATGCTTGGCGTAAAGCCAATTGAACAGCGCGGTGCGCGCGCCGCCGATGTGCAAGAATCCCGTGGGCGAGGGCGCGAAGCGGACGGTGACGGTCATCGCGGCGTCTTTAGCACATCCCCGAAGCGTTCTACACTCTTGCCATGGGGGAGGACGGCGCCGAAGCGGCAGCGGTCGCGCATCCGGCGCCGTGGCGCGGCGTTGGCATGTGGCTGCGTGCAGCGCTCGTGGCCGAGCGCGAACGCTGGCCGCTCTGGCTGCCGGCTTTCATGGGCGCCGGCATCGGCGTCTATTTCTGGCTGTCGTTCGAGCCCGCTCGATGGCTCGGCCCGGTGCTGCTCGCGCTGGCGATCGGCGCCTTGGGCGCGAGTTGGCGATACGGCGCTTGGCGCTGGCCGGCCGCGGTGCTCATGGCGCTGGCCTTGGGTTTTTCCGCGGCGCAGTTCGAGGCTCATTTAGCCGCCGCTCCGGTCCTGACGCATCGCGTCATCGGCGTGCTCACGGGCCGCGTGCTGGCGGTCGATCCGTTGCCCGAAGGTGCGCGCCTGATCATCGCGCCGGCGACCCTCGGCGATTTGGTGTCAGCAGATTTGCCGGCGCGCGTACGCGTACGGCTGCGTCATGGTGACGGCGGCGTGATGCCCGGCGATGCCGCGCGCCTGCGTGTTTCGCTCGAGCCGCCGCCGGCGCCGGCGATGCCCGGCGCCTACGATTTCCAGCGCCGCGCCTGGTTCGAGCGTTTGGGCGGCGTCGGCTTCGCCTTGTCGGCGCCGGAGCGGATCGAGGCGCCGTCACGCGGCGCCTTGGCGCAGGCGATCGAGGCCCTGCGCCAAACAGTTACGCGGCGCATCCGCGCTTCGTTGCCAGGCCCCGACGGCGCCATCGCCGCGGCGTTGATCACCGGCGAAACGCATGCGATTCCTCCGAACGATGCCGGCGCGTTCCGCGACGCCGGCCTGGCGCACATTCTGGTGATTGCCGGCCTGCACATGGGCATGGTCGCCGGCATTTGCTTCTTCGCGTTGCGTGCATTGTTCGCGCTCATTCCGCCGATCGTCCTCAACCATCCGACCAAAAAATACGCGGCCGCGCTCGCGCTGCTTCTCACGTTTCTTTACATGCTGCTGTCGGGCACGACGGTGTCGTCGCGCCGGGCTTTCGTGATGACGGCTTTAGCGCTCGTTGCGGTTCTGTTGGACCGGCTCAGCCTGTCGGCGCGCGCACTGGCGCTGGCCGCGGTCGCGATCATGCTGATGACGCCGGACAGCGCCACCGGGCCGAGCTTCCAGATGTCGTTCGCGGCGGTGGCGGCGCTGGTCGCGTTCTACGAAGCGTGGCGCACGCGCATCGCCGCCTGGCATCGCGAGGCCGGCCCACTCAAGCGCCTCGGTCTTTACGCCGTCGGCATCGCGTTCACCACTATCGTCACCACCGTCGCGACGGCGCCGTTCACGGTCTACCATTTCAACCGTTTGCCGCTTTATTCGGTCGCGGCGAACGTCGTCGCCGTGCCGATCACCGGCTTTTGGGTGATGCCGTGGGCAATCGTCGCCTGTCTGCTGATGCCGTTGCATCTCGAAAGCCTTGCTATCGTGCCGATGAGCTGGGGCATCGACGCCATCACCGCGATCGCCAAGGGCGTGACGTCGTGGCCGGGCGCGGTGCTGACCTTGCCGAGCATGCCGGCCTGGGGCATCGCCGTCGCCGCGGCGGGCGGCTTGTGGCTGGCGATCTGGCGCCGCCGGTGGCGCTGGTGGGGCGTGCTGCCGCTCGCCTTCGGCTTGCTGTCGGCTGGTTTCGAGCGGCCGCCCGATATCCTGATCTCCGGCGACGCCAAGCTGATCGCGGTGCGCGCCGCGGATGGCAGCTATTTGCCGTCCAAAGCCAAGGGCGAGCATGCGACGTCCGATAGCTGGACCAAGCGCGCGGCGACGGCGATGGGGCCGCCTTGGCCGGATTCCGGAGTGTCGGCGGACGGCTTGCTGGCCTGTGACACGGGCGCGTGCCGCTATAACGCGCATGGCGCGGTAGTGACGTTGCTGCGCGATCCCAATGCTTTCGATCGCGCGCAATGTCAGGTCGATCTGGTCGTCGCGCCGGTGGCGGCATGGAACATCTGTCCGGGCGCGCGCATCGTCGACCGCATCGACGCGTACCGCGACGGCGGCTATGCCGTGTGGCTCGATGCGGGGTCGGTGCGGCTCGAAAGTGTGCACGACTATCAGGGCGCTCGACTATGGTCGCCGCAGCGAACTGGCCGCGCTAAACTGGCCGAGGAGGGGAACTGAAGTGACAGAGGCGACCATGCCGCCCGTCGACGACGAACGCGCCAAACGAAAGGCGGCGGCCGAGCGTCGCACCCTCATCATGTGGGGCTACGTCACCGGCTTCATCACCTTCATCAGCTATGTCGTCGGTCTCGAGCCGAGCTTCATTCCGTTGGGCTTCGGCGTGCTCGGCTGCATCATCGCGTGGCAGCTCAACGCCAAAGGCGAGCGCCACGGGATTTATGCCGGCATGATCAATCTCGCCGGCATCCTGATCTGGATTACCTACAACTGGTCGCGCCTGCGCGGCTGGATCGGCTAAACCGGTCCGACGTTAATACCGCCGCAGCAACCCAACCAGCTTGCCCTGCACCTTGACGCGATCGGGACCGAAGATCCGCGTCTCGTAAGCCTTGTTGGCGGGCTCGAGCGCGATCGACTCACCGCGCTTGCGCAGCCGCTTCAACGTCACTTCGTTGCTGTCGACGAGGGCCACCACGATCGCGCCGTTGTCGGCGGTATCGCAGCGTTGGATCAGCACCGTATCGCCGTCGCAGATGCCGGCTTCGACCATGCTGTCGCCGGCGACTTCGAGCGCGTAATGCTCGCCGAGGCCCAACATGCCGGCGGGGACGCTGATGGTGTTGGCGTTATCGCGTAAGGCCTCGATGGGCGTGCCGGCGGCGATGCGACCATAAAGCGGGAGCTCTTGCGCCTGGCCGGCGTCGTTGACCGCCATGCCTGGCAGGGCGGTCTTGAAATCGCCCTTGATCACGGTGGGCGAGAATTTCGTCGGCCGGCCCTTGGCCGCGGTCTCTTCCGGCAACTTGACGACTTCGAGCGCACGCGCGCGATGCGGCAGCCGGCGAATGAAGCCGCGCTCCTCGAGTCCCGAGATCAAGCGGTGGATGCCGGATTTCGATTTGAGGCCAAGCGCCTCTTTCATCTCTTCGAACGAGGGCGAAACGCCCGAATCGGCAAGCCGCCGATTGATGTAGAGCAGTAGCTCGTGTTGTTTGCGCGTGAGCATGAACGGTTTCCCCGCAACGGACGGCGCGAACGCCAGTTTGGAACAAAACAACAACTACTGCCGTTCTAGTTTGGTTCCATCTTCGCTGTCAAGCGGGTTTATCCACAGGCGGTGGATAATTGGGCGCCGGCCGGGCCGACGGGGGTACCGTGGTAGTCTCGGGCTGAGCCGGAGAGGGGGACATCGCATGCGCCGGTTTGTCATCATCGCGCTCGCCGCGGTGCTGGTTCTGCCGGCGCCATGGTCGGTCGCCGCGCCCGCCAAGCAATGGCAGGCGGTTCGCTCGGCGGCGGATGGTTTTGCCGCGCTATTTCCGGGCACGCCCGGACTTAAAGCCGAGCCAGTGCCGAATTCGCATGGCGCGGTGCAGCGAACGTGGCGACTCGACATCAGCGACCACGAAACCTATCAACTCGCGGTGACGATCTTTCACGGTTACACGTTTCCGCCGCCGACGCTCGACCTCTATGACCACCTGCCTGCTGGCTACGCCGCCAGCAGCCAGAGCCATGTGCGCACGCGGCATATGATCGACATCGCCGGCTATCCGGCGGTCGAGGCGATCTTCGACAGCGACGACGGCCACGATTTCCACCATTTGGTCGACGTCCTGATCGTTGGCGATCACCTCTACATCGTGGCCTCGGGCGGTCGTGGCGCGCACGAGCACGACACCGATGCGCTCAAGTTCCACAACTCGTTCCGCCTGCTGAAGCCCTAGGCGTCGTCGTCCCAGACGAAGGCACTCATCAGCATGCCGATGGTCGTGCCGTCGGACGCCAGCGGCAGGGCCAGAATTTCGCAATTGTGCGGCAGGTTGTCGGTGACGAATTCCCGCACGCGGCGATAGACGATCGGCGTGCGCCGCTCGATGACTTCGGTGAAATGGCTGCCGGATTGGGACTCTCGTCGACCCATTTGCCGGTCATTTCGACGCCGACGCGCTGGGCCAAGCGCGTGGCGTGGATGCGATAGCGAAAACGCAACGGCGCATAGGCGACGTCGAGCAACGACAGGTTGCCGATCAGGTATTTGAGATCGTGCGGCGTGAAATCGACGCGCGCCGGAAAGGCGCGGGCGCGGCGGCGCGCCTCCCAATCGGCCAGCAGCCGCGTCAGCCGAGCATCGCGAATGCCAAGGCTCGGCGGGTGGATTTGCAACATACAGCGATAGTCGCCGCCGATGGTTAGCGGCCTCTTAACAGTTGGCGCCGCGGCCTAGAGCGCCGCGTTCGGCCTCAGTAGCACGATTTCGACCGCCGCACCCTTCTTGACGGCCGGCGCGTTCGGCGGCCGGATCACCAGGCAGTCGGCGCGCGCCAGCAGCGACATCATCGACGAATCCTGCTTGTCGAACGGCGTCGCTTCGAGCACGCCGTCGGCGCCGCGCCCGAGCGTCGCGCGGAGATAATCCTGCCGCCGGTCGTTGGCCGGCAGATCCTTCGCCAGCCGCGCCGTCGGATTGGCCGCGTCCGGCGCGGCAAGGCCTTGCAGCTTGGCAAGCGCCGGCCGCACGAAAAGCAGCACGCACACCAGCGCCGAAACCGGATTGCCCGGCAGGCCGATCATCGGCGTCGCGCGATATTTTCCGACCATCAGCGGCTTGCCCGGCCGCATCGCCACCGTCCAGAAATCGAGGCTCAGGCCGTCGGTGCCCAAGGCGCTGCGCACCAGATCGTGCTCGCCGACCGAGGCGCCGCCGGTGGTCAGCAGCAAATCGGCGCCGGTCGCGCCGTCGGCGATGGCGCGCAGTGCGTCCGCCTTGTCGGGGGCGATGGGCAGCTGCACCGGCACGCCGCCTTCGCCGGCGATGAAGGCCGCGAGCGCGATGCCGTTCGAGCTGACGATCTGATTGGAGCCGATCGGATCGCCGGGAAGGACGACCTCGTCACCGGTGGGCAGGATGGCGACACGCGGCCGGCGATGCACCGACAGCCACGGCCGGTTCATCGCTGCCGCTAATCCCACGTCACACGCGCTCAAGCACGTACCGGCCTTGAGAAGGATGTCGCCTTCGCGGAAATCGAGACCCGCCGGCCGGATATAGCGTCCCGGCGGCGGCGCTTCCTTGACCACGACCGTATCGCCGTCGCGCTGCGTATCTTCCTGAATCACGATGCAATCGGCGCCGTCGGGCACCGGCGCGCCGGTGAAAATGCGCACCGCTTCGCCGGGCCGCAGCGGTTTGCCGTAGGCCTGGCCGGCCGGTGCGCTGCCGACGATCTTGAGCTGCGCCGGGACGGTTTTGAGATCGGCGCTGCGCGCGGCGTAGCCGTCCATCGCCGACGCCGGGAAGGGCGGCTGCGTCCGCCGCGCGGCGACGTCTTCGGCGAGGACGCGGCCGGCGGCGTCGCTCACCGCGACCTGCTCGGCGCCCAGCGGCGCGATCAATGCCAACAGCCGGCGCTTGGCCTCGTCGACCGCGATCATGCCGGATTTCGCGCCGCCGTCGCTCATGGCGCCTCGAAAATGCCCGACTTGCCGCCCGCTTTGTGCACCAGACGGATATCGGAAAGCTGCATGCCGCGATCAACCGCCTTCAGCATGTCGTAAACCGTGAGCGCGGCAACCGCGACCGCGGTCAATGCCTCCATCTCGACGCCAGTGCGGCCTTTGAGCTTGCACGTGGCGGTGATGTCGACGGCGTTACGATTCTTGTCGCAGCGCAGATCGACCGTCACCGACGACAGTTCGAGCGGATGGGTGAGGGGCACGAGATCGCTGGTGCGCTTGGCGCCCATGATGCCGGCAAGCCGCGCCACCGCGAGCACGTCGCCTTTCTTGACCTTGCCCTTGCGCACCATGTCGAGCGTGGCGCGCTTCATCGTCACGCTGCCTTTGGCGACGGCGACGCGCTCGGACAATTCCTTGTCCGAGACATCGACCATGCGCGCCGCGCCTTTCTTGTCGAAATGCGTCAGGCGCGGCTTGCTCATGCGCGCGCCTCGGCCGGCGCGAATAAGGCGCGCGCGGCCTGCTCGACGTCGCTCTGGCGCAGCAAGGATTCGCCGATCAGGAACGCCTTGGCGCCGGCGCGCACGAGGCGCTTCACATCCGCCGGTTTCGCGACGCCACTTTCGCTCACCACCAAACGGTCGCGCGGGATCAGCGGCGCAAGGGTTTCGGTGGTGGTGATATCGGTCTTGAGCGTCTTGAGATTGCGGTTGTTGATGCCGATGAGCCGCGTCTTGAGCTTGAGGGCACGGTACAGTTCGTCCTTGTCGTGGACTTCGACCAGCACGTCCATGCCGAGCTCGAAGGCGCGGGCCTCGAGCCCCGCGGCATCGGCATCCATCACCGCCGCCATGATGATCAGGATGCAGTCGGCGCCCAAGGCGCGCGCCTCGGTCACCTGGTAGGGGTCCAACATGAAATCCTTGCGCAGCATCGGCAGTTTCACCGCCGCGCGCGCCAGGACGAGATGCTCGGGCCCACCCTTGAAATTGGGTTCATCGGTCAGAACCGAGAGACACGTTGCGCCGCCGCGCTCATAGCCGCGCGCCAGCGCCGCCGGATCGAAATCCGGCCGGATCATGCCGCCCGACGGCGACGCCATCTTGATCTCGGCGATGAGACCGGGATGGCCGGCGGCGGCCGAAGCTTCGAGTGCCTTCAGGAAGCCGCGCGGCGGCGGCACGCGCTTCACCGCCTGCGCCAGCGCACCGGGCGAGTGCAGCCGCTTGTTGGCGGCGATCTCGGCGCGCTTTTCCGCGCAGATTTTCACCAGCACGTCGCTCATGCCGGCACCGTTTCGTTGGTGATCGCCACCATTTTGTCGAGCGCGCGCAGCGCCGCGCCCGACGCGATCGAGTCCGCCGCTTCTTGCACGCCCGCGCGCAGATCCTTGGCGCGTCCGGCGATAATCAACGCTGCTGCCGCGTTCAGAAGAACGCAATCGCGCAACGGTCCGGTTTCGCCGGCGAGAATGGCCTTGAGCTTCGCCGCGTTTCCGGCCGGATCGGCGCCCTTGAGCTCGGCGATCTGGGCGCGCGGCAGTCCCGCCATCTCGGGCATAATCTCGAAGGTTGAAAGCTTGCCGTCCTTCCATTGGGCGACGGATGTTTTGCCGGTCGTCGTGATCTCGTCGAAGCCGTCGCCGTGCACCACCCAGGCATGGTCGGCGCCGAGCTTGCCCAACACCTCCGCCACCGGCACGACCCATTGCGGCGCGAAGACGCCGACCAATAGACGCTTCACCAGCGCCGGGTTCGACAACGGGCCCAGCAGATTGAAGACCGTGCGCGTGCCGAGCTCGACCCGTGTCGGGTTCACGTGCCGCGTCGCCGCGTGATAGCGCGGCGCCATCATGAAGCCGATGCCGGCTTCGCGGATCGCGCGTTCGACCAGCCGCGGATCGGCTTCGATGTTGACGCCGAGCGCCGCCAGGATGTCGGCGGAGCCCGAATGCGACGAGAAGTTGCGGTTGCCGTGCTTGGCGACATGCGCGCCGGCGCCGGCGACGACGATCGCCGCCGAGGTCGAGACGTTGAAGCTGCCGCGGCCGTCGCCGCCGGTGCCGACGACGTCGATCGCGTCGGGCGGCGCCGTGATGTGCAGCGCCTTGCTGCGCATGGTGTGGACCGCGGCGGCGATCTCCTCGACGGTTTCGCCGCGCACGCGCAACGCCATGAGAAAGCCGCCCATCTGCGCCGGCGTCGCGTCGCCCGACATCATGGCGTCGAACGCGCCGGTGGCCTCGGCTTGGGACAGGCGCTCGCCCGCTGCCAATTTTGCCAGCAGCGCCTTGAAGTCGGCCTTGTCGCTCATGCGGCGACGCTCTTCGCGGCGGCGAGCGTGAGGAAATTCTTGAGCAGGCGGTGGCCGCTTTGCGAGGCGATGCTTTCGGGATGGAACTGCACGCCGTGCACCGGCCGCTCGCGATGCTGGAGGCCCATGATGATGCCGTCGTCGGTCTCGGCCGTGATCGTGAGCGAGGCGGGCAGGCTCGCGCGCTCGACGATCAGCGAATGATAGCGCGTCGCGTCGAACGGATTGGGCAGCCCCGCGAAGACGCCGGCGTCACGGTGGCGGATCGCGCTCAGCTTGCCGTGCATCGGCACCTTGGCGCGCACCACCTTGCCGCCGAAGGCCTGGCCGATCGCCTGATGGCCGAGGCAGACGCCGAGCAGCGGAATGCGCCCAGCCTTGGCGACCAGCTCGAGACAGATGCCGGCGCGGTCGGGGTCACTGGGGCCGGGAGATATAACGATCCCCTGCGGCTTGAGCGCGAGTGCATCGGCCACCGACAGAGCGTCGTTGCGTTTGACAACGATCTCGGCGCCGAGCTCGCCGAGGTAGTGCCACAGATTGTAGGTGAAACTGTCGTAGTTATCGATCAGCAGGAACATATCGGGGCCTCGCCGCCGAACTTATATCAGGCCGCACCGGCGCTGTGAAATCGAGTAAACTGGTGCGTTTCTGGCTGGCTGCGCGCCTTAGAAAAAGCGCACCGGCGGGGGACCGCCCGGTGCCGTGAAACCGGGCCCAGGGGTGCGTGGCTGTGGACGAGACGATCAAAAAGCGCGACGAGACTTCGCCGCCTGCGCCGCCGCGCGCGCGACATCTTCCTCGACGGTGAGGAGGCGGCGATCTCGGTCGACGCCCGCCTGGCGCAGCTGGTCAACCTCGCGCGCGAACGCGGCAGCGCCATCGCCATCGGGCATGCCCACGATGCGACGCTGGCGGCGCTGCAACGCTGGCTGCCGACGCTGTCGCGCCAGGGCGTCGTGCTCGTGCCGCTGACGGCGGTGGTCAAAGCACGCGGCAGTTGAGGCCGCGGCGCTACTTCGCCGGGATCGACAGCGGCTTGCCGCGGTCGAGCACCAGCACCGAGATGGAATACGTCATGCTCGACGAGGCGTTGCGCGTCTCGTGCACGAGGCCGGCGGGATTGTGATAGGCCTCGCCGGCCTTCACGGTCAGGGGCGGCTTACCGTTGAAATAGATGATGCGCAGCGCGCCTTCGGTCACGAGGCCGTATTCGTCGCCGTCATGATAATGGCGGCCGCTGCTGGCATTGGGCGGCCATTCGACCGAAATCATGGTGGTGGTCTTGCCCGGTACGCCGCTCAACGGCACGTGGTCGAGGAAGACATGTGTCGGAATCGGCTTGGGCTGCGCGGCCGGCTGCGCGGCGGCGCCGACGGCAAGCAACGCCGCCGCCGCGGCGGCAACGGCAAAGGTTCGAATCATCTTGGGTCCCCCGGAAAGAAACGCAGCCATCCACGCCTCCGCGGGCGGCGGTCTGTCGTCAGCGCGCAATCGGTCCGCGCACGACCGTGACGCCGGCTTCATTCTCGACCGAGAAATGGAGGTCTGCCGGCCTGAGCAAGGACGGTTGCTCGCGGATCGTAATGGCGCTTCGCGTGTTGCCGGGTGCTGCCGCGATCGGCACCGGATAGGCCGCTTGGGTCGATGGATAAACCCACAGCGGCGCGAACATCGACGTCGATGCCGTGCTGCTTTTCGCAGCCGGCACGTCAATCATCGTGGTCGCGTCGCCTGGCAGTGCGGAACCGGCGCTGAAAACGAGAGCGCCTAATGCAATGGCCGAAGCCAACACGGCGCGGGCGAAGGTGTGCGGCATGAAATCCTCCGTCGCTCGCGCGCGAGTATTGGGTGATTCGCATTAACCGTCACGCGAAATCCGGCAACGGCCGCGCACTTTCCGTGTCAACCCGGATTTGTCACGAGTCGTGGTGACGATCAGCGGCGCGCGAAGGCGACGGCTTCTTCCGCCGCGCGGAATAGGGCGCGCGCCTTGTCCTGGATTTCCTGATACTCGGCCGCCGGATCGCTGTCGGCGACGACGCCGCAGCCGGCTTGCACCACCATCTTGCCGTCCTTGACGATCGCCGTGCGCAGCACGATGCACGTATCCATGCTGCCGTCGCCGGCGAAGTAACCGATGCCGCCGGCGTAGAGATTGCGGCGCTCGGGCTCGAGCTCGTCGATGATCTCCATCGCACGCACCTTGGGCGCGCCGGACAGCGTGCCGGCGGGGAAGCCGGCCATCAGCGCGTCGAGCGCCTCGACCTTCGGCGCCGCCTGACCTTCGACATGCGACGAGATGTGCATGACGTGGCTATAGCGTTCGATGACGAACTGTTCGACCACCTTGACCGTGCCGGTGGTCGCGACGCGGCCGACGTCGTTGCGCGCCAGGTCGAGCAGCATCAGATGCTCGGCGCGCTCTTTCGGGTCGGCGAGCAATTCCTGGGCGAGCTTCTCGTCCTCGACCGCGTCCTTGCCGCGGCGGCGCGTGCCGGCGAGCGGCCGGATCGTCACCTTGCCGTCGCGCAAGCGCACCAGGATCTCGGGGCTCGAGCCGACCACGGCGAACTTCCCGTAGTCGAGGAAGAACAGGAAGGGCGAGGGGTTCAGGCGGCGCAGCGCCCGGTAGAGCGCGAAAGGCGGCAGCTTGAACGGCACGCTGATGCGCATCGACGGCACGACTTGGAAGATTTCGCCGGCGCGAATGTATTCCTTGGCGGTCGCCACCATGCGCATGCATTCGTCGCGCGTCATGTTGGCGGTTGGCGCCGGCAGCTCTTCGACGGTTCCGACCGATTCTTGCCGGTGCGGCAAGCTGCGCTCGAAATCCGCCAGCACTTCGGCGATACGCTCGCCCGCGGCGCGATAGGCCTGCTCGGCATTGACGGCGGCGTCGGGCCACGCCGGCGTCACGACGCTGACGCGGTCGGCGATGGTATCGAAGATGCAGATGATCGTCGGCCGCACGAAGAGCCCGTCGGGAATGCCGAGCGTGTCCGGATTGCTGTCGGGAATTTTCTCGACCAAGCCGACGGTGCTGTAGCCGAGATAGCCGAACAGGCCGGCGGCCATCGGCGGCAGGTCCTTCGGCGTCGCGACGCGGCATTCCTTGATCAAGGCGCGCAACGAAGCCAGCGCGCCCTGGTTCTGCGGCTCGAAGCGATCGGGCGCCGAGCGCGCGTGACGGTTGATCTCGGCGCGGTCGCCGAAGCAGCGCCAGACAAGGTCGGGCTTGAGGCCGATGAAGGAATAGCGGCCGCGCGCCGCGCCGCCTTCGACGCTCTCGAACAGGAAGTTTAGCGGCTTGCCGTCGGCGAGCTTGAGCATCGCCGAGACCGGCGTCTCGAGGTCGCTGACCAGCGACGTCCACACCAGCGCCGGCTTGCCGGCCGCGTACGCCGCGGCGAACTCCTTGAATTCAGGCGACAGCTGCATGGCGCTACAGCGCGCGCTGCAGATTGGTCTGGTTGATCTCGACCGGATAGCGCGCGCGCAGCGCCTGCGAGAACTCGCCGAGGAACTCGCTCTGCATTTGCTGCGCCAGCTGATGCGACAGCGCGTCGACGGTCGCCTTGTCCGCCGCCGGGTTGGCTTTCTGGATGGAAGTGAGCTGCGCGACGACAAAGCCGTCGCCGCCGCCCGCGAACGTCGCGGTATTGAGCTTCAAATTGAAGAGCGAGCCGATCAGCGCCGGCGGTACCTTGTTGTTGCCCGAACGCATCACTGGACCGGTGCTGCTGACCACGAGCTTGCGCTTGGCGGCGACGGCTTTGAGCGACTGCCCGGCGTTGACCTCGTCGACGATCTGCTTGGCGAGCGTGGCGAGCGCGTCGCTGCGCTGCTGCGCCTGCCAGAGCGTCACGACCTGGTTGCGCACCTGGTCGAGCGGCGGCACGCCCGACGGCGTCGTCTTGTCGACATGGACAATGAAATAGCCGTCGTCGCCGAGATCGTCGAGCTCGCTGCTCTGGCCGGGCGCGGTCGAGAAGGCGGCTTGCAGTATCTTGGCTTTCTGTGGCGGCAGGGACGCGGCCTTGCCGTCCGCGAGATTGCCCTGGACATCGGCGCCGGTGATTGTCGTCGTTTTCATGCCGAACTGCTTCGCCACCGTTGCGAACGTGCCGCCGCCGGCGAGCGCGTCGTCGATGTGGTTGGCAAGCTGCGCGATCTGGTCGCCGGCCATGTCGCGCGCGACTTCCTGGCGCAACTTGGTCTTCACTTGGTCGAAGCTCTGCGTCTGCTCGGGCTTGATCGCGTTGACGCGCACGATGTGCCAGCCGAATGAATCCTGAATCGGCTGCGTCACGGCGCCCTGCTTGGCGGTGAACGTCGCGTCGGCCAGCGCCTGCGGCAGATCCTGGCGGCGCATCCAGCCGAGATCGAGCGTACTGGCATCTTCGCCGGCGACCGCCTTGGCGACGGCGGCGAACGGCTTGCCGGCGGCGAGCTGCGCCTCGGCCGCGTCCGCTTTCGCCTTGTCCGGCAGCAGCATCTGCTGGAGCTGCCGCGTCTCGGGCGTGTGGAATTCGTCGAGCCGCGCTTGATAAGCGTCCTTGAGCTTGTCGTCCGGCACGTTGATGCCGGCGGCCACGTCGTTGATGGTCAGCGTCGCCAGGGTGAAGTTGCGGCGCTCGGGCGTGCGGAACGCGTTGGGATGCTCCTTATAATAGGCGGCGAGGTCCTGCTCCGACGGTTTCGGCGGCGCCGGGGCCGCCGACGGTGGCAGCACAACGACATCGGCGACGCGGCGTTCGGCTTCGGCGCGATAGATCGCGTCGGCGAGTTCCGTCGGCGGCCGGACGCCTTCGGTCAGCGAAATCGTCAACTCGTCGCGTTCAAGATCGGAGCGCAGCAACTGTTCATATTGCGCGTCGTTCAGCCGGTTGGCCGCCAGGATCTGGTTATAGACGTTGCGGTCGAATTGGCCGTTGGAGCCGCGGAACGCCGGATTGTCGACGATCGCCTTGCGCACCGCATCGTTGCCGACGCGGATATTGAGCCGGCCGGTTTCGTCCGCCAGCACCGCGGATTCGATCAGCCGGTTGAGCGCCGCGTCGACGACGCCGAGCTGCTTCGCCTGTTCCATGGTGAGGCTGGCGCCGCCGTTCGAGCGGCGCAGACGATCGATATCGGCGCGCACCGACTGTTGCAATTGCGTCGCCGCGATCTGCTCGCCGGCCACGGTCGCGACCGAGGTGTCGACGCTGCGGTTGCGGAAGATGTCGCCGATGCCCCAGATGCCGAAGGTGACGATCAGTACGCCGAACAGGATCTTGACGACGAGGGAGGTGGCTTTGGAGCGGATGGCTTGCAGCATGGTGGAGCCCGAAATGGCGCGCGGATGATAGGGGCGGGCGGGTGGCGCCGCAACGCCCAAAGCGCCGCCGTCGACGTCCTGCAGCGGCGCGAGCGGCCGAAAATGGACATGCCGCGGCCCGGATCGCTACGATCATCGGCATGGAATGTCGAATCCGGGAAATGGGGCCCGCCGACCGCCTCGTTTGGGCTCGGATGCGAAGTCAGCTCTGGCCGGACGAGATTCTCGACGCGTATCTCGCGATGATCGACGAAATTCTCGGCAGCGATGACGCATGGAGCTTCATCGCCGAGGCCGCCGGTGCGGCCGCCGGGTTTGCCGAACTCGCGATCCGGAAATACGCGAACGGTTGCGAGAGTCGGCCGGTTCCATTTCTCGAGGGTATCTGGGTGGAGGAGCAATTGCGCCGTCGCCGGATCGGTGCGCGGCTGCTGAACCATATCGAAGCCTTTGTGGGCCGACGGGGCTTTCGCGAGATCGGTTCGGATGCGTTCGCCGACGATCGCGTGTCGCATGCGGCCCACGCGGCTTGGGGCTTTACTGAGACGGAACGCGTGGTCTATTTCCGCAAACCGTTGGCGAAGTCCGAGCCCAGATCACGCGGCTCGTAAGTCCGGCCAAGGTGCTTCCGTCCGCAGTGCCCGCGGCACCGCTGGCGGGGTCGCATTGCCCATGCTAAAGGGCATCGTGCGCAAGCTGGTGGCTGGCAACTGGAAGATGAACGGCCTCATGGCCGACGGCGTCGCCCGCGCGCGCGATCTTGCCGCCCGCGCCAAGGCGAAGCCGCTCGCTTGCGAGATCGTGCTCTGTCCGCCGGCGACGCTGCTGGTGCCGGTTGCGCAAGCCATTGCCGGCTCGGGGCTCGGGCTCGGCGGTCAGGATTGTCACGCCGCGGCGGCCGGTCCGCACACCGGCGACATCGGTGCGCCGATGCTCAAGGACGCCGGCTGCACTTACGTCATCCTCGGCCATTCCGAGCGCCGCCAGGATCATAAGGAGAGCGATGCGATCGTGCGCGCCAAGGCCGTGGCGGCGGTCGCCGCCGGTCTGTGCGCCATCGTCTGTGTCGGCGAGACGGCGGCCGAACGCGCCAGCGGTCGCACTGAAGCGACCGTCGTACGCCAACTGCAAAATTCGCTGCCGCCAAAGGTGGGCGCCGCCGCGTTGGTCGTGGCCTATGAGCCGGTCTGGGCGATCGGCAGCGGCCGCACGCCGACGGCGCAGGACGTGGGCTCGGTGCACGCGCGCATTCGCGAAACGTTGCGCGATCTCGCCGCCGACGCGGCGGCGATGCGCATCCTCTACGGCGGCTCGGTGAAGGCAGCGAACGCCCATGACCTGGCAGCCGTCGCCAACGTCGATGGGTTTCTGGTTGGCGGCGCAAGTTTGAACGCCGACGAGTTCTGGTCAATCGCCGCCGCCTGCGGCTGAGCCGCCTGCGAAATTCGGCATGGTGGCATACCACGAACGCCAATGGCGTGCTGTCCCACCGCCTTACACCTTATTCATGTAACGATTCATGTAACGCGCTTGCAACGGCTTGCGCTGGACGAGCCCAAAGCCCTTGAAAGTCCTTGAAGCTTTGAGGCGCTTTGCGGATGATGCGGGCAAGAAAGAACAACGCGTTTTCGCGGGCGGGGGAGGTCAAGACGACAGTGGCGAGCGGCGCTCGCCCTTTCCGATACCGTCATTGAATTACTGTAACTGGCTGCGTTCCGCGGTCGGTTCCGCAACGGCGTGGCAGTTAAAATGCAATCGCAAACAATGACAGACACCAGGGAGTGAAACGATGACTGAGTCGAAGCCGTCCATCATCGGTCGCCGCACGATCATCAAGGCGACGGCCGCCGCGGGTCTGGCGCAGGTCGCCGCACCCTTTGTCATCTCGGCGCGTGCCGCCGACAACATCAAGATCGGCCTCGACGATTGCTTCACCGGCACCTACGCCGAGACCGGTACGAACGAGAAGCTCGGCGCGATGTTCGCCGTCGACGAGATCAACAAGAAAGGCGGCATTCTCGGCCGCAAGGTCGAGATGATCGCCGAGGATTCGACCAGCTCCGATACCGGCATCGCGGTGCAGAAGGCGCACAAGCTGATCGATCGCGACAAGGTCGACTTCCTGCTCGGCAATGTGAACTCGGCGATGGCATTGGCGATCGGCGAAGTCGCCGGCCAGGCCGGCAAGCTGCTGGTCGTCACCGGCGGCCACACCGATGCCGTCACCGGCACCGATTGCCACTTCAACGTCTTCCGCGTCTGCAGCACCACGCGCATGGAGGCGAACGCAGTCTCGGATACGTTGTTCAAGAAGTACGGCAAGAAGTTCTATTTCATCACGCCGGACTACGCCTTCGGTCACACGCTGCAACAAGGCTTCGAGGCGGCGTTGAAGGCCAACAACGGCACCGAAGTCGGCGCGTCATTGACGCCGCTCGGCACCACCGACTTCTCGTCGTATCTCATCAAGGCGCAGGCGGCGAAGCCGGACGTCATCATCTTCCTGACCAATGGACAGGACGGCGTCAACTCGCTGAAACAGGCGGTGCAGTTCGGCCTCGACAAGAAGTTCGGCATCGCCGGCGGCCTCGAGGAGCTCGAGGTCTTCAACGGTCTGCCGCCGGAAGCGCGCATCGGCACCTGGGTCTTCGAATGGTACTGGAAGCAGCCGGGCGTGCCGCATGTGAAGGAGTTCGTCGCCGCGATGCGCAAGCGGCTCGGCGGCAAGGTGCCGACGGCGCGTCACTGGTTCGGCTATGTCGCAGCCTGGACGTGTTACTTCGCCGCCGAGGGCACGAAATCGCTCGATGTGGTCAAGATGGCGAAGTACCTGCAGAACTTCAAACTGCCGCCTGAAGTCGCCCTTCAGCCCAACAACCCCTTCTACCGCGCGGGCGACAACCAGCTCATGGGGACGCTCTATGTCGGTCATGCGGTGGCGCAGGGCAAGGACGACCCCGAGGATCTCTTCGTCATCGAGAAAGAGGTCAAGGGCGTCGACGCGGCGCTGCCCGTGTCCGAGACCGGCTGCAAGTTGAAGTGGCCGGCTTGATTCGCTGACTGAGAGCCGGGCGGGCGAGCATCGTTCCGCCCGGCTTTCAAGCACTCGAACCAAGGACTGCGTACAAACAAACAACGTACCTCTAGGGAGTGACCTAAATGACTGAACCGAAGTCGTCCTCGATCGGCCGCCGTACCGTGTTGAAAGGCGCGGCTGCTGCTGGCGTCGCACAAGTCGCTGCGCCGTTCGTGGTTTCCGCCTGGGCCGCCGACACCATCAAGATCGGTCTCGACGACACGTTCACCGGCACCTACGCCGAGCTCGGCAAGAACGAGCAGATCGGCGCGCAGCTCGCCGTCGATCAGATGAACCAGAAGGGTGGCATCCTCGGTCGCAAGGTCGAACTGATCTCCGAGGATTCGACCAGCGCCGATACGGGGACAGCGGTGCAGAAAGCGCACAAGCTGCTCGATCGCGACAAGGTCGACTTCCTGCTCGGCAACGTGAACTCGGCGATGGCGCTCGCGATCGGCGAAGTCGCCGGCCAAGCTGGCAAGCTGCTGGTCGTCACCGGCGGCCATACCGATGCCGTCACCGGCACCGACTGCCACTGGAACGTGTTCCGTGTCTGCAACACGACACGCATGGAGACCAATTCGGTCTCGCAGACGCTGTTCAAGAAGTACGGCAAGAAATTCTATTTCATCACGCCGGACTACGCGTTCGGCCACACGCTGCAACTGGGTTTCGAAGCGGCGCTGAAGGCGAACAACGGCACCGAGGTGGGTGCATCGCTGACGCCGCTCGGCGCCACGGACTACTCGGCCTATCTCATCAAGGCGCAGGCCGCGAAGCCGGACGTCATCATCTTCCTCACCGCCGGCCAGGATGCGGTCAACTCGCTGAAGCAAGCGGTGCAGTTCGGCCTCAACAAGAAGTTCGCCATCGCTGGCGCGCAGCAGGAGCTCGAAGTGCTCAACGGCCTGCCGCCCGAGGCGCGTATCGGCACCTGGGTCTTCGAATGGTACTGGAAGCAGCCGGGCGTGCCCTTTGTGAAGGAGTTTGTCGCCGACATCCGCAAGCGCAACGGCGGCAAGGTGCCGACGGCGCGTCACTGGTTCGGCTATGCGGCGGCATGGACCTGCGCGCTTGCGGCCAATCACACCAAGTCGCTCGACACGCCCAAGATGGCGAGGTTCCTGCAGAATTTCAAACTGCCGCCTGAGGTCGCTCTCATGCCGAACAACCCGTTCTTCCGGGCGGGCGACAATCAGTTCATGCCGACGCTCTTCGTCGGTCATGCGGTATCGCAGGGCAAGGACGACCCCGAAGATCTCTTCGTCGTCGATCAAGAGGTCAAGGGTAGCGATGCCGCGCTACCGGTTACCGAAACCGGCTGCAAGATGAAGATACCGGCCTGACGTGGTTGGGCAGACCGGGCGTCGCTGCGGTGGCGGCGCCCGGTTGCCGATGGGACGAACGGAGAATTTCGGTTGTCGATCGTATGGTTTGCAGAAGGCCCGTGCGCCGGGGCGTGCGGGCCGAATTTATGTGCAAACGCCACGCGGTGGTGATAGGCCGGGAATAATCGAAGGCGATGACCGAACTCATCCTCTACAACGTTTTTAACGGCCTGATTATCGGCGCGTTCTATGCGCTGATGGCGCTCGGCCTGTCGTTGATCCTCAATCTTTCGGGCGTGATCAACTTCGCCCATGGCGGCTTCCTCACGCTCGGCGGCTATCTCGCCTTCGTGCTGGTGCCGTTCGTCGGCTTCTGGGGCGCGCTGCTGATCTCGCCGTTCCTCACCGCGGCCGTCGGCCTGGTGATCGAGCGTCTGATGATCCGGCCGCTCTATGGTCGCGATCCGCTTTACAGCTTGCTGCTGACCTTCGGCCTTGCCTTCATCTTCGAGGACGGCACGCGCTTCATCTGGGGGCCGCAGACCCTGCCGTTCTCTGTGCCGATCTGGCTGCAGAGCCAGCTCAGCACCGAATTCTTCTTTCTCACCGGCTATCGCGTTTTCATGGTGGTGCTTGCGACGGTCGCCGTCATCGGGCTCTTCTTGATCTTGAGTCGCACCCGCGTCGGCATGCGTATTCGCGCCGGAACGCTGGATCTCGAGACCGTCTCCGTGCTGGGCGTCAATACGCGCGTCCTGCGCACGGTCAATTTCGGGCTGGGCATCTTCCTGGCGGGTCTCGCCGGCGTGCTCGCCGCCGGCATGCTCGGTTTACAGCCGACGACCGGCAGCGAACTGATCATGCCCAGCTTCGTCGCCATCATCATCGGCGGTCTCGGCAGCTTGCCGGGCACGCTGCTGGGCGGGTTGCTCATCGGCGTCGCCTCGGGCGTCACCAGCGTGTTCTTTCCGGACGCGAGCGAGGCGGTGATCTACGTGATGATGGGTCTGGTGCTGCTGGTGCGGCCGCGCGGCCTTTTGGGTGAGGAGGGCCGCTTCTGATGTCCCGTCTCGACAAGTCGGCGGACGCCGCGCGCGGTAGCGGACCGATCGTTCCGGTTGCCGGCTTCCGCGTCGATAAGCGCGCGACTGACGCCGTTGTCTGGCTGCTGCTGCTCACAATGCCGTTCTGGATCAGTTGGATCGGCGGCTACACCCAGCTTGGCACCCGCGTGGTGATCCTGGCGCTCGCCGCGATGTCGCTCAATTTCCTGCTCGGTTACACCGGCGTGCTGTCGTTCGGCCACGCGGCGTATTTCGGCCTGGGCAGCTACGGCCTCGGACTGACCATAAAGTTTCTGGTGCCGAACACCCTGGTCGGCATGGCAATCGGCGTTGCCACCGCGATCGTCGCAGCGGCAATCATCGGCGTGCTGATCGTGCGGCTCCGCGGCATCTATTTCGCGATGGTGACCATCGCGTTCGGCCAGGTGTTCTATTTCATCGCCTACCGTTGGAACAACGTCACCGGCGGCGACGACGGCCTTTCCGGTTGGCATCGGATGCCGATCGACCTCGGCTTTACCCAGATCGACGTCCTTAACAACGACCTGGCGTTCTATTACGTGGCGCTGTTCTGTTTCGCGGTGTCGGTCGGCATCATGGCGCTGCTGCTGCGCTCGCCGTTCGGCCGCACGCTGCTGGCCATCCGCGAGAACGAGCGACGGGCGCGCTTCCTGGGAATTCCGGTCGACCGGCACATCTGGTTGTCCTGGCTCATCTCGTGCACCTTCACCGGCCTGGCCGGCACGCTCTATGCGATGCTGAACAACTTCTCCGACCCGCATGACCTGCACTGGGAGCAATCGGGGAATTTCGTCATCATGGCGGTCTTAGGCGGCATGCGCAGTTTCTGGGGACCGCTGATCGGCTCGGCCATCTTCATCGTGCTCGAAGACTACATTTCGAGCCGCACCGAGAACTGGGAATCGTTTATCGGTCTCTTCTTCATCCTCATCGTGCTGTTCTTCCCGCGCGGCGTCCTGGGCATGATCAAGCGGAAGACCATGCAATGAGCTTGCTTCAGGTCGATAACGTCTCCAAGCGCTTCGGTAACCTGATTGCCGTCAACGACGTGTCGATGACGGTCGAGCAGGGTGAATTGCGCGCCGTCATCGGTCCGAACGGCGCCGGCAAGACGACGTTCTTCAACCTGATCAGCGGCTTCCTCGCGCCGTCGGCCGGCAAGATCACGTTCGACAACCAGGACGTCACCAAGCTATTGCCGGCGCAGCGCGTCTGGCGCGGCATGGCGCGCACGTTTCAGATCACCGAGGTGTTTCCCGAGCTGAGCACGCGCGAGAATTTGCGCATCGCGGTCGAGGTCGCGGCGGGCTACCGGCTCAAGACCTGGCTCTCGCGCGATCTCGACGGCGAGGTCCGCGCCCGCGTTACCGACCTGCTCGAGATGAGCGGCCTCGCTGGCAAGGCCGACCGTTTGGTCGGCGAGCTGTCGCACGGCGATCAACGCGCGACCGAGATCATGATGGCGCTGGCGCTGAAGCCGCGGCTGCTGCTGCTCGACGAGCCGACCGCCGGCATGGGCGACCAGGAGACCTATGACATCACGCAACTGATCCGCAAGCTGCACCGGGATCAAAAGCTGACGATCGTGCTGATCGAGCACGACATGCGCGTCGTGTTCCATCTCGCCGACCGCATCATGGTGCTGGCCGAAGGCGCGCTGCTGGCCGAAGGCACCCCGAAGGAAATTGCCAAGAACGAGGCGGTGCAGGCGGCCTACCTGGGGAAGGCGGCATGAGCGGCGCAGCGGTGCTCCAGGCCGAGGACCTGCACACCTACTACGGCAAAAGCCACATCCTGCATGGCGTCAGCCTGGAGGTCCGCGAGGGCGAGATCGTCACGCTTTTGGGCCGCAACGGCGCCGGCAAGACGACCACGCTCCGGAGCCTCGTCGGCTTGACCCATCCGCGCGAAGGCGCGGTGCGTATTTTCGGCCACGCCACGACCGACTGGTCGCCGTTCCGCTTCGCCGGGATCGGCGTCGGTTACGTGCCGGAAGGACGGCGGATTTTCGCGAACCTGACGGTCGAGGAAAATCTCATGGTGCCCGTGGACCGGCCCGGGCCGTGGACCATTCCGCGCGTCTATGAACTCTTTCCGCGGTTGGCGCAGCGCAAATCCAACAAGGGCCGCCAGCTGTCGGGCGGCGAGCAGGAAATGCTCTCGATCTCGCGCGCGCTGTTGCTCAATCCCAAGCTGCTGATGCTCGACGAGCCGTCGCAGGGCTTGGCGCCGCTGATCGTGCAGGAAGTGTTCAAGGTTGTCGCCGCCGCGCGCAAGGAAGGCATTTCGGTGCTGCTGGTCGAGCAGAACGTGCGCGCCGCGGTCGAGATCGCCGATCGTGCCTATGTGCTCGACGACGGCAAGGTGGTCTATTCCGGCAAGGCGTCCGAATTCGCCAAGGACGAAGAGCGCGTCCGCGCGCTCGCCGGCGCCAGCGCCGCGAAGTGGGAAGAGGTCTAAGGGGCCTAGAGCATGCGGCGCTTGCCGATCTGCGGCGCTCTGGTCGGCGCCTCGCTCGGACTTATTGCCCCAAGTATTTGGCTATATGATTTCTTTCGTTATCAAGACGTCGATGTCGACCGGCTCGCCCCATTTTTTCCATTCTGTATTATGTTTCTGGCAATCCCGTATCCAAATCCCGGTGTCGCGGGAATTGCGATCATCGCCGTCGCAGTCATTCTTAATGCATTGATGTATGGCATCGTGCCGTATTTTGTGCTGAAGGCAGCGGTCGTGATCTGGGCACGCCGGACACGGGTACGGTCCTAGTTAGTTTCGCCGGCAAAATCAAACCGCCGCGACAGGCATCGCGCCGCGGGCTACAATAAGTCTCGGCCTAAGCGACAACGACAGGGAGAGACAGCATGGCGCAGTCGCTCAAACTGGTCCGCATCGCGCCCAAAGGCATGGGCCTTGCCGATTTCGTCGCCCAGGACGAGGGCTTCTTCGCGGCCGAAGGCCTGGCCGTCGAATTCGATTGGAAAACCTTCCGCGGCACGCAGTCGAGCTGGAAAGGGCTCGACTATCTCAACCGGCCGCAGGACCAACCCTACGGCGCGGGCGATGCCGAAGTCATCCAAAGCGCCTGCCAATGGGGCAGCGTGTGCAACGCCGGCGCCGGCATGGGCCGTTTCGTCGCCGATTGTTATGGCATCTCGCCGTGGGCGATCTATGTCCGGCCGGAGTCCAAGATCCGCAAGCCCGAGGATTTGCGCGATGTGCCGATCGCCGTCGGCCTGCGCGCCGGCAGCCATTTCAACGTGCCGTGGCGGCTCGAGCCCTACATGCCGCTCGAGCACATCAAGGTCATCAATGTCGGCGGTTTCGGCGCGCGGCTGACCGCGCTGCTCAACAAGGACGTCGAAGCGGCGAGCCTGCTGCCGCCGCAAATCGCCATGGCCGAGCAGCTGGGTCTTCGCAAAGTGATGGAGAATACGTTCCACACCATCTGGTGGGTGCCCGAGCAGCTCGATCAGGCGACACTCGCCGCCGTGTTGCGCGCGCTGGCGCGGGCCGAGCAGGCGATCGACGCCGATCTCGACAAATACCTGCCGTTGTGGAAGCACACGGTCCCGGCCGAATTCGCCGACCGTCCGTGGGACTTCAGCCAATTCGGCCGCGGCGAGCGCTTCGTCTATGAAAAGCTCCCGGACGGCGAATTCGACGAGATCATGGCGCAGGTGACGCGCTGGGGGCTCGACAATTACCTCAAGGAGCGTCGCTTCGATCATCTGGCGGTGTCGTCGCGCTAGCCAGCACGCGGCACAGCGGCAGGGCCGCGGCCAGTCCGACAAATTCCGCCAGGATAAACGCCGGCGCGTCGTGCGGCCGGATGCCGGCGAACGTGTCGGTCAGCGCGCGCGCAATCGTCACCGCCGGATTGGCGAACGAGGTCGACGACGTGAACCAATAGGCGCCGGTGATATAGGCCGCGACCGCAATCGCCGTGGCCGGCGCGCGGTGCGCGCGGCAGCCCCAGATCACCGCGAGTAGTCCGAACGTGGCGATGGCTTCGCCGAGCCATTGGCCGCCGCCAGCGCGGATTTTGGTGCCAAGCTCGATCATCGGCAGGGCAAACATCAGATGCGCCAGCCAGACACCGGCAATCGCGCCGGCAACCTGCGCAACGATATAAGCCGCGGCAAGGCGTCGGTCGAAGCCGTCGAGCGCGACGGCGGCCAGCGTCACCATTGGATTCATATGCGCGCCCGACACCGGCCCAAACGCGAGGATCAGCGCCGTCAGTGCCGCGCCGGTGGCGAGCGCGTTGGCGAGCAGCGCCAGCGCGCTGTTGCCGCCGGCGAGCCGCTCGGCCATGACGCCGGAACCGACGATCGCCATGAGCAGAAATCCGGTGGCGACGAATTCGATCGCCGCGAGACGGACATGTGTAAGCTCGCGCGGCGCGGCGGCGACCGCCGCCTTGGCTTGGATGGTCACGATGCGGCGTCTTTCGGCGCATGCAGGGCGCCGATCCGCCGCGCTTCGCGCTGCAAGGCCAGCCGGTCGAGCTTTTCCAGCGGCAGCGCCAGAAACAGCTTGATGCGCGTGTCGAGCCGTTGGAACGCGTCGCGGAACGCCGCTATCTTCTTCTCGTGCGTGCCTTCGGCCGCGGCGGGATCGGGCACGCCCCAATGCGCGGTGATCGGCTGACCCGGCCAGACCGGACAGGTCTCGGCCGCCGCCTGGTCGCAGACCGTGAAGACGAAATCCATCTGCGGGGCGTCCGACCGCGCGAATTCGTTCCAGCTTTTCGAACGGAGACCGCTGGTCGGCAGCTTCATCGTATGGAGCAGTTCGAGCGTCAGCGGATTGACCGCGTCTTTCGGCTGGCTGCCGGCGCTGTAGGCGTGGAACCTGCCCTTGCCCCAATGATTGAGCAGGACTTCGCCGATGACGCTGCGCGCCGAATTGCCGGTGCAGAGGAAGAGGACGTTGTAAGCCCGGCTCATGCCGACTTCCGTCCGCGAGCCACCTTGATGGCGCCGGGCTCGCAGGTCGGCGCGCAGGCCGTGCCGCCGCAGCAGTTTTCGGTGAGATAGGCGACGAGGCCGTTCATCGCGGCATAATCGGCGGCATAGATCAGCTGACGGCCAAGCCGCCGTTGTGTGACCAAGCCGGCGCGCTGCAGCGTTTGAAGATGGAAGGTGAGGGAGGAGGGCGGCAGATCGAGCCGAGCGGCGATTTCGCCCGCCGGCAGCCCGGCGGGCCCGCGCTTCACCACGAGGCGATAGACCGCGAGCCGGTGGTCGTGCGCGATCGCGCCCAGTGCCGTCACCGCGTGTTCCGCCTTCATGCGAACCCTCGACATTTCGATAATAGTCGAAATATGGACCGGGCCGGGCGGGTGGTCAATGGATATTTCGACAAAACCCGAAATATGACCGCCGGTCGGCTTTCGATAAGCCGGCGGACTGCGGTCCGCCGCCGTGCGGTAGGGGCTGGCAATTCCGCGCCGGACGGTCTAAAACCCCGGCCCATGTCCACGGTTATTGTTGTCATTCACCTGCTGTTCGCGGTGGCGCTGGTGAGCGTCATTCTGATGCAGAAGAGCGAAGGCGGCGCCCTCGGCATGGGCGGCGGCGGCATGTCCGGCTTCATGACCGGCCGGTCGACCGCCAACCTGCTGACGCGCACCACGGCGATCCTCGCCGTCGGCTTCTTTTTGACCAGCATCGCGCTGGCGATCATCGCCGCGCGCAGCCGCGCGCCGGGCTCGGTGATCGATCAGGCGGTGCCGACTCAGTCGCTGCCGGCGCCGACGTCGCCTGCCAAGCCGGCAACGCCGCCCGTACCGGCGGCGCCAACGGGTCCGAGCGCGCCACTGACCAAATAGCGCCGTTATTGCTGCGGTGAGCTTTCGTTAACGCCTGCGGCATTTTCGGGCAATCGGCGGTATTCGGTTGACTTCGCCGGGCGCAGGCCCCATGTAAGCGCCGTTCCATTCTCGCGATCGCGCGAAGCGCGGCGGATTTCGATCCCCAGCGCCCCCAATTTCGAGAAATCACCAACAACACGGCACCTCGGTTTCGCGCGAGGCAAGCCAAAAACACAGGCCGCCGCGCCTGCGCGTTCGGCCGTATCGATAGAAAGCAATAACACAGTGACTCTTTCCTTTTCCGAACTCGCCCTCGTCGAGCCGATCCAACGCGCATTGCACGCGGAAAATTACGAACACCCGACGCCGATCCAGGCGCAGGCGATTCCGCATCTGCTCGCCGGCCGCGATCTGCTCGGCATTGCCCAGACCGGCACCGGCAAGACGGCGGCCTTCGCGCTGCCGATCCTCCAGCACCTGGCCGCGAACCGCGTTCCCGCGCCGCGGAATTCCATGCGTGCGCTCGTCTTGACGCCGACGCGCGAGCTGGCGATGCAGATCGCCGACAGCTTCCGCGCTTACGGCCGTCATTTGGGCCTCCGCACCGCCGTGATCTTCGGCGGCGTCGGCCAGGGCCCACAGGTCGACGCGCTACGCCGCGGCATCGACATCCTCGTCGCCACGCCCGGCCGGCTTCTGGACCTGCATCAGCAGGGCCATGTCCGTTACGACGGCGTCTCGGTCTTCGTCCTCGACGAAGCCGATCGTATGCTCGACATGGGCTTCATCCGCGACATCCGGCGTATCGTTCCGTTACTTCCCAAGGCGCGTCAGTCGCTCTTGTTCTCGGCCACCATGCCGGACGAGATCAATCGATTGATCGGTACGCTGCTCAAGGATCCGGTGCGTGTCGAGGTGACGCCCGCCGCGACCACGGTCGAGCGCATCGAGCAGCGCGTGATGTTCGTCGATGCCGGCAACAAGCGCGCGCTGCTCGCTTCGCTGCTCGGCGACAAGGCGATCGCCCGCGCGCTGGTCTTCACGCGCACCAAGCACGGCGCCAACCGCGTCGCCGAAGGTCTCGCCAAGGGCGGCATCGGCGCCGAGGCGATCCACGGCAACAAGTCGCAGAGCCAGCGCCAGCGGGCGTTGGGTAACTTCCGCGACGGCCGCACCCGCGTGCTGGTCGCAACCGACATTGCCGCGCGTGGCATCGATATCGACGGCATCACCCACGTCATCAATTTCGAGCTGCCCAATGTGCCCGAGAGCTACGTCCACCGCATCGGCCGCACTGCGCGCGCCGGCGCCGATGGCGTCGCCATCTCGTTCTGCGATCACTCCGAGAAGGGTTTCCTGCGCGACATCGAGAAGGTGACGCGGCAGAAGATCGCCGTTGCCGAGCACGCCTTCCGCGCGCCGGCCGGACAGGCCGCCAACGGGGACGGCGGTCGGCCGCACGGCCATAACGGTCACGGCCATAATGGCGGGCACAACGGCCACGCCCATGGCAACGGCGGCCATCACGGAAATGGCAATGGCCGCGGCGGCGAATTCGCCAACCGGCGCCGTCGCTCGCGTCGTCGCGGCGGCCATGGTCACGGCCATTCGCACGGTCCGGCGCCGACGCACGCGGGCTGAGCCGTTTCGTCTTTATCTTCGTCATGCCCGGCCTTGTGCCGGGCATCCACGCCTTCAAAATGTGGATGGCCGGGTCACGCCCGGCCATGACGTGCAAGCGGTGTATTACGCGTTTCGCCGCGCATGGCCGCGATCCTCTCCGAGTCGGCGCTTTCCGTTTGCCTCGGCGCGCGGGTGCTGTATGGTGAAATTCCATGACGCGGTTCATTTTCATCACCGGCGGCGTGGTCTCCTCTCTGGGTAAGGGTCTTTCGGCGGCGGCGCTCGGCGCTTTGCTCCAGGCGCGTGGATTCCGCGTCCGGCTGCGGAAATTCGACCCCTATATCAACGTCGATCCGGGCACGATGAGCCCGTATCAGCACGGCGAGGTCTATGTCACCGACGATGGCGCCGAAACCGACCTGGATCTGGGGCATTACGAGCGCTTCACCGGCGTGTCATCGCGCAAAAGCGACAGCCAGACCACCGGCCGCATCTATTCGACCGTGATCGGCCGCGAGCGCCGCGGCGAATATCTCGGCGCCACCGTTCAGGTCATTCCGCACGTCACCGACGCCATCAAGGAGGCGATCCAGGCCGATCTCGGCGGCGAGGATTTCGTGCTCTGCGAGATCGGCGGCACAGTCGGCGACATCGAAGGCCTACCGTTCCTCGAGGCAATCAGGCAGCTCGGCAACGAACTAGGCCGCGACCGCGCGATGTACATCCACCTGACGCTGGTGCCCTATATCCCGTCGGCCGGCGAATTGAAGAGCAAGCCGACACAGCACAGCGTCAAGGAGCTCCTCGGTCTCGGCATCCAGCCCGACATTCTCCTGTGCCGCTGCGACCGCGAAATCCCCGAAAGCGCGCGCAAGAAGATCGCGCTGTTCTGCAATCTGCGCGAGGAACGTGTCATTCCGGCGCTCGATGTCGACACCATCTACGACGTGCCGACGGCCTATCACAAGCAGGGCCTCGATCGCGAAGTCTGCCGTCATTTCGGCCTGAACGCGCGCGAGCCCGATCTGGCGCGCTGGTCCGATATCGTCGGCCGCATCCGCAAGCCCGAAGGCGCCGTCACCATCGCCGTCGTCGGCAAATACACGCATCTGCCCGACAGCTATAAATCGCTGGCCGAAGCGCTGGCCCACGGCGGCATCGCCAACAATGTTGGCGTCAAGCTGAACTGGTTCGATTCCGAAATCTTCGAGCAAGAGGACGCGGTCAGCCATCTCGTCGGCGTCAACGGCATTCTGGTGCCCGGCGGCTTCGGCGAACGCGGCAGCGAAGGCAAGATCGAGGCCGCGCGGTTCGCCCGCGAACGTAAGGTGCCGTATTTCGGCATCTGCTTCGGCATGCAGATGGCGGTGATCGAAGCCGCGCGGCACCTGGCTGGCCTTAACGGCGCCGGCTCGACCGAATTCGGCCCCTGCGCCGAGCCGGTGATCGGCCTGATGACCGAATGGATGAAGGGCAATCAGCTCGAGAAGCGTAAATCCAACGGCGATCTCGGCGGCACCATGCGCCTCGGCGCCTATCCGGCGAAGCTGGCCGCTGGCTCGCGTGTCGCCGAAATCTACGGCACGACCGAGATCAGCGAGCGTCACCGCCACCGCTACGAGGTCAACGTCAACTACAAGCCGAAGCTGGAGAAAACCGGCATGCGCTTTTCCGGCATGTCGCCTGACGGCGAATTGCCCGAAATCGTCGAGTTCCCCGACCATCCGTGGTTCATCGGCGTCCAGTTCCACCCCGAGCTCAAATCCAAGCCCTTCGACCCGCATCCGCTCTTCACCTCGTTCATCAAGGCGGCGGTGGAGCAGTCTCGCCTCGTTTAGGCGGCTGCTATATAAGTGTCGGCCATGACCGCGCCGCGGCACGTCCATATCGGGAACATCACGCTCGGCAATGATCGGCCGCTGGCGGTGATCGCCGGTCCGTGCGTGCTCGAAAGCCGCGCGCACGCGATGGAAATGAGCCACGCGCTGGTCGAGCTCACCGGCAAGCTCGGCATCGGCCTGATCTACAAGACCTCGTTCGACAAGGCGAACCGCACCTCGGGCGAAAGCCCGCGCGGCATGGGCCTCGAGGCCGCGCTGCCGATCCTCGCCGAGGTGCGCGAGAAATACGGCTGTCCGGTGCTGACCGACGTGCACGCGGCCGAGCAATGCGCGTCCGTTGCCGAAGTCGTCGACGTGCTACAGATTCCGGCCTTCCTGTGCCGTCAGACCGACTTGCTGGTCGCCGCCGCCAAAACCAAGCGCGCGATCAACGTCAAAAAGGGCCAGTTCCTGGCGCCGGGCGACATGAAGAACGTCGCCGCGAAGATTTCCAAAGCCGGCAACGACAATATCCTGCTGTGCGAACGCGGTGTGTCGTTCGGCTATAACACGCTGGTCTCCGACATGCGGTCGCTGCCGATCATGGCGCAGACCGGCTATCCGGTGGTGTTCGACGCGACGCATTCGGTGCAGCAGCCGGGCGGGCAGGGCGACAAAAGCGGCGGCGAACGGCAATACGTGCCCATGCTCGCACGCGCGGCCGTAAGTGTCGGCGTCGCCGCCGTATTCATGGAAACCCACCAGGATCCCGATCACGCGCCGTCGGACGGACCCAACATGGTTCATCTGAAGGACATGCCGGCCTTGCTCCGGCAGTTGATGGAATTCGACAAACTGGCAAAAGCCAACGGCCATACATGAAAAGTTCTTTTGTCATGCGCGGGCGTGACCCGCGCATCCACGTCTTTATGGATGGCGTGGATGGCCGGGCCGAGCCCGGCCGTGACGTCCGGGAGAAACCATGACCGCCATCACCGATATCACCGCGCGCGAAATCCTCGACAGCCGCGGCAATCCCACCGTCGAAGTCGATGTCGTCCTGGAAAGCGGCGCGCGCGGCCGCGCCGCCGTGCCCTCGGGTGCCTCGACCGGCACGCATGAAGCGGTCGAGTTGCGCGACGGCGATAAGAAACGCTATGGCGGCAAGGGCGTGCGCAAGGCGGTCGATGCGGTCAACGGCGAGATCTTCGACGCCGTGTCCGGCCGCGATGCCACCGACCAGGCCGGCCTCGACCGCGTATTGATCGATCTCGACGGCACGCCCAACAAGGCGCGGCTCGGCGCCAATGCCATCCTCGGCGTCAGCCTGGCTTGCGCCAAGGCGGCCGCGGCCGAACTCGGTCAGCCGCTTTATCGCTATATCGGCGGCGTCGAGGCGAACGTGCTGCCGGTGCCGATGATGAACGTGCTCAACGGCGGCGTGCATGCCGACAATCCGATCGACATCCAGGAATTCATGATCGTGCCGGTCGGCGCGCCGACCATCGCCGAAGCCATCCGCACCGGCGCCGAAATCTTCCAGGCGTTGAAGAAGGCGCTCAAGGACAAGGGCCACAACACCAATGTCGGCGACGAAGGCGGCTTCGCGCCGAACCTGCAATCGGCCGACGAGGCGCTGAGCTTCATCGTGCGCGCCATCGAAGCCGCGGGCTACAAGCCGGGCGAGCAGGTGGCGCTGGCGCTCGATCCGGCCTCGACCGAATTCTGCAAGGACGGCCAGTACAAGATGGAAGGCAAGACGCTCGATTCCGGCGCGATGGTGAAATTCTACGAGGGTCTGGTATCGCGCTATCCCATCGTCTCGATCGAGGACGGCATGGCCGAGGACGATTGGGCCGGCTGGCAGGCGATCACCGCCGCGCTCGGCAAGAAGATCCAGCTCGTCGGCGACGATCTCTTCGTCACCAATCCCAAGCGCTTGGCCGAAGGCATCGAGAAGCACGTTGGCAACGCCATCCTGATCAAGGTCAATCAGATCGGTTCGCTGAGCGAGACGCTCGAGACTATGGCGCTGGCGCGCCGCGCCACTTACGCCCAGGTGATGTCGCACCGCTCGGGCGAAACCGAGGACGCGACCATCGCCGACCTGGCGGTCGGCACCAATTGCGGGCAGATCAAGACCGGCTCGCTGGCGCGCTCCGACCGGCTCGCCAAATACAACCAGCTCATCCGCATCGAGGAACAGCTCGGCAGCGCCGCCCGTTACCCCGGCCGCGCCGCCTTCCGGCGCTGATCGCGAATCTGTGGATTACCTGAGATTTGACAGTAGAGTCGGCTAACGACTCGCTGATTCCAAATCACGGAATCGGAATTCATTTGACCCGGCGGCTCGGCCGTGATTCAAACGAGTCGTCATGGACGTGTTGTATGCGTTGCGCGCCCGCGGGCGCCACATCGTCGGTCCGGTGCTCGGCTTCACGCTGTGCGCCTATTTCGCTTATCATCTGGTCGAAGGCGATCGCGGCTTGCTGGCGTTGTGGAACCTGCAAACCCAGGTGCGCGACGCGCAAGCGACCTTGAGCCAGCTCCAGGCGGAGCGCGATCCGCTGGCCAAGCGCGTGTCGCTGCTCCAGGGCAATCACATCGACCGCGATTTTCTCGACCAGCAGGTGCGCGCGATGCTGAATTACGCCGCCCCCGGCGAGCTCGTCATCTATTACCCGAAGGCGCAATAACCCGGGCCCATCGGCCGGACGGCTCGCGCACGGCGCGGCCATTCGCGGAAAGATCACACGCCCGCGCTGGTGGTCCGCGATACGGTCGCGCGCCTTAGGGCCGGAACGCGACGGTCGTCCAGCAAGCTTTTCAGATTGCTTAACTTGAAATCAGTTAAGTTTCATTTTTCTTTGTATAACAACCGTTTGTGAATAGTTTGGTTGCATTGTTAGCGGTGGCTGGGTAGGGATAGCGGTGCGTCGCCGCGGTCGCTGCGTCGCCGTTGAATTCCGGGAGATACCATGGCCGTCGCCGCCAAGCGCAAGCCCAAGTCCCGCCCCGACGAGCCCGTCGAAGCCGAAGTCTCTGCCGAAAAACTGCTCGATCTCTACCGCGCCATGCTGCTCATCCGCCGCTTCGAGGAGAAGGCGGGCCAGATGTACGGCATGGGGCTGATCGGCGGCTTCTGTCATCTCTATATCGGCGAAGAAGCGGTGGTCACCGGCGCCATGGCCGTGGCCGAACCCGGCGACACAGTCATCACCGCGTACCGCGATCACGGACACATGCTGGCTTGCGGCATGGATCCGAAAGGCGTCATGGCCGAGCTCACCGGCCGCCGCACCGGCTATTCGCACGGCAAGGGCGGCTCGATGCACATGTTTTCGCGCGAGAAGAATTTCTTCGGCGGCCACGGCATCGTCGGCGCCTGCGTGCCGCTCGGCACCGGTTTGGGATTCGCGCACCGCTATCGCGACAACAAGCGCGTGTCGTTCACCTTCCTCGGCGACGGCGCGATGAACCAGGGTCAAGTCTACGAAAGCTTCAACATGGCGGCGTTGTGGAAGCTGCCGGTGGTCTACATCATCGAGAACAACCGCTACGGCATGGGCACGTCCATCGCGCGCTCCTCGGCGTCGCCCAATCTGTTCGGCCGCGCCGCGCCGTTCGGCATTCCCGGCCACCAGATCGACGGCATGAACGTGCTGGCGGTGATCGCGGCCGTGCAGGAAGCCGTCGAATACGCGCGCGGCGGCAAGGGGCCGTACGTTCTCGAAATGCTGACCTATCGCTATCGCGGCCATTCGATGTCCGATCCCGCCAAATACCGCAGCAAGGACGAAGTCAGCCGCATGCGCCAGGAGCACGACCCGATCGACCAGGTGCGCAAGCGTTTGATCGACGGCGGCCTCGCCGACGAAAACCGGCTCAAGGAAATCGACGACGCGGTCAAGGCGCAGATCACCGAAGCCGCCGATTTCGCGCAGCAAAGCCCGGAACCCGATCCAAGCGAGCTGTGGACCGACGTCTACGGCGAGGCGAGTGCTTGACCATGGTCGACATTCTGATGCCGGCGCTCTCGCCCACCATGACCGAGGGCAAGCTCGCCAAGTGGCACAAGCAGGTCGGCGACGCGATCAAGGCGGGCGACGTCCTCGCCGAGATCGAGACCGACAAGGCGACGATGGAATTCGAGGCGGTCGACGAGGGCACGCTTTCCGAGATCCTCGTGCCCGAAGGCAGCGAGCATATCGCCGTCAACGCGCCGATCGCGCGCATCGCCGACGAAGGCGAGCCGGCGAAGCCGGCTGCCGCCAAACCGGCGGCGCCGCAACCGGCCGCGCCGCCGCTTGCTCCGAAAGCGCCGCCGCAAGCGGCAAGCGCGCCGCCTCCGCCGCGGCCCGCCGCCGAGAGCGAATGGACGGGACCGAGCACGACCATGACCGTGCGCGACGCCTTACGCGACGCCATGGCCGAGGAGATGCGCCGCGACGGCGACGTGTTCCTGATCGGCGAGGAAGTCGCCGAATATCAAGGCGCCTACAAGGTGAGTCAGGGTCTGCTCGCGGAATTTGGCGCGCGCCGCGTCATCGACACGCCGATTTCGGAACATGCCTTCGCCGGCCTTGGCGTCGGCGCGGCGATGGCGGGCCTCAAGCCCATCGTCGAATTCATGACGTGGAATTTTGCCATGCAGGCGATCGACCAGCTGGTCAATTCGGCGGCGAAGACGCGCTATATGTCGGGCGGTCAGATGAGTTGCCCGATCGTCTTCCGTGGTCCCAACGGCGCGGCCGCACGGGTGGCGGCGCAGCACAGCCAGGATTACGCCTCGTGGTACGCGCATGTGCCCGGCCTCAAGGTGGTCGCGCCCTACAGCGGCGCCGACCACAAGGGTCTGCTCAAGGCGGCGATCCGCGATCCCAATCCGGTGATCTTTCTTGAGAACGAAATCCTCTACGGCGCGAGTTTCCCGGTACCGAGTGACCCCGATTACATCGTGCCGATCGGCTGCGCGCGCATCGTGCGCCCGGGCGAGCACGTCACCATTACCGCCTATTCGCGCATGGTCGAAGTCGCCGAACGCGCGGCCGATGCGCTGGCGGGCGAGGGCATCTCCGCCGAGGTGATCGATCTGCGCACGCTGCGCCCCTTGGATATTGAAACCATCGTTGACAGCGTCAAGAAAACCAACCGGCTGGTCTCGGTCGAGGAGGGCTGGGCGTTCGCCGGCATCGGCGCCGAGATCGCGGCGCAGATCATGGAGCACGCGTTCGACTGGCTCGATGCGCCGCCGGCGCGCGTCGCCGGCAAGGACGTGCCGATGCCCTATGCCGCCAATCTCGAGCACCTCGCCTTGCCGCAGCTGGACGATATCGTCGCCGCGGCCAAAGCCGTCGGCTATCGCTGAGCGCACGCATGCCGACGCAAATCCTCATGCCCGCGCTGTCGCCCACCATGACCGAGGGCAGTCTCGCCAAGTGGCACAAGAAGGAAGGCGACGCGGTCAAGGCCGGCGACGTCCTCGCCGAGATCGAGACCGACAAGGCGACGATGGAATTCGAGGCCGTCGACGAAGGCACGCTCGGCCGCATCCTGGTGCCCGAGGGCACGCAGCACGTCGCCGTCAACCAGCCGATCGCCGTGATCCTGGGCGAAGGCGAAAGCGCGTCCGACATCAAGGCGGCCCCGGCAGCGAAACCTGCGCCAGCGTCCGCGCCCAAGGCCGAAGCGAAACCGCCAGCGCCAGCCGCGAAGCCGACGTCGGCACCGGCGCCACAGCCTGCGGCCGCGTCGGCCCCGCGCCCCGCTGTGCCGCCGCGTGCCGGCGGCCGCGTCTTCGCCAGTCCGCTGGCACGTCGCTTGGCCCAGGACGCCAGGCTCGATCTGGCCAATCTGCGCGGCAGCGGCCCGCACGGCCGTATCGTCAAGGCCGACGTCGAAGCGGCGCGGGCAGGCGGCGGTGCCGCGCCCGGCATGCGCGCGCCGAGCTTTCGCAAGGAGCGCATCGTCGCCGAAATCGGCAATCTTGCTTATACCGAGGTTCCGCTCACCGGCATGCGTCGCACCATCGCCACGCGCATGGCGGAATCGATGGCGCACGCGCCGCATTTCTTTCTCACCATCGATTGCGAAATCGACGCGCTGCTCAAAGCGCGGCAGGAGATCAACGAGGCGGCGGGCCTCAAGGTCTCGGTCAACGATTTCGTCATCCGCGCCGCGGCGCTGACGCTGCGTCAGGTGCCGCTCGCCAATGCCTCGTATACGGACGATGCGATCCTGCGTTGGAACGACGTCAACGTCGCCGTCGCGGTCGCGCTCGACGATGGCCTGATCACGCCGATCGTCAAGAACGCCGACCAGAAGCGCGTGCCGGACATCGCCGCCGAGATGCGCGATCTCGGCATGCGCGCGCGCCAGGGCAAGCTCAAGCTCTCGGAGTTCCAGGGCGGCACGTTCTCGATCTCCAACCTCGGCATGTATGGCGTGCGCGAATTCACGGCCGTGATCAACCCGCCGCAGGCGTGCATTCTTGCCGTCGGCGTCGGCGAAGAGCGGCCGGTGGCGCGTCATGGCGGCCTTGCGGTCGCCCATGTGATGACCTGCACGCTCGGCTGCGATCATCGGGTGCTCAACGGCGCCGAAGGCGCGGTCTGGCTGCAAGCCTTCAAGAAGCTGATCGAGGCGCCGGCGGCGCTGCTGGTCTAGGAGAAACCATGGCCGAAACCTCTTTCGACGTGATCGTCATCGGCGGCGGGCCGGGCGGCTACGTCGCCGCCATCCGTGCGGCGCAGCTCGGCATGAAGACCGCGGTCGTCGAGCGCGAGCATCTCGGCGGTATCTGCCTCAATTGGGGCTGCATCCCGACGAAGGCGCTGCTGCGTACGTCCGAGATCAACCACCTGCTGCACCATCTCGGCGATTACGGCTTCAGCGCCAAGGACGTGTCGTTCGACCTGAAGAAGATCGTCGAGCGCTCGCGCAAAGTGGCGAATCAGCTGTCGTCCGGCGTCGGCTTCCTGATGAAGAAGAACAAGATCACCGTGTTCGACGGCAGCGCCGTGCTGGCCGGGAAGGGCAAGGTGAAAGTCAGCGGTAAGACCAGCGCCGATCTCACGGCCAAGCACATCATCGTCGCCACCGGCGCGCGGGCACGTTCGCTGCCGGGACTCGAGCCCGACGGCAAGCTGGTCTGGACCTACAAAGAGGCGATGATTCCGCCGACTATGCCCAAGTCGATCCTCGTTGTCGGCTCGGGCGCCATCGGCATCGAATTCGCCAGCTTTTACCGCAATCTCGGCTGCGACGTGACGGTGGTCGAGGTGCTGGACCGCATCCTGCCGGTCGAGGACGAGGAGATCTCGGCTTTCGCGCGCAAGAGCTTCGAAAAGCAGGGCATGACGATCCACACCTCGGCGACGGTGAAGGCGCTGAAGAAGGGCGCCAACGACGTCACGGCGACCGCCGAGGCACAGGGAAAAAGCTTTGAAATCAAGGCTGAGCGGGTCATTCTTGCGATCGGCATCGTCGGCAATGTCGAGAATGTCGGCCTCGAAGGCACCAAGGTGAAGGTCGAGAAGACGCACATCGTGGTCGACAAATGGTGCGCGACCGGCGAGGCCGGGGTTTACGCCATCGGCGACGTCATCGGCCCGCCGTGGCTGGCGCACAAGGCGATGCATGAAGGCGTGCTGTGCGTCGAGCACATCGCCGGCCTCAACACGGCGCATCCATTGGACGTCAGAAATGTTCCAGGCTGCACCTATTGCATGCCGCAGGTGGCGAGCATCGGCCTGACCGAGAAGGCGGCCAAGGCCGCCGGCTATCAGGTCAAGGTCGGCCACTTCCCCTATATCGGCAACGGCAAGGCGATCGCGCTCGGCGAGCCCGAAGGCATGATCAAGACCGTGTTCGATGCCAAAACCGGCGAGCTGTTGGGTGCGCACATGATCGGCGCCGAAGTTACCGAGCTGATTCAGGGTTACGCCATCGCCAAGAGCTGCGAAAGCACCGAACAGGAGCTGATGGCGACCATCTTCCCGCATCCGACGCTGTCGGAGATGATGCACGAAGCGGTGCTTGAGGCCTATGGCCGCGCCCTCCACATCTGACCGCATGAGCGCGCCGCTGCGCCATCCTGAAAAGGCGCGTAAGCCCGATCAGCCGTCGCCGCCGAAGCCGTCGTGGATCCGCGTCAAGGCGCCGGTGTCGCGCGAATACCAGGAGACGCGCGATCTCATGCGCGCACTCAAGCTCAACACCGTGTGCGAGGAAGCGGCCTGTCCCAACATCGGCGAGTGCTGGAAGCAGAAGCATGCGACGGTGATGATCCTGGGTGCGGTCTGCACCCGCGCGTGCAGCTTCTGCAACGTCGCCACCGGCAGGCCCGGCGCGCTCGATCCACACGAGCCGGAGCACGTCGCGGCGGCGGTCGGCAAGCTTGGCCTCAACCACATCGTCGTCACTTCGGTCGATCGCGACGATCTGCCGGACGGCGGCGCCGATCACTTCGTCCAGACGATCCGCGCCATCCGCCGCGCCGCACCGGCGACGACCATCGAGGTGTTGACGCCGGATTTCCTGAAGAAAGACGGCGCGATCGAAGCCGTGGTTGCGGCCAAGCCCGACGTCTACAACCACAATCTCGAAACCGTGCCGCGGCTTTATCGCGAAGTGCGACCGGGCGCGCGTTACGAAGCGTCGCTGGCCTTGCTGGCGCAGGTGAAACGTCTCGATCCGACGATGTTCACCAAGTCCGGACTCATGGTTGGTCTCGGGGAAGCCCTCGACGAGGTCTGCGCCGTCATGGACGATTTGCGCGCGGCCGACGTCGATTTTCTTACCGTCGGCCAATATCTCCAGCCGACACCCAAGCACCACGCCATCGCACGCTTCGTCGCGCCGACGGAATTCGCCGATCTCAAGGCGAGCGCCTTCGCCAAAGGCTTCCTGATGGTTTCGGCGTCGCCGCTGACGCGCTCGTCCAATATCGCCGCCGACGATTTCACCAAACATCGCGCCGCCCGGCTCGCGCGCGCGCACAGAGCCGATGCCGACCCACGTCGAACAGCGGCTCCTGCCTTATTCGGTAGAGC
>DASYXI010000038.1:0-16872 GCA_035934995.1 Allostellaceae bacterium
GGGCGGCGCGGGTCATCGCTTGAAGCTTAACGCGAAAAAGAAAGCGGCGCCTCTTAGCGGGCGCCGTCTTTCCGTCCTCGGGCCGCCCAAACTGGTTCGTTAAGGGATGCGGGGTTCGGCCTCGCGTCTATAAGAGCAAAGCCCGTGCCGCAGCGAAAATCGAGGCTATTCCAATGGTTTAGCTTATAGGCCCGGCGCCGCCTGTAAGCCTTTGCGACGCCATTAGCGCAGCGCCGCCGCGATATTGCCGCCGTCCACCGTGGTGACGTCGCCGGTCGTCTTGAGCGCGGTCGCGTGATAGAGGAACGCCGCCGCCACGTCTTCGGCCGTGACCTCGCGGCCCAACAGATTGCCGCGCATGTAATCCTGCTCGCTGACGCCGCGGGCGTGCGCGCGCGACGAGATCATATCCTTGGTCAAAAGGCCGCTGCGCACGCGATCGGCGTTAACCGCGTTGGCGCGGATGCCGTCCTTGCCGCATTCCAGGGCGTATTGCCGGACCAGCAGCAGCGTCGCCGCCTTGGGCAGGCCGTAGGGCCCGAAATCGGCGCCGGGATTGATCGCCTGCTTCGAGACGTTGAACAGCAGCGCACCGCCGAATCCCTGCGACCGCATCACCTTGACCGCGGCGCGCGCCATGCGCTGGTGCGCGAAGAAATTGAGCTCGAAGCTCTGACGCAGGATCTTGTCGTCGAGGTCGCCGATCGCGCCCTGCCAGGCCGCGCCGGCATTGGAGACGATGATGTCGACGCCGCCGAGCCGCGCGCAGGCTTCACCGAAGGCGGCCTGGACCGCGGCGTCATCCGTCACGTCGCACGCGAGGCCGAGCGCGTCCAGCGATTGCGCCAAGGCGCCGACCGCCTTCTTGTCCCGATCGAGCAGGACGAGCTCGGCGCCGGCGCC
The DNA here is from genome assembly GCA_035934995.1 of Allostellaceae bacterium. Lineage (GTDB taxonomy): Bacteria > Pseudomonadota > Alphaproteobacteria > ATCC43930 > CGMCC-115725 > REEB95. The sequence goes on from DASYXI010000038.1 coordinate 904, forward strand.
GCGGAAGGCGCGCGCCGTCGCCGCGCCGATGGCGCCGGCGGCGCCCGTGATCACGGCGATCTGGCCGGCCAATGGCTTCTCCACCGCCTTGCCCAGCTTGGCCTGTTCCAGCGACCAGTATTCCATCTCGAACAGCTTGTCTTCGGACAGCGATTCGAAGCGGCCCAGCGCCTCGGCGTCGGTGATCACCGCGATCGCGTTCTCGGCGATGTCGGCGGCGATCATCGCGTCCTTGCGGCTGCGGCCCAGGCCGAACAGACCGAGGCCCGGCACCAGCACGACGCGCGGCAGCGGATCGAGCGGCCGCTTGGGCGGATCGCTGCGCGCATTGTTGCGCGCGAAATAGGCGCGATAGCGCTCGATAAAGCCTTTGGCGGCGGCGAACGCGTCCTTGTGGAATTGCGCCAGATTGGCGGCGTCGGGCGCCGCCATCAGCAGCGGCACGTTCTTGGTGCGGATGGTGTGATCGGGCGTCACCACGCCGACCTGCGAATAGCGCGCCGCCTCGCGGCCATTGGCATAGGCGAGAATGACCGGCGAGGTGCGGAACTCGAGGATCAAACGGCGCCAAGCGCCTTCGATCTTCTCGTCCTTGACGGCGCAGGCGCCGCGCACGATCGGCGCGACGTCGGCGACGCTGGCGACGCGCTTCGGCAACGTGATCGCCGGAAACACGCGCCGCGTGCCCTTTTTCTGGATGCGCGCTTCGGCGGCGGTGACGGCGGCGACCATGCGTTCATAGGCCTCGCGCGCGTCGGCGCCGAAGGTGAAGATGCCGTGCTTCAACAGGATCAGCCCTTCGACGCGCGGATCGTGCTCGAAGATGCGCGCCGCCTTCTTGGCGAGATCGAACCCGGGCATCACATAGGGCACGATGCCGAAGCGGCCGTCATAGACTTCGCGGCAGATGCGGTCGCCGTCGGGCTGATCGACCAGGCTCAGCACCGCATTGGCGTGCGTATGGTCGATGAACTTGGCCGGCAGGAATGCATGCAGCAGCGTCTCGACCGACGGATTGGGCGCGCCCGGATCGAGCAGGTTGGCGCGCTGGACGCGCACCATGTCCTCGTCCGCGAGATGATCGAGCGCGCGCAGCTTCAACAGCGGCGCGAGGCGCACCGCCGGCAGTCCGGCCGGCTCGATGTTCGCCATGTCCCAGCCGCTGCCCTTGACGCAGAGCGCATCGGTTTCGTCGCCGAGCAGGTCGAGCACGCGCAGCTTCACCGAGGTGTTGCCGCCGCCGTGCAGCACCAGCTTCGGATCCTGACCGAGGAGCCGCGAGGTATAGACCCGTAGGGCCAAATCCGGCGCGACGCCCTGTTGGGCATAGCGCGTGACCATCGCTTGAGCTTCGTCGTCGTTCCAGCGGCTTTGCATCGAATGGCTTCCGGAGGCCAGCATAGAACATGCGCATAGGCGCCGCGAGGGGCGGCATTTATTTCTGCGTTGCCGGCGTCTAAAATGCCGCAGAACCTGCGAGGAGCCATGGCTGAAGCCCCGCGCGGCGTTTATGCGGCGATGTTGACGCCGTTCAACGCCAACCTCGATCCCGATCTCGGCGCCTTCGTCAACCACGGACGCTGGCTCTTGGCCAACGGCTGCGACGGGCTGGCGCCGCTCGGCACCACCGGCGAAGGCAATTCGCTGTCGCTGAAACAGCGCATGCGCATCATCGAGGCGGCGATCACCAAGCTACCGATCGATCGCTGCATCTTCGGCGCGGGTTCGTGCGCGTTCGCCGACGCGGTTCAGCTGGCGCGCGAGGCGACCCGCGCCGGCGCCGCTGGCGTGCTGATGCTGCCGCCGTTCTACTACAAGAACCCGAGCGAGGACGGGCTTTATGATTTCTTCGCCGCCGCCATCGAACGGGTCGGCATCCCGCGCTTGCGGTTGTACCTCTATCATTTCCCGCAACTTTCGGCGGTGCCGATCACGCCGGCATTGATCCGCCGCTTGCGGCAGGCCTTCGGCGACACGATCGCCGGCCTCAAGGACAGCGGCGGCGATTGGAATTATTCCGCCGCGCTGCTCAAGGAGTTTCCCGGCTTCGCCGTGTTTTCCGGCAGCGAGCAATATCTGCTGAACAATCTGCGCGCCGGCGGCGTCGGCACCATCGCGGCGTCGGTCAACGTCACCGCACCCTTGGCCGCGCCGGTTTACCGGCATTGGCAGACGCCGGAGGCCGACCGGCTGCAAGCGGCGCTGACCGCGGTGCGCGTGCTGTTCCAGGACTATCCGCTGATCAGCGGGTTGAAAGAGACGATGGCGCTGATCACCGGCAACCCCACCTGGCGCGCCATGCTGCCGCCCAACGAGCCGCTCGGTCCGGCCGAATCCGCCGCGCTCAAGGCGAAGCTCGCCGAGCTGTCCGCGATGCAGCCGGTGATCGCGGCCGCACGCGCGGCCTAATACGACGGGTTATTGCAGCGGCGCTTTCTTCAAGAGCGCCGCGCGATCGGTCGAGCGCGGCGTCACGGTCAGCGTTCGGCCTTCGCGCTGCAAGGTCAGCGGCACATCGACGCCGGCGCGGCCAAGCGACCACAGCCGGCGATAAAGCGCCGCCAACGTGCCGACCTGCTGGCCGGCGATCGACACCAGGATGTCACCGACGCGCATATCGGCGCGGCGCGCCGGCCCGTCGCTGCTGACGCCGGCGACGACGACGCGGTCCTCGATCTCGGTGGCGTAGAAGCCGAGCCACGGCCGCGGCGGCTTGTTGGGCCGGCCGAGCGTCAGCAGATCGTCGTAGATCGGCTTCAGCAGGTCGATCGGCACGTTCATGTTGAGGTGCTCGGACCGGCCGCGCTCGCGCGCCTGCTGGAGATGCAGCGAGCCGATGCCGATGAGCCGGCCGGCGGCGTCGATCACCGCCGTGCCGCCCCAATTGGGATGCGCCGGCGCGGTGAACAGCGCCTCGTCGAGCAGATATTCCCAATAGCCGGCGAATTCCTGCTTGGCCGAGATGCGCGCCGCCAGCGAACGGGTGCGGCCGCCGACGCCGCCGACCACCACGTCGTCGTCGACTTGCGCCGTCGCCGATTGGCCGAGCGACATCGCCGGCAAGCTCAACCGGCCCAGCGCCTGGACCAGGCCGAAGCCGGTCTCCTGGTCATAGGCGACGACGTGGCCTTGCAGGGCGCGGCCGTCGCCGGTGTTGAGCCATAGGCTTTCGGCCTCGGTGACGAGATAGCCGATGGTGAGGACGATGCCGTCCTCGCGGATGACGACGCCGTTGCCGGCGCGATCGGTGCCGAGGGTTTGCGCCGTGAAGGCGTCTTCCGGTACGGTGGCGCGCACGCCGACCACCGACGTCAAGACGCGCTCCAGATCGTAGCCGTAATCCTTCGGGTTCGGCTGCGTCTGCGGCGGCAATTCCCACTCGGTTTCCGCCATGCTGCCTCGTGCGCGAATCCGTGGGCCGCGAGCTTACACCGCCGGCAGCGGCCCGGCGACCCGGCGCTTCATTCGTCCGCCGCGGCGACGTGCCGGAGCCGCTTCAAGCGGCCGTGCAAGCGCTTGTCCTGGACCCGGCGGCGCACCGACGCGAGCGTCGGGCCGATCGGCAGGCGCGGCTTCGCCTTGAACGCCGCACGGCCCAGCAGCTCGGCGAGTCGCGCGCGCGCGTCGGAGCGGTTGCGCTCTTGCGAGCGGAAGCGTTGCGCGGTGATGACCAGCACGCCGTCGCGGCGCAGGCGCTTGCCGGCGATGGTCTTGAGGCGCCGACGCATGTGATCGTCGACGCCGTCGGCGCGGTTGAGATCGTAATGCAGCTTGACCGCCGTCGATTGTTTCTGCACCGCCTGACCGCCGGGGCCGGACGAGAGAATGAAATCCTCGTCGACCGCGCGTTCGTCGATGGCGATCGGAATCTGGCGGATGCGCTGCGACGCCCTCATGGCGATCCCTTGGTTTCGGACGCGGCCGGGAATCCCGGCGGCGGCACGGGCAGCGAATTGTCGGGTAGTTCGGCGCTGCTCCAGCCGCCACCCAAATTCTCGACCAACAGCACGCTGGCGTTCAAGCGGCTTTGCAGGACGGTGAGCGCGGTTTGGCGGTCACCGAGCGCGGTGGCTTCGGCGGTCACGACGCTGGTGTAGTCGACGGTGCCGGCACGGTACTGGTTCAAGATCAAGCGTTCCGCCTCGCTGGCGGCGGCCACGGCGCCGTCCTGGACCTGCGCCTGGTCCTGCAGAACCTTGAGCGCCGCAAGATTGTCCTCGACGCCCTGGAACGCGGTGAGCACGGCCTGGCGATAATTTGCCACGGATTCGTCATAGGCGGCGTGCGCCGCCTCGACCTGCGCCGTGGTCAGGCCGCCGTTGAAGACGTTGGCGGCGATTTGCGGACCGAACGACCAGGTGAGGCTCGACGCATGCAGCAATGTATCGAGCACGCTGCTGGTGAAACCGTAGCTGCCGCTGAGCGTCAGCGACGGGAAGTAGCCGGCCACGGCGACGCCGATTTGGGCGTTGGCGGCAGCCATCTGGCGCTCGGCCTGTGCCACGGTGGGATTGCGCTCGAGCAGGGATGACGGCACGCCGGCCGGGACCACCGGCACCTGCAAGGCGAGCGGCGCCGGCGTGGGCGCAAGCGCGAACGACGCCGGCGGCTGGCCGATCAGCACCGCGATCGCGTGTTCGAGCTGAGCCCGCGCCACGCCCAGCGCCACCATCTGCGAGCGCGCGTTTTCAAGCGTCGCTTGGGCCTGGGCCAAGTCCGATTTGCCGACGTTGCCGGCGTCGTATTTGTTGCGGGTGATGCGTAGCTGCGCGGTATAGGCGGCGACCGTGTCTTCGAGCAGCTTGTGCTGGGCGTCGTTGACGCGCAGCTGGAAGTAATCCTGCGCCAGCGTCGCTTGCGCCGACAGCCGGGCGGCGGCGAGCTCGGCCGCGTCGGCCTGGGCGGTGGCGGTGGCGCTTTCGACGGAACGGCGGACCTGGCCCCAGATGTCGATCACCCAGCTGGCATCGACCGGCAGGGTGAATTGGTTGCGGATACGACCACCACCGAACGCCCCGGCCGCCGGCTTCGACCGGGTCATCGCCGGATCGATACCGATCGATGGGAAATAGCCGGCACGTTGCTCGGCGACGACGGCGACCGCCTGACGGTAGGCGGCCTCGACCGCCTTCAGGTTCTGGTTCGAGACGTTGACCTGGCTTTCGAGGCGATCGAGCGTCGGATCGTCGTAAATCGACCACCAGGATTGGCCCGAGGCGGCCGTTTTCGGCGTCGCCGGCTTCCAATCTGCGACCTCTTTGTAGGCGGGGGTCGTCGGCGCGGACGGAAGCTGATAATCGGGCCCGACCGAGCAAGCGGCGAGTGCCAAGGCGAAGCCAAGTATGGCGGTGCGACGCATGTTCATTCTCCCGCCACCGGCGCGGCGCCCGGCAGGTGCGCGTCGCCACGGCCCATTCGCCGCAATCCCCACAGACGGAAGCGATCGAGATAAAGGTAGATCACCGGCGTCGTATAGAGCGTCAGCAGCTGGCTGATCATCAAGCCGCCGACGATGGCGAGGCCGAGCGGCCGGCGCAGCTCGCCGCCTTCGCCGGCGCCGATCGCCAACGGCACCGCGCCGAGCATCGCCGCCATGGTCGTCATCATGATCGGCCGGAAGCGCATCAGGCACGCCTGGAAAATGGCGTCGCGCGACGACAGACCGAGGCTGCGCTCGGCGTCGAGCGCGAAGTCGATCATCATAATGGCGTTCTTCTTGACGATGCCGATCAGCAGGATGACGCCGATCAGCGCGATGATGCTGAATTCGGTGTGGAACAGCATCAGCGCCAGCACCGCGCCGACGCCGGCCGACGGCAGCGTCGACAGAATCGTGATCGGGTGGACGTAACTCTCGTAGAGCATGCCGAGCACGATATAAACGGCGGCCAACGCGGCAAGGACGAGGAGCGGCTCGGCCGCGAGCGACTGCTGGAAGACCTGCGCCGTGCCCTGGAAGGTGCCGATGACGTTGGACGGCACGCCGAGCTCGAGCATGGTGCGATTGACCACGGTTGACGCCTGACTCAAGGCGACGCCGGGCGCCAGATTGAACGAGATGGTCGAGGCGACCGACAGTCCCTGGTGATTGACGGCGAGCGGCGTCGTGCCTGGGTGGAAGCTCGCGAACGTCGCCAACGGCACCATGGTCTCCTTGTTGGTGCTGACCGCCGTGCCGGTCGAAGCCGCGCTTTTACCGATGGCGGTGATCGCGTTGGTCGCAAGATTGCGCGCGGCGTCGGCGGCGACGGTCGCCGCCGCGCTGCTTTGGCCCTTGAGGACCACCGTGCCGGCGACGGCGTTGGTCGATTGCGTGCCGCCCACCGCGCCGCCGGCGGTGCTGACATAGAGATTCTTGAGCGTATCCGGGCTCTGCCAGAACTGCGGCGCCACCTCCATGATGACGTGATACTGGTTCAGCGGATTGAAGATGGTGGACACCTGGCGCTGGCCGAAGGCGTCGTACAGCGTGTTGTCGATGGCGCTGACGGTGAGACCGAGGCGCGCGGCGGTCGCGCGGTCGATGGCAAGGTCGGTCTCAAGGCCCTTGTCCTGCTGGTCCGAGTTGACGTCGGTAAGCTGCGGCACCTTTTGCAGGGCGGCGGTGATCTTCGGCACCCATTCGTTGAGCGTCTGCAAATCGTCGCTGCGCAGCGTGTATTGGTAGAGCGCGGCCGAGGCGCGGCCGCCGACGCGGATATCCTGAACCGGCTGCAGGAACAGCGTCGCGCCAGGCACCACCGACAATTCACGCCGCAGCCGGCCGATGACCTGGTCGATGCCGGGCCGCTGGTTCAACGACTTGAGCGAGGCGAAGAGGAATCCGGAGTTGGTCTGGCCGCCGCCGGTAAAGGCAACGACGTTCGCGATCGCGGGATCCTTGCGCATGATCGACACGAAGCGGGTCAGCTTCTTCTGCATGAGCTGGAACGAGACGCTCTGATCGGCCTGGATGCTGCCGATCAACCGGCCCGTGTCCTGTTCCGGGAAAAAGCCCTTGGGCACGATGATGAACAGCAGCACGTTGAGGCACAGCGTCGCGCCGAGGATGACGAGCACCAGCCGCGAATGGCGCAGCGCCTTATCGAGCGAGCGGCGATAGAGATCCTTGACCCGCTCGAAGCCGCGTTCGCTCCATTGCAGAAACCGGTGCGGCGGCGGATCGTCGGGGCGCGGCCGGCGCAACAGCCGGGCACACATCATCGGCGTCGTGGTCAGCGACAAAACCAACGACACCATGATGGCGATCGACAGCGTCATGGCGAATTCGCGGAACAGGCGGCCGATGAGTCCGCCCATCAGCAGAATCGGCGTGAAGACGGCGATGAGCGACAGGCTCATCGAGATCACGGTAAAGCCGACCTCGCGCGCGCCTTGCAATGCCGCTTGGAGCCGCGGCATGCCGGCCTCGAGGTGTCGCGTCGTGTTCTCGAGCACGACGATGGCGTCGTCGACGACGAAGCCGGTCGCCACCGTCAGCGCCATGAGCGACAGATTGTCGAGGCTGTAGCCCAGCATATACATCACGCCGAACGTGCCGATCAGCGACACCGGCACCGCGACCGACGGGATTAACGTGGCGCGGCCGTTGCGCAGGAACAGATAGACGACCGCGATCACCAGCAGGGTCGAGATGATCAGCGTGCGCTCGACCTCGGCCAGCGACGAGCGGATGGTGGTCGAGCGGTCGACCGGGATGCTGATGTCGATCGCGGCCGGAATCTCAGCCTGCAAGACCGGCAGCTCGGCTTTGACGCCGTCGACCGTGCTGATGATGTTGCCGCCGGGCTGGCGATAGATGATCACCAGCACCGCCGGCTTGCCGTTGGCGAGACCGGCGTTGCGCAGGTTCTCGACCGAATCGACGACGTCGGCGACGTCCGACAGCGTCACCGCAGCGCCGTTGCGGTAGGCGACGACCAAGTTCTTGTACGCCGCCGCGGTGCGCGCCTGATCGTTGTCGTAGATCTGATAGCGCTTGCCGTTGTCCTCGACCGCCCCTTTCGGCGCGTGCGCGTTCGCCGCAGCCAGCGCGGCGCGCACGTCTTCGAGACCGATACCGTATTGCGACAGCGCCAGCGGATTGAGCTCGGCGCGCACCGCCGGCAGCGCCGAGCCGCTGACGTCGACCTCGCCGACGCCGGGCAGCTGCGACAGTTTCTGCGCCAACACCGTGCTGGCGGCGTCGTACATCTGGCCGCGATCGAGCGTGTCGGAGGTCAGCGCCAACACCATGATCGGCGCGTCGGCCGGATTGACCTTCTTATAGGTCGGGTTGGAGCGCAGGCTGGCCGGCAGATCGGCGCGCGCGGCGTTGATCGCCGCCTGGACGTCGCGCGCGGCGCCGTCGATGTCGCGGTCGAGGCCGAATTGCAGAGTGATCCGCGTGCCGCCAACCGCGCTGCTCGAGGTCATTTCGGTGACGTCGGCGATCTGGCCGAGATGGCGTTCGAGCGGTGTTGCCACCGAGGTCGCCACCACTTCGGGGCTGGCGCCGGGCAGCGTCGCGCGCACCGAAATCGTCGGAAAATCGACTTGCGGCAGCGGCGCAACCGGCAGATGGACGAACGCCACGGCGCCGGCCAGCGCGACGCCGAACGTCAGCAGCGTCGTCGCCACCGGTCGGCGGATGAAGATTTCGGAGAGGTTCATTCGGCGGGGTTCTCCCCCGGCCGGTCGCCGGCATCGGTGTTGAAAAAGCCCGCGGTGCGGCGACGGAAGCGCAACGCCAGACGGTCGAAGGCGAGATAGATCACCGGCGTGGTGAACAGCGTCAGCATCTGGCTGACGATCAGGCCGCCGACGATGGTGAGTCCCAGCGGATGGCGCAGTTCGGAGCCGACCCCGGTGCCGACGGTCAACGGCAACGCGCCGAGGATTGCCGCCATGGTCGTCATCATGATCGGCCGGAACCGCAACAACGACGCCTGATAGATCGCCTCGCGCGGCGACTTGCCTTCGTTGCGCTCCGCGTCGAGCGCGAAGTCGATCATCATGATCGCGTTCTTCTTGACGATGCCGATCAGCAGGATGATGCCGATGATGGCGATGACGGTGAGGTCGTCGCCCACCAGCATCAACGCCAGCAGCGCGCCGATGCCGGCCGACGGCAGCGTCGAAAGGATCGTGATCGGGTGGATGTAGCTCTCGTAAAGCACGCCCAGCACGATATAGACGGTGACCACGGCGGCCAGGATCAGGAACAGCTCGTTGCCGAGCGAGCTCTGGAACGCGAGCGTCGCGCCCTGGAACACGGTGATGACGCCGCGCGGCATGCCGATCGCCGTCTCGGCGGCCTTGATGGCGTTGACGGCGCCGCCGAGGGACGCGCCCGGCGCCAGGTTGAACGAGATGGTGTTGGACGGGAACTGGCCGAGATGATCGATCTGCAGCGGCGCGGTCTGGGTTTCGACCTTGGCGATCGCCGACAGCGGCACCTGGCCGCCGTTGGACGACGGCAGGTAGATTGAATCCAGCGCCGCGAGCGACGACTGATAGTTTTTGTCCGATTCGAGAATGACGCGGTACTGGTTCGACTGCGTGAAGATGGTCGAGACGATGCGCTGGCCGAACGAATCATAGAGCGCGTTGTCGATAGTCGCCGGCGTCAAGCCGAAGCGCGACGCCGTGGCGCGATCGATGTCGATATAAGCGGACAGGCCGTCGTTCGCCTGATCGCTGACCACGTCGGCAAGACCGTCGGTCCGGTTGAGCTTGTCGACCAGCTTGGGTACCCACGCGGCCAGCTCGTCGGGATTGGCGTCCTCGAGCGCGAACTGGTACTGCGTGCGGCTCACCATCGTGTCGATGGTCAGGTCTTGCACCGGCTGGAGATAGAGCGTCGTGCCGGGGGTGTTGGCGGTCTCCTGGCCGAGGCGACGGATCACGGTTTCGACGTCGCTGCGCTGGTTCTTCGGCTTGAGATTGATCAACAACCGGCCGCTGTTGAGCGTCGTGTTGGTGCCGTCGATGCCGATATAGGACGAGACGCTGGCGACGGCGGGGTCCTTGAGCACCGCATCCACCAACGCCTGCTGGCGCTCGGCCATCGCGCCATAAGAGACGCTCGACGGGCCCTGCGAGATGCCTTGGATCAGGCCGGTGTCCTGTACCGGGAAAAAGCCTTTCGGTACAAAGACATAGAGCAAGGCCGTAATCACCAGCGTCGCAACCGCGACCAGCAAGGTCGCGACCTGGCGATCAAGCACCCACGTCAAAGCGCGGCCATAATGGTGGATGAGCGCGTCGAACTTCTCGCGGCTCCAGCGTTGGAAGCGGGTTTCCGGCACTTCGCCGGGCCGCCGCAGCAGCTTGGCGCAGGCCATCGGCACCAACGTCAACGACACGACCGCCGAGATCAGGATCGTGACCGCGAGCGTCAGCGCGAATTCGCGGAACAGCCGGCCGACGACGTCGCCCATGAACAGCAGCGGGATCAGCACGGCGATGAGCGAGATGGTCAGCGACATGATGGTGAAGCCGACCTGTTCCGAGCCACGCAGCGCCGCGCGTAGCGGCGTCTCGCCTTCCTCGAGATAGCGCGAAATGTTCTCGATCATCACGATGGCGTCGTCGACGACGAAGCCCGACGCGATGGTCAAAGCCATCAACGACAGGTTGTTGAGGCTGAACCCCAGCAGATACATCGCGCCGAAGGTGCCAACGAGGGACAATGGAACAGAAAGGCTCGGGATGATGGTGGCGCGACTCGAGCGCAGGAAGACGAAAATCACCAACACGACGAGGATCACCGCCAGCGTCAGCTCGAATTCGACATCGGAGACCGAAGCGCGGATGGTGACCGTGCGGTCGGTGAGCACCGCGACGTCGACCGACTGCGGCAGCGACGCCTGGAGCTGCGGCAGCAGTGCCTTGATCCCGTCGACCACGGCAATGACGTTGGCGCCCGGCTGGCGTTGGACGTTGATGATCACCGCCGGCGTCGTGTTCATCCAGGCGCCAAGCTTGTCGTTCTCGGCGCCGGAGACGACATGGGCGACATCGCCCAGATGCACCGGCGCGCCGTTTTTGTAGGCGATCACCAGACCAAGATAGGCGTTGGGGTCTTGGATCTGGTCGTTGGCGTTGATGGTATAGGCGCGCGACACGCCGTCGAAGTTGCCTTTCGGCGTATTGACGTTCGCATTGGCGATGGTGGTGCGTAGATCGTCGATATTGAGACCGTAGGCGGCGAGCGCGCGCAGATCGGCCTGGATGCGTACCGCCGGCCGTTCGCCGCCAGCGATGCTGACCAGGCCGACGCCGGGGAGCTGCGAGATCTTCTGCGCCAGCCGCGTGTCGGCCAGGTCTTCGACTTGCGGCAGCGGCATCGTCGCCGACATGACCGCCAGCGTCAGCACCGGCGCGTCGGCGGGATTGACCTTGGCGTAAATCGGCGGTGCCGGCAGGTCCGACGGCAACAGGTTTCCGGCGGCGTTGATCGCGGCCTGAACCTCCTGCTCGGCGATGTCGAGACTGATGTTGAGGCCGAATTGCAGCGTGATGACCGAGGCGCCGGTCGAGCTGGTCGACGACATCTGGACCAGGTTCGGCATCTGACCGAACTGGACCTCCAGCGGCGCGGTCACCGACGAGGTCATCACGTCGGGCGACGCGCCGGGATAGAACGTCGTCACCTCGATGGTCGGATAATCGACCTCGGGCAGCGCCGACAGCGGCAGGAAACGGAAGGCGACGAAGCCCACCAACATGATCGCCGCCATGAACAGCGACGTGGCGACGGGCCGCAGAATGAACGGGCGCGACGGGCTGAGCGCCATGTCACCCAGCCGCTACGGTCATGGCTGGGCCGGCGCGGCCGATGCCGGCGGCGTCGCGGTCGACGCGGCGGCGGACGCCGACCGCAGGGTGACCTTGGCGCCGTTCTTGAGCTTGTCGGCGCCGTCGACCACGACCTTGTCGCCGGCCTGCAGCCCTTTCAGGATCGCGACGTTCTCGCCCGCCGACGGACCCAGCGTCACCGACTTGACCGACACCGTATCGTCGGCGCCGACGACATAGACGTAGGTGCCGGGTTCGCCGCGCTGGATCGCCGCGCCCGGGATCACGATGACGTTCGTCAGCGTATCGACCGTGATATGCGCGTTGACGAATTGGTTCGGGAACAGCTGCTCGTCGGCGTTGGCGAACGCCGCGCGCAACTGGAACGTGCCGGTGCTGGTGTTGATGGTGTTGTCGACGCTGGCGAGCGTGCCGTCGGCCAATTTGGCGTTGCCGGTACTGTCATAGGCCGCAACCGCCAGCTTGGCGCCGGCGTGAACGCCCTTCAGCACCGCTTCGAGGTCCCCTTGCGGCAGCGCGAACAGCACCGAGATCGGCTTCATCTGATTCAACAGCACGAGGCCGTTGGTGTCGGACGGCGTCACGTAATTGCCGGGATCGACCAGCCGCAAGCCGACGCGGCCGCCGACCGGCGCGAGGATGCGGCAGTAGGAGAGATTGACCCGGGCGGTTTCGACGGCCGCCTGATCGAGCTTCACCGTGCCTTCGAGCTGATGCACGGTCGCCACCTGGTCGTCGTAGGTCTGCTTGGCGATTGAATCCTGTTTGATCAGGACGCCGTAGCGCGCGAGGTCGACGCGCGCGCCGGCGAGTTGCGCCTGGTCGCGTTCGAGCTGACCTTCGGCTTGGTCGAGCGCCGCCTGAAAAGGGCGCGGATCGATCTCGGCGAGGAAGTCGCCGGCCTTGACCTCCTGACCTTCGGTGAAGCCGACGGAAACCAGCCGCCCGCTGACCTGTGTCCGCACCGTCACCGAGGCGAGCGGCGTCACCGTGCCGAGCGCGGTATAGACGACCGGCATTTCGCCGGTCGCGGCGGTCGCCGCGACCACCGGCAGCGGCAGCGCCGCATGCGGCGTGCTGCGCGGACGCAACGCGATCCAAAGCCCGATGACCACCAAGGCGGCAAGCACGATCCCGCCCCAGAACGCCCGCGGACGATCGCGGAAGTGCCGTTCAAACATTGCCGCCTCCAGCCGGACCGGAGACGACTGTCGCACCGCTCGGGTGCATCGTGCCACTCATGCCGGGATCTCCCAGGTCGTGACGTCGGACCGATGCCCGCGCGGCCCCTGTTCGGGTGCTCCGCTAAGGTATAAAAGCGCACGAGATTTGGGAAAGCTTTCGACCATGCATCGATCCCGCCGCGGATTGCGCCCCTGGGTGAAGCGGCGAAATCCGGCTGGGAACCGCCCCGCTGGTTATAGGCAGGCCCACCCGGCGCAATCCCCTGGAACAGCCGGGAAACAGCCTCGTTTTGCGCTCTTCAGCCGGCCCTGCCATGCGCCCGGATGAAGCGCTGGCGCGCTGGAATGCGCGTTTCCAGCGCGACGACTATCTGTTCGGCACGGCGCCCAACCGGTTTCTGGCAAGCCAAACCGAACATCTCCGGCCCGGCCAGCATGCTCTGGCCATCGCCGACGGCGAAGGCCGCAACGGTGTGTTCCTCGCCAAGCAGGGGCTCAAGGTGCTGTCGGTCGATTTCTCGCCGGTGGCCATCGCCAAAGCCCGCCGCCTGGCCGCGCACGAGGGAGTCGCGCTCGAAACCGAATGCGCCGACCTGGCAAATTGGGCGTGGGAACGCGAACGCTTCGACGTGATCGCCGGAATTTTCATCCAGTTCGCCGACGCGCCGCTGCGCGCGCGTCTGTTTCAAAGCCTGCGCGACGCGCTCAAGCCCGGCGGCGTGATCCTCATCCAGGGCTATCGGCCGGAGCAGATCGGTTACGGCACCGGCGGGCCCAAGGAACTCGACCATCTCTATACCGCCGCGATGCTGCGGACCGCGTTCGCCGGGTTCGACATTCTTCACCTCGTCGAACATGACGCGGTGATCCACGAAGGGACCGGACACGACGGCATGTCGGCGTTGGTCGACCTGGTCGCGCGCAAACCCGGCATGAGCGGCCGGTAAAGCGGGACGCAGCGCCGGCGCCGCGTCCCGCGAACCGCGGATGCTACAGCGAGGCCTTGAGCTTGGCGCCGGCCTTGAAGCGCACGCCTTTGCTGGCCTTGATCTTGATCGGCTCACCGGTGCGTGGGTTGCGGCCCATGCGCGCGCTGCGGCGGCTGACGGCGAAGGAGCCGAACCCGGCGAGGCTGAACCGCTGATTCTTCTTCAGCTCGCGACCGATCGCGGCGACGATCGCCTCGACGGCTTCGTTGGCGGCGCTCGACGTCACGCCCGTCTTCTTCACGGCATCCACCAGAATTTGCTTGCTCACGTCCTCTCCCTTCGTGCTTGGCGCAATCCGCCGCGTCTCCGATGCGCGTGCTCACGCGATCGCGCATCGCTGAAAAATCTCACTCTCGCGCGTCGCAAGCAATAGCCTCGTCGATATTCGCGCAATCAGTAGTGAGAATTTCGGTGGATATCTCATTTTTGACACGCGGCGGCGGCGCGCTGGAAGACGCGCCGCCGCATGGAACCTCGCCGAATGATCGCCGTTGCCCCCACTGACATGCTTGCTCAAGGAGGGGCTGATGGCCGACGTATCGATCATCGAACAACGCGGTTCGCACATTCTGCTGCAGCGGCGCGGTCGGCGGGCCATCGTGGAGCGCCGCAACGGCCAAATCTTCCCCGTCAATTCGGATGAGCGAGAGGGCTATCCCGACACGCCACAGGGCATGGCGCAAGCGGTCGGGAACGAATGGGGCGATAATGAGAGCGTGCGCGAGAGGTTCGACGAGCTGGTGGAACAGGGCGAGGAGACTGCACAGCGCGCAAGCTAGTCGCGGTGGTGGTGCTCAGCCGACGGGCTTGCTGCCGCCGACGGTGACGCCCACCCATTTCTCCAGATGCTTGATCAGCTCGGTGAAATCCTGGTCGGGCCCGCCCTGGGCGAGACCATATTGCCATAGCTGCTTCACCGCATTGCCGATCCACATCGGCACCTGTAGCGCGTCCGCCTCGGCGATGCACAGGTTGACATCCTTCGACATCAGGCCTATGGCGAAGCCGTAATCGAAGCTGCGCGGCAAAATGGCGCGCGGGAATTTGTCCTCGCTCGCCGTGCTGCGCCCGCTGCCGGAATTGATCACGTCGATCATGACGCGCGGGTCGAGACCGGCCTTGACGCCGAGCACGACCGCTTCCGATGTCGCTGCCACCGCGGTCGCCGACAACAGGTTGTTCACCAGCTTCATCATCTGTCCCATGCCGGGCTCGGCGCCGATGTAGAACACTTTGCCGATCGATTGCAGGATGGGACGCAGCGCCTCGCATTCCGCCTTTGGTCCCGAGGTCATCACCGCCAGCGTACCCTTGGTGGCGCCGGCGACGCCGCCGCTCACCGGCGCGTCGATCGCGATGATATTGCGCCGGGCGAGCTCGGCGGCGATCGCCTGTGCCGTGCGCGGCCCGGTAGTGGAGAGATCGACGAAGAGCCGCACCTTCGATCCTTGCGCTATGCCGCGCTCGCCCAGCGCCACCTCGCGGACGGTCTCCGGCCGCGGCAGGCTCGCCATGACGATATCGGCGCGCGACGCGACTTCGGCCGGTGATGCGGCCTTTTCGGCGCCCTTGTTGGCGATGGCGCTCAGCGCCTGGCCGTGCGTGTCGTAGGCGACGAGGCGATGCCCGGCATCGATGAGCCGCGACGCCATGGGCAGGCCCATCCTGCCGACACCGATGAAGCCGATTGTGCGCTCCCCCGCCATCCTCTCGCTCCCTGGTTTCGCTTGGCTCGGTCGCAGCCGGATGTGATGATGGTAGGGGGGCCAAGGCCGGAAAGGCCAGCCCAAACGGGAGGAGCGCGGACGCATGTCGGACAAGATCGAGCCGTTCAATCTTTACGCCGTCCGCTACGCCCATCACGCCAAGCGCACCGCAGCAGAGAATTTCATCAACGGCGATCCGCATGAGGACGCCTCGCCCCTGGATTATTTCGTCTGGGTGGCGCAGCGCTCGGATCGCGTCTTCGTCATCGACACCGGCTTCGGCGAGGA
>DASYXI010000039.1:0-49431 GCA_035934995.1 Allostellaceae bacterium
GCCCGAAAAAGACTATGGTATCAGGGCGCAAGCCTGCTATACCGCGCCGCGCCGGAGTGTAGCTCAGCCTGGTAGAGCACTAGCTTCGGGAGCTAGGGGCCGGAGGTTCGAATCCTCTCACTCCGACCATTCCCGCCGGCCACGTTAAGGCCCGGAAAAGGTTATCAAACGGCCGCTTTTAACAGGCGGCCGTTTCTGCTATTCGAAGACGGTGGCGGGAATTGCGGGTTACGGCCTGCGTCCAGAGCGCGGCCGAAAGGCTTTACGAAAATGGTCATGATGCGGGGTCGCGACAGCGAGCCGGTCGAGCTTCGGCCGGGCTCGGGCGTGCGCGAGGCGGCGCATGCGGCCGAGGTCGAGCAATGGGCCTGGCGTCGCGTCCGCGCCCTGCGGTTATTTTATACGCACCTCACGGTCTACGTCGTCGTCAACTTCGTCTTGTTCATGATCGATTCCACGTCGCCGGGACCGATGTGGTTTTATGCGCCGCTGGTCGGCTGGGGCCTGCTACTCTGCCTGCATGCGCTGCACGCCTATGAAATGCTCCCGTGGACGACCCAGGATTGGGAGCACCGCAAGGTCCGCGAGCTCATCGAAAAGCGACGGCGCCATTGAACAACCCGTTTTCCCGATCGGTGTGAGATGACGATGCATAATTTTGTCCGCGGCCGCCTTGTCGGGCCGGCGCTGGCTTCCCTCCTGATGTTCGGTCTGGCCGCGTGCGTACAGCAGCAGCACGACACGGACGACAACAGCGCACCGGCCGTCACCGCAACCAGCGGCGCGGCTCCGTCGCACGATTCCGACATGGGGCTCTATACGCGCGTGCTCAACCGCGTACAGGCGAGCTACGTCCAGCCGGTGAGCGAGGACAAGCTGATCGTCAACTCGCTCAAAGGCATGCTGTCGGCGCTCGATCCGCATTCCGACTATCTCGACGAAAGCGAATATCAGGACCTGCTCGACGAGAGCGAGGGCGAGTTCGCCGGCATCGGCGCCGAAATTACCCGCGACGAGGATCATCCGAAGGTGATCTCGCCGATCGACGACACGCCGGCCGCCCGCGCCGGACTCAAGCCCGGCGACCTCTTCCTGAAGATCGACGGCAAGCTGACCGACGGCATGGATTTGAAACAGGCCGTCGACTTGCTGCGCGGCCCGGTCGGGACGCCGGTGCGCGTGACTATCGTCCGCGCCGGCGTGAAGCCGTTCGACGTCACCCTGGTGCGCGCGATCATTCACGTCGCGTCGGTCAAATCGCAGCTCGAGCCCAACAATATCGGCTATATCCGCATCTCGCTCTTCGCCGAGAAGACCAACGACGAGCTGTTGAAGGCGATCAACAATCTCACGCAGAAAGCCGGCGGCCATCTCAACGGCGTCGTGCTCGACTTGCGCAACGATCCGGGCGGGCTGCTCGACCAGGCGGTCGCCGTCGCCGGCGACTTCCTCGATGGCGGCACCGTGGTTTCGACCCGCGGCCGCGACCCCGACGACAACCGCGTCTTCACCGCCGCGTTATCCGGCGACCGTATTGCCGGCGTGCCGATGATCGTGTTGGTCAATGGCGCATCGGCCTCGGCGTCGGAGATCGTTGCCGGCGCACTCAAGGACCGCCAGCGCGCGCAGATCCTCGGCACCCGCAGCTTCGGCAAGGGCTCGGTCCAGACCATTATCCCGCTCGAAGGCCGCGGCGCGATCCGGCTGACCACCGCGCTCTACTACACGCCGTCGGGTAACTCGATCCAGGATCGCGGCATCACGCCCGACTTCGTCGTGTTGCCGCCGCGCGGCCAACGCGAGCCGCAAGCCGACGTCATCCACGAGGCCGATCTCAAGGGCGCGATCAACAATCCGGGCGGGCCGCTCAAGGCGGCGGACCAGAAATCGCCCGAGGCGAACATCGATCCGCTGCTCATCGGCACGCCGAAGGATTCGCAGCTGACGGCGGCGCTCGACCGTCTCAAGAGCGACCAGGCCAAGACCGCGGCGACCGCAGCGCACTAACCGCCGCACCCAGCCACGCAAATGTGAACCGCGGCGCGGTTTCGGCCGTGACCGCGTGCTTCTTATAATGACGGGCGGCGTCCGGACGGAGGCACCCATGCGCATCGCGCGGCCTTTATTCTTCGTGCTGGGCCTGATTCTGGCCGGCTGCATCGCCCAGAACCCGACGCTGCCCGTTTTCGCCACGGCCGAACGCACGCTGCCGCCGCCGGCGCCGGGCACGGCGCGGCTGTTCTTCTATCGTCTGCTCGAACCCTACGAGCACACGCTCGGCATCACGGTGTTGCTCAACGAAAAACCGGCCGGCTTCGCGCGCAACGGCACGGTGCTCTACCGCGACGTGCCGGCCGGCAGCTATTTCGTCTCGGTCGCGAGCTACAATCCTTATCCCGACCAATTCAAGACCGTCCAAGTCGCGGCCGGCCAGACTTGGTATTTCCGCATCGAATCCTTTTCGGGCTGGAGCTGCCTCAAGAGCGGTTGCCGCGGCGATACGTTCGTCGTCGCCATCATCCCCCCGGCGCAGGCGCGCGCCGAAATCGCGCCGCTGGGCCTGCTCGGCGACTGAGCGCGCGGCTCGATGCTTGCCGCGCGGCCGCGCCGGGACTAAGTGATGGACATGGACGCGACCGAACCCTCGCGCGAAAGCGCCAATCTTCACGTCAGCACGCTCCTGGTGGCGCCGGAGCGCGCGCTCAACAACGCACTCGACCAGCTCGGCTTCGCGAACAACGACGACCGCGTGATCGAGCACGAAGGCAAGCTCGCCTTCATCACGTGCAGCCACGACGCCGATTGCGACGACATGTTCGCGCTGATCGCCGAGCTGGCGGCGCGCGGCGAAAGCTGGGAGCTGCAATTCCGCATCGATACCGGCGAGGACCGCGCCATCTTCCAGCGCCTGTCGCGGCATCAGCGCGTCGAGGCGGTGGATTCCGCCGTGCCGGTCGAGACCGACGAAACCGCGTCCGATCTGCCGACCCACGATCTCGACAGCGACGCCGGCCGCCGCGAGTTGGCGCGCGCGGTCGACCGCATCGACTCGGCCGAGATTTTCGTCTCCATCGGCTCGCATCCCAAGGGACACGCGACCGCGGTGATCTTGCGCCGCAATCCGCGCCGCGCCTTGTTCGTCGCCTCGGGCTCGGACGAGGCAAGCCTGCGCGCCGCGATCCGCGAAAAGCTGCCGACGGTGATGTTCGCGGTGACGATGAAGCCATCCGACGGCGCATGAGCGGCGGCCCGGCGGCTTCGCGCGACAACAATTTCGACGTTTTGCGCCTGCTCGCCGCGGTCTCGGTCATCTTCTCGCATTCCTATCTGATCGCGCAGGGCACGCAGAATTACGAGCCGCTGATCCTGATCACCGGCAATCAGTGCATCCTCGGACTCTGCGGCGTCTTCGTCTTCTTCGCGATCAGCGGCTTCCTGGTGACGCAAAGCTGGGAGGCGACCCAATCCACGCCGCGCTATCTGTTGAAGCGCTGCCTGCGCATTTTTCCGGGCCTGATCGCCGCGCTCGTCCTCTCGGCCTTCGTGCTGGCGCCGCTGGTGACGACCCTGCCGCTGGCGGCCTATTTCGCGCGGCCCGAGCCTTACCTTTACGTCGTCGCCAACACGGCGCTGTCGACGGCCTACCACGAACTGCCGCACGTCATGTTCGTCGACAATCAGGTCGGCCTCGAGATCAACGGCTCGCTGTGGACGCTGCACTACGAATTCATCATGTACCTGATGGTGATGGCGCTCGGCCTGACGCGGCGGCTCAACGCCTGGGCCTGCGCCGCGTTGCTCGCCTTCGGCATGGCATGCGTCGGCCTCAACGCGCCGGCGACGCCGACCGCACCCGGCGTGCTGGTCGGCGTGTTCTTCGGCATCGTCGACTGGCTGTGGGACGTCGGCTGGCTGCTGTCGTTCTTCGCGGTCGGCATGCTGCTCTACAAGCTGCGCCGCACGCGCATCTTCGATTATCGCATCGCGCTGGCAGCGCTGGCCTTGCTTGCGATCAGCATCCCGGCGCGGCAGTTCATTCTGCTGTTCCCGATCACCGGCTGTTATCTCGCGCTATGGCTGGCGCTTCATCCGCGGATTCCACCGCTACGCGCCGCACGCTGGGGCGATCTGTCGTACGGTCTCTATATCTACGGCTGGCCGGCCGAGCAGTTGGTCATCTGGCTCAACGGCGGTCATGCGCCGTGGTGGCTGGTGTTCGGCGGCGGCCTGGCGATCGCCGGCGTGCTCGCTTTTCTATCCTGGCATCTCGTCGAGCACTCGGCGCTGCGTCTGAAACCGCGGCCGCGATCGGCGCCGGCGCTGGCAACGACCGGCTGATGGCGACCGAGATTCCGTTCCGGCGCGAATTCGCGTTCCGTTATGGCGAAGCGGAGAATCTTTCGCCGCTGGTCCGCCGCGTCGTCGCGCGCAACGCCAGTCCGTTCACCTTCAAGGGCACCGGCACCTACATCGTCGGCAGGGGCAAGGTCGCGATCATCGATCCGGGACCGGCGATGGACGACCACGTCGCGGCGGTGCTCGACGCCGTCGCGCACGAGACGGTGACGCACATCGTCGTGACGCACACGCATCTCGACCATTCGCCGGCCGCCGCCGCCGTCAAGCAGGCGACCGGCGCGCGCAGCTTCGGCTTCGGGCCGCACGGCGCCGGCCGCGTCGAGGACCACGCCGGCATCGAGATCGGCGTCGTCGAGGAAGGCGGCGATCGCGATTTCCGCCCCGACGTCGCGTTGCGCGACGGCGACACGCTCGACGGTCCGGGCTGGAGCCTGACTGCAATCGAGACGCCGGGCCACACGTCGAACCATCTGTGCTTTGCGCTGGCGGAAGAGAAACTGCTGTTCACCGGCGACCATGTCATGGGCTGGTCGACGAGCGTCATCGCGTCGCCGGACGGCGACATGGGCGCCTATCTGCGTTCGCTCGACAAGTTGTTGGCGCGCAACGACGCGCGCTATTGGCCGACGCACGGACCCAGCATCGACGACCCGAAGCCCTATGTGCGCGCTTTCATCGCCCACCGGCGCGAACGCAGCGACGCCATCCTGGCGCGGCTCAAGGCCGGCGACCGGACCATTCCCGAAATCGTCGCCAAAGTGTACGCGGGCCTCGATCCGCGCCTGACCACGGCGGCGGGCCGGTCGGTGCTGGCGCACCTTATCGAGATGATCGAACGCGGCGTTGCCGCCAGCGACGGCCCACCTTCGCCCACCGGCCGCTTCCGGCCTCGGTGGTGACAACCGGGCGGCCGTGCCCTAGTATCGGTTGATCAACAACAAGCCGGATCACCGGCAATAACAGGGAGGGAACACAATGCAATTACGGTGGAATTCCGGCGCGTTGGGGCGCGCCATCGTCGTCCTGACGGTGGCCGTGGCGCTCGCCGTCGGTGCGCCGCACGCGCGGGCGCAAGAGAAGCAACCGATCAAGATCGGCTTCAGCATGGCGCTGACCGGCGCCTTGGCCGGTGCCGGCAAGTCGGGCCTGCTCGCCATCCAGCTCTGGGCCAAGGACCAGAACGCCAAGGGCGGCCTGCTCGGCCGGCCGGTGCAGCTGGTCTATTACGACGACCAGACCAATCCGTCGCTGGTGCCGGGCATCTACACCAAGCTGCTCGACGTCGACAAAGTCGATCTCGTCGTCGGCCCCTACGGCACCGTGCCGATCTCCGCCGCCATGCCGGTCGTCATCTCGCACAAGATGACGTTCCTGGCGTTGCTCGGCCTCGCCGTGAACAGCAATTTCCACTATCCCAACTTCTTCGCGATGATTCCGTCGGGCCCGGACCCGAAGGAGTCCTTCACCAAGGGCTTCTTTGACGTCGCGCTGGCGCAGAATCCGAAACCCAAGACGATCGCCATCGTCGGCTCGCAGGATGAGTTCTCCACGCACCTGACCGACGGCGCGCGCAACAACGCCAAGGCGGCCGGCCTTAAGATCGTCTATGACAAGGGCTTCCCGGCGAACACGACGGATTGCTCGCCGATCATGCGGGCGATCAACGCGACCGATCCCGACATCATCGTCGTCGGCACCTATCCGCCGGCCGCGATCTGCATGGTGCATGCGCTGAATGAAGTCGGCACCAAGGCCAAGATGTTCGGCGGCGGCCTGGTCGGCTTGCAATACACCGCGCTGAAGGAACAGCTCGGTCCCGCGCTCAACGGCATCGTCAATTACGACATCTGGGTGCCGGCAAAGAAGATGATGTTCCCCGGCACGGAACAGGTGCTGAAGGAGTACCAGGCGCAGGCGGCCTCGGCGGGCGTCGATCCGCTGGGCTACTACATGGCGCCGATCTCGTACGCCTACATGCAGATCCTGGCCGACGCGGTCACCGCGACCAAGGGCCTCGATCAGCAGAAGCTGGCTGACTACCTCCGCTCGCACACCTTCCACACCGTCTTCGGCGACGTGAAGTTCGGCAAGGACGGCGAATGGGCGGAATCGCGGATGCTGCAGGTGCAGTTCCAGCACGTCACCGGCAACGACATCAAACAGTTCGAAGACCCGAGCAAGCAGGTCGTGCTGACGCCGGCGGCGTTCAATTCGGGCAAGGTGATCTATCCGATGCAGAAGGCGAGCGCGAAGTAAGCGCGCTTCGGCTGTAGCGATCAGGCGCCGGCCGCAAGGCCGGCGCCTTTTTCTTGGGCGATATTACACTTCGCAAACCAAGCTCAAATTCTAGGTGCGGCGGATTTTTGGACGCAGGAGAACTACCACAATCGCCAGGCCGACCGGCCAGACTATGAAGAGCGTCGTTTGCCAGGTCGTGAATGTGGCGTAGTCGGCGGCGGTGTAGAGTTGTCCGTTTTTCCCGCAATAGCCGCTCGCATGTGCTCCAACGCACCTTTTGAGCGGAGCATCTGGGAAGAGAACCAAACCGTAGCCGAACGTTGCAAACATCACGAGTACGACACAGGTCGCGAGAATCTGGTGTATTCGCTTCAACATTGATCGCTTCGGCTCGTCTTTCGGCGTCGTCTCCACGACGTTCTCCTAGATTGCAGTATCCATCAGTTTTTTATTGGCGCTACAGCAATCCCCGCAGCGCCTTGGCGCGCTCGGCCGAGGCCTGCGCCAGGATATTGGTGTCGTTGCCGCCGAGGATGAAACGCATGCCAAGGCCGACATAGCGGTGGATCAACTCCAAATCGCCGACGCCGCCCATGCCCGGCCATTTCTTGTGCTTGGCGCAGGCGGCGACCACGGTCTTGTAAGCCGCCGCGATGCGCTCGTGGCCGAGCTCGCCGGCGATGCCCATTTCGAGCGCCAAATCGTTGGTGCCGATCAGCGCCACGTCGATGCCGGCCACGGCGACGATGGCGTCGGCGTTGGCAATCGCGGTCGGCGTCTCCAGCATGGCGACGATCAGCGTTTCGGCGTTGAGCGTCGCGGCGACATCGCTCGCCTTGGCGCCCGCAAAGCCGTAATGCGGCAGGCCGCCGACGATCGAACGATGGCCGAGCGGCGGATAGCGCAGGTGACTCACGAGCGCGCGGGCTTCGTCGGCCGTGTTGACGTGCGGCATGACGATGCCCCAGCCGCCGCCGTCGAGCGCGCGCGTCGCCATCGCGAACTCGCCGTGCGGCACGCGGATCAGCGGTGCGATGCCGGCGTCGAGCGCGGCGCAGGAAATCTGCGCCGTCGATTCCAGAGAACCCGGACCGTGCTCGAGATCGATGAACAGCCAGTCGTAGCCGGCGGCGCGCATCATGCGGGCGATTTCGGCGGTGCGGGCGAAGCGCACGCCCATGCCGAGCGCGAGGCCGCCTTGGGCGAGGCGCGCACGCGCCGGATTGCGGGGCTGATCCATGAAGACTCCTAGCGGATGGCGAGCGAATTGACCGGTGAAACGACGATGCTGGCGGCCATCCCCCCCGTTTTTCGCATGACAACCACGAGCACGAAGACGTTGCAGGCAAGTCTCCTTAGCGTCAAGCTGCGCCGCCTTTCGGGGACAAGACAAGGGAGCGTTGGATGAAATTCGTGACTTTCGGCACGCTGGCCGCGCCGCGCTTGGGCGTGCTCGACGCCGAACGTGGCGTGCTCGACCTCAAGAAGGCGAACAGCCGGCTGCCCGGCGACATGGTTGCGCTGATCGAAGGCGGCGCGTCGGCGCTGAAGGCGGTGAAGGCGACGGTCGCGAAGGCGGCCAAGAAAAAAGGCGCCTGGATTCCGCTGAAGCGCGCCAAGCTGCTGGCGCCGTTCCCGTCGCCGCGCAAGAACGTGTTCTGCGTCGGCCGCAACTACAAGCTCCACATCCTCGAAGGCGCGCGCGCCCGCGGCGTCGAGCCGACCTTCCCGAAGGTGCCGGAATTTTTTTCGAAGCCGCGCACCACGGTGATCGGTCCCGAGGCCAGCGTGCTGCGCCACGCCAAGAACACCCAGAACCTCGATTACGAAGTCGAGCTCGCCATCGTCATCGGCAAAAAGGTGCGCGACCTGCCGCCGGAGAAGGCGATGTCGGCGGTGTTCGGCTATACCATCGTCAACGACGTCACGGCGCGCGACGCACAGCGCGCCCACGGCCAATGGCACAAGGGCAAGAGCTTCGACACCTTCTGCCCGATGGGGCCATGCGTGGTCACCGCCGATGAGTTCGGCAATCCGAGCGGCCATCGCATCGCGTTGAAAGTGAACGGCGAGATCCGCCAGGATTCGAACACCGCCGACCTGTTGTTCGACGTGCCGGCGATGGTCTCGTCTCTCTGCGCCAGCCTGACGCTCGAACCCGGCGACGTCATCGCCACCGGCACGCCGTCGGGCGTCGCCATGGGCATGACGCCGCAGAAATGGCTCCAGGTCGGCGACGTGATCGAAGCCGAGGTCCAAGGCATCGGCGTGCTGCGCAACCGCGTCGTCGACGGCTGACGGCGCTTCCGGCACCAGGGGGATCGCAATGCTAACGCTGTTTTATTGTCCGGGCGCCTGCTCGATGGCATCGCACATCGTGCTGGAGGAAAGCGGCGAGAAATATGAAGGCCACAAGATCAACCTGATGCAAGGCGAGCAGCGTTCGGCCGAGTATCTCAAGATCAATCCGCACGCCAAGGTGCCGGCGCTGACGCTCGACGACGGCGAGGTGCTGACCGAGAACACCGCGATCCTGCCCTATCTCGGCAAACGTTTCGGCCTATGGCCGAAGGACGCCAAGGCGGAGCTGCGGGCGCATTCGTGGATCGGCTATTTCGCTTCGACCGTGCATCCGGCGAACACCCATGTGGTGCGGCCGGAGCGCTACAGCGCCGACGCGGCGGCGCATGACGGCATCAAGGACGCGGGCCGTACGGCGTTTCACCTCTACCTCAAGGAGATCGATGGGCTGTACGCCGGCAAGGACTGGCTGTTCGGCGATTTCTCGGTCGTCGATCCCTATGCCTTCGTCTTCTACACCTGGGGCATTCGCCGCGAGCTGCCGGTGCACGAATTGAAGAACTACACCGCCCTCAAGGACCGCATGCTCAAGCGGCCGGCGGTGCAGCGCGTCGTCGAGGACGAGAAGATAAAGGTCTAGCGCTTCCCGCCGGCCTTGCGCGCCCACAGCTCGTAGGCGCGGCCCAGCACCTTGTCTTGCGTCTCGCGCGCGCGGCGCGCCTCGCCCGGCGTCAGGTATTTCACCGGGCCGAGCTTCAACGCCTCGCTTTGCAGCCGCGCGTTGATCTCGGCATAGACCGCGCGATAGACCGCGTGCCGCAGGGTCGCGCCGACCGCGACCGAGCCGTGGCCGCGCATCAACGCAACGAGATTGTTGCCGAGTGCGCGGGCGAGATCGTCGCCCTGCGCGACATTCACCACCAGCATGTCGGTGTCGCCCGAGAAATCGTGAATGTCCCACACCGGCACGTCGTCGCCGAGGAAGCCGCCCATATGGAAGACCGGCCGCAGCTTCTGCGGCGTGACGCCGAAGGGAATGATGTTCGGGCTGTGGCTGTGCACCACCGCCATCACGTCGGGCCGCGCCTTGTAGATCGAGCCGTGGATGAAGCGTTCGAGATAAGGCTGGCGCCCGCGCGGATCGATCGCGGTGCCGGCGAGATCGAACTGCATGATGTCCTTCGGCGAAACCAGCGCCGGCGCCATGCTGCGTGCCAGGAGAAAGCGGTCGGGCTTGCGTGCGTCGCGCACGCTGACATGGCCGAAGCCATCGACCACGCCTTCGTTGTAGAGAATGCGATTGGCGACCGCGAGCTCGGCGGCCTGCTTCGCGTCGATCGCGGCCTTGGCCATGCGTCCCCCCGCGCCCGCTATTCGCCGCGGAACTGCGGCGGCCGCTTGTTGAGGAAGGCGTCCATGCCCTCGCGGAAATCCTTGCTCATGTAGCACATGAGGATGAGGTCCTGGCCCTCGCCCGGCGGAATGCGCACCATCAGCCGGCGCAGCGCCTCTTTCGTCGCGCGTAGCGTCAGCGGCGCGTGACCGGCGACGGTGCGCGCCACTTCTTCCGCGCGCTTCATCAACTCGGATGGCTCGACCACTTCGGTGACCAAGCCGATGGCGTGCGCCTCGGGCGCATCGACCAGACGCGCGTTGAAAAGCAGGTCCTTGACGCGGCCATGGCTGCCGACCAGCGCCAGCAGCCGCGCGTAATTCCCCATGGAGAGACAGTTGCCGAGCGTGCGCGCCACCGGGAACCCGAAGCGCGCGTTGGCGGCGGCGATGCGCAGATCGCAGCAGGCGGCGATGCCGGCGCCGCCGCCGGTACACGCGCCCTGCACCGCGGCGATGGTCGGCTTGCCGCAGGCCTCAAGCGTGCCCAGCACGCGGTCGATGCGCGCCTCGTAGGCGAGCGCGTCTTCCGGCTTGTCGAACACCTTGAACTGCGAGATGTCGGTGCCCGAGGCGAAGGCCTTGTCGCCGGCGCCGGTCAGCAGCAGCACGCGCACGGCGCGGTCCTTGTCGGCCTCCTGGCAGATCTGCGCCAGCCGGTCGTACATGGCGAAGGTCAGCGCGTTGCGCGCCTGCGGCCGGTTGAAGGTGATGCGGCCGATGCCGTCCTTGATCTCGTAGAGAAGGTCGTCGCTCACAGGGGATGCTCCGGGCCGGGCAAGGGCGCCCACTATGCCATGCCCGGGCGGACGCTCAACCCCCTCACCCTTGCATTGGCGCCGCGGGCCTGCGTCGTGGCAGAATGGTCGCGGAGGCCGCCCATGCCGCTGACCCATCTCGAGCATTTCCTCATTCAGTCGCCCGACATCGACGCGACGCGCGACTGGTACGTCAAGGTGCTGGGCATGCGCGACGGGCCGCATCCCGATTTCGGCTTCCCGGTGCATTGGCTCTATATCGGCGACGTGCCGGTGCTGCATATGACGCAAGGCGGCGCCAGCGTGACCGAGGACCGGCTGCGCTATCTCGGCCAGCAATCGCAGGCGACCGAAGGCACCGGCGTGATCGACCACATCGCCTTCCGCGCCACCGGCCTCGACATCATGATCGCGCACTTCAAGAAGATCGGCGTCGCGTTCAAGGAGCGACAGGTCGACGATCAGGCGCTTTATCAGCTGTTCCTGTTCGATCCGAACGGCGTCAAGGTCGAGCTCAATTTCGACGCCGCCGAGGTCAAGGACCGCCGCGCCGAAGTCATGGCGACCGATTACCGCTGAGTCGGCGCCGATCGGCCGCGATCCGGCTAGGCAATCCAGGGGCCGCTCTTTATAGTCGGCGGCGCCGTTTTCCATTCAAGAGCGCCGAACATTCGTATGCTTGAGAAAACCATGACCGAAGCGAAGCCATTGCTGGCCGGCAAGCGCGGCCTCGTCGTGGGCGTCGCCAACGACCGCTCCATCGCCTGGGGGATCGCCCGCGTCGCGCATGCGCACGGCGCCGAGCTTGCCTTCACCTATCAGGGCGAGGCGCTCGGCAAGCGCGTCAAGCCGCTGGCCGACAGCGTCGGCGGCGTCGTGGTCGGCGAGTGCGACGTCACCAACGAGGCCAGCATCGCCGCGGTTTTCGACGCGCTCGCGAAACGCTGGCAGCACATCGACTTTGTCGTCCACGCCATCGCCTATTCCGACGCCGAAGAGCTCAAGGGCCATTACGTCGACACGACACGCGCGAACTTCCTCAAGAGCATGGAAATCTCGTGCTACTCGTTCACCGATTTGTGCCGCCGCGCCGCGCCACTCATGCCGAATGGCGGCAGCATGCTGACGCTGTCCTATATCGGCGCCGAAAAAGTCATGCCGCATTACAACGTCATGGGCGTCGCCAAGGCAGCGCTCGAGGCATCGGTGCGCTATCTCGCGGTCGATCTCGGCGGCAAGAACATCCGCGTCAATGCGATCTCGGCCGGACCGATGAAGACGCTGGCCGCGTCGGGCATCGGCGACTTCCGCTACATCCTCAAGTGGAACCAGCTCAATTCGCCGCTGAAACGCAACATCGAGCTCGACGAGGTCGGCAACGCCGGCCTCTACCTGCTCAGCGATCTTTCGGCCGGCGTCACCGGCGAAGTGCATCACGTCGATTCCGGCTATCATGTCGTCGGCATGCTGGCGGTCGACGCGGCGACGGAGGTCGCCGAGATGCTGGCCAACTTCAAGCCGCAACGCTGAACGGCATCGAACGCGATGGCGGGCAACGGCTTCGGCACCATCTTCCGCTTCACGACGTGGGGCGAAAGCCACGGCCCGGCGATCGGCTGCGTCGTCGAGGGCGTGCCGCCGCGCCTAAAATTGTCCGAAGCCGACATCCAGCCGTGGCTCGACAAGCGGCGGCCGGGGTCGTCGCGCTTCACGACGCAGCGCCAGGAAAGCGACCGCGTCCAGATCCTGTCGGGCGTGTTCGAGGGTCAGACCACCGGCGCGCCGATCTCGCTGCTGATCGCCAACGAGGACGCGCGCTCCAAGGATTACGACGCGATCAAGGACCAGTTCCGCCCCGGCCACGCCGATTACACCTATTGGGCGAAGTACGGCATCCGCGACTATCGCGGCGGCGGCCGCGCCTCGGCGCGCGAGACGGCGGCGCGCGTCGCCGCGGGCGCGGTGGCGCGCAAGATCCTGGGCGACGCGATCACCGTCCGCGGCGCGCTCATCCAGATCGGGCCGCATGCGATCGACCGCAAGCGCTGGGACTGGAAGGCGGTCGACGCCAATCCGTTCTTCTCGCCCGACGCGCAAATGGTCGCGCGCTGGGAAAACTTTCTGGACGAGACGCGCAAGGCGGGATCGAGCACGGGCGCGATCATCGAAATCCACGCCAGCGGCGTGCCCGCCGGCCTGGGCGAGCCGATCTACGACAAGCTCGACGCCGATTTGGCCAAGGCGATGATGAGCATCAACGCCGTCAAAGGCGTCGAGATCGGCGCCGGCATGGCGGCGGCGGCGCTCTCGGGCGAGCAGAATGCCGACGAAATGCGCATGAAAGACGGCAAGGTGACGTTCTTGTCGAACCAAGCCGGCGGCATCTTGGGCGGAATCTCGACCGGCCAGGACGTCGTCGCGCGCTTCGCGGTCAAGCCGACGAGCTCGATTTTGAAGCCGCTCAAAGGCGTCGACCGCTTCGGCAAGGACGTCGAAATCAGCACCAAGGGCCGCCACGATCCCTGCGTCGGCATCCGCGCCGTGCCGGTCGGCGAGGCGATGATGGCGGTGGTGCTCGCCGATCACCTGCTGCGCCACCGCGCGCAATGCGGCTGAGCGCGGGCGGCGCGGCGGCTTCGCGCCGATGAATCCCGCGTTCGGCGCCGCGATCGATCACTTCGAAGCCGGCCGCCTGGACGACGCCGAGGCCGCATGCCGCGCCATGCTGGAAAAAGACGCGGCGCAGCCCGACGCGCTGTTCCTGCTCGGCCTGATCGCGCAACGGCGCGGCAACAACGACGAAGCCATCGAGCGCATCCGCGCCGCGCTCAAGCGCAACCGCCGCAATCCGCTGTTCCATAACGCCTTGGGCATGGTGCAAGCGGCGCGCGGGCGCGGCAGCGAAGCGGTCGCGGCGTTCCGCGAGGCGTTGGCGCTGGCGCCGCGTTATGCCGACGCGCACGTCAATCTCGGCAATGCGCTGCTCAAACGCGGCGACGGCATCGGCGCCGTCGAATGCTTCCGGCGCGCAATAGACATCGAGCCCGACCTGGCGGCGGCGCATTTCAATCTCGGCAACGCGCTGCTGGCGCAAAACGACGCCGCTTCGATCGACGCCTACCGGCGCGCCATCGCGCTGCAGCCCAATCTGGTCGATGCGCATATGAATCTCGGCGTCGTGTTGCGCCGCCAAGGCCAGGCGCAGGCCGCCGTCGCCTGTTTCCGCCGCGCGATCGCGCTGCGGCCGGACAGCGCCGCGGCGTACGACAATCTCGCCGGCATGCTCACGGAAACGGGACAGCTCGACGAGGCGGTAGCCGCGAGCCACCGCGCGCTCGAGCTCGGACCCGCGAGCGCCGAAGCGCATTCCAACCTGATCTTCAACCTGAACTTCGACGCCAGCCTCGACATCGCCGAGCATCAGGCTGAGCGGCGGCGCTGGGCGGCGCGCCATGCCGATGTGCTGGCGCCCGCCAGCGCGCCGCAAGCGGCGGATCGCGATCCCGAACGTCGGCTACGCATCGGTTATGTCAGCGCGCATTTCCGCGCCTATGCCGCGAGCTATGCTTTCGGCGGCGTGCTGACGCGTCACGATCCGGCCAAGGTCGAAATCGTCTGCTATTCCGACACACGGCAGGCGGACGAGCTGACCGCGATCTTCCGCCGCGCGGCGCAGCATTGGCGCGACACCGCCGATCTCAGCGACGCCGCGCTGGCCGAGCGCATCGCCAAGGACCGCATCGACATCCTGGTCGATCTCGTCGGCCATATGAGCAGCCACCGCCTGCTGGTGTTCGCGCGCAAGCCGGCGCCGATCCAGATTACCGCGTGGGGCGAACCGACCGGCACCGGCCTCAAGACGATGGACTATCTGTTCGCCGATCCGGTGCTGATCCCGGCGGACGAACGGAACCTTTTTGCCGAGAAGATCATCGATCTGCCGGGCGCGCTCGGCTATTGGACGCCCGACAAGCTGCCGGCGCCGGGACCGCTGCCGGCGCGCGCCAACGGTTTCGTGACGTTCGGCTCATTCAATCGGCGCGCCAAAGTCACCCCCGGCGTCTTGCGGGAGTGGAGCGCGATCCTGCGCGCGCTGCCGGACGCGCGGCTGGTGCTCAAGGCGAAGCAGTTCGGCGATCCGGCCGAGCAGGATTCATTGCGCGGCGAATTTGCACGCGCCGGTATGCCGGTCGAACGCGTGACGTTCCTCGGCCAGACCGGACGCGCCGAGCATTTCGCTGCCTATCGCAGGCTCGATCTGGCGCTCGATCCGTTTCCGCACGGCGGCGGCATGACGACGCTCGACGCGCTCGCCATGGGCGTGCCGGTGATCACCCGCACCGGCCGCACCATCCCGTCGCGGCTGGCGGCGAGCTGCCTGACGGCGCTCGATCTCAAACAATTCATCGCCGCCGATGCGGCCGGCACTGTCGCGACGGCGATTGCGGCCGCGGGCGACCTTGACGCGCTCGAAAAACTGCGCGCCGCACTGCCCGATCGCCTTGCACGCTCAACAATAGGTGACGCGCGCCGGTATGCGGCTGCGGTCGAGGACGCCTATCGCGCCGTCTGGCGGCGCTATTGTGCCGCAGCCGAGGGCCGCCGGCGCGATTGATGGCCGCCCCCATTCGGGGCAAAGTGGCGCGGTTCGGATCTGCCGGGAGGCCGCGTGCGCCGTTTCGTCGTCGGATTGCTGGCCGTGATCGGCGCGGTGACCTTGCTCGGCATGCTGAGCACCGTCGGCGTGGTCATCTGGGCAAAAGTCAGCGGACCCAGCGTGCCGTCGGCGGCGATCCTGACGCTCGAGGTCGACGGTAATCTACCCGACGCGCCGCGCAACGGCAGCTTGCTCGCGCTGCTGCAACCGCAACAAAGCAGCCTGCGCGACGTTGTCGACGCGCTCGACAAGGCCGGACGCGATCCGCGCGTCAAAGGACTCCTGCTGCGCATCGGCAGCCGCGATATCGGCTTTGCCCAGGCACAGGAGTTGCGCGATGCGATCGAGGCATTCCGCGCCAAAGGCAAGGTCGCCTACGCCTATTCCGACAGCTTCGGCGAATTTGCGCCCGGCACCCGCGCCTATTATCTCGCCAGCGCGTGCGACCAGGTGTGGCTCCAACCGCTCGGCATGGTTGGCCTCGTGGGATTGCGCGCCGAAGAGCCGTTCTTCCGCGGCACGCTCGACAAGCTCGGCCTGGTGGCGCGCTTCGACCAGCGCGAGCAGTACAAGTCGGCGGCGGATCCGCTGACTCAGACCAAGATGACCGACGCCGACCGCGAACAGCTGCAATCGCTGCTCGGCTCGCTGCTCGACCAGATCGTCACCGGCATCAGCGCCGACCGCAAGCTGGCACCCGATCGCGTCCGCGATCTGATCGCCGGCGGCCCGTATCTCGCGAAGGACGCGCTCGACGATCATCTGGTCGATCATCTGGGCTATGCCGGCGAAGCGTTCGGGGCGCTGGAGGTACAAGCCGGCAAAGGCGCCACGGCCATCCAACTCTCCCGGTACTTGAAGAGCGCCGGCCGGCCGCATGTCAGCGGACCGCTGGTGGCGCTGATCTACGCCGACGGTTTGATGGCGCGCGGCAAAAGCGACGACGGCGCGCTGTTCGGCAACGGCGTGATGGGCTCGGACAGCGTCGTGCACGCTTTCCGCCTCGCCATGAAAGATAAGAACGTGCGCGCCATCATCTTCCGCATCGACAGCCCCGGCGGCTCGGCGGTGGCGGCGGAATCGATCTGGGACGCGGTGAAACAGGCGCGTGCCGCGGGCAAGAAGGTGATCGTCAGCATGGGCGGCGTCGCCGGCTCGGGCGGCTACTACATCGCCGCCGATGCCGACAAGATCGTCGCCGAGCCCGGGACCTTGACCGGTTCAATCGGCGTCCTCGCCGGCAAGGTCCTGGTCGGCGGCTTGCTCAGCAAGATCGGCGCCGGCGCCGACGCGGTGCAAACCTCGGACAACGCGGCGCTGTTCAGCTCGGTCGAGGATTTCTCGCCGCAGGGACACCAGCAATTCGAGGCGGCGCTCGACGCGACCTACGCCGGCTTCAAGTCGCGCGTCGCCGAGGGCCGGCATATGAGCGCGGCCGAAGTCGAAGCCGTCGCCAAAGGCCGCGAGTGGACCGGCGCACAAGCCAAGGACGCGAAGCTGGTCGATGCACTCGGCGGCTACGACACGGCGATCGCCCTCGCCAAGGCCGAGATCGGCGTGCCGGCCACGGACGACATCACGCTGCGCGTCTATCCGAAACCGGAAAGCGGCTTGAGTGTGCTGATCGGTCGCGCGCTCGGCACCGGCCACGACGACCCGCTGGCGATTCTGCCGTCGCTCGACGGCTTCATGCGCGCGCTCGCGGCGCTGGCGGTCCGGCCGGGCATGCTGGTGATGCCGCCGATCGAGATCCGCTAGCGCCGCTCGAAGCGCGCCACCAGCTCCAGGTGCGGCGACCAGACGAAGGAATCGACCGGCGTGACATGCGCCAGTGTGTAACCGCCATCGACGAGGATACGGGCATCGCGCGCGAAGGTCGCCGGATTGCACGACACCGCGACGACGCGCGGCACGGTTGATCCGGCCAGCATCCGGCTTTGCGCCAGCGCGCCGACGCGCGGCGGATCGAAGATGATGGCATCGAAACGCGCGAGCTCGTCCGCCGAGAGTGGCCGCCGCGCCAGATCGCGGCGTTCGACGCTGACGCGATCGGCGACGTTGGCGCGCGACGCCGCCTGGCCGAGCGCCTTGGCGGCTTCGGCGTCGCCTTCGACGGCATGGACCGGCGCGCGCGCCGCCAGCGCGAAGCTGAACGTGCCGACGCCGGCATAAAGATCGGCGATGCGGCGCGGCGTGCCGACGGCATCGAGCACCAGGCCCGACAAGACCGCATCGGCTTCGGCGCTGGCCTGCACGAACGCATCGGGCGGCAGATCGACGGCGACGCCGGCGAAGATCGCGCGCACCGGACGGCGCTGCGCCACCGGCGCGACCGTCGAACCGGCGCGCCACGAGAGCCGCGCGAGATCCTGTTCGGCCGCGAACCGCGCCAGCGCCTCGAGCCCGTCGAGCGCCGGCGCTTTCGGCAATTCGAGCAGCAGGTCGACGCCGCCGTCGCCGAGCGTCAGCGCGGCGCTTGCCGTGCCGCGCCGCGGCAGGATTACGGCGGCGAGGCGGCGCAGCGGCGCGACCAACGCGACCAGCGCCGGATGCAGAACATGGCATTCGCGCATGTCGACGACGGTATGGCTCATGCGGCCGTGGAAGCCAGCGACCGCCTCGCCGTTGCGCACCAGCGCCAGCCGCGCGCGGCGCCGCGTGCCGGGTGCGAGCCGGCGCAGCGGCATGATTTCGATATCTTTGAAACCGTGTTGCGCCAAGGCGCCCTGGAGCCAGCCAAGCTTCGCCGCCGCATAAGTCTCGTCGGTCAAATGCTGCAAGGCGCAGCCGCCACATGTGCCGAAATGCCGGCAGTCCGGCTTGGCGCGTTCGCCGGCGGCGAGGATTTCGACGACCTCGCCGCGGCGTTCGCCCTTGTCATGTGACAGCCGCACGCGAACCCGGTCGCCCGGCGCGGTGAACGGCACATAAACCGGCTTGCCGTCGTGTTGCGCGACGCCGTCGCCGCGCACGCCGACGCTGTCGATGGTCAGTTCCACCTCGCTCATTTGGCTTTGCTTCGCACGACGCCGTCGCGCGGCGGTTGCGCGCCGGCTGTGCTACGCCGCTCGTCCCGCTCAGCCGCGACGAGAAACTCGACGTTGCCTTCGGGGCCGCGGATCGGGCTTTCGACCACGCCGAGAACGCGCCAGCCCTGGGCCACGAGCCAGGCGGCGATGCGGTCGCAGACCTCGCGGTGCAGCGCCGGATCGCGCACCACACCGCCTTTGCCGACCCGATCGGGGCCGACCTCGAATTGCGGCTTGATCAGCGCCACGAGATTCGCTTCCGGCTTGGCCAGCGCCAATGACGCCGGCAGCACGGTTTCGAGACCGATGAAACTGGCGTCGCAAACGACGAGATCAACCGGCTCCGGCACATGCGCAGATGTCAGGTGGCGGGCATTGACGCGCTCCAAGAGCACGACGCGCGGATCGTTGCGCAACGACCAGGCGAATTGCCCGAAGCCGACATCGACGGCATAGACGCGGGCGGCGCCGCGCTGCAACAGCACGTCGGTGAAGCCGCCGGTCGAGGCGCCGACGTCGAGCGCAACGAGGCCATGCGGATCGATTTTGAAGTGGTCGAGGCCGTGGGCGAGCTTGACGCCGCCGCGCGACACGTAGGGATGATCCTTACCGCGGACATCGAGCGGCGCGTCGGCGGCGAAGGTCGCGCCAGGCTTGTCGAGACGGCGTTCGCCGCTGAACACCGTGCCGGCGAGAATCAACGCTTGCGCCTTGGCGCGGGTCGGCGCCAAGCCGCGCTCGACCAGCAGTTGATCGAGACGCCGCTTTTCGGTCATGAGCAGGAGCGCGCCCGCGGCGCGCCGAATCAGGCGCGCGCCGAGCGCTCGATTTCCGCGCGGCCCAGCGCGACCAACGCCGCCTGTTTGATGTGACGCGCGTTGAGACCGGCTTCGTCGTATTGCTTCATCGGCGAATCGTGGTCGATGAAGCGGTCCGGCAGCACCAGCGGCCTGACTTTCAGTCCCTGATCCAAAAGCCCGGCATGCGCCAGATGGTGCAGCACCTGGCTGCCGAAGCCGCCGATCGCAGCTTCCTCGACCGTGATCAGCACTTCGTGCTCGCGCGCCAGGCGCTCGATCAGGTCGGTATCGATCGGCTTGGCGAAACGCGCGTCGGCGACGGTCGTCGACAATCCCAGATGGCCGAGTTCGTCGGCGGCCTTGAGCGCCTCTTGCAGACGGGTGCCGAGGCTCAAAATCGCGATCGACGTGCCCTGGCGCAGGACCCGGCCTTTGCCGATGGGCAGCACTTCACCCTGCGCGGGCAGCGCCACGCCGACGCCTTCGCCGCGCGGATAACGCAGCGCCGACGGCGCGTCGTCGATCGCCGCGGCGGTCGCCACCATGTGGACGAGTTCGGCTTCGTCGGACGGCGCCATGATGACGAAATGCGGCAGGCAGCCGAGATAAGCCAGGTCGAACGAGCCGGCATGGGTGGCCCCATCCGCACCGACGAGCCCGGCGCGATCCATGGCGAAGCGCACCGGGAGCTTCTGGATGGCGACGTCGTGCACCACCTGATCGTAGGCGCGCTGCAGGAACGTCGAATAGATCGTGGCGAACGGCTTCAGTCCTTCGCATGCCATGCCGGCGGCGAAGGTGACCGCGTGCTGCTCGGCGATGCCGACATCGAAGGCGCGGTTGGGAAAGCGTTCGGCGAACTTGTCGAGGCCGGTGCCCGACGGCATGGCGGCGGTGATGGCGACGATGCGCGGGTCGCGCTCGGCTTCGGCGATCAACGCCTTGGCGTAGACGGAGGTATAGGACGGCGCTGCCGCCTTGCCTTTGACCTGTGCGCCGGTGGCGACGTCGAACTTGACCACGCCGTGATATTTGTCGGCGGCGG
Source organism: Allostellaceae bacterium (assembly GCA_035934995.1). Classification (GTDB taxonomy): domain Bacteria; phylum Pseudomonadota; class Alphaproteobacteria; order ATCC43930; family CGMCC-115725; genus REEB95. Next base: position 20,580 of record DASYXI010000039.1, read on the forward strand.
CTTCGGCCGGAGCATAGCCGTGGCCCTTTTGCGTCACGACATGCACCAGGACCGGACCTTCGTTCTCGCTGTCGCGCAGATTCTTCAACACCGGCAGCAGATGATCCAGGTTGTGGCCATCAATCGGCCCGACGTAGAAGAAGCCCAATTCCTCGAACAAGGTGCCGCCGGTGACCATGCCGCGGGCGTATTCGTCGGCGCGGCGGGCCGCCTTGGCGAGGCCGCGCGGAAAGCGCCGGGCCATCGCGGCGCCGAGCTGCCGCAGGCTGCGATAGGGCTTCGACGACAGCAGGCGCGACAGATACGCGCTCATCGCGCCGACGGGCGGCGCGATCGACATGTCGTTGTCGTTGAGGATGACGATCAGGCGCGAGTTCATCGCGCCGGCATTGTTCATCGCCTCGTAGGCCATGCCGGCGCTCATCGCGCCGTCGCCGATGACGGCGATGACATTGTTGGCGCGGCCTTGGAGGTCGCGGCCCACCGCCATGCCGAGACCGGCGGAGATCGAGGTCGAGCTGTGCGCGGCGCCGAATGGATCGTATTCGCTCTCGGCGCGCCGGGTGAAACCGGAGAGACCGCCGCCCATCCGCAGCGTGCGGATGCGGTCGCGGCGTCCGGTGAGGATCTTGTGCGGATAGGCCTGATGGCCGACGTCCCAGATCAGCCGGTCGTTCGGCGTGTCGAAGACGTAGTGCAGCGCCACGGTGAGCTCGACGACGCCGAGACCGGCGCCGAGGTGGCCGCCGGTGACCGACACGGCATCGACCAGCTCGCGGCGCAGCTCGTCAGCAAATTGCCGCAGCTGACCCTCGTCGAGCTTGCGCAGATCAGCCGGCGTGTTGACTTGATCGAGCAGAGGCGTCAGGTCGTTGCGCAACAGCGGCGTGCTCATGGGTCTCGTGGAGTCGTGGTGGCCAGAATGCTTTAGGCCGCGCCAACGCGCGGCCTCCCTTGTCCTTGATCGAAGGTTAAACACAGAACAGCGTAAGAAGCAATTTAGTTGCTTGTCCTAGCCCCGATTTCGCCTCATTTTGCCGCGGGTTAGCCCCCTGGTCGGGTGCCGAATTCTGCGTATAATGCGGCGCGACACGGCAGGCGGCCGTGACCGCCTCCCGGAGAAGTGAGGATTTGCATGCGTGTGGTTTTGGCTCAGCCGCGGGGATTCTGCGCCGGCGTCGAGCGCGCGATCGACATCGTCGAGCGGGCGCTCGAAAAATACGGCCCGCCGATCTACGTCCGTCACGAGATCGTGCATAACAGGCATGTCGTCGAGCGGCTGCGGGCCAAGGGCGCGCATTTCGTCGACGAGCTCGACGAGGTTCCGCCGGGCGGCGTGACCATCTTCAGCGCGCACGGCGTGTCGAGCGCGGTCGAGGACGCCGCCGCCAACCGCAGCCTGCCGGTGATCGACGCCACTTGTCCGCTGGTCTCGAAGGTGCACAGCGAAGGTCAGCGCTATGCGGCGCAAGGCCGCGAGATCGTGCTCGTCGGCCACGCCGGCCATCCGGAAATCGAAGGCACGATGGGCCGCATCAACGGCAAGGTGCATCTGATTTCGCGCGCCGAGGAAGTCGCCGGCCTCAAGGTCAGCAATCCGCACAAGCTTGCCTTCATCACCCAGACCACATTGTCGGTGGACGACACCAAGGCGGTGATCGACGCGCTCCGGCAGCGCTTCCCCGACATCGTCGGCCCCGACACCAAGGACATCTGTTACGCGACCCAGAACCGCCAACGCGCGGTGCGGGAACTGGCGCAGCAGGTCGACGTTGTTCTGGTCGTGGGCGCCGCCAACAGCTCGAACTCGAACCGCTTGCGCGAGATCGCCGCCGAACAGGGCGTCAAAGCGTACCTGGTCGCCGACGCCGACGCGCTCGATCCGACCTGGGTCAAGGGCGCGAAAGCCGTGGGCATCACGGCCGGCGCCTCCGCACCCGAAGAGCTGGTGCAGAATTTGATCGCGCGGCTCAAGCAGTTGAGCGACGTCGAATGCGAGAAGCTGCCTGGCATCACCGAGAACGTCCGCTTCCGCATGCCGCCCGAGCTCGCCGAAACCGCCGGCTGAGCGCTCCGAACAAGAAGAGAGGTCGAACCCGTGTCCGTCCCGCTCCACCAAATGATTCGCGTCGGCGCCTACGTGATGAAGCAGCGCCTGACCGGCGTCGAGCGTTATCCGCTCGTGCTCATGCTCGAGCCGTTGTTCCGCTGCAACCTCGCCTGCGCCGGCTGCGGCAAGATCGACTATCCCGACAAGATCCTGAACCAGCGTCTGTCGGTCGAGGAATGTCTCAAGGCCGTCGACGAATGCGGCGCGCCGGTGGTGTCGATCGCCGGCGGCGAGCCCCTGCTCCACCGCGAGATCGAGCAGATATCCTCCGGCATCATCGCGCGCAAGAAGTTCGTCTATCTGTGCACCAACGCGCTGTTGCTCGAGAAGAAGATCGACCGCTTCAAGCCGAACCCGTTCTTCGTCTGGTCGATCCATCTCGACGGCGACCAGGAGATGCACGACCATTCGGTGTGCGAGGACGGCGTCTACGAAAAGGCCGCGGCGGCGATCAAGCTCGCCAAGTCGCGCGGTTTCCGCGTCAACATCAACTGCACGCTGTTCGACGGCGCCAAGCCGGAGCGCGTCGCACGCTTCTTCGACACGATGATGGAAGCCGGGCTCGACGGCATCACGGTGTCGCCGGGCTATGCCTATGAACGTGCGCCCGACCAGGCCCACTTCCTCAACCGGCGCAAAACCAAGGAGCTGTTCCGCGGCATCTTCCGCGCCAAGAACGGCACCAAATGGTCGTTCAGCCAGTCGGGCCTATTCCTCGATTTCCTCGCCGGCAACCAGTCCTATCACTGCACGCCGTGGGGCAATCCCACGCGCAACGTCTTCGGCTGGCAGCGGCCGTGCTATCTGCTCGGCGAAGGTTTCGCCAAGAGCTTCAAGGAGCTGATGGCGGAGACCGATTGGGATGCCTACGGCACGGGCAACTACGAAAAGTGCGCCGACTGCATGGTCCATTCGGGTTACGAGGCAACCGCCGTGGTCGACGCGGTGAAGCATCCGCTCAAGGCGCTCGGCGTCGCGTTGCGCGGCGTCAAAACCGAAGGCGAGATGACGCCCGAGATCGCGATGGATAAGCAGCGCCCGGCGCAATTCGTCTTCTCGCGCCACGTCGAAGAGGCGATGGAGCGGATCGACACCGCCGCCGAATAGACGCGGCTGTCGCATTTGAAGCCGATTGGCGGCCGGCGCGTGGGGACACCGCCGGCCGCCCGCGGCCTCAACCTAGAACGCGAACTGCGTCCGCATCGCGATGGCATCCATCGAGGCGCCGACCGGGGTGTCGCTCGTGGCACTGGCCTGCTTGTCGACTTTCGCGTGAATGTAATCGAGCATGAAGCGCAGGTTCGTGCTCGGATACCAGTTGAGCCCGACCGAGTAAGTCTGCTGCTTGCCGCCGGCGATGCCGGTGCTGCTGCCCAGCATGTCGTTCAGGTCAATCACGCTGTAGCGGGCAGCCACCTCCCACGCGCCCCAGCCGCCGCCCGACAAGGGGGAGAACGGATGAGCAGGCGTGAGGCCGGAATAGGCGCCGGCGGTCGGCTTATAGAGCCGGTGTTCGCCCGTCAGCGCGTAGCTGGCTTCGACGTAGCCGCCGTTGAAATTCGCGGCGGACACGCCTTGGCGATCGACGGTGTAGTGGAAGTATTCCGCCTGGCCATAGAGCGGTCCGATATTGCCCGCGAGCTCGGGACCGAAGACGTGGCCGCCGGTGACCGGATTGGCCGCGCTGCCGATCGTGCCGGTGTTCAGGATCGTCTGGTTGTCGATCCGGAGTTCTGGCGAATCGCTGAGCGCGAGACCGCGGAAGCTGTTCGCGGCCACGACGGGCGGCTTGAGCAACGCCGCGACGTCAGCGCCAATGTGGAACGTCGCATCCGGAGTCTGCACGAGCTGGAACGCCAAACGGCCGGTCATACCCAATTGCGAGGCGACGCCCTTGCCGGACGCGCCGCCGTTGTCGGAGTTGCCCGACGCGTTGCCGGTTCCGAAGACGCCGGCCCAGACGCGGTCGTTGTTCCACCATGCGCCCACCGCGGAACGGTTGTCGCCGGCGCCGAATTCGGTCGCGACCACCTGCGCGGACGAGCGCTCCATGAGCATGATGTCGTTCGAGCTCGTCGCCTCGTCGATCGTGTACGGCGTGTCCTGGTAGCCGACGATGAAGTGCACCGGCAGGCCGTTATAGGTCACGAACGCATTTTCGATGGTCGAGCCGTTGTCGGTCGTCGAGCCGCCGAAGTCCATGATGAAGGCGTAGCCGAAATCCTTGTCGATCACGCCCTGAACGCCAATACGCGCGCGCCGCGCCTTCACGCCGCTCTGGAGATTGTTCGGCGTCGTACTGGCCGATGCCTTGCTGTAGTTGACATAATCGCCCATGTCGAAATGCAACCGGCCGGTCGGCGACAACGTGAAGTTGCCGTCCGCGCTCGAGAAGGTCGGCGAGATGCCGGACATCTTCAGGAAGGGTGCATTGCCCGAGGCCTGGGCGGTCGCCGGCGCCGTCTTGATCTGATTGACGGTGGCGTCGGTCTGCGCCTGTTTCTGCTGCGTCTGCTGAACCTGATTCTGCAAGCTCTGCAGCTGTTGATTGAGCTGCTCGATCTGCTGCTTCAGGTTCCGCATCTGGCTGTCGACCGATTGCGCCTTGGCTGGCACTCCGCTCACCAACAACGCGCCCACGGCAACGCTGCCGAGGAAATATCTCCCGAACGACATGTTTACCCTTTCTGAGATTTTCTGTTGTTTCCCAACGGAATTGCCGCGCATTCGGCGCGGCAATGGCGGCGGACCTTAGGGATCGTTAGCTACAGCTAACTTTCTGTTTTGTTGCGGTTGTGTGAATCGGCTGCGGCATACGGCCGCGCCAACGAACGCAACGCGCATCGTCGGCATTCGACTCACATCAACGTGTGCGCCGCGCGCAACAGTCGGGGCCTATAATTTAATTTAGCTTCGAGGAGCGACACATGCGCCGCATCGTCGCCGCATCGCTCATGCTCTGCTTGCTCGCGCTCGCCGCATGCGGGCCGGCGCCGCAACGCGTCTGGCCGATTTGGACAGGCGGCGGCACATACGACAATCCCGATTCCTACCGCGGCCCGACCAAATAAAAGAGGCACCGCCATGCTGGGAATGCGTTTTGCCGCCGTCGTACTCGCCGCAGCGCTCGCGCTCGCCGCCTGCCGTGGCGCCGAGACGCCGATGGTGACAAATTGGTACGGCGGCACACCAGTCACCACCGGCGTCTACGACGATCCTGCCTGGTACCAGACACCCACCGGGCCAATGTGATGCTTAGGCGTTGTAGTTGACCGTGCCGGCCGCGGCGAGATCGTAGCCGCCGAGCGCCTGCGCGCGCTCGGCAAACTCGGTGGTGCGCGCGAACCGCAGCAGCTTCTGCACCGCCGGCTCGAAATAGTCGCGCCGCCGCATCGCCAGATCGAAACGCTCCCAGCGCAACGGCACGAAGCCGAGCCTGTGGCGCTGCGCGACGGCGCGCACCGCGATGCCGGCATCCGCCTTGCCGTCGAGGATCGCCGCCGCGATGTCGGTCTCGGTCAACGCCGGTTGCGCCGGACCGGGCAGATCGTCGAGCCGCAGCTTGGCCTCGGCCAGTACATGCCGCAGCAGCACTTGCGCGCCGGCGCCTTCCTGGCGGCGCAGCACGCGGACGCCATTGCGCCCGAGATCGGCCGGCGTGGCAATGCCGCGCGGATTGTCACGCGCCACCACCAGACCCTGTTCGCGCTTGGCCCATTCGATCAGCACGACATCGGCGAGGCCACCCAAGGCCTGCACCGCCGGCCGGTTGTATTCGCCGCTCGGCGGATCGAGCAGATGAATGCCGGCGACGACCGCCTTGTTGGCGACGAGCCGCCGCAACCCGTCGTCGCTGCCGCCCGCCAGTAGCGCGAGCTCGGATCCAGACTGTCGCAACGCCCATTCGAGCAGCGGGTCGTGGCTGCCGGCGGCCACGGGCGGCGCTGGATGCAAATCGGGCCCGGCGAATTCGGTCTGCCGTGCGACCCAAAGGTCGATCAATTGTCGCGGAAACAGCAGCTTGCCGGTGACGCGGGAACACGGAATCTGTTTGGTGCGCACCAGCTCGTAGATCGTGCGCTCCTTGAGTCGCAGATAGTCGGCGACTTCGGCGGTATTGAGAAACTCCCGCATACACCCCCGCAGAAACATGAATAGTCTCGCAGGTGTTACATGAATGTCACCTACACATTTTTCCTGCATAATTATGCGGAAAAAAATCGGTGGTACACCACCGTGAAAAAATTGTTAGCCGAGGGCGACAATTGGAGCTAACCAAGTAGGGGACCGGGCTCAGTCAAAAGGCGCCCGGCGCGTAACAAGCCATAAAGCACCTCGGAGGGGACCCAAATGTCGTTTTTTGATAAGAGCCGGACGGTCGCACCGCCAGGCTACAGCCGGTGGCTGATCCCGCCGGCGGCGCTTTGCGTTCATCTGTGCATCGGCCAGGCCTACGCCTTCAGCGTATTCAACCTGCCGATGACCAAGCTCATCGGCATCACGAAATCGGCGCCGGGCGACTGGCTGCTGACCGATCTGGGCTGGATCTTCAGCCTCGGCATCTTCTTCCTCGGCGTGTCGTCGGCGATCTTCGGCCGCTGGGTCGAGGAAGGCGGGCCGCGCAAAGCAATGTTCACCGCCGCGTGCCTCTGGGGTGGCGGCTTCATCATCTCCGCGATCGGCGTCTACATCCACAATATCTGGGTGATCTATGTCGGCTACGGCGTCATCGGCGGCTTCGCGCTCGGCATCGGCTACATCTCGCCGGTCTCGACGCTGATCAAGTGGTTCCCCGACCGGCCCGGCATGGCCACCGGCATGGCCATCATGGGCTTCGGGGGCGGCGCCTTCATCGCTTCGCCGCTGTCGGTGTGGTTGATGGCCCAATTCTCGACGCCGACGCACGTCGGTGTCGCGGAAACCTTCATCACGATGGGAATCATCTACTTCTGCTTCATGACCGTCGGCTCGATCATCGTGCGCATTCCGGCGTCGGGCTGGAAGCCCGCCGGCTGGACCGCTCCGGCCAAGCCGAAGAAACTGATCACGTCGAACAACGTCTACGTGTACCAGGCCCTCAAGACGCCGCAATTCTGGCTGATCTGGTGGGTGCTGTGCCTGAACGTGACCGCCGGCATCGGCGTGCTCGGCCAGGCGTCGGCGATGATCCAGGAGATCTTCGCGGGCAAGGTAACGGTGATCGCGGCGTCGGGCTTCGTCGGCCTGATGAGCCTGTTCAATATGGGCGGGCGCTTCTTCTGGGCCTCGACGTCCGACTTCATTGGCCGCAAGAACACCTACTTCGTGTTCTTCACCCTCGGCACCATCCTCTACATTTTAGTGCCGCAGACCGGTGCCGCCGGCAGCGTCCCGGCGTTCGTGATCTGCTTCCTGGTCATCATCAGCATGTACGGCGGCGGGTTCTCGACCGTTCCGGCCTATCTGCGTGACATGTTCGGTACGCAGTATGTCGGCGCGATCCACGGCCTGTTGCTGACCGCCTGGTCGATGGCGGGTATCTTCGGTCCGGTGCTGGTGAACTATATCCGCCAGTACAACGTCACCCACGGCGTCCCCAAGGCGCAAGCCTACAACGTCACGATGTACGTGATGGCGTGCCTCTTGGTGGTCGGTTTCTTCTGCAATCTGGCTGTGCGCGAAGTGCATCGCCGGCATCATATGAGCGCAGTCGAAGCCGAATCCCGCGTGATCGCATAAGGGGGAGGAACGCAACATGGCAAACTCGCACCACGGCCATAACAACGGCCTCAAGCTCGTCCTGGCATGGCTCTTCGTCGGCATACCGCTGACTTGGGGCGTCATCCAGACGCTGCTTCATTCGCTGAAATTGTTCGAATAGGCGTCGTTTCATCGAGCGACGGGCCGCCCATCGGGCGGCCCGTTTGCTTTTGGGCTACAGCGTGCCGCCGATCGCTGTCAGCGCGGTGCGTAGCGCCGCCAGCGCCCGCCTTGTATCGCGCGCCGTTGCAACCAGACCGGGGATTTGGCCCGGCTGCCGCAAAAGCGACGCAAGCACGCGACCGGGCGCGGTGCGACCCGAAGGGTGCAGCCCGACCAGCGCCGCCGGCGGCAAGGCGCGGCTCGCGGGATCGGCAATCGCGCGCAACACGAGGAACGGCTTGCTCGCCGCCCGCGCCGCATGCGCCGCATGCTGGGATTCGAGATCGAGGGCCAGCGCCCCGTACCGTGCATGCTGCACTGCCTTGGCGTGCGGCGTGGTAACGATCGCTTCGAGCGCCAACAGGTCACCGGTCTCGGCGTGCACGCCGGCAGCGGCGAGCGCCGCCAGAACACTGCCATGCAATCGGGAGTCCGCTGTCAGCCGCTCGTCGTTGCCGGCGATCACCATGCGCGGCAGCAGCAATGTTCCGGCCGCGAGCCGCGGCGCCAAACCGCCGGCAATGCCGAAGCTGATCAGACCGTCGGCGACTTCGGCCGCTTGCGTCGCGAGCACCCGGCCGCGCGCGGCGTCGCCGCCGGTCACGAATGCGATGAAGCCGAAGCGTCGGGCGAGCCGCGCCTCTGCCGTGAAACCGCAGAGCGCCGCGAGCGGCATTACATGCCGTAGGTGATGCGGCGTGCGCCGCTGCGGCGCAGCGCGCGATATCGCGCCAGTGCCCACAACGGGAAGTACGCGCGATAGCCGTGGTAGCGAAGATAGAAGACACGCGGAAAGCCGACGGCGGTGTACCACTCCTCGTCCCACAATCCGTGGGCCTGCTGCGTCTTCGTGAGGTATTCGACGCCGCGCGCCACCGCCGGATGATCGACCTCGCCAGCCGCCATCAGCCCCAGCAGCGCCCAGGCGGTCTGCGACGCCGTGCTCGCCTTGCCCTCGCCGCGCGGCCGGTCGCGCCCGTACGAAGCGCTGTCCTCGCCCCAGCCGCCATCGGCGCGCTGTTTGCTGGCGAGCCAAGCGACCGCGCGCCGGATCATCGGATCGTCGCGCATGACGCCGGCGACGTTGAGCGCACACAGCACCGACCAGGTACCGTAAATGTAATTGGTGCCCCAGCGGCCGAACCACGCGCCGTCGGGCAGCTGCGTGCGGCGGAGATAATCGAGGCCGCGCGCGAAAGCGGCGCCTTTGTCGCCGCACTGCGCCAACAGCGACAGGCAGCGCGCACTGACATCCTCGGTCGGCGGATCGAGCAGCGCGCCGTGATCGGCGAACGGGATGTAGTTGAGATAATAATACTCGTTGTCGGCGTCGAACGCCGCCCAGCCGCCCGTCTTGCACTGCATGCCGACCAGCCACTCGCTGGCGCGCGCCACCGGTTCGCGCCACTTGCCGCGATCGGCGCGATCGAAAGCCATGGCGACGACGGCGGTGTCGTCGAGATCCGGATAATGCGGGTTGGCGTATTGGAACGCCCAGCCGCCGGGCCGTACCCGTGGCCGCCACACCGCCCAGTCGCCGGGCAGATCGAGCACCTGGAGTCCGGCGAGCCAATCGAGCCCGCGGTGCGCGGCGGCGTCGCTGTCGCGATCGCCGGCCTCGAGCAGCGCATGCGCCGCCAACGCGGTATCCCAAACTGGCGAGAGACACGGCTGGCAGTAAGAGCGCTCTGGCGTGCGCACCACCAGCTTGCGCAGCGCCGCCTTGGCAGTCTTGAGCGCCGAATCGTCCTTGGCGTAGCCCAGGCACTCGAGCATCATCACCGAATTGGCGATCGCCGGATAAATTCCGCCCAGGCCGTCGTCGCCGTTGAGCCGCTCGACGACAAAATTCACCGCCGCGTCGATCGCCTTCCGGCGGCGGCCCGCCGGCATGTGGGGCTCGGCAAAGCGCAACACGTCGTCGATACGATTGAAGATCCAGGCCCACGGCGATCCTGACGCGCGCGGCGGGCGCGCCTGCGTGCCCGGCGCGAACAATTCGCGCACCGAAACGCCGCGCGGATTCTTGGCCCGCGGCTTCAGCGCCATCAATACGAGCAGCGGCACGATCACCGTGCGCGACCAGTACGACACCTTGCTGAGATGAAACGGAAACCAGCGCGGGAGCAGCATGATCTCGACCGGCATTTCCGGCACCGCGGCCCATGGAAGCTCGCCAAAGAGGGCCAGCTGGATGCGGGTGAAGACGTTGCTGCGGGCGGCGCCACCGCGCGCCAAAATCGCGGCGCACGCCTTGGCCATGTGCGGCGCGTCCGGTGAATCGCCGGCGGCCTTGAGCGCGAAATAGGCTTTCACCGTCGCCGACAGATCGACGTCGCCGCCGTGGAACAGCGGCCAGCCGCCGTGTTCGCCTTGGACCGCGCGCAGATAGACGGCGAAGTCGCGCTGCAGATCGTCGTCGATTTCGCCCAGATAATGCTGCAGCAGCATGTATTCGGCCGGGATCGTCGCGTCGGCTTCGAGCTCGTAGCACCAATGGCCGTCGGCGTGCTGGTGCGCGATCAACGCCGCGGCGGCACGGTCCACGGCCTGATCGAGCGCGGAAACGGGCGCGCCGCGCGCGCGGGATTCGGTCGTGGCGGCGTCGGACATCAGCGACAAGGAAGCGGTTCGAATGACTGCGAAGGCGGCGCTACCTTGAACCCGAAGTCCTTACTGCTCAAGGCATTTTCGACCGCACCGCGGTGTCCGGCGCCGAGAATTCCGGCGGCGGTGAAGCCCGAGCGGATGGCGCCTTCGAGAGTCGCCGGCAGGCCGGTATCGGTCCAGTCGCCGGCTAGCGCCAGGTTGCGCCAGCGCGTGCGCGCACCCGGCCGACGCGCCACCTGCTCCGGCGTCGCGGCAAACGTCGCGCGGCGCTCGCGCACAATCCGCACCGGCGGCACCGGATCGGCCGGCAGCGCGTAGGCCGCGGCAACATCGCGCCACAGCGACGCGGCGAGATCGTCCTCCGGCGTCTCGAGCAGCCGGTCGGCGGCGCTCACCGTCACCGACAGCACGCCCGTCTTGCGGAACACCCATTCCGCCGTCCCGCCGATGATGCCGACGAAGAACGGCGAATTGTCCGGCGCGGCAACGCGGTAATGCGCGTTGAGAATGGCACAGTATTGATCGGGCGCGACGAGATCAGGCACCAGCCGCGCCGCCACCGGCGCGGTCACCGCCAGCACGATTTCATCCGATGCCGCGAGCGTTTCGCGGCCGTCATCGAAATCGAGCGCGGTCGCGCGCTCGGCGCCGAATTCGATGGCGCGCAGCCGCGCGCCGAAGCGGACGGTCGCACCGCATCGGCGCAGTTGCGCCAGCGCTGGATCGACCAAGGTCTCCGACAGGCCTTCGCGCGGGATCAAGGGCGTGCATGCGGCGCCGCTGGCGCCGATGCTCTCCGCCAGGACGCGCGCCAGCAAACCCGCCGAAGCTTCCTGGAGCGGTGTGTTGAGCGCAGCAATGGCCAGCGGCTGCCAAAGGCGGCGGAAGATCGGTGTGCCGGGCGCCAGAATGTCGACGACCCGATCGCCGGACCGGGCGCGGCGCAAGCGCAACGCCTTGAGATAATCGCCGAGCGTCGTCCCGGGCACGCGCCGCGCCGGCGACACCATCCACCACGGAATCCGGCCGCCATTAAAGCGCAACGTCCAGCGCTCGCCGCTGGCGCGATCGAGAAACGGATAGACCGGCGCACCGGGACCGGTGAGCGTGCCGCGCGCGCCGATGGCATCGATGAAGCCCAACGCCGAGCGATTGCCCGCGATCAGCAGATGATTGCCGTTGTCGATACGGCAGCCGAGCGCCTGGTCGAAGTAGGACCGCGCGCGGCCGCCGCCCTGCGGCGCCGCCTCGTACAGCGTCACGGCGCGGCCGGCTTCGGCGAGCCGCACCGCGGCGGCCAATCCCGCCACGCCGGCGCCGACGACGTGGACGCAGCCGCTCATAGCAGGCCGTGACGCAGCGCGTACCACAATTTACGCGGCGTCGGCACGCGCACGCGCTCGCCGATCCGCCGCCAGCCGCGTTTCTCGAGCCGCGTCAGAATCGCCGAATAGACCGCGCCCATCACCGCCGCCGGCCGCATCGTCCCGCGCGGACATTCCGCCATTGCCTGCCGCGCCGCATCGAACTGGGCGTGCGCCATGGCGGCCAAATCCTCGCAAACCGCCGGCAGGTTGGGATGCACCAGCACCGCAGCCGGCTCACGCACGGCGATGCCGTGCCGCTCCAACAGCTCGCGCGGCAGATACAGCCGGTCGCGCGCGCCGTCTTCGGCCAGATCGCGCAAGATGTTGGTGATCTGCAACGCCCGGCCGAGGGCGTTGGCGACGCGATCGGCCTGATCGCCGGGTGCGCCGAAGATTCGCGCCGACAGCCGGCCGACGGCCGAGGCGGCGCGGTCGCAATAGAGATCGAGCTCGGCCAGCGACGGTGCGCGGATGGTGGCGCGCGCGTCCATCTCCATGCCTTCGATCACGCCGATGAAATCGACGCGACGCAATTGATATTTCTCCGCCGCGTCGGCGAGCGCGCGGGTCAGCGGCGTGCCGGCTTGCCCGACATAGAACGCGTCGACCGACCGCCGCCAGCCGGCGAGCGCCGCCAGCTTGGTCATCGGCGGATCGTTGCTGTCGACGATATCGTCGACGGCGCGACAGAAGGCGTAGACCGCAAACATCGCCTCGCGCCGCGGTTTGGGCAGGAAGCGCATCGCCCAATAGAACGAGGTGTGCGCGGCGGTGACCTGCGCCTTGATGTCGGCGCGTTCTTCGCGCGTCGGTTGGACGAGCACGCTCATGCGCGGCCGCCACGGACGAAACCGATCAGCGTCGCCAACGCGAAATCGACCGGACTGAGTTTCACGCGCATCGCCAACGGATCGCCACGCCGCAGCCGCGCCGCCAGCCTTGTGGCGAGCGCGACGATGGCGGCGCATTCACGGCTGAGACCCGGGCTTTTGACGACGCTCGGCAGCGCCCGTGCCGTGGCGATCAATTTGTCCGTATCGTCAAGCAGCCGGTCGATGACGCGGCGCAGGCCCGGGCCGGACGACGCGCCGCGCAGATCCTCGATGCGTGCACCCTCCGCGATCAGCCATGGCTCCGGCAGATAGACGCGATTGAGACTCTGATAGTCCTGGGCGCAATCCTGCAGATGATTCAAGACCTGGAGCGCGCTGCATAGCGCGTCGCTCGGAATCCAGGTGGCGCGGCTCTCGCCGTGGAGGTCGAGGAGCTGACGGCCGACGGGCGACGCCGAATAGCGGCAATAATTCATCAAATCGTCCCAATCGCGATAACGCAGCTTGGTCGCGTCCTGCTTGAATGCGGTCAAGACGTCGTGACAGTGCTGCGCCGTGACGCCGGTGACGCGCAGGCTCTGGCGCATCGCTGCCGCCGATGGCGCATCGTCAGCCCCACCGTTATTGCTGGGCGCGCCATCGAGCACGGCGCCCATGCGCTTGAGCCGCCGTACCTTTTCGGCGGCGGCCAGAGCGCCGTTGTCGGCGATGTCGTCGGCTTCGCGCGCGAAACGATAGAAGGCGTGCACGTGCGGACGCAGGTCGCGCCGGATCAGCCACGAGCCGACCGGAAAATTCTCGTCGCTCCGGCCCTTGCCCGAGGGCGTCTCGACCACGCCGCTTACGGCCGGCTCTGCCATGACACTCGACCTTTCCACAAACCGCCACGGCCGCGCCAATGGCGCCATGCCGAGATCACCGTTGCCGCCAGATACACCACCGCCACGGCCGGCAGCGTCGGCGCACGCACTATACTCAGGCCGTAGAAACGCAGCATCGGCGCATAAGTCACGCTCATCGCCAGCCAGGCGACGAGCCCGAGCACAGTCGCCCAGCGGCCCGACGGCAGCACGAAGATCGGCGCCAGGAACGTGACGCCCAGCGCCACCACCGTGGCGATCAGCAACAGCGCCGAATAGTTGAGCTGGGCATAGGCGGTGCGCGCGATCATGTTCCAAATCGTCGGCAGATCCGGATATTCCCGCAGGCTCACGGTGTCGCGCGTCATGCCGAGCCAGATGCGGCCGCCACGCTTCACCGCGCGCGCCAGGGCGCAATCGTCGATCAACTCGCCTTTGACGGATTCCAGGCCGCCGATGCGCTCGAAGGCGGTGCGCCGCATCAGCATGCAGCCGCCTGCCGCCGCGGCGATCCGCTTGCGCGGATCGCTGGCCCAGCCGAAGGGATAAAGCATGGCGAAGAAATACACGAAAGCGGGAATCATGAAGCGCTCGGCCAGCGACTTGCAGTGGAGCCGAACCATAAGCGAGGCGAGGTCGTAGCCGGTCTCGAGACGCGCCGCAAGCTCGCTCAAATTCTGCGGATGATGGGCGATATCGGCATCGGTGAAGAGATAGGCATCGGGCGCGGCGCCCTCGCCGGCCACGCGCACGCCTTCGGCCATTGCCGACAGCTTGCCGCTCCAGCCGGCGGGTAACGGCGGCGCCGTGACGACGCGCAGACGATGGCTCATGCCGAGTGCGGCGGCGGCCTCTTGCGCGATCCGGTCGGTGCCGTCGCTGCTGTGATCGTCGACCAACACGACCGAGAATTCGCCGAGATATTCCTGCCGCAGTAGCGACGTCACCGCCGCGCCGATGAGGGGCGCTTCGTCGCGCGCCGGCACCACCGCGACGATGCGCGGCCAGGCTTTCGGCGCCGCCGCCGGCTTGGGCAGGCGCGGCCACCAGAACAGGCCGCGGCCGAGCAGCAGGTAGCTCCAGATCAGCAGCCCGAGCAGCGCGAAGAAGCGTCCGGCGGTCATCGCACCATCCCCGCCTGACGGAACCAGGCGATCGCGTCGACCAAGCCGTCGCGCACGGGCCGCGCGCGATAACCGAGATCGCGTTCCGCCTTGGCCGACGAGAAGAACATCTTATGCCGCGACATGCGCAAGCCTTCGCGGGTGGCGAACGGCTCGCGGCCGATCAGCCAGCCAAGTGCCTCCTCGATCACCGCCACCGGCCAGACCAGCGCCGCCGGCACCTCGACCTTGGGCGGCTTGCGGCCGACGATGCCGGCAATCAACCGCAGGATGTCGCCGAGCGTCAGGTTCTCGCCGCCGAGGATATAGCGCTCGCCGACGCGGCCGCGATCCTCGGCAAGCAAATGACCGCGCGCGACGTCATCGACATGGGCGAGGTTGAGACCGGTATCGACGTAAGCCGGCATGCGGCCGGATGCGGCTTCGACGATGATGCGGCCGGTCGGTGTCGGCTTGACGTCGCGCGGCCCGATCGGCGTCGACGGATTGACGATCACCGCCGGCAACGCGCGCGTTCGGATCAGATCGCGCACAGCCGCCTCGGCGAGAAACTTGGACCGCTTATAGTGGCCGACCATGTCGGCGATGGTGCTCGGCGTGGTTTCGTCGGCAGAGGCGCCATCCGCCCGCCAACCGAGCGTCGCGACGCTGCTGGTGTAGACGATGCGGCCGACGCCGGCGGCGAGCGCCGCTTCCATCAGACTGCGCGTGCCGTCGACGTTGCAGGCGTACATTTCTGCCGGATTGCGCACCCACAGCCGGTAATCGGCGGCGACGTGATAGAGCGCGTCGCAGCCTTCGAGCGCGGCGACCAGCGACGGCGGATCGATCAGCGAGCCGAGACGCACATCGACCGCGAGACCTTCGACGTTGCGGCGGTCGCTCGACGGGCGGAGCAGCGCGCGGACCTTGCGGCCGGCGGCGAGCAATGCGCGGACGACAGCCGCACCGACGAAACCCGACGCGCCGGTGACGAGCACGGGCTTGTCGCTTTGAACCATGGCGGTATCCGGTTGCGGTGCCTATCCGGCCGCCGCCGTGCGCGGCGCATTCGGCGCGGCGCGGCTGGCGACGAAACCGCTGGCCGCGGTGCGCGCCTCGCGATCGAGCGCATAGACGTCGTCGAGCGTGCCGATGGTGCTATCCGGCAGCAATTCGAGCGTGCGTTCGACGGTTTCGGCGATTTCGAGAAAGCCGATGCGGCGTTCGAGAAAGGCGGCGACGGCGACTTCGTTGGCGGCGTTCAGGACGCAAGGCGCGCCGCCGCCCGCCTCCATCGCCGCACGCGCCAACTTCAGGGCCGGGAACCGCACCGGATCGGGCGTCTCGAAATTGAGCCGGGCGACTTTGGCGAGGTCGAGCCGCGGGCTCGGCGCCGGAATACGGCGCGGCCAGCCGAGCGCGTTGGCGATCGGCGTGCGCATGTCGGGCGAGCCGAGCTGCGCCAGCACCGAGCCGTCGCTGTAATAGACTAAGCCGTGCACCACCGATTGCGGATGCACCACCACCTCGATCTGCTGCGAGCTCAGACCGAAGAGATGGTGCGCCTCGATGACTTCGAGGCCCTTGTTCATCATGGTCGCGGAATCGACGGAGATTTTGGCACCCATGCGCCAGATGGGATGCGCCACCGCCTGCTCCGGCGTCACGTCGCGCAGCGTCTCGCGCGGACGCTCGCGGAATGGCCCGCCGCTGGCGGTGAGCACGATGCGTTCGATCGCCTTGGCGTGCTCGAAGTCGAAGACCTGGAAGATCGCGTTGTGCTCGCTGTCGACCGGCAGCAGCCGTGCGCCGTGACGCTTCACCTCGGATGTCACCAGCGCGCCGGCGCAGATCAGCACCTCTTTGTTGGCGAACGCGACCATGGCGCCGCGCCGCACCGCCGCGAGAGTCGACGCCAGACCGGCGGCACCGACGATGGCCGCCATCACCCAATCGGCCGGCCGCGACGCCGCCTCGACCACCGCCGCCGCACCGGCGCCGACTTCGATGCCGGTGCCGGCGAGCGCGTCCTTGAGTGCGCCGTAGTGACGGTCGTCGGCCACGACCGCGAATTTCGCATTGAGACGGCGCGCCTGCTCGGCGAGGCGCGCGACGTTGCTGCGCGCCACCAGCGCCTCGACGGCATAGGCCGCGCGATCCGCTTCCACCAGCTCGACGGTGTTGCAGCCGACCGAGCCGGTCGAGCCGAGGATCGTCACGCGCCGTTGCTGCGCCGCCGTCATTCGCCGCTTGCTCCCTGTCGGGTTTGCCCGTTGTCCGCGCCGTTATTTTATTGATAAAGCGGACGCCGCGCTCGGGTAAAGCTTATTCCGCGCTTTTCTTTTGGCGTTCAAGCACTTGGGCGACGCGGTCGCGGAGGCGGAAGAGCCGCTTGTCACGGATGCCGAGGGCTTCGAGGTGCTGGGCGGTGTCGAAGAGATAGCCGGCGCACGGGCCGAGCGCACCGCGCGCCCGGGCGATCGATTCGACGATGCGATCTTCGGGCACCAAGCCGGCGTAACGCGGATGCGCGCGGTTGATAAGGAAGGCGATCGCCCAGCCGGGACCGCCTTTGTCGGTGACGATGCGCACCCAGCGCGGGCAATAGGAGCCGGTGATCATTTCGCGCCGCCACAGCAACTCGAGCTCGGCCGGGGCGATCGACGCCGCGATGCGATAGACGAGCCCGCGACAGGCGCCGCCGCGATCGAGACCGAGCATCAATCCCGGCGCCGCGGCGGTCCCGCGACCGAGATGCGTCCACAAGCAGAAGCGACGGTGATAGCCGTGCACCGTCGCGACCCGCTTGTCGACGAAATGGATCATCGGATTCCAGATCAGCGAGCCATAGGCGAACAGCCAGACATCGCCGCCGCCGTCGGGACGGGACGCGAGAATGGTGGCGACCGAGGCGCAATGTTCGGCATCGGGAACGACGCGCACCGACGGATCGAGCTGCTCCATCAGCCGGCGCATCTCGCCGCTCAGCACGGACTCGCGCGTGAGCTTGTGCAGGCAGTTCTTGTCGTCCGTGGGCGGGTCGGCGGTCATGGAAATCGATATAGCAAAGGCGCTCCGGGGTCGAAATGGCGGCCGGCGCAGGGCTGACCGGCGCCCGGGGTCGGGCGGCTTGACAGGCCGCTTGCAACCGCCCAAAGGTCGCTTTCGGGGGCTAGCCGGGGACAGGGGATGGCGGACGTAAGGCTCGAACGGGCCGGCGAAATCGCCGTCATCGAGATCGACAATCCGCCGGTCAACGCGTTGAGCCATGCGGTGCGCGCCGCGCTGGCATCCCGCCTCGACGAGGCGATAGCCGACGAGGCGATCAAGGCGGCGGTCATCGTTTGCACCGGCCGCACCTTCATTGCCGGCGCCGACATCAACGAACTCGGCAAGCCGCGTTCGCCGCCGCTGACCGTCGACCTCACGACGCAGCTCGACGCCTGCACCAAGCCGGTGGTGGCGGCGATCCACGGCACGGCACTGGGCGGCGGGCTCGAGCTCGCCCTCGCGTGTCACTGGCGGGTGGCAAGCCCCGACGCGCGCCTCGGCCTGCCCGAGGTCAAGCTCGGCATCATTCCGGGCGGCGGCGGCACGCAACGCCTGCCGCGCGCCATCGGCGCCAAAGCGGCGCTCGACATGATCGTCAGCGGCGAGCCGATCGGCGCGCACGCGGCGCTCGACGCCGGCCTGGTCGACGCGCTGGCGACGCACGACGATCTGCGCACCGCCGCCGTGGCGCTGGCGCGCCGCATCGTCGCCGAGAAACGGTTGCCGAAGCGGCTGCGCGACCGAGCCGTGGCGCCGGTGCCGGCGGAAATGTTCAGCCGCGCGCGCAGCGACGTCGCACACCGGCATCGGGGCTTCGAAGCGCCGCTCAAAGCGGTGGACGCGGTGACAGCGGCGATGATGCGCTTCGACGATGGCCTCAAGCGCGAACAGACGCTCTTCGCCGACCTGCTGCGCGGTCCGCAATTCGGCACGCTGCGCCACGTCTTCTTCGCCGAGCGCGAAGCGGCGAAGATTCCCGATTTGCCGGCCGACTTGCCGAAGCGCGATATTGGCCACGCGGCGGTGATCGGCGCCGGCACGATGGGCGGCGGCATCGCTTTGTGCTTCGCCGACGCCGGCATTCCGGTGACTCTGATCGACAGCGATCGGATCGCGCTCGAACGCGGCCTCGGCACGCTACGCAAAAATTTCGAAGCCAGCGCACGCCGGCGCAATCTGTCGGCGGCCGAGCTCGACAAGCGCCTGGCGATGATCAAGCCGTCGCTGCGGCTGGCCGACGCCGCCACGGCCGACATCGTTATCGAGGCGGTGTTCGAGGATCTGGCGCTCAAGCAAAACATCTTCGGCAAGCTCGACGCCATCGTGAAGCCGGGCGCGATCCTTGCCAGCAACACCTCGTACCAGGACATCGACGTCATCGCCGCGTCGACCAAACGGTCGACCGATGTGCTCGGCCTGCATTTCTTCAGTCCGGCGCATGTCATGCGGCTGGTTGAGGTGGTGCGCGCCAGCGCCACGGCGCCCGCCGTGCTCGCCGCGTCGGTGGCGCTAGCGCGCAAGCTGCGCAAGCTGCCGGTGATCGTCGGCCCGGCGCCGGGCTTTGTCGGCAATCGCATGCTGTTCGAACGCTCGCGCGAAGCCGAGCGACTGCTGCGCGACGGCGCGCTGCCGCGCGACGTCGATCAGGCGATGGTCGAGTTCGGCTTTCCGATGGGGCCGTTTGCTGCCGCCGATCTCGCCGGACTCGACATATCGTGGAGCATCCGCAAGGCGCATGGCGTTTCGTTTCCGATCGCCGACGCGCTGTGCGAAGCCGGCCGCTTCGGCCAGAAGACCGGCAAGGGCTATTACCGCTATGAGGCCGGCAGCCGCGAAGGTCTGGCCGATCCCGAAACCGACCGCATTGTCGCCGAGGTGCGCCAAAAGCTTGGCATCACGCCGAAGCCGATCGCCGCGGGAATCATCGTCGAGCGGCTGATCTATCCGATGGTCAACCAGGCGGCGCGCTTGCTCGACGATGGCGTGGCGCTGCGGCCCGGCGACATCGATCTGATCTGGATCAACGGCTACGGCTTTCCGGCGTGGCGCGGCGGACCGATGTTCTATGCCGACCAGATCGGCCTCGCCAACGTGCGCGACCGCCTTGCGCATCTGGAGCGCGAACTCGGCGAGAAGGCGCTGGTGCCGGCGCCACTGATCGAGCGCCGCGTCACCGAAGGCCGCGGGTTTTATTCCTAGGGTCGCCTACTTTTCCTTATACGCGACGCGCCAGAGCGTGCCCGAACCGTCGTCGCTGAAGATGAGCGCGCCGTCAGCGGCGATGGTGACGCCGACCGGCCGGCCCCAAACCGTGCCGTTGGGCAGCAGGAAACCGGTGACGAAGTCGTCGTATTCGCCGGTCGGGACGCCGTTCTTCATGCGCACGCGCACGATCTTGTAGCCGGTGCGTGTCGCGCGATTCCATGAGCCGTGCAGCGCGACGAAGACGTCGCCTTTGTAGTCCGCCGGGAATTGCGCGCCTTCGTACACGGCGAGACCGAGCGGCGCCGAATGCGGCTGGATCAGGAGATCGGGCGTCAGCACGCCGCCTGCGAGTTCGGGATGGGCGTCCTGATGATGCTCCGGATCGGGATGAGCGCCGATGTAGTACCACGGCCAGCCGTAGAAGCCGTGCGGCGTGACGCGCGTCAGGTAATCGGGCGGCAGATCGTCGCCGAGCCCGTCGCGCTCATTGACCGTGGCAAGCAAGCTGTCGCCATCGAAGCGGATATCGACGGCATTGCGCAGGCCCGACGCGTACACGGTCTTGTGGCTGCCGTCGGGATCGAATTCGAGGATGTCGGCGCGATCGGTTTCGAGCCCCATGCCGGCTTCGGCGTCGTTGCTGGCCGAACCGACGCTGACCAACAGATGCTTGCCGTCGGGCGTGAAGGCGAGCGAACGCGTCCAATGGCCGCCGGCCGGCAGATTGTGGATCACGGTTTCGGGCGGGCCGCGCGCGTGCAAATCGCCGTTGCGATAGGGAAACCGCACCACCGATTCCTCGTTGGCGACATAGACCCAGTGCGGATCGGGACCGGGCGGATAAAAGGCGATGCCGAACGGACGAAAGAGACCGGAGGCGAAGACTTCGTGCTGCGCGGCCTGTGCCGCGCCAGCCGGGGCGCGCACGACGGTCATGCGATCGGCGGCGCTTTCGGCGACGAAGATGTCGCTGTTGGGGGCGGTGCGCAGCAGGCGCGGCTGTGTCAGGCCGCCGAGGAATTCAGTGACGGTGAAGCCCGGCGGCGCGGCGAGCACGGCATCAGGCGGCCGCTTGACAAGATGCGGCGGATTGGCCACCGGCGGCGTCGCATAGGGCGCCGGCAGGTTGGCGGAAATCCGATGCGCGGTGCCGGGCTTGTCCGCCTGCGCCCACGCCCGCGGCACGCTGGCGGCAAATACCGTCATTGCGAGGAGGCCGAAGGCCGACGCGGCAATCCAGGAGACACCTGGATTGCTTCGCGCCTTGCGGCGCTCGCAATGACGACCACTTGGCCGCGCGTGCATTACAACCGAATCAAATCTTGAAGGCCTCGAAGGTTTCGGGCGCGAACAGTTCTTCCGGCGCCAGGCGCCGTTGCGACAAGCCTTGCTCGTGGTGGTAACGCAGGAAAGTGTCCAGTGTGTGGCGGTTGGCGGCGAGCCCGTAGGGCCACCATGCCGCGCCCATGACGCGCTTGGTCTCCTCGAGATGCGCGCTTTGCCACGGCAGCATGGTCTTCTGTGACGCGATCATCTCGAGATCGGCGTAGGTATGGCGTTGCGCCTCGATGAAGGCCTTCATCAGCGACACGGCGATCCAGCGGTTGGCTTCGTAGAGATCGCGGCGCAGCGCGACGACGTGCATGATCGGAAAAATCTTGGTCTTGCGGAAATAGGCCTGCTCGACCTCGACGTAATTCGGGAACAGACGCTTCACCTTGTCGGGCTCGCTGGTGAGCGTCGAGGGCAAACGCGGCGCGTAGATCGCGTCGAGCTCGCCGTCCGCGATCATGCGCGACAGCGTCTGCGTCGGTCCGATGGCCTGAAGCTTGAACTTCGTAGGCAGGTTGAGCTTGAGCTTTTCCTCGCGGCCGGGCTCTTCCTCGCCGCCGGTAAAATATGTCGGGCCGGCGCAGTCGACGCCGTACTCGTCCTGCAGGATGCCTTTCATCCAGACGATGGCGGTGAGCTGATATTCGGGATTGCCGACGCGCTTGCCGGCGAGATCCTTCGGCTCGCGGATGCCGCTTTTGGCCGAAACGACGAAACACGAATGGCGGAACATACGCGACGGAAACACCGGAATGGCGACGAAGTCCTTGCGCTCCTTCATCAGCGAGACGCAATAGGACGACAGCGACATTTCCGCGGCGTCGAACTCGCGATGGCGCAACATGCGCCAAAATGTCTCCTCCACGACCAAGGGCAGAACGTCGAGATCGATGCCTTCCGGCCGCACCGTGCCGTCGGCCAGCGCCCTGACGCGGTCGTAATCCCAGCACGCCAGCGTCATCCGCAACTTGGACATGCGTTTTATGACCCCCGAAAGAAAATCGGCGCGTTCCGTTCGGCACGCCCAGCCTCTATCATAGCGGTCCTAAACCGAGAAACGGGAGGGAGTTTCGTATGAGCAACGTCACGCTGGCCCAGGCCGCGATCATCGTCGACAAGGCGCTGGAGCACGGCCGCGCGCAGAAATTCAAGCCTCTTGCGGTCGCGGTCCTGGATTCCGGCGGCCATCTCGTCGCCTTCAAGCGCGAGGACAAGACCTCGATCATGCGGTTCGAGATCGCCTTCGGCAAAGCCTATGGCTGTCTCGGCATGGGCTTCGGCGGACGCGAGTTCGCGCGCCGCGTGCCGATCGCGCCGCATTTCATCCAGGCGCTGTCGGGCGCATTCGAAGGACGCGTCGTGCCGGTGCCGGGTGGCATGTTGATCCGCGACGGCGCGGGTGAAATCCTGGGCGCCGTCGGCATCAGTGGCGACACGTCGGAGAATGACGAGGCTTGCGGCGTCGCCGGCATCAAGGCGGCCGGACTTAACGCGGACACGGGTGCGACGACGTGAGGCGGCGCATCATGGCCGCATGAACGACGTCCTCCCCTTCCCGCTGCCGCCGCGGGTGCCGCCGGTCGAGCCCGCGTTGTTGGCGTCGGCGGTGTTCATCTTCGGCGAATATCTCGACCGGTTGCGCGCCGACCTGCCGCCACCGGACGAGAGCGCCGAAGAAAGCGAGAACGCGCCGTCGCAACCCGAAGTCGACACCAAGACGGTGCTCGGCCTGTTCGCGCAGGAGCTCGGCACCAACGTGCCGGTGACCCTGGCGCTGTTCCTGCGCGTCACGGCGCTGTTCCGGCTGCTGTCGCAAAGCCCGTCGCTGGCGCGCTTCGCGCTCGACGCCGGCGGCCCGAACGATGCGCTATCGGAAGACGCCCTGCTGGCGGCGGCGCGGCTCGACCTGCCGGTGAAGCGGACCGGCAAGGACGGCACGGCGGATTTCGATCCGCGCACATTCCGCGCGGCGCTGACGCGCGAATAACGGCCGCCTAAGCCAACGACCGGAACAGCACCATCTGCTGATCGCGCGGGTGACCCCAGTCGCCGAGCACGACCGGCTGCCACGGCAATCCTTCGCAAAGCCGTTCGATCTGCGCGACCTGGTAGTGATACGGGTCCTTATGGTCGTAGGTCTCGATGCCGTGCGGACGTTCGCGCGGCGCGCCGGCCGGGTGGTCGTCCGGAACGATAAAGAAAGTCCCGAACAAGCGGCCATTGGGCGCCATGTGGGGACTCAGGCGCGCCAAGCACTGCCGGATGAGATCGGCCGGCAAGTGGCTGAACAGCGATTGCGCGAAGCCGACGTCGAAGGTGGCGGAGAATTTCGCGAACTGGAACTCGCCATCGGCGACGAGGTTCGCGCGCGGCAGCTTGGCCTGAAGACCGCGGTTTTTCAGCTCGACATCGTAGCCGGCGTCCAGCAGCTCGTCGCTGATGTCCATGCCGTAGTAGTTTCCCGGCTCGAGAAACGCGACAAAATGAACGCCGCCGCGCAAGCAGCCGCAGCCGATATCGACGAGCTTCGTGGGCGGCGCGAGGCCTTGGGTGACGAGGAAATCGAGCTGGAGCTTGCCGATCTCGTCCCACATACCGCCGACAAGCTCGCGATGGCGGTTCTGCGAAACCTCATCGACGACTTTCTCGGTGTTGTAATAGGCGTTCGGTCCCGTCGCCGAATTCATTGTTTCCCCCGCGAGCGGCGACAGGGTGCCCGCCGGAGCGTTTAGGATTCCTTACTCCACCGCCGGCGCGGCGCCGGGTTGCGCCTTGACCTCGCGCAGTAGGAACAGCAGCGGCACCGAGGCGAGCGCGATCACCATGATGACCATGAAGTCGTCGATATAGGCCTGCATCACCGCCTGGCGGCTGATCTCGGCGTTAAGCGCGGCGAGACCCGTCGTGGTGTGGATATTCCAATAGGCCTGGACGCCCGGCGTCGTCAGCGCGCGGTTGAACGGCGTCATCGCCGCGGCGAAGGATTGGTGACTGATCTGCATACCGCGCGCCAGTTCCGTCTCGCAGAAGGAAATTCCGATCGAGGCGCCGACATTGCGGATCAGGCTGTAGATGCCGGCGGCCTCGGTGCGCAGACGCGGGTCGAGCGTGGCAAACGCGATGGTGGTCAGCGGCACGAACAGGAAACCCAAACCGAAGCCCTGGACGACGCCGGTGACAATGACCGGCCACCAATCCATCTGCAGATCGAAATGCGCCATCTGCCAGAGCGAGTACGACGTCAACGCGAAGCCGAAGAGCAGCATCAGCCGCGTGTCGATCTTGCCGGACAAACGGCCGACGATCAGCATGGCGATCATGGTGGCGACGCCGCGCGGCGCCAGCAGATAGCCCGTCGTCACCACCGGGTAATTCATCAAGGTCTGGAGGAACGGCGGCATCAGCGCCAGCGTGCCGTACAGCACCACGCCGATCACCGCGATGAAGATGCAGCCGCCGACGAAATTGCGGTCCTTCAACAGCGCGCGGTTGAAGAACGGGTGATCGGCCATCATCGTCCACATGACGAAGACCCAGAACGAAGCCACGATCAAGCTGAAATAGACGCGGATCTCGGTCGAGCCGAACCAGTCCTTGAGCTCGCCGCGATCGAGCATCATCTGCGCCGCGCCGACCGCGATGCTCAGCATGATGAAGCCGAAGAAATCGAACGGCCGGCCGCGGCTGGTCGGCGTTTCGCGCAGGAAGAACAGCAATCCCAGGAAGCAGAGGATGCCGACCGGCAGGTTGATGTAGAACACCCACCGCCAGGTGTAATTGTCGGTGAGCCAGCCGCCGAGGGTCGGCCCCAGGATCGGACCGAGCATGATGCCGGCGCCCCAGATCGCCATCGCCTGGCCGTGCTTCTCGCGCGGATTGGAATCGAGCAACACCGCCTGCGACAGCGGCACCAACGCCGCGCCGAACAGGCCCTGCAGCAGCCGGTCGAGCACCATCTGCGTCAGGCTGCCGGCGACGCCGCACATCACCGACGCGATCGTGAAACCCGCGACCGAGATCAGGAACAGCCGCTTGCGGCCGTAGCGCATGGCGAGCCAGCCGCACAGCGGCGTCGCGATCGCGGCGGCGACGATGTAGGAGGTCAGCACCCAAGCAACCTGATCCTGCGCGACGGCGAAGCTGCCCTGCATGTCCGGCAGCGCGACGTTGGCGATCGTGGTGTCGAGCGCCTGCATGATCGTCGCCAGCATGATCGAGACCGTGATCAGGCCGCGATTGGCGACCTCGCCTTCGCCGGCCGGCGCCATCAATCCACCTCGCTTGCCGGACCGCTCCGGCCGCAGCGGCGCTGTGCGTGCTTCGAGACGCGATGCTGCGCATCGCTCCTCAGCATGAGGACCAATCTTAACGGCATAAAGAAATGGTCCTCAGCCTGAGGAGCCCGTGCAGCGGGCGTCTCGAAGGCCGCAAGGCGGCAATCCAGCATTACTTCGTCATGTCCTTGGGTGGCGTCGGCTTGGTCCAGCCGAAGAGCCGCGAATAGCCGGTCTTGATCTCGACCTCGGCGCTCATGCCGGCCCGCAGCGGATGATCGGCGTCGGCATTGTCGATGACGATACGCAACGGAATGCGCTGCACCACCTTGACCCAGTTGCCCGTGGCGTTCTGCGCCGGCAGCACCGAGAACTCCGAGCCGGTGCCCGGGCCGATACTTTCGACATGACCGTGGAACGTCTTGTCCGGATAGGTGTCGATGTCGACGGTCGCGGCATCGCCGGGCAGCACGTGCGTCAGGTCGGTTTCCTTGAAATTCGCCTCGACCCAAACTTTGGCGCTGGCGACCAGCGCGAAAGCCGGCTGGGCGACATTGAGATATTCGCCGACCGGCAGGCTCGACACGCGCGTCACGACGCCGTCGAGCGGCGCCTTGACGGTCGTGCGCGCCAGATCGAGATCGGCTTGGGCGAGCGCCGCCTTGGCTTGCAGGACCAGCGGATGCTGCTCGATTTCGGCGTCGACCGCCGCGGCGGCGTCGCCGGCCGACGGCGGCGTCAGGCCCGCCGCCTGTTGGCGCGCGACATCGAGCGCGTTGCGCGCCTCGTCGAGCCTGGCTTGCGAGGTGACGTGATTCTTGAACAAGGCCTGCTGGCGATCGAACTCGGTCTGGCGATAGGCGAGATTGTCGAGCATCTCGCGCACCTTGAGGCGCGCGGCGGCGAGCCCGGCCTGGGCGCGCTCGACGGCGATGCGATATTGCCGGTCGTCGATCTGGAACAGCACGTCGCCGGCCTGGACGCGCTGATTGTCGTGCACCGCGACGGCGACGACGCGGCCGGCGACATCGGCGCTGACCGTGACCTTGTCGGCTTGAACGTAAGAGTCGTCAGTCGACACCGAACTGCCGGCGGTCAGATAGAGATAGGCCGCGACGAGCAGCACCAGGATCGGACCGGCGAGCAGCAGCGGCAGCCGCCATTGCGCGCCGTGATGGCGGAACCAACGGCGCATACGCACCGCGACAGGCTCGCGGCCGAGCGGCACCGGCGTTCGCGTATCGGGACTCATGCGCGGGCTCCGGCGTTGTCGCGTTGCGGCTCGGTGCCGCCGCGCTCGGACAGGTTGCGGCGCACCTGGATCAGCAGATCGATGATGCGGTCGCGATCGGTCTGAGAAATTCCGGCAAGCGCCTCGCCGCGCGTCTCAAGGCCGACGGCGATCATGCGCTCGTACACGGGCTTGGCCTTCGCCGTCATGTAGAGGCGGCGGGCGCGACGGTCGGCGGGATCGGCGCGGCGCTCGACCCAGCCCGCCTGCTCCATGCGATCAACCAGCCGCGTCAGCGAGATCGGCTCCATTTCCATCAACTCGGCGAGGCGCGCCTGGTTCATGCCTTCCTGCATCGACAGGCGGAACAGCACGCTGCATTGCGCGCGCGTCAGACCGATGGCGCGCGCCTTCTGATCGAAGCGCTTGGACAGGAGCCGCGCCGTTTCGTGCAGGACAAAGCCGAAGGCGCGCTCAAAATCATGCTTTTGAGCCATCGGCGCAGTATAATAAGCAGGCTTATGATCGGCAAGGAAAGGCCGGCCGCGGCGGGCGCAACCCTGGCCCGCCGCTTTTTCAGGGCATCAAGCCGCCGCCGTTGACGTGCAGCACCTGGCCGTTGACCCAGCCCGACGCCGGACCGAGCAGGAACAGGATCGGCCCGACCACATCGGCGGGCTCGGCGACGCGGCCCAACGGAACCAGCCGCGCATAGTTCTCGTAATCGACGCGCGGATTGGCGTTGGGTGAATCGGCGGGCCGGCCGGTGCCGCCAGCGTGGAACGCAGTGCGCACGACGCCGGGCGCGAGCGTGTTGGCGCGGATATGCGGCGCGAGCTCATGCACCAGGGTCTTGGTGAAATTGGCGACACCGGCTTTCGCTGCGCTGTAGGCCGACAGGCCCGGCAACGGCCGCGCCGACAAACCGGACGCGGTGTTGACGATCGCCGGCGCGCCGCCGGCCGCCGCCGCCGCTTTCAACAATGGCACGGCAGCGCGGCAGCAGAGATAGGTCGTCTTCAAACTGCCATCGACGGTCGCCTGCCACTCGGCCAGCGACAGTTCGTGGAACGGCACATGGCGGTTGGGGAAGCCGGCGAGGTTGACCAGGCCGTCGAGCCGGCCGCCGAATTCGCGGCCGACGCGGGCAAAGGCGGCCTCGACCTGCTTCTCGTCGGTGGCGTCGAGCCCGTGATGGAAGGCGACGCCGGCTTCGGGCGGCGATTCTGCGATCGAGCGCGGCAGGTCGAGCGCCGCGACCTTGAGCCCGATGCCCATTGCGGCGCGGGTCAGCGCCCGGCCGATGCCGCCGCAGGCGCCCACCACGGCAATGCGCGCGCCTGGCGCCGGCGCCAGCCGGGAATAGTCGCCGGCCGACAAACTACTCCGCCGCCTCGAGCGCCTCGCGCTGGCCCAGTCCCAGGCCCTTGAAGTGGGCCCTGTAGAGCAGCGTCAGCGACAGCGCCGAGACGAAGCCGATGAGGCTCGGGATCGTCCACAGCAGGAACAGTTGGTTCAGCGGCAGGTGCTGCGCGAACAGGTACAGGCCGACGATCGGCCCGAGGATCGAGCCGAAGCGGCCGATGCCGAACGCCCAGCCCGAGCCGTTCGAGCGCACCGCCGTGGGATAGATCATGCCCGAGGCGGCATTGATGCCGAACTGCAGACCCAGGACGCAGAACCCGGCGAGGAAGGCGCAGGCCAGGACGAGAGTCCGCGACTGGTCGGCGAAGTAGCCGATGCCGGCGATGGCCGGAATGGCGAGCGCGAACAGCACGGTGACCGGCAGGAAGCCTTTCTTGTCCATCGGCCGCGCCAGCAGCAGCCCGCCCACGGTGCCGCCGATCTGGATCAGCACGGCAGAAAACTGGGCGTCGTTCGGCGTCAGCACTTGGGCGGTGCGCAGGATGGTTGGCAACCCGCCGGCCAAAAAATAGAAGCCCATCAGGTTCATGCAGAAGCAGAGCCAGAG
>DASYXI010000040.1:0-154777 GCA_035934995.1 Allostellaceae bacterium
CTCCCCGTCCTCGCCAGCGCCACCGACCGCAAGGTCATCGGCTTCGTCACCGAAGCCTATGCGCTGCGCCGCTACAACCAGGAGCTCGAACAGGCCCGCGGCGACGAGTTCGCCGACCCAACACTCTTCGGACCCGTCTGAACGTCGCCGGCTTTGCTGTAGCCGGGATTTGACGGATATCCCCAATTCTGCGGTTGTCAGCTCACGCGTTATCAACCGATCATTTAGGTTGAGTGTGGCCTCAACCTTGTGTTCGATAGCATCGATGGTCGCGTGCAACGAAACACCGGTACCGATAGCCTTCGAACATCGCACGGTATCGCGTCAACGGCGCCAAGCAAGAAACGGGGATGAACGCACATGACGACGGGCACCACACGCCAGCTGCGCATCGAGGATGAGCCGCTCTTACGCGGCAAGGGCCGCTATACCGGCGACGTGCACGAGCCGCGCCAGGCCGCGGCCGCATTCTTGCGCGCGCCGATGGCATCGGCGACCATCCGCCGTCTCGACACGGCGGCGGCGCAACGGGCGCCCGGCGTGCTGGCGGTGTTGACCGCCGCCGACATGACCGGCACCGGAAGTTTGGCGCATCCGCTGCCGGTGCCTGGCCGCGGCGGCTCGAAGCTCGCGGCGCCGCGTTGGCCGGCTTTGGCCGAGGGCCGGGTGTTCCATGCCGGGCAGCCGGTCGCGATGGTGGTTGCTGAAACACCCGCGCAGGCGCAGGACGCCACCGAGCTGATCGACGTCGACTATGACGAAATCCAGGCCGTGGTCGACGCGCGCCGCGCCAGCGAACCGGGCGCGTCGCAGATTTGGCCCGAAGCACCCGGCAATGTCGCGCTCGACTTCACCTGGCCGCTCGACAAGGACGGCAGCAACGCGGCCGAAGTGGCGAAGATTATCGCCAGCGCGCCGCTGGTCGCGCGGCTGTCAGTGTCCAATCAGCGGCTGGCGGTCGCGAGCATGGAGCCGCGCGTGGCGGCCGGCTGGTACGACGCCAAGGCCGGTGAATACACGCTGCGCACGGGAACGCAAAGTGTCTGGTTGATGGCCAGCCAGATGGCGGAGTTGCTCGGCGTCAAGCCGGAGCAGATGCGTGTCCTGACGGAGGATGTCGGCGGCGCCTTCGGCATGAAAACCGGCGCCTATCCCGAGTACGTTGCCATCCTGGTCGCCGCCAAGCGCATCGGCCGGCCGGTCGGCTGGACATCGACCCGCGCCGAAGCATTTTTGTCGGACAATCAAGCGCGCGATCAGGTCATGGATGCCGAGATCGCACTCGACAAAGAGGGCAAATTCCTCGCCTTGCGCGTCAAGTCGGTGGCCGACATGGGCGCGTTCGCCAACGGCGCCGGACCGCTCACCGCGACGATCAACATGGTGCGGTGCTTCCCCTCGGTTTATCGCATTCCGCGCGTCGTCTGCGACGTGCTGTGCGTCCTAACCAACACGGTTCAGCTCGGTCCCTATCGCGGCGCGGGACGGCCCGAAGCCAACTATCTGATGGAGCGGCTGGTCGAGGAAGCGGCCCGCGTCAGCGGCATCGATGCCGTCACCCTGCGCCGGCGCAATCTCGTGACGCCCGCGGAGCTCCCCTACAAGGGCGCGATGGGCACGGTCTATGACAGCGGCGATTTTCCCGCGATCTTCGACAAGGCGCTCGAGCTCGCCGACCTCAAGGGATTCTCCGCGCGCAAACAGCAAAGCGCCGCGCGCGGCCGCTTGCGCGGCATCGGCGTCTCGTGCTTCCTCGAACATTCGGGAGCGCTTCCGCCCGAAGGCGCGGCGCTGTCGTTCCCCGGCGACGGCACGGTCGTCGTCGGCTTGGGCGCGCAATCGACCGGCCAAGGACATCTGACGGTGTTCCGCAAGGTCGCATCCGAAAAGCTCGGCGTCGATCCGACGAAAGTGATGGTGCGCGAAGGCGACACGCGGCTGGGTGTCGAAGGTCACGGCAGTTTCGCCTCGCGGTCGGCAGCCGCGGCCGGCAGTGCGATCTTCTTCACGGCCGACGCGGTGATCGAGAAGGGCAAGAAAGTGGCGGCGCAGATGCTGGAGGCCGCGGAAGCCGACATCGCCTATCGCAACGGCGCGTTTGAAATCGCCGGCACCGACCGGCGGCTGTCGCTGTTCGAGGTCGCGAACAAGGCGCGGGAGCTCAAGGCCAAGGGCGAGATCGCCGAAACGCTCGATACCAACAAGGTGTCGCAGACGCCGCAACACTTTCCCAACGGTTGCCACATCGCCGAGGTCGAGATCGATCCCGAAACCGGCGCGCTCGACGTGGTGGCTTACAGCGGCGCCGACGATTCCGGCCGTATCCTCAATACGATGATCGTCGAGGGCCAGGTTCACGGCGGCGTCGCGCAAGGTCTCGGCCAGGCGCTGCTCGAAAATGCGCTCTACGACGAATCCGGCCAGCTGCTCGCCGGCTCGTTCATGGACTACGCGCTGCCGCGGGCGACCGACATGCCGTCGAAATTGACCGACGCCCTGCTCGAATTCCCATGCAAGACCAATCCGATCGGCGTCAAAGGCGCGGGCGAGGCCGGGACCACCGGCGCGCTGGCCGCGATCATGAACGCGGTCGCCGACGCCATTCCGGGCGCCGCCGGGCGGACGCTGCAAATGCCGGCGACGGCGCAAAAGATCTGGCAGGCCTGTCGCACGGCGCGGAACGGTGGCCGCGCATGAGCTTGGTTTATACCTGTGCGCCGGCTTCGGCCGGCCGAGCGCTCGCACGCCGCAGCAAGCCCACGGCACGCAACCGCGCCGCGCGTCAGCCGACGATCGACATCCACTGTCACGTCTTCACGCCGGAAGCGGCGGCGCTTGTAAAAGATGTGATGCGGCCGCAGAACGATCCATATTCGTTCTTTGAAAGCGCCGCGTCGAAGCAGACCGACGTCAAGCAAATCGCCGCCATCGGACCGAAGCTGACCTCGATCGAGGAGCGGCTCAAGACGATGGATGCCGATGGCATCGACATCCAGGCGATCTCGACCGCGCCGATCCAATATTATTACTGGGCCGACGGCACCCTCGCGCTGCGCACGTCACGCCTGATCAACGACAATATCGCGCATCTCTGTGCCATCCATCCCGACCGTTTCGTCGGCCTGGCGACCGTGCCGATGCAAGTGCCGGAATATGCGGTGCGCGAACTCACGCGCGCGGTGCGCGAGCTTGGCCTCAAGGGCGTCGAAATCTGTCCGCATGTCGAGCAAGAGGAACTGTCGGCGGATCGTTTCCGGCCGTTTTTCGCCAAGGCGGAGGAACTCGGCGCGGTGATTTTCATGCATCCGCATGGTTTTCCCGACGGCCGGCGCCTAGGCGATCACTTCTTCCAGAACATCGTCGGCAATCCGCTCGATACCACGGTGGCGATCCACCACTTGATTTTCGACGGTGTGCTCGAAACCTATCCCGGGCTCAAGATCGTCTGCGCCCACGGCGGCGGCTATCTACCGGCTTATGCCGGGCGCATCGACCATGCGCACGCCGCCCGGCCCGATGCCCGCACCAAGATCAGCAAGGCACCGTCGCGCTACCTGAAGAAGCTCTATTTCGACACCATCGTCTTCAACGATCACCAGTTGACGTATCTGGTGAAGCAGTACGGCGCCGATCATATCTTGCTGGGTACCGACTATCCTTACGACATGGGGCTGCCCGACGCGGTGCAATTCGTGCGCAAGACGCCCGGCCTGTCGGAGCGCGATCGGCGATTGATTCTGGGCGGTAATGCCGCGCGGCTCTTGGGCATTAAGCCGGCGGCGGGGTTGGCGCGGCGCTAGAACGCCTTGAAGACCTGGATCAACGCCGGTCCGATCAGCACGATGAACATCGCCATCGTCGCGGCGTCAATCCCGCCGCCTGGCCGCCGACGAATCCGGCGTCACCGCAGTCGAGTACAGCTTGATCTGCGCACTGATGGGGCTGGTCCTGGTCACGAGTCTGCGCGACGTCGGCACGGCGCTCAACGCCACGTTCACGACGGTCGGGAACGCGCTCGGCCGCTAGGCGCGACGCAACACCCGTCGCCACCGCCGACGACATCGACGCGCATCACGCCGCCGCGTCGGCCCACGCGATCAACGCTTTAATCTCGATCTGCTGAACGTCAGCGCGCGATGCGTGCTTCGATCTCGGCGCAGAGATAATGATAAAGGCAGATGTGCACCTGCTGGATGAAGGGCGTGTCGGTCGCCGGCACCGCCAGCAGGATATCGGCTTTCGGTGCGAGCTTGCCGCCGCCTGCGCCCGTCAACGCGATCACCGTCATCCCTTTTTGCCGCGCCGTCTCGGCCGCGGCGATCACGTTCTTCGAATTGCCGCTGGTCGACAGCGCCAGCAGAACGCCGCCGGTCTCGCCAAACGCTTCGACCTGGCGGGCGAATGCGCTGTCGTAGCTATAGTCGTTGCTCCAAGCGGTGACGACGGCGGGATCGGCCACCAGCGCCATCGCCTTGAGCGCGCGGCGCTCCTTCTTGTAGCGCCCGACCAACTCGCCAGCGATGTGCATCGCATCGGCGGCGGAACCGCCATTGCCGCAAATCAGCAGCGGCTTCTGGGATGCCAGCGCCGTGTGCATGACGTCGATCGCCCGCGCGACTTGGGCCTCGTCGATGGCGGCCGCGGCCGCGGCCAGAACGTCGCGCGATGCGTCGAGATAAGACCTGATTCCGCCCATGATCCCCGGCCGCGTATATGGCACGGCCCAGCGCATGCATAAAGCGCCGATTTGCCGCGCGTCGGCGCCAGTGCAGCATTGCGGCCGGTGCGCTTCAGGGCCTTCGCCGAACCGGGCTACCATACGCATAGTCCGAACGGAGCGGGTTCGGTTCGGCCCAGGGGAGACCACACGATGACGCAATGGGTTCGGTTCGAGCGCGACGGCCGCGTCGGTTTCGGCACGCTCGACGGCGACGCGATCGCGGTTCACGGCGGCGACATGTTCGCCGGCGCCAAGCCGACCGGCGAAACCGTCAAGCGCAGCGCGGTCAAGCTGCTGGCGCCGTGCGAGCCGTCGAAGATGGTTTGCCTGTGGAACAACTTCCATCAGCTTGCCGCCAAGAACAATTTCGCGACGCCGCCCGATCCGCTTTATTTCCTCAAGGCCAACAACGCGTTTTGCGGTCCGGACACGCCCATTGAACGTCCGAAGTCGTATTCCGGCCGGATCGTCTATGAAGGCGAACTCGGCGTCGTCATCGGCAAGAAATGCTCGATGGTCAGCGAGGCCGAAGCGCCCGGTTATATCTTCGGCTACACCTGCGTCAACGACGTCACCGCCGTCGATCTGTTGAAGAAGGATCCATCCTTCGACCAATGGGTCCGCGCCAAGAGCTTCGACACCTTCGGGCCTTTTGGTCCCGTGATTACAACGGGCGTCGATCCGATGAAACTCAATATCCGCACCATCCTCAACAACAAGGAAGTGCAGAATTATCCGGTCGCCGACATGTTCTTTCCGCCGGCGAAGCTGGTGGCGGCCGTGTCGCGCGACATGACGCTGATGCCGGGCGACATCATTTCCTGCGGCACGTCGCTCGGTGCCGGCGTCATGCCGGAAGCGCACAACATCATCGACGTCGTGATCGACGGCGTCGGCAGCTTGCGCAATCCGTTCGACCAGATCGTGCCGAGCCCCTATCTGCTCAAGGAAGCGCCTAAGCCGATGCGCATTTGCGTCGTCGGCGCCGGCGCCATCGGCGGCCTGATCGCGGCCAAGCTCGCGCTCGCCGGCAATCCGGTGACGGTCGTCGATATTGGCGTCCATCTGGCGGCCATCAAGGCGAACGGCATCAAGCTCGAATGGGAAAACGGCAAGACCGAGATCGCCAAGGTCAAGGCGGTCGACAAAATTGCCGATGCCGGCAAGCACGAGCTCGTCATCCTCGCCGTCAAGGCGCATCACCTCGAAGAAGCCGTTCGGGACATCGATCCCATGCTCGATGCCGACACGGTCATCCTGACCGTGCAGAACGGCCTGCCGTGGTGGTACTTCCAGCGTCTCGGCGGCAAATACGATGGTCGCAAGCTCGACAGCCTTGATCCGACCGGCGTGCTGACGAAGAAGATCGATCCCAACCGCTTGGTCGGCTGCGTGGTCTATCCGGCGGCGGCGGTGACGGCGCCGGGCGTCGTCCATCACGTCGAAGGCGACCGCTTTCCGGTCGGCGAGCTCGACGGCAAGGACACCGAACGCGTCAAGCGGCTGCACGACGTGCTCACCAAGGCCGGTCTCAAGTCGCGCGTGCTCAAGGACATCCGCGCCGAAATCTGGCTCAAGGCGTGGGGCAATCTGTCGTTCAATCCGATCAGCGCGCTGACGCATGCGACGCTGGTCGATATCTGCCGCTTCCCGGAAACGCGCCACTTGGCGGCGAAGATGATGGAAGAGGCCGAGATCATCGCTAAAAAGCTCGGCGTCACCTTCCGGGTCTCGATCGAAAAGCGCATCGCCGGCGCCGAAAGCGTCGGCGCGCACAAGACCTCGATGCTGCAGGACGTCGAAGCCGGCCGCGCGCTCGAGACCGAGGCGTTGATCGGCTCGATCCTCGAGATGGCGCGCATTACCGAAACGCCGACGCCGGCGATCGAATCGGTCTACGCCTTGGTCAAGCTGTTGAACAAGGTGATGGTGACCGAAGGCGTCGCAGTCGTCGAAAAACCGGCGACGAGCCCCAAGGCGGCTTGAGCCGCGCCGTCGGATTCACTCGGCGGCAGTCGAGCTCGGCGGTTTGGTCGGGCCGGCGGCCCAGTAATCGGGTCGCGCCTTGGTAGTCGCGAGGCGTTGCGCGGTCTCGAAGCCGGGCGCCATCGACGCGTCGGTGCCGGACAGTACCTGGTGATGCTCGATGTTGAGAAGCCGGAGCCAACTCTGCTGTCCCAGCGTCAGCCCGATCATGCAGCCGAGCTCGACAAGCTCCGCCTCGGTGTAATGCCGGGTGAGCCGCTCCCAGAAAGCGTCGTCGGTATTGAGGTGCCAGACGATCGCCTCGGCATAGGCGAGCGCGGCCTTCTGCCGGTCGTCGTAGTTCTTCGACGATTCGAAGTTCAGCAAATCCTTCACATGGTCTTCGATCACGGCGCCCGACTGCGCCGCCTTCACGGACCGCTGGTTGCCGCAATATTCGCACTGCACCGAGCGCGACACGTAAAGCCGGCACAGTTCCTTGATTGGGTGTTCCAGTACGCCGTTGCGGAAGATGTCGCGCCATGAATTGGCGAAAAACCAGAAACACGCCGGCACGTGCGCCCGCACCGCCGAGCTTTCGGGCCTTGGCGTGCCTTCCCGCTGGCATCGCTCCATTTCGGCCCGCATTGCCGCATCCATCCGGTCCAGCGCCACGTAACTGATCCGCTGCTTTGCCATCCGAGGTTCCTTCGCAAGCCGTTCGCGATCATCCGGGCAAACGTTTCTCCCCGCGCGGACCCAAGTCAAGCGTCAAGGCGCGGCGCGTTGCCCACGGCGGATCAGGTCGGCGGCGCGTTCGGCTAGAATCAAAGTGGGCAGGTTGGTATTGGCGCTTGGGATGCGTGGCATAATCGATGCGTCGACGACGCGCAGGCCTTGTATGCCATGGACCCGGCATTCGGCGTCGACGACGGCGCGCGGATCGTCCGCGTGGCCGATGGCGCAGGTGCCGACCGGGTGGAACATCGGTGCGGCGGCGGCGAGGATTTCCTCGGGCGCCAGCGCCGCATGGCGCTTGCCGTCGGCCACCATGCGGCCGGGCGCAATGGCGCGGCCGATCGCCAACTGCCGCAACGCGGCGGGTCCGTCGATGATCGCCGAGGCGAGCAGGGCCTCTATGCTCCCGACGGCGCCGCGATGGTTGAAGCGGTGGAGCGGCGGATCTTTCGGCAACAGATAGAGCTCGCGATAGGTCTGCCGCACCGCCGGATCGATGAGAAGTTTTTCAGCAAACTGCCCGGCCGTGATCAGCCGCGCCGCGTCGCGTTCATCCGACAGCAGGCGGAACGAAATGCGCGGCTCGACGTCCGGGTCAGCGGCGGCGAGCTCGACGGCGCCGCGCGAGTGCGGCGCATACAAAGCCGCCGCGACGATTCCGACGCGGGCGCCGAACGCGCGCACGCTGACGCGTCCGATCGCGCACAACAACAGATCGCCGGCCGGGCAATCGGCGGTGCCGGAGGATAGCCGCAAGCCGGCCACGGCATAGTGACGGCCGCCGCGCGGCACGCCCGTGCCCGGATTGAGGGTGAGCGCGAAGTGAATGAACACGTGATTCTGGAGGTTCTGTCCGACGCCGGCGCGGTCCGCGATGGGCCGGATGCCGATCCGTGCGAGCGCGGCCGCCGGCCCGATGCCGGCGCGCAGCAACAGCGCCGGCGAATGGATGCCGCCCGCCGCCACGATCACCTCGCGCGCCGCGAGATTCCGCCGCGCGCCCTGTTGTTCGACCGCGACGCCGCCGACCCGCGTGCCGTCGACCGTCAGACCGACAACGCGCGTCTCGGCCAGGATCGTCAGATTGCGCCGCTGCCGCACGGTCGCGGTCAGATAGCAGCGGGCGCTGCCGGCGCGTTCGCCGCCTTCGTGGTTGAGCGGCATGGCGAAAAATCCGTCGGCCGCCACCGCATTGATGTCGTCGTGAGATGGCAAGCCGCGCGCCGCCGCGGCGTACTCCATCGCGCGCGCAAATCCGGGCCACGCATCCCGGGCAAGATTCCGGATTCCGGGCGTCGTCGTCGCGGTGTCGATGCCGTTCCCGTCGACGCGATTGACGCGCTGAAAATACGGCGACAAGTCGGCCCAGCTCCAACCCGCCGCGCCGGCCTGCGCCCAAAAGTCATAGTCGCTCGGCAAGCCGCGCAGCGCCCACATGCCCATGACGCTCGAGCCGCCGCCCATGATGCGCGCTTGGGTGAACGGCCGCGGCGGCGTGCCTTCGACCGTGCTGGCTTCGAGCCCGGGCCAGAAATAGTCCCGGTTGAAATAGGCGCTCGGAAAGACGTCGCTGATGTCGGCGGGCACGGCGCCGGGCGGGATATCGGCGCCGGCCTCGATCAGCACCACGCGGCAGGCGGGATCTTCCGACAGGCGGGCGGCCAGAACCGCGCCAGCCGTGCCGCCGCCGACGATGATGAAATCCGCCCGCTCCATCGCGCCGCCGTCCTGTCGGGCGAGCTTACGCGCCGCCGATGCCACGCGCGCGATCCGGTAACCCGCCGGGAAACTGGTGCCGACGCGCGGGTTCGAACCGCGGACCTACTGATTACGAATCAGTTGCTCTACCGCTGAGCTACGTCGGCATCCATGGGCGGCAAGGCGGCCGAACCTACAACCGTGCGGCGCGGGGCGTCAATCGGCGCTCCGGCCAAAAGCGGCGGCAGCGCTGTCGCCGCGATGTCGCCGTGGCCCGGCCGCAGCCGCCAGACCAATTGGTCGAAGCTGCGGCAGCGAGGACACAGCGGCGCCCAAGTCGCGGTCTCGAAGCCGCAGGCATTACACGCATAAGCCGGATCGGGCGACGCGGCCCGTGTCGCGCGTTCGAGCCACTGCCGCGCCTGGCTGCCGTCGGCGTGCTCGGCTTCCTCGAGCGACGCCATCAGCCGGTAGAGGCGCGGCGGCGCGTCCGCGCGGTCGATGCCCGCCTCGGTCAGATGACGGCGCGCTTCGCCCCAGAGACGCGCCTTGATCGCTGCCTCGGCGAGCGCGACGCGTCCTTCGACATGGTCGGGCTTCAACCCTTGCAGCCGTTCGAAGCGCTTGATGCGCGCCAGTGGCGTCTCGTCGGCATAGAGCGCGCCATAGGCCGCGGTCAGCATCGGATGCGGCGCCGTTTGCCAGCCGGTTTCGATTGCCTTGCGGGCACGCCGTGCGCTGCCGCCGGTGGCCAGCAGGTTCGCATACCACGCCGTCGCCGGCGCAAAGCCGGGATCGGCGTGATGCGCCTGACCCGCCAGTTTCAGCGCTTCGCCGTTGCGGCCGGCCGCCTGCGCCGCCTGTCCGCGCTCGTAGAGGATCGCGGCGCGATGGTGCCGGCCGTCGCCGGGCGCGATGGCGCCACGCCGTAGCGCCTCGACCAACCGTGCTTCGGTTGCCTCCCAGCGTCCGGCACGCGCTTCGAGCTCGACCAGCGCGCGTTGCACCCACCCGGTGCGTGGCCGCAGAGCCCGGGCGCGCTCGGCCAGCTTGAGCGCGACGCCGTCTTCGCCGCGCGCCAACGCCTGAACGATCAGGCCGCGCAGGCCGAGAAATTCGGTCTCGGGTTCGGCCAACATGGCGGTGAAATAATCGCGCGCCGCCGCCGTATCGCCTTTGAGTTGCGCCGCCTGTGCCGCCAACAAACGCGTCAGTGGCGGCTCGTCGAGGAGCGCGTCGGCGCGGCGCGCGCAGCGCTCGGCTTCGTCCGGGTCGCCGGCGGCGACCGCCGCCATCCCATAGGTCAGCGCGCGATAGCCTTCGCGCCGCCGACGTTCGCGCCGGGCGCGGACAAAGTTGCGCGGCGCCGCCAAAAGGCGGCGCAGCAGCGCCAGGCTCCAGCCGAAAATGAAGACGGCGAATGCGGCGGCCAATACGAGTGCCGCCACCGACGTGTCGATGCGCCAGCCGTGCCAGACGATGGTGACGGTGCCCGGTCGGTCGGCCACATAGACCGCAGCGCTGACGACGACGACGATCGCGATCAGTGCGAGGAGAACGCGCCTCACGGTGTCTGCGACGCCGGCTTGGCCGGCGCGGCGGCCAGCGCCGGCACGACTTGCCGCAGCGCTGCCGAGACAACGGCCTCGGCGTCGAGCCGTTGGTGCGCTGCCGCGAGCCAGCTTTCCGCCGCGCCGCGCGCGGGCGCTGCTTCGATCGTGCCGACGGCGCCCGCAAGATCACCCTGGGCAAGTTCGGCACGTGCGGCGTCGACGGCGGCGATGGTCGGATCGGGCGGCGTCGTGCTGTCGCCGACGCGGCGCACGACCACCAAACTCGCGAGCTTCGCCCAGAAGCGCTTGGTCCACCCTTCGTTCGCCGGCGCCGCCGGCGTCGCCAGCAGCATCGCCGGCGCGGTCGCGGCATTGAATCGCGCCGCCAGTGCCGCGGTGCTCGGGATACCGGTCGCGGCCTGCGGCTCGAGCGCCAGCAGCTTCACGCCCAGGTCGTGCGGCGCCAGGGTCTCGGCGGCTTTAAGCTCGTCGGGAAACGGCCGCGAGGTCGCCAGCGCCGCCGATAGCTGGCTCAACGCCAGGAACAGCATGCGTTCGGGATTGTCGCTGGTATGCGCCAGACGATCCTGCAGCGCGGCGATGCGCGCCGCGTTGCCGTCGACCGCCGATTGCAGCTGTTGTGTCGCGGCGTCGAGGCGTTTGACGGTGTCGGTGAATTGGCTGATGTCGGGCGACGCCTGCCTCACTTGTTTTTCGAGCGCATCGAGCCGCACGAAAATCTGCGCGTTGGCGCTTTGCGCGTCGCGCAGCGCCTGCACCTCGGATTCGACCGTGGCCAGTTGGTTGGCGAAGATCTGATTTGCCGTATTGTCGACCGGCGTGCCCCAGGGCAGCACGTGCGCCAGCTCCGGCGCCCAATAAGGCGACGTGCCGGTCAGGCCGAGCACCAGCGCCAATGCGACGACAAGCCCGGCGATCACTACGGCGCGCCGGCGCCGTCGGCGCGGCAGGTTGATGTCGGCGGCGTCGATCACCGGCGGTTCGTTCACGGCGACAGCCTCATGCCCGTTCTTCCTTGTCCCCCGTATGGACCGTGTGCAACGCCCGGTCGAGCGCCGCCAGCAGCGCCGGTTCGTTCGGCGTCGCGGCCACCTCGATACGCCGCCACGCCAGCGGACCAAGCGCTGCCGCCACCGCCGGACTCAGCACGACCGCCGCGATCGATGCGGCACGGTCCTGTAGCCCGGCCGGGCGCGCGAGCGTAACAAAGGTTTCGGCGGTGCGGGGAGAGAAAAAGATCGCCGCACCGACCGCGCCGGCCGCGATCGCGTCGCGCGACTCGGCGGTGAGGCGCGTGGCCGCGACGGCTTCGTAAAGCCGCAGCCGGCGTACCGTAAATCCGGCGCGCGCCAGTTCGGCGGCGAGATCGCCGGCGACCGCGCTTGCCGCCGCATGGATCAGCGCGCCCGCCGCCGGATCGAGGCGGCGCGCCGCCAGCGTCGCCAGCGCGTGGACATCGCCGCCGGCGCTTTCGACACGGGCAAAGCCGGCCGTCTGGGCCGCCCGCGCGGTGGCGTCGCCGACGGCGAACGCCGGCAGGTCGCGACGCGGCGAAATGCGGGCAAAGGCGCGGACGCCGTTGGCGCTGGTGAACAGCGCGGCTTGCGCCGCCGGCAACGCCGCGGCCAGCGTGGCCTGTGCATCGCGCGCGAGTTCGATCGACAGCAGCGGCTCGAGCAGCGGTTCGATGCCGCGCGCCAGAAGGGCCGCCGTCAGGCCGGCGGCGTCCTCGCGCGGTCGGGTCACCAGCGCCTTCATGCGAAAAAGTCTGGCCCGCTGCGCGCCTTGAGCTCGGCACCGGCGTCGTGGCCGAGCGCGGCCGCGTCCGCGGCGCCGCCGTCGCGTCGCATGCGGTGGAGCTTGCTGCCGTCCGGACTGACGATGGCGGCGTCGAGCGTCAGCCGCCCGCCCGCGACGGTCGCGAGCGCGGCAATCGGCGTGCGGCACGAACCGTCGAGCGCCGCCAGGAAGGCGCGTTCGGCCGCGGCGCAGGCCGCCGTCTCGGCGTGATCGAGCGGCGCCAGCAGGTCGCGCGCGCGCGTATCGTCATTCCGGATTTCCACCGCCAGAATGCCTTGCGCCGGCGCCGGCAACATTTCGTTCGGCGGCAGCATCGCGGTGATCTTGTCGGTAAGGCCCAGCCGCTTCAGGCCGGCGGCGGCGAGGATCGTCGCGTCGGCGTCGCCGGCCGCCAGCTTCGCGAGGCGCGTACCGACATTGCCGCGCAGCGGCACGATGTTGAGGTCGGGCCGCACGTGCAACGCCAGCGCCTTGCGGCGCAGCGACGCGGTGCCGAGCCGCGCGCCTTTGGCCAGCGCGGCGAGCGAATTGGCGCGCGGCGACAACAGCGCGTCGCGCGGATCCTCGCGCGGCAGGCACGCGGCGATAGCCAGTCCTCGCGGCAGCGTCGCCAGCATGTCCTTCATCGAATGGATGGCGACGTCGATGCGTCCATCGAACAGAGCTTCTTCGATCTCCTTGGTGAACAGGCCCTTGCCGCCTTCCTCGGCGAGCGGGCGTTCGCCCGCGCGGTCGCCGCTGGTGCGGATGGCGACGATGTCGATCGCGCCCGGCGCGGCCAGCGGCGCATGCGCCGCAGCCAGGCGGCGCTTGAGCTCGTCCGCCTGCACCAGCGCCAAAGGGCTGCCGCGCGTGCCGATGCGCAGAAGAGGCGGGGCCATATCTTGTTCTTAGGCGGAAGGCCGCGGCAAGGGAAGATGCTAAGCTGCGCGCCATGCTGATCCTGGGCATCGAAACCAGTTGCGACGAAACCGCGGCCGCGGTGGTCGAGGATACGGCGGCCACCGACAAGCGCATCCGCGCGAGCCTCGTGCTGTCGCAGCTCGCCGAACACCGTCCCTACGGCGGCGTCGTGCCCGAGATCGCCGCGCGCGCGCATTTGGACCATCTCGATGGTTTGATCGCCCGCGCACTGGCGGCCGCCGGCATTGGCCTGGGCGATCTCGGCGGCGTTGCCGCCACCGGCGGGCCCGGCCTCATCGGCGGCGTCATGGTCGGCGTCATGGAAGCAAAGGCGATTGCCTATGCGCGCGCCCTGCCGTTCGTCGCGGTCAA
Organism: Allostellaceae bacterium; assembly: GCA_035934995.1. Classification (GTDB taxonomy): domain Bacteria; phylum Pseudomonadota; class Alphaproteobacteria; order ATCC43930; family CGMCC-115725; genus REEB95. The sequence goes on from DASYXI010000040.1 coordinate 13,771, forward strand.
CCATCTCGAAGGGCACGCGTTGTCGGCGCGGCTGACCGACGACGTGGCATTTCCTTATCTCCTGCTGCTGGTCTCGGGCGGGCATTGTCAGCTATTGGCGGTCGAAGGCGTCGGCCGTTATCGCCGTCTCGGCGCGACCATCGACGACGCCGCCGGCGAATGTTTCGACAAAGGCGCCAAGCTGCTCGGCCTCGGCTATCCCGGCGGTCCGGCAATCGAACGGGCGGCGCGCACCGGCGATGCGGCGCGGTTTCCGTTGCCGCGGCCGATGATCGGCCGGCCTGGATGCGACTTCTCATTCTCCGGCTTGAAGACCGCGCTGGCCGAAACGGTGCGCCGCGTCGGGTCGCTCGACGATCGCGCGCGCGCTGATCTGGCAGCTGCCTTGCAGGGAGCGATTGTCGATTGTCTGCTCGATCGCACGGCACAGGCGGCGGCCCGGTTCAACGCGCAGCACGGTCGCGGCCATGCGCTGGTAGCGGCCGGCGGCGTCGCCGCCAACGCCGCGTTGCGGCCGCGCCTGACTCAGCTTGCCACGGAATTGAACTTCCGCTTCGTCGCGCCGCCGCCGGCGCTGTGCACCGACAATGCGGCGATGATCGGCTGGGCGGGCATCGAGCGCCTCAAGCTCGGGCTCGCCGATGCGCTCGACTTCGCACCGCGACCGCGCTGGCCGCTCGACCCGGCGGCGGCGTCCGCGCGCCTACGTTGAACCCCGTCCGGCGCCGCCCTAGGATCGGCGCTGCCGACTGCCTCAATGGCCGGCCAAGAGCATTCCGGGAGGAAAAATATCATGTATTTCCGTGGGTTAATTGCCGCGCTCGCCGGCGCGGCGTTGCTGGCTGGCACCGCCCAAGCGCAGGCGCCGGCTCCCGCATTCCTTTATAAGATGCCGCAACTCGCGCCCGCTCATTCCGCGAAAATTCATGTCCGCGTCGACGCGATGAAGTACGACCACATGATTTCGAGCGAATACGCGTTCTGCACGGCGGACGGACACGGCGGCGCCACCGCCGCGGCCAACAAGAATCCGAGCATTTCGTGGTCGAAGGGCCCGAACGGCACGAAGTCCTACGCCGTCATCGTTTACGACACCGATTCGCCGGCCGAGCACCGCGAGCTGATGAACCAAAAAGGCGCGATGCTGACGAAAGCCGTCAAGCGCAAGATCTTCTTCCACATGGTGCTGGTCGACATTCCGGCCAACGTGATGACGGTTCCCGAAGGCGCGGCCTCGAACGAGCGGCTGCTGCACGGCAAGCCGGCGTCGGCCATCAAGGTCGGCGTGCCCGTCGCCAACAGCTACACCCCGGCCTTCGCTGCGAACGATGCGATGAAGGGCACGTATTACGGCTATGACGGGCCATGCTCGCCGTGGAACGACGAGAACACCCATCACTATCACTTCACCGTCTACGCGTTGAGCGTGCCGTCGCTCGGTCTTAGCGGCGACGTCAGCGCCGAGGCCGCGGTCGCGGCGATGAAGGGCAAGGTGTTGGCGCAGGGTCAGTTTCTCGGCGTCTATTCGACCAACCCCGCCGTCATGGCCAAGTTGAAGAAATAGCGGAACCCGGGGAGGGACAAACGATAAAAGCCCGTTTGCTGGTTGCCGCGTTTGCGGGCGCGGCGTTGTTCGCTGGGGTCGCGGCGGCGCAACAGGCGTCGCCGCCCGCAGCGCCGCCGCCTTATGGCCCGCCGATCACGTTGGCGCAGGCGAAAAAGGTCATGGCCGCCGCCGAAGCAGAGGCGAAGAAATCGCCGTTCCCGGTGGCGATCTATATCGTCGAGCCGAGCGGCGAGATGGTGATGATGGAGCGCATGGACAACACGCAATATGGCTCGGTCACGCTCGCGCAGAAGAAAGCCGAGGCTTCGGCAATGTTCAAGCGACCGTCGCAGGTCTTCCAGGACCATGTTCAAGCCAATGTCTACCTGCTCACGCTTGGTGCACCGACGGTCGTCGGTGGCGGCTTGCCGATCGAGGTCGGTGGCAAGATCATCGGCGCCATCGGCGTCAGCGGATCGCCGGGTTCCGCCCAGGACGAAGCCGTTGCCAAGGCTGGTGTCGAGGCTCTTGGCAAGAAATAGCCGCGCGCCCTTGATCGGATAACGCCTTCCGTGCTTCATCGCTCGCGGTGAGGCGCGGGAGGCGTAACTTTTCATGCAGACCTTCGGCATCATCGGCGGCGGCGCGTGGGGCACCGCGTTGGCGCAAGTCCTGCGCCGCGCCGGCCGCGACGTCGTCCTGTGGGCGCGCGAAGCCGAGGTCGTGACGGCGATTTCGACCGCCGCCGAAAACCCGATTTTCCTGCCCGGCATCAAGCTGGAACGCGGCATCCGCGCGACCAGCGAGCTCGCCGCGGCGGCGCAGGCCGATGCCGTCTTGCTGACGACGCCGGCGCAGCACCTGCGCGCAATCGCAACGCAGCTCGCGCCGCATTTGCCCAAAGATGTGCCATTGGTGCTGTGCGCCAAGGGCATCGAGGAAAAAACCGGCGCGTTGATGAGCGAAGTCGCCGCCGCGGCCGTGCCCAGTGCACCGCTTGCCGTTCTGTCGGGTCCGACCTTCGCGCGGGAAGTGGCGGCCGGCCTGCCGACGGCGGTGACGCTGGCCGCCACCGACGCGGCCCTCGGCACCAAGCTGGTGACGGCGCTGGGCGGGCGGAGTTTCCGGCCCTATCTCTCCGCCGACCCGGTCGGCGCGCAGGTCGGCGGCGCGGTCAAGAACGTGCTGGCAATCGCTTGCGGTGTCGTCATGGGCAAGAAGTTCGGCGATAACGCGCGTGCCGCGTTGATCACGCGCGGCCTTGCCGAGATGGTTCGCCTGGCGGTCGCCAAGGGGGGCAAGGCCGAGACGCTGATGGGCCTGTCGGGTCTCGGCGATCTGACGTTGACCTGCACCGGCCTGCAATCGCGCAACCTGTCGCTTGGGCTGGCGCTCGGCGAAGGCCAAACGCTGGCGTCGATCCTTGGCGCGCGCCGGTCGATCGCGGAAGGCGTCACCTCGTCAGCCGCTTGCGTTGCGCTGGCGCGCAAGCTCGGCATGGAGATGCCCATTGTGCAAGCCGTGGACGCGATCCTGCACCACGGCGCCGCGATCGATCGCGAGATCGAAGGCCTGTTGGCACGGCCATTCAAGGCCGAGCTGGCCCCGGGGCGGGGTTGATGCCGACGGCCATCGCCATCCGCCACGTCGCGTTCGAGGATCTCGACGCCTTCGGCCCGGCGCTGGTGGCGCGTGGATATAAGGCAAGCTATCGCGACGCGCCGGTCGACGACTTTAACGCCGGCGATATTGCCGATTGCGACCTCCTTGTCGTCCTGGGCGGGCCGATCGGCGTCTATGAGGAGGATCGTTATCCGTTCCTCAAATCGGAAATCGCGCTGATCGAAAAGCGTCTCAAGGCCGGTAAACCGGTACTGGGCATCTGCCTCGGCGCACAGCTCATGGCGCGCGCACTCGGTGCCAAGGTCTATGCCGCCGGCTTCAAGGAGATCGGCTGGGCCGGCATCAGCTTGAGCGCTGGCGGCCGCGCTTCGCCCTTGGCGAAACTCGCGTCGGGGATGCGCGTACTGCATTGGCACGGCGATACGTTCGATTTGCCGTCCGGCGCGACGCATCTCGCATCGACGCCGCGCACGCCCAACCAGGCCTTCGCCGTCGGCCGTCACGGGCTCGCGCTCCAGTTCCATCTCGAGGTCAGCGCGACCGGGCTGGAGCGTTGGCTGGTCGGTCACGCGGTCGAGATCGGCGCCACGCCGCGGGTCACCGTGCCGCGGCTGCGCACCGACGCCGGCAAGTTCGCCGCCGAGCTCGCGCCGCACGGCCGCGCCGTGCTCGAAAGCTGGCTCGATGGCCTGAAGGGATGAAGCGGCGGATCATCGGCGCCTCGGCCCACGGCTAGCGCGGCCGCGCGCGCGAGAGTAGATTCCGGTCCGATGGAGCGCTCCTTCAAGCACGAGGTCCAGTCGCTCAAATTGGGTGACGGCGAGATTTTCCGCGGTGAAGGCATTCTCGCCGTCACCAAGGCCTTGCTGCAATCGGGCGTCAGCTATGTCGGCGGCTATCAGGGCGCGCCGGTGTCGCACTTGCTCGACGTTCTGGTCGACGCGAAGGAGACCATGGACGGACTTGGCGTCCATCTCGAGACCTGCGCCAACGAGGCGTCGGCGGCCGCGATGCTCGGCGCCTCGATCAATTATCCGATCCGCGGCGCGGTGACCTGGAAGTCGATCGTCGGCACCAACGTCGCCGCCGACGCGCTATCGAATTTGTCGTCGCCCGGCGTCAAGGGCGGCGCGCTTGTCATTCTCGGCGAGGATTACGGCGAAGGCGCTTCGGTGATCCAGGAGCGCTCCTACGCCTATGCGATGAAATGCACCATGCCGTTGCTCGATCCGCGGCCCGATTTGCCGTCGATCGTGCGCGCGGTCGAGGAAGGCTTCGAGCTGTCCGAGGCGAGCCACGCGCCGGTGATGCTCGAGCTGCGCATCCGCGCCTGTCACGTGACCGGCGAGTTCGCCGCGAAGGCTAACCGGCCGGGTGCGCATTCGGCGCTCAACAAGTTCAACGCGCCGGCGCCACACGATTACAACCGGCTGTCGCATCCGCCGGTGACCTTCGTGCAGGAACGCCTCAAGGTCGAAGAGCGCCTGCCGGCGGCGCGCGATTTCATCCGCGCGCACAAGCTCAACGAGATCTTCGCCGGCGATCTGGACGAGATCGGCATCATCGTCATGGGCGGGCTTTATAACGTGCTGGTGCGGGCGCTGCTGCGCCTCGGCCTTGCCGACCTGTGGGGCCAATCGCGGATTCCGATCTATTGCCTCAACGCGGTCTATCCGCTGGTGCCGGAGGAGGTGCGCGCGTTCTGCGCCGGCAAGCGCGCCGTGCTGGTCGTCGAGGAAGGCCATCCCGATTACATCGAGCAGCAGATCAACGTTATCCTGCGCCGCGCCGACATCAACACGCGCATCGAAGGCAAAGGCACTCTGCCGCCCGCGGGCGAGTACACCGCTGAAATCATGCTCAAGGGCCTTGCCGCGTTCCTCGCCGCGACGCGACCGGCCGGTGTCGCCGCCGACGCCATCGTCAAGGCGGTCGACGAGCTGATCGGGCGCAAGGACGAAGCCGCGCGCGACGTCGACCATTTGCCGCCGCGACCGCCGACTTTTTGCACCGGCTGTCCCGAGCGGCCGGTGTTCAGCGCGCTCAAGCTGCTGCAGCGCGAGGCCGGCCCGACCCATATCAGCACCGACATCGGCTGCCATTCCTTCGCCACCTTCGCGCCGTTCAGCATGGGCAACTCGATCCTCGGCTACGGCATGAGCCTCGCCGCCGCCGCGGCCGTCGGACCCAATTTGGCCAAACGGCCGATCTCGGTGATGGGCGACGGCGGCTTCTGGCACAACGGCGTCATCACCGGCGTCGTCTCGAGCCTGTTCAATCAAGGCGATGGCGTGCTGATCGTGATGCAGAACGGCTACGCCTCGGCGACCGGCCAGCAATACCTGCCGTCGAGCGCGGGCGCCCGGCCGGGCGGCGCCGCCACCATGGATATCGAACGAACGCTGAAGGCGCTCGGCGTGCGCTGGCTCAAGACGGTGCGCAGCTACAGCGTCGCGACGATGGCGAAGACGCTGCGCCAGGCGATGACGACAAAAGCCGCAGGACTCAAGGTCATTATCGCCGACGGCGAATGCCAACTCGCGCGTCAGCGGCGCGTCCGGGCCGATGATGCGGCGCGACTCGCCGCCGGCCGGCGCGTGATCAAGGCGCGCTATGGCGTCGACGATGCGATCTGCACCGGCGATCATTCTTGCATCCGCTTGTCGGGCTGTCCGTCGCTCACCGTCAAGCCGAGCCCCGATCCGCTGCGCACCGATCCGGTGGCGAGCGTCGTCGATAGCTGCGTCGGCTGCGGCCTGTGCGGCGAAGTCGCCCACGCCGCCGTGCTGTGCCCGTCCTTCTATCGCGCCGAGATTGTGCGTAATCCGTCGTGGTGGGACCGTACCATCGACCGGATCCGCCGACGCGTGATCGCGCGCCTCGGCGGTGCGGCGGGGACGGTGTCGGCATGACCGCCGAGATTCGTCCGCTCTCGATCTTGATCGCGGCGCTCGGCGGCGAAGGCGGTGGCGTGCTCAGCCAGTGGATTGTCGCGGCCGCGGCGCGTTGCGGCTTTCCCGCGCAAAGCACCTCGATCCCCGGTGTGGCACAGCGCACCGGCGCGACCACCTATTATCTCGAGATCATGCCGATCCCGGCGTCGGAACTTGGCGGTCGCCGGCCGGTGATGGCGCTGATGCCCGGCATCGGCGACGTCGATCTGCTGCTGGCGACCGAGCTGGCCGAGGCGACGCGGCAGATTGCGCTCGGCTTCGTCACGCCCGATCGCACGCATGTCGTCGCGTCGCTGGCGCGCAGCTACATCATGCCCGAGAAAATGGCGATGGCGGACGGCCGGCTCGACGATACGCGACTGGCCGAGCTTGTCGCGCGTCACGCCCGTGCCAGTCTGTTCCTCGATCTGGAGACGTTGGCGCGCGAATCCGGCGCGATGGTCAACGCCATCATGCTCGGCGCGCTCGCCGGCACCGGCATGCTGACGATTCCGGTCGAGACCTTCGCGGCGGTCATCGCCGAAGGCGGCCGCGCGGCGGATACCAATTTGCGCGGCTTTCGCGCCGGATTGGCAGCGGCGCAGCGCGGCCAATCCGAGATGCCGCGGTCGCCGACGAAACGGTGGCGTCTCGGCACGGCCGATCTGGCGATGGTCGAAGCCGAAGCCGCAACTTTGCCCGACTCCCTCCGCCCGCTCGCCATCGAAGGCGTCCGCCGTCTCGCGCACTATCAAGACGCCGATTACGCGTGGGACTATGTCGAGCGCGTCAAGCGCGCGATCGCAATCGATGCTGCCGCGGACGCAGGCGGTAAGCTCGCCCAAGCAGCGGCGCGGCATCTGGCGTTGCGGATGTCGTTCGAGGACGTGATCCGCGTCGCGCAGGTCAAATCCGATCCGGCGCGGTTGGCGCGCATCCGCACCGAGCTGGGCGCCGCGGCCGGCGATCCCGTTCGCGTCGTCGAATATTTCAAGCCCGGCATCGACGAGTTGTGCTCGATCCTGCCGCCGGCGTTGGCGCGGCGGATCCTGGCGCTCGCCGAGCGGCGCGGCTGGCTTGGCCGCGTCTATTGGGGCATGCACATCAAGACGCACACCGTCGCGGGCTATCTGCGCCTCAAGGCGCTGGCCGCGCTGCGGCGCTATCGCCGCAAGACGCACCGCTTCCAGGCCGAGCAGCGCGAGATCGAAACCTGGCTCGCGGCGATCGCCGATGCAGCCGCGCTGTCGCCGCCGCTCGCGCTTGAGATCGCCGAATGCGCCAACCTGATCAAGGGCTACGGCGATACCTGGAAGCGCGGCATGGCGAACTATCGCGCCATCTTCGAGCATGTGGTGCGGCCGGCGCTGGCGCGGCGGCTGCCGGTTGCCATCGCCGCCGATGCGGTGGCGAATGCACGCACCGCGGCGCTTGCCGATCCGGACGGTGTGCGCTTCAGCGCGACGCTCGCCGATATCGAAAAGCGCACGGTGCTTCAGGCCGCCGAATAAGCCGTCGCGCCTTGCCGCAATTACGCCGTGATTGAGCGCTATCGCATCGTCGTTCGCGCCGCTTCGTGCGCGCAGGGAGGGATTTCATGCGGTTGGCATTCGCGGCACTCGCCGCCGGCCTGATTCTCGCACCGGCTTTGGCGCACGCCCAGGCGCAGTCGCAGATATCGTGCGCGCAGCTGCCCAAGGCGGCGGAGTTCGTGAACACCAAGCTCCAACCCGGACCGAATACCGACGCCGCCAAGCGGCATCTCGAAGCGGCGCAACATGCGACGTCGGACGCGCAATGCGTCGCCGAGCTGCGCAAGGTCGATTATTACGCCAAGCGCTCGATGGCGGGCGATAAGCGTGCCGCGGCCAAGGCACAGTCGGTGCCGCCGCCGGCTCAAGGCCAGGCTCAGTCCCAGGCACCGGCCAAAGGCCAGACGCAATCGCCGATTGCGTGCGCGCAGCTGCCGCAGGCCGCCGACTTCGTGAACACCAAGCTCAAGCCGGGTCCCAATACCGACGCCGCCAAACAGCATCTCGCCGCGGCGCAGAACGCGACCTCGGATCAGCAATGCACCGCCGAATTGCGTCAGGTCGATTATTACGCCAAGCGTTCGCTGGCGGCCGACCAACATGCCGCGCGGCATGTCAAATGCGGCGACGTGCTGCATCCGACCCGGCCGGGCGGCGTCGACTATCGCGGCCCGCCGGTGCCCGGCTGCCTGCCGGTCCGCCTCTGGTAGTCCGCCGTCGCGGCGGGCGCTAAGATCGCCGCGATCAAGGGGGCGGCGATGCGCAAGGTCGTGATTTGGGACGCGCCGACGCGACTCTTCCATTGGCTCACCGCGATCTTGGTCGCCGCCGCCTACGCGACGTGGCGGTTCGACCGGATGGATTGGCACGTCTGGATCGGCTATGCGCTGCTCGCGCTGGTCGTCTTCCGGCTACTGTGGGGATTGTTCGGCAGCGAGACCGCCCGCTTCGCGGCATTTCTCGCGTCGCCGCACGCCGCGTTCGCGCATCTCGCACGCATCTTTCGCCGCGAACCCGATCGTGAGATCGGCCACAATCCGGCCGGCGGCTGGATGGTGCTGATGCTATTGGCGCTGTTGCTCGGCGAAACCTTGAGCGGCCTTTATATCAACAACGATGTCGCCGCCGACGGTCCGCTGACCCAAATCGTTCCCGCGCCGATCAGCAACCTAGTCGACGCGCTGCACACTTATTTATGGTGGACACTGCTCGCCGCGGTGACGGCGCACGTCCTCGCGGTCGCCCTCTATCGGATGGCCAAAGGCCAGAACCTGGCGCTGCCGATGGTGACGGGCCGCAAGACGCTGCTGCCGGAGATGCGGGCGCCGGCACTGGCCGGACCGGTCCGCGCACTCCTGGTCTTAGGCGGCAGCGTTCTTGCGGTCACCGTTCTGATCAACTTCCTCTAGGCGCGGCTCAACTCTTCGGCACGACCACCTGGCCGCAAATCTCGCCGGCCGGATGATCGGTGCTGTGCACGTTGATGTACCAGCTGCCGGCCTCGAGCTGTTGCGCCTGCTCCGGCGTCAAGGTCGCCTTGCCGGCGATCGGACTCTTCACCGGTTCACCCTTCTTGGTGAGCCAGATTACGACTGGGCCGCCGCACTTGGCACCGTTCGCGCCGTTGTGGAAATGCGACATCGTCGCCGGACCCGACAGGCCGTTATAATTGATATGCCAGGTCACGACGCGCGTGCTGGCGTCCCACGTCAGATACGCGGTGCCCGTACCTTTCGTCATGACCGGCGGCGTTTGTTCCGCGCCGGTCAACGGCACCTTGATTTTCGCCGGCGCGGCGGTCGCCGTTCCCGCCCAGGCGACGCAAGCGAGCGCCGCGAGTGCGAAGACAATCCGCCGAGAAACTACACGCATCATGCCACCCCTCCTTCAATTGGTTGGTATCGCGCGGTGTCGATCCGCGGATCGGCGCAAGTCTATGCGAGCGGCCCGCGGCAACATAGGGCCATCGCCGCGCTTCACGGCAACGTTACGACGTGGGCGGCGTCGGCCTGAAAAGCCAGGAATTGCAAGGTACTGGACAGCGTGCGCAGCGCGTGGGCCGTCGACTGAAGCAATCGAAACTAGCGCCAGGCTTCGATCTCAACGCAAACCTGATGTGCGACCTTGCCAAGAACTACAGGCTCAACCGGGGTTCTCTGCCACGGATCACATTCGGAGATTCTTACGTCCGCACGCTTGCACGCTATTCCGATCGAGTGAGTCCCAGTAGCAAAGTTTACATTTTCCGGTACAGCTTCACCCACAGGCAGCAGCTTACTCCTCACCATCCCAAAGAGATTTCCGAAGCGGTCAAATATCGGGCCACCGCTGTTTCCTTTCTGAACAGGCGCTGAAATCTGAAAGCCGCTGCGTGTTGGCCCGACCTCCGCGCTTACCATACCGCTAGTCATGTTGAGTGAATGCGGGAGTACCGGTCGTAGCGGAAAGCCGAGTACGTAAATGCTTTCTCCCAGTTGAGGTCGCTCCCACAGTCGGAGTTTTAACTCCACGTCACAACCGATCTCCGCACTAAGAATTGCAATGTCGTCTTGCTCAGAAAAATCAATGATGCGCGCAATGCTCCTCAACAGCCCACGAGCGACGGTTACGCCGCGGGCATCTTTGACGACGTGTGCCGCGGTGAGAATGTGAGCGGTATGACCCAACAAAAAACCGGTGCCCGTCTTTGCTATGGTTGGACCAACGAAGGTATCGCGGTTATCAACGATCTCAGCGGGCTTTGTTTTATCGAGCGAAAGAAGCACAGATGTGTGGTGATGTCCGGTGTGCTGCGGAAATATATGGCCGTATAGTTCGACCCCATGCCCCCTAATCTCACGCAGCCGATCAAAGTCCACCGGACCGGCAAGCTGCATTTTCGTGACCTTCTCGCGTCCGACTGCATAGTAATCACCGTCCTGCCCAGTCGGAGGATCGGGAATGACACGAAGTGGCTCATCGAGTAGCAGAACCGGCGTACGCTCCAATTCGTCAATTGACGGTGCCTCACCATAATTGGGCCGGCCCAAGTGGAACTCGGTCGTCAGCTTGCCCCGGAAGCTGTAATTCGTGTGATAATGAGCTTCACGCACCGAATAATCCCTAGTCAATCCGCCCTCGTTGCGAGGGATTGATCCCGAGAGGCTTGAAAAGCTGGCGGACCCGGCGAGATTCGAACTCACGACCTCTGCCTTCGGAGGGCAGCGCTCTATCCAGCTGAGCTACGGGTCCGTTGGCGGCGACGATAGGACAAGCGGCGATGGGCGACAAGCCGCGTCCGGCGATCGCCGCCTTGCATCACGACCGCCGGCTCGCCATCCTGCGCGGCGCATGGCCGAAAGCTGGATCGCCGACGTCCTTCGGTTCTGGTTCGTCGAGTTGCCGCCGTCCGCATGGTTCAGCGGCGACGCCGGCACCGATGCGCTGGTCCGCACGCGGTTCCTTGCGCTGCACGAAGAATTGCGGCGCGGCTTGCCGCCGGGTGCGCTGATGGCGCCGGAATCGGCGCTCGCCGCCGTGATCGCGCTCGATCAGTTTCCGCGCAATCTTTATCGCGACCAGCCCGAAGCTTTTGCGGCGGATGGCGCGGCGCTGGCGGCCGCAAGGCGCGCCGTCGCGCTCGGCTTCGATCGCATGTTCGATCTGACCCGGCGGCACTTCTTCTATCTGCCCTTCATGCATGCCGAAGATCGCGCGATGCAGGCGCGTTCGGTCGAATTGTGCGCGACGCTCGCCGATGCCGAGGTGCTCCGCTACGCGCGGTTGCACCGGGAGATCGTCGACCGCTTCGGCCGCTTTCCTCATCGCAACGCCGTCCTCGGGCGACCGTCGACCCCGGAAGAGGTCGCGTTCCTCAAGGCCGGCCGCGGCTTTTGACGTCGCCTTGGGCGGCGGCCCACGACGCCGCTCCGGGGCGCCGTTGTCGCCGCCGCGCTTTCGCGCGATGATCGCGCAACGGGCCGCCAGCGCCCGCCCAGGGGAGGACACATGCGCAATCTGAAATTCGCGGTTGCCGCGTTCGCGGCATTCGTGCTTGCCGCCGGCGCGCCGGCGCACGCCGACGATGTCGTCAAGGTCGGCGTCATCCTGCATTACACCGGTCCGTTCGCACGGCTCGGCGATACCATGCAAAAAGCGATCGACCTTTACATGAAGCAGCACGGCAACGCGGTCGGCGGCACCAAGATCGAACTCGTCAAGCGCGACGCGGCGGGCAGCGTCGATACCTCGAAGCGCATGGCGCAAGAGCTGCTGACGCGCGATCACGTTCAATTCCTCGCCGGCTTCATCCTGACGCCGGAGGCTTTGGCTGCCGCGCCCGACGTGACGCAAGCCAAAGTGCCGATGGTGATCATGAACGCGGCGACCGCGGTGATCACGGCCAAGTCGCCGTACATCACGCGCACGTCGCTGACGTTGCCGCAGACCACCGAGATCTTCGGCAAATGGGCGGCGACCAAAGGCGGCATGAAGCGCGTCTATAGCGCCGTGTCGGATTACGCGCCGGGTCTCGACGCCGAAGCCGCGTTCAAGCGCGCCTTCACCGCCAACGGCGGCACCATCGTCGACAGCGTTCGCTTTCCGCTGATGAATCCGGATTTCGCGCCGTTCCTGCAACGCGTTCTCGACAAGAAGCCGCAGGGCCTCTACGCGTTCATTCCCGGCGGCACCCAGCCGGTGACCTTCGTCAAGACGTTCCACGATCTCGGTCTCGACAAGGCCAAGATTCGGCTGTTGCCGAGCGCCGAAGTCGGCGACGAGAACGATCTTCAGAACCTGCCGGATTTCGCCGTCGGCATCACGATCTCGACCAACTACACGGCGGCGCGCAAGTCGAAGGCCAACGAAGAATTCATCGCCGCTTGGCAGAAGGCTTATGGCGCCGGCAAGGAGCCCGACCTCTTCGCGGTCGGCGCCTATGACGGCATGGCGCTGATCTATCACGTCGTCGAAAAGCTCCACGGCAAGATCGACGGCGACCAGGCCATGGCGGCGATCAAGGGCTGGAAATACGAAAGCCCGCGCGGGCCGATCATGATCGATCCGGCGACGCGCGACATCGTCCAAAACGTCTATATCTGCCGCGTCGAGAAGGTGAACGGCCACCTCGCCAACGTGCCGATCGAGACCTATCCGATGGTCAAGGATCCCTGGAAGATCGAGAACCATATGGAATAGCCGGCTTTTTCGGGCCGCGCGTTCACGGCAGCCGCCCCGTCGGGCGGCTGCCGCCGTTTTGGCGTCTCGCCGCCACGTCACCGCCATAGTTCTTCCGTTGTCGATGATGGGCACGGCATGGGATACCGGAGCCTAAGACCTAAAGGGGAAGACGAGGACGCCATGAAGACCACCGCCATCGCCGCCGCACTGGGCGCCATTCTGCTGCTGGCGCCGCCGCTGGCGGCGCAAAGTTTCGCCGATCCGCCGGGCCGTGTCGGCCGTTTGAGCTATATCGACGGCACGGTTTCGCTGCACGCGCCGGATCAGGATCAGTGGTCCGAGGCGGTGATCAATTATCCGGTTACCACCGGCGATGGCTTCTGGACCCAGCCGCAATCGCGCGCCGAAGTCCAGGTCGGCGCCGTGGAAATGCGGCTCGACGAGTCGACAGAAGCCGATATCGTCCGGCTCGACGACGCGGCGACCGTGCTGCGCGTCGATCAGGGCGTCATTGAAGTCCATGTCATTGCCATGCCGACGGGCGGTGTCGCCGTGCTGACGCCGCTCGGCCAGGCCGATCTGCTGACCGTCGGCAGCTATCACGTCGAAGCCGGCCAACCGGGCTCCGACAACGCGCCGCCCAACCAGATGGTCGTCAGCGTCCTGCAAGGCCGCGCGCGCGTCGCCGGCCAGCGGTCGTCGCTGACCGTCGAAGCCGGCGAAAGCGCAATCGCTTCTGGCACGGGCTTCCAGCTCGTCCAGGTGGAGGCCACTTCGTTCGACAATTGGGCGCTGGCGCGCGAGCGGCGCGAAGCGCAGCCGACGGCGACGGCCTGGTACGTGCCGCCGACGATGACCGGCTATCAGGATCTCGACCAATCCGGCCAGTGGACGACCGATCCGACCTACGGCACGGTCTGGTATCCGGCGTCGATCCCGGCGGACTGGGCGCCTTATCGCTACGGCCATTGGGTTTGGGTTCAGCCCTGGGGCTGGACCTGGGTCGACGACGCGCCGTGGGGCTTCGCGCCCTTCCACTATGGCCGCTGGGCGTTCATCCGCGACCGCTGGGCCTGGTGCCCGGGTGACTATCACGCGCGCCCGGTCTATGCGCCGGCGCTGGTCGCTTTCATCGGCGGCGGCATCACCATCGCCGTGGGCCAGCCGGTTGGCTGGGTGCCGCTGGCGCCCGGTGAACGATTCCATCCGTGGTATCACACCGGCACCGCCTACGTGCAGCGCGTGAACTACGTCCGCTACGACACCCATGTCACCAACAACGTGGTGATCAACAACTATTACGGCACGGCGAAGACCTCGCAGTTCCGCAACGCACGCGCCGCGACCGTGGTTTCGTCCCATGCGTTTTCGTCCGCGGCGCCGGTGCAGCGCTCGGTGGAAAAGGTCGATCCGCAGCATCTCAATCAGGCGCGGACCGTCGCGACCTTGACGCACGTGCAGCCGACCGTCGAGGCACGCGGCGCCATTGCGCATCCCGAAGCAGCAAGCGCCACGTCCGTCGCACGTCCCGAGAAGAACGCCCCGGCACCGACGGCGACCGCCAACCGTGAAGCTGCGCCGTCGCCGACGGTTACGCGCGGCAACGACCATCTGCAACCGCCCACGCCCGAAACCCGCGCCGCCACGCCAGCGCCGCATCCGCCGGCACCGACGCCGGAGGGCCGGCCGGTAACGCCGTCGGCACCTGAAACGCATGTCGCGACGCCGGCACCCCATCCGCCGACGCCCGAAACACATGCCGCCGCACCGGCGCCGCATCCGCCGACAGTAACGCCGGAGGCCAAACCCGCGTCGCCGACGCCCACGCGTCAGGCCGCGGTGACCCCGCGCGTCACGCCGCCGCCGATCCCGCATCCGTTCACGGCCACGCCGCGCCCCGCGGCGCGTCCGTTGCCGCCCGTGCAGGTCCAGCGGCCGGTGCAGAACACTCGCATCACGCCGACGCCGCAAGGCTGGCAGCGTGCGCCGGTGCAACCGGCCGCCGCCCATCCGCCGCAGCCGCAGCCGCAGCGTCCAGCGCCGGCCCCACATCCGGCACCGGCCGCGCATCCCGCGCCGCCGTCGCAAGGCGGCAGCCAGGGCGGCGAGCCGCAACGGCATCCCTAAGCCGGCGTCAGCCGACGGCGGTCAGTCCCAGGCGCGGTCGTCGAAGCCGGGCGGCCGCTTCTGGTCGGCGCCCGACGGCAGCGGCGCCGCCGGCGCGGCCATCCAGCTTTCCATGTCGCGAACGACCACGGCCGCTTCGAGGTCGCGCGTCAGCATGTGATAGCCATTTTGATAATAGGCGATGCAGCGCCGGCCCGGCGGCACCTTCGGCAGCCGCGCAACGAAGCGCTTCATCGCGCGCGCCGGAATCAGCTCGTCGTGCGCGCCATAGAGGATCAAGGCGCGCTCGTTGAATTCGGGCGCCGCGTTCTGCGCCAGCGTCATCAAATTGACCAGTCCTTCGATGGTGTCGGCGCGCGTCGCCTTGATGAACAGCGGATCGCGCGCGAGCTCGCGCAGCATCTCGATATTGTCGGACGCCTGGATGTGCAGGCTCGAGCCGGTGAAGGTGATGCCCGGCATGAAGGTATCCGCAAGCCACAGCGCGCTGCGCTCGAAAATATTCATCTCGGCGCGGCTCCAGACCGCCGGCGCCAATAGGATATAGCCGTCGGCCGCCGGTTTTTCGGTGCCGGCTGCGCCGGTCGCGGCAACGATGGCGACGGCGCCGCCCATGCTTTCGCCGAACACGAAGAGCGGCACGCCCGGATAGCGCGCGCGCAGCAGATGCGTCGCCTCGGCCAGGTCCTGCGCCATGCGCTTGGCGCCTGCCCACCGGCCGCGATCGGGCGCGCGGCCGAAGCCGCGCTGGTCGTAGGCGAAGGTGGCGATGCCGTCGGCTTCCATCGCCTTCGCCGGTTCGGCGCCGCCGTGCGAATAGTCGTTGAAGCCGTGAACATAGAGCACCACAGCGCGCGGCCGTCCGGCCGGCAGCCACGAATAAAACGGCAGCTTCACGCCGTCGTCGGCGCGCAGAAAATCGCCGTCGAGCGCGGGCTTGGCGATGTCGGGAGCGTGAGGCGGCACGTTCGGCACTCCGGCGCAACCAACCAGGATCATCGCGAGCGCCACCGCCGCGATCCGGGCGAGGCGCAGCTTCACGCGGACGTTCCCTGCCGCGTCAGGCGCAGGAAGATGTCCTCGAGATCGGTTTCCTCGCTCGAAACGTCGCGAATGGCAAGCCCGGCGGCGGCGACCGCCGCCAGCACCTCGCCGACATGAGCCCGGCTCGGCTTGTAGTGAAAGACCACCCGATCGGGCGCCTCGAGCGTCAGGCCCATGGCCTGGAGCGCCGGCGGCAACGCGTTCACCGGCGCCATCAGCGCCAAGCTCAGTTTCTTCTCGTCGACCTTGCGCACCAGCGCCTGCGTTTCGTCACAAGCGACAAGGCGTCCTTCGTCGATGATCGCGATGATGCGGCAGAGCTCCTCGGCCTCTTCGAGATAGTGCGTCGTCAACAGCACGGTGGTGCCGGCGGCGGCGAGCTCGCGCACGGTCGTCCACAACTGGAGACGCAGCTCGACGTCGACGCCCGCGGTCGGCTCGTCGAGCACGAGGACCGGCGGCGAATGCACCATCGCCTTGGCCATCATCAGCCGGCGCCGCATGCCGCCCGAGAGCGTGCGCGCCGGCGCGTCGGCCTTTTCGGTCAATCCCACGAGCGCGAGCAACTCGGAGGTGCGGCGTTCGGACTTCGGCACGCCATAGAGCCCGGCCTGGACGTCCAGCAACTCGCGCGCCGCGAAGAACGAGTCGAGATTCAATTCCTGGGGCACGACGCCGATGGCGGCGCGAGCGTTGCGCGGGTCTTCGTCGATGTCGATGCCCCAGATCTTGGCGCTGCCGGACGATTTGATCACCAGGCCGGCGAGGATGTTGATGAGCGTCGACTTGCCGGCGCCGTTCGGGCCGAGCAGGCCGAAAATGGCGCCGCGCGGGATCGCCAAATCGACGCCGTCCAACGCCGGCTTGCCCCGGCCGTTGCCGCCGTAGAATTTGGTCAGGCCCTTGATCTCGACCGCCTGGGCGGACGGTGCGCTCGCGAACGCGTTGCGACTGGTCATTGATTGTACCGGTGTAATGCGTATCATCCGCGCCGCAAACGGGTCAATCGAGCGGACGGCATGGCAGGGATCAAGCCTTTCGAGACGGTTACGGTCGATACCGATAAGGTCGCATGCGCCGGCGAAGGCGGCGGCTTGGTCGGCGGTCACCCCAAGGTCTATCTCAATCTCGGGCCTGGCGGCCGGGTCGAATGCCCGTATTGCTCGCGCCTGTTCCTCAAGCGGGGCGCGCCGGCGGAATATCCGCCCAACCAGACCAGCAAGACGGCCTAGGCACGCAGCGCCGACGCGCGCTTTGTCCGTGCACTGGGCGGCGTTGTGGTGAAGAATTCACGCCATGCCCGATACACGCGCCAAGCCGGCGCCCAAGGCGACCAGTAAGAAAAGCGGCGACGGCGGTGGCGCGACCAAGCCCAAGCACGTCTACTTGATCGACGGCTCGGGTTTCATCTTCCGCGCCTATCACGCGATGCCCAAGCTGACGCGGCCGGACAAGACGCCGGTCGGCGCGGTGCTCGGCTTCTGCAACATGATCCTGAAGCTGGTCGGCGAAACCGATGCCGATCACGTCGCGGTGGTGTTCGACGTCGCGCGCGTCACGTTCCGCAATCGGCTTTATAAGGATTACAAGGCGCACCGGCCCGAGCCGCCGGACGATCTGGTGCCGCAATTTGCGCTGGTGCGCGAAGCCGTCGACGCCTTCAACGTCTGCCGCATCGAGCAGCCCGATTACGAGGCCGACGATCTGATCGCGACCTATGCCGACGCCGCCGTGCGCGAAGGCGCGCGCGTCACAATCGTCTCGTCCGACAAGGATTTGATGCAGCTCGTCTCCGACAAGGTCGAGCTTTATGACGCCATGCGCGACCGGCCGATCCGCGCGCCCGAGGTGGCCGAGAAATTCGGTGTCGGCCCCGACAAGGTGATCGACGTGCTGGCTCTGTGGGGCGACAGCAGCGACAACGTGCCGGGCGTGCCCGGCATCGGCGCCAAGACCGCGGCCGAACTCATCAACCAGTACGGCGACCTCGAGACCCTGCTGAAGCGCGCCGGCGAGATCAAACAGCCGAAGCGACGCGAGGCGTTGACCGAGCACGCCGACGATGCGCGGCTGTCGAAAAAGCTGGTGACGCTCGACCACGCGGTGCCGCTGCCGTGTCCATTGTCGGATTTGGCCGTCCGATCGTTCGATCCGGCGAAACTGACGGCGTTCCTCCAGGCGCAGGGCTTCCGCGCGCTGCTGGGTCGCGTCCAGGCCAAGCTCGGTTCGGGTGGCCACGCCGCGTCGGCCGAAGACGGAGCCGCGAGTCCCCGGCCCGCCGCCGATATTAAAGCGCCGGCGCCGGTCGCAACCGCCATGGCAACGCAGCTCGCCGCTGCCAAGCAGAATTATGAATTGGTGCAGGATGTGGCCGCCCTCGACCGCTGGATCGCCGCGGCGTTCGAAAAAGGCGCGGTCGCGATCGACACCGAGACCAGTTCGCTCGATGCCGTCGCCGCCGATCTGGTCGGCGTATCGCTGGCGCTCGAACCGGGCATGGCTTGTTATATCCCCGTCGGTCACACCAGCGGCGCGCCCGGCGCGCTCGACCTCGCAGGTGCCGGTTCCGCGCCGAAGCAAATTGCGCGCGAGATCGTCATCGAGCGGCTCAAGCCGCTGCTCGAGGATCCGGGCGTCCTCAAGATCGGCCAGAACATCAAATACGACATGCAGGTGCTCTTCCGTTACGGCATCGCCATGGCGCCGATCGACTGCACGCTGCTGATCTCGTTTGTCCTCGACGCCGGCCTGCACGGCCACGGCCTCGACGAACTGGCCAAGCTCCATTTCGGCCACGACATGATCAAGTACAAGGACGTCGCCGGCAGCGGCAAAAACCATATCGGCTTCGCGGCCGTGCCGCTGGACCGCGCCTGCGATTATTCCGCCGAGGACGCCGATTACACGCTGCGGCTGCATCGCCTGCTGAAGCCGCGGCTCATCGCCGAGCATCGCATCGCGTTTTACGAAACCGTGGAGCGGCCGTTGCCCGCCGTCGTGGGCGCCATGGAGCGCGCCGGGATCAGCGTCGATCGCGCCGAACTCAAACGCTTGAGCGACGACTTCGCCCGGCGCATTGCCGAAGCCGAGACCGAAATCCACAAGCTTGCCGGCCACCCGTTCAACGTCGGCTCGCCGCAACAGCTCGGCAAAGTGCTATTCGACGAACTCCACCTCGAGCGCTTTGGCCGCAAGACCAAGTCGGGCGCCAATTCCACCGACGCGGCCGTGCTTGAAGAGCTGGCCGAGGCGCATCCGCTGCCCGCCAAGGTGCTGGAATGGCGCGAGCTGGCAAAGCTCAAATCGACCTACGCCGACGCGCTGGTCGATGAAATCAATCCGGCGACCGGCCGCGTGCACACAAGTTATTCGCTCACGGGCGCGGCGACCGGCCGGCTGGCGTCGAGCGATCCCAATCTGCAGAACATTCCGATCCGCACCGAGGAAGGCCGCAAGATTCGCCATGCTTTCATTGCGGCGCCGGGCTGCCTTCTGATCTCGGCGGATTACAGCCAGATCGAATTGCGTCTCGCGGCGCATGTCGGCGACATCGGTCCGCTGAAGGACGCGTTCCGCGACGGCCTCGACATCCACGCGATGACCGCCAGCCAGGTCTTCGGCGTGCCCATCGCAGGCATGGACCCGATGCTGCGGCGGCGCGCCAAGGCGATCAATTTCGGCATCCTCTACGGCATCAGCGCCTTCGGCCTCGGCCGCCAGATCGACGTGCCGCAGGCGGACGCCGGAAAATTCATCAAGGCCTATTTCGACCGCTTCCCGGGCATTCGCAATTACATGGATCGCACCAAGGAATTCGCGCGCGAGAACGGCTATGTCGAAACCCTGTTCGGCCGCCGTTGCTACGTGCCCGGAATCAAGGACCCGATCCCGGCGCGCCGCGGCTTCTCCGAGCGCGCGGCGATCAACGCGCCGCTGCAAGGCGCCGCGGCCGACATCATCAAGCGCGCCATGCGGCGGATTCCGCCCGCGCTGACGCAAGCCGGCCTCAAGGCCAAGATGCTGTTGCAAGTGCACGACGAACTCGTGTTCGAGGCGCCCGAAGCCGAAGCCAAGAAGACCGCCGCGCTGGTCAAAGAGGTGATGGAAAACGCCCATCGTCCGGCGGTCGAACTGTCGGTGCCATTGGTCGTCGACACCGGCATGGCGCGTCATTGGGACTCGGCCCACTAACGCGACCGGTATTGCCACGCACACGCGTGCATAAGCCGGAAAATCCTGTGGATGACACACGCCGCCGCGTGGCGGTTTTAACTCCCGTTAAACCCTTGTGGCTAGGTTGTGACCGACACCGCCGCAGGGGACAAAGCGACGTGCAGAGCGAGTTTCGCGACGACCCGATTTTGGGTCCGGCTTACGACTATTGGCGCAGCAAGTGCCGCCACGGCGCCTTGCCGCGCCGCCGCGACATCGATCCGACCGAGATTCCGCGCCTATTGCCGCATCTGCTGATCAGCGAGCTGGTCGATGGCGGTACGCGACTGCGTTATCGGCTGACCGGCACCGCGGTTGTTGCGGCCTATGGCGGCGAACTCACCGGCAAGCATTGTGACGAAGTTTGTTTGCAGGAACGCCGCGCCTCGGTCGTCGCGCAATATCGGCTGATTTGCGAGCGAAAGCAGCCATTGCTGCTGCGGCACCGCTATCTCTCGTCGCACCAGGTGCCGCTGATCTGTCACCGCCTGGTAATGCCGTTGTCCGACGATGCGCGGATGGTCAACCAATTCGTCGCCGCGCTGCGCTTCGAATATCACGGCAATGTGCATGAATGGGCCGGTCGCTGGGTTGCGTCCGCCGGCGATTTTACCTTCGAGGACGGTTACAGCGCGCTTGTCGCCTGAGGCCTAAAGCCTAGCATTGCGGCACTTTGTAGCCGACGGCGTTGCGCTCGGCGAGTTCGGCCAGCCGCTCGAATTGAGCCGCGACTTCCAGAAGTTCGAATCGCAGCGACGCGTTCTTCGTTTCGCGTGCCAAGGCGCGTAGACGCGCCGCTTGCGCGCGATAGGTGGTGGAAGCCAACGCCTTGTCGGCCATACCCCAAACTCTAGGTTGACGGCGGCAAGCCTATGTCGGCCGAGTCCGTCGTGGTGGTGACGTTTCCGTGACTGCGCGTGTTGCGGCGCAACCAGCTGCTCCATGGGTTAACGCCGGACGACGCCGATCGCGAAATTGCAGCCGATCGAAACGAGCAGCGCCAGGACCAGCGCAGCCGGCGCGCCCAGCGGCATAACCGCCACATGGAGCGCGACGAGGGCGGCGGCGAATCCGCCGAGGCCAATGACCGCATTGGCCGTCAACGCCGCCGTCGCCCGGCCGCCGATTCGCGGCTGGAAGATGAGAATCAGGCTGATCAGGACGATCGGAAACAGCGCCAAGAGTCCGGTGACGGTCGGCCCGACGCGGCTGCTCAAAATCACCACGGCGGCAACCAGCGCCGACACCATGCCGGCGCGCAACGGCACGTCATAACGGCGGCGTATCGTCGGCGGCATCGGCGCGGCACGAAACTTCCGGCTGACCGCCAGGCATGCCGCGAAGACGACGACATTGAGCAGAACCGCTTCGAACAACGTCCAATCCACGCCGTGCGCCGCGGCCGACAGCGCGATCCAGGCGGCGAGTGCGGCGGCGAGACTGACCGCCACGCCGCGCGACTGGGCAACAGCGGCGTGCACGGTGCAGAACACCATGTTGGCGGCATTGGCGGCGAGGCTCGCCAGCGCACTGGCGGCGATGAAGCCCGCATCGTGGTCGAGCGCCAGAAAAACGTAAGCGGGGCCGGCGGCGATCGGCAACGTCGCCACCATCGCGCCGATCAACGGGCCCGCGCGCTCGGCGGCGCGCGCCGCGCCGACGACGAAGGCCGCCGTGATCGCCAGCTTCGCGGCCAGCGCCAGCCCATAATCCCCTGACCCCATGTCCCGGTGATCTAACGCCCAGCTGGGCGTCGCCTCCGAAGTGTGTGATTTCGTGACATGACTTTGCCGGGTCCGGGCAACTAGCCGCGCAGCCAGGTGGCGAGATAGCGTTCCGCCTTGCCGTATTGATCGGCGCGGCCGATGAAGCCGACATACCAGTCCGGCCGGATGACGTAGAGACCGGCGCCGTAACGCGCGTTCATTTCGTCTTCGGCCGAAGCGGTGATCGCTTTGACCCACGGCATGAAGCGCGCCGCGAGCTCGACCGCGCTCGGCGCCTCGGCTGCGCCGACGGCAAGCAAGGTAAAACCGTCGCGATTGAGCACGTCGAACAGCTGGCGGCGCCGACCGTCGACCGTCGCGGCGGCGTCGGGCGCCCGATCGCCGGGCCGCAGCCGCTTGCTGGGCCGGCCTTGGCTGAGCGCGCTTCTCGGATAGCGGATGTCGAGCTCGGTCATGGTGCGCGCAAAGACGCGGCGCGCCGCCGCGAACCGCATCACGGACGCGACCAATTGGTTGCGCAGCCACTGTGCCGCGGGCTGGTGCAACGTCGCCAGCCGCGTCAGGCGCGCGGCATTGCGCAGCACCATGTCGCCGACGGCGCTGCGTTCCGGCGAATAGGTCGCGAGCAAGCGGTCGCCGGCCTTGCCTTTGATCGTCAGCGCCAGCTTCCACGCCAGATTGAAAGCGTCGTGGATGCCGGTGTTCATGCCCTGGCCGCCGGCCGGACTGTGAATATGTGCGGCATCGCCGGTCAGGAAGACGCGGCCGTGCCGGTAATCGGCGACCTTGCGGTCGTTGATGCGGAACAGGCTCAGCCACACCGGGTCGTACGCGCGTACGCCGCCCGGGCCGCGCCGATCGAGGGCCGATTGGATAAGGTCGAGCGTCGCTTCCTGCGGCGCCTTGGTCGCCGGCCCGAGATCGGCGATGACGCGGAACCGGCCGCGCTGCATCGGAAAAATGCCGAGCACGCCCTCCCGGTGCCAATAGAGCTGAAGCTTGTCCTCGACCGCGCCGTCGAGCTTGACGTCGCCGAGCATGAACGCGACGGGTTCGGTTTCGCCGGCGAAATCGAGCTTAAGGCCGTGGCGTACGACGCTGTGCGCGCCGTCGCAGGCGACGAGATAGTCGCAGGTGACCTGCTCCGTCCGCCCATCGGCGTGGCTGAGCGTGCACACGACGCCGTTCGGTCTCGGCTCGAAAGACGTCAGTTCGACCGTGCGTTCGAGACGGCCGCCGAGCCGCTCAAGATGTTCCTCGAGCAGGCGTTCAGTCTCGCTTTGCGGGATGAACAGCGCATAAGGATAGGGCGTGGCGATGCCGGCAAAGCTGATCTCGGCGATGCGGCGGCCGTTGGCGCGCAACTGCGCCTCGCGCGTCGGCCGGCCGGCGGCGGTGAAATCGTCGGCGCAACCGGCTAGCCGCAGCAACTCGAGCGTGCGCGGCCAAACCACCAACGCCTTCGAAAGATCGGTGCGCCGCGCCGCGCGTTCGACGGCGCGGAAGGCGACGCCGTGGCGGCGCAACTCGCCGGCCATGGCTAATCCGATCGGGCCGCCACCAGCGACGAGAATTGGAACGTCGCTCATGGCCGGGCGTTCCCGCAGGTCGGCGCGATGTTGAGCGCGTCTGTCGTGATATCCCCCGAGCGTGATGCGCGATCAATGAGACTAGGGAACCCGCAATGGGTTCGGCAACTGTTTCACGCGCGATTTTCGGCGTGGCTCAGGATTTGCTCAGTTGCGACAGCCACGCGAGCGCCGCATCCGTGCCGGCGTCGGGCGTGCCGATATGGTTCGAATGCACGGTGACGAAGCGATTGAGCGGATTGGCCGGAACCCTCTGGAAGAGAGTCGATGCCGACCCCTGTGTCGGGTCGCCATCGCCGGCGACCCATAGAATCGGCACCGTCAGCTTCGAGAGGTTTGGGCCGAGATGCGTCAGCGCATCGGGATCGTTGAAGCTGACGAAGATCCGCGGCGTCGTCGTCACGGTCATGGCGAAGGAGCCGCCGGTATTGGTGTTGAAGTCGTCGAACGTGGTGTTCGTATCGCCCTGGCCTTGCGCAATCAGCTGCCGCGCGCGGGCGAGGCTGTCGGCGACTTCCGGCCGCTGGCTTTTTCGGGTCGGATCGTCGGCCGGCCCGAACGCGATGATGCCGACGATGCCGGTATGCGTCGCGCCATAGGCGATGGCGCCGTTGCCGCCGAGGCTCAGGCCGCCGACGACGATCGCCGCGGCGCCCTGCGCCTTGAGCTGGGCGATGGCGTTATCGGCTTCGGCAACACAATCGGGATAGGTCTTGTCGAAGTTGCGTCGCCGCGACCAGCACATTTCCGGCGTTGCCACGAGATAGCCGGCATTGCGCAACGCCCCGATCAGGCGGCCGCCATAGGCGCTACCGTTGCCATAAGCCATGCCCATAGCAATGCCCAGTTTGCCGTGCAGCAGCACGATGCCGATGCGCTGCTGCGCCGAAGCGGGCGATGCGAATGCGCACAGTGCGACAAGCGCCAAGGCGAGCACAAAACGCGTAGCGAACGCGCCGAGACCGCGAGACATGGTTCCCCCTTGCGTTTGACGCCGCGCCGCGTCGCTCAAGCGGCGGCGTGGACGCCGGCCGCCTTCACGTCGTTGCTGACATACGGCTCGTACTGCTTGAAGTTGGTTTCGAACCGTTTGGTTAGGCCGCGCGCAGTCTGGTCGTAGGAGCCCTTGTCGGACCAGGTATTGCGCGGGTTCAGCACGTCGGCCGGCACCTCGCCGCAGGATTCCGGGATCTGCAAGCCGAAGAACGACTCCTTCCGCGTCGGCACGTTCTTGAGCGTGCCGGCCAGGACCGCGCGCACCAGCGCGCGCGTGTGGGCGATCTTCATGCGCGCGCCGATGCCGTAGGCACCCCCCGACCAGCCGGTGTTCACCAGCCAGCAGGTCGCCTTGTGCTTGGCGATGCGCTCGCCCAGCATCTTGGCATAGACGGTCGGATGGCGCGGCATGAACACGGCGCCGAAGCAGGTCGAGAACGTCGCTTGCGGCTCCTTGCCGAGACCCTTTTCGGTGCCGGCGACGCGCGCGGTGTAGCCCGACAGGAAATGGTACATCGCCTGGTCCGGCGTCAATTTCGCAATGGGCGGCAGCACGCCGAAGGCGTCGGCCGTCAGCATGATGACGTTCTCGGGATGCGGCGCGAGGCCGGTCTCGCTCATGTTCGGAATGAAATCGACCGGATAGCAGGCGCGCGTGTTCTCGGTCAGGCTGCCGTCGTCGAGATCCGGCGTGCGCGTCGCCGGATCGATGACGACATTCTCCAGCACCGTGCCGAAGCGGAAGACCGTATCGTAGATCTCCGGCTCGGCCTGTTTTGACAAATTGATGCACTTGGCGTAACAGCCACCCTCGAAATTGAACAGGCCCTTCTGGCTCCAGCCGTGTTCGTCGTCACCGATGAGCGTGCGCGAACTGTCGGCCGACAGCGTCGTCTTGCCGGTGCCCGATAGGCCGAAGAAGATGGCGGCGTCGCCGCGCGGCCCGACATTGGCCGAGCAATGCATCGGCAGCACGTCGCGTCCCGGCAGGACGTAGTTGAGATAGCCGAATACCGATTTCTTGATCTCGCCGGCGTACTCCGTGCCGAGAATCAACACCAACTTGCGCGCGAAATTGACCGCGACGACGGTGTCCGAACGGATGCCATCGATCTCGTGCATCGCGAACAGCTTCGGCGCATGCAGGATGGTGAAATCCGGCGTGAAGTCGCCCAGCTCGTCGCGCTTCGGGCGGATGAACATGTTGCGCGCGAACAGCGCGTGCCAGGCGCTCGGCGTCACCACGCGGACCTTGAGGCCGAACGCCGGATCGGCGCCGGCGCGCAAATCGTTCACATAGAGCTTGTGGCCCTGATACCAGGCGAGCACGCGGTGGTGCAGTTGGTCGAAGGTCGCTGGCGGCAGCTTCTGGTTGATCTCGTTCCAGTCGATGTCCTTGCTCGTCGACGGCTCGTCGACCGTGTATTTGTCCTTCGGCGTGCGCCCGGTGAAGGCGCCGGTATAGGCGACGAACGAGCCGCCGGCGCCGAGGAAGCCCTCGCCGTTCCGGATCGCGTGCTCGTAGAGCACCGGAACCGACAGGTTCCAGAACTCGCCGCTCAGATTGCGAAAGCCCTGCTGTTTGAGTCCGAAGCTCGAGGCAAGCGCGAGCGTGGTCTCGGGTGCGTCTTTAGGCACGGTGTTTCCTCCTGGCCGAGGTGACTCCGGTGCCGGCTTATGGGCGACGCGCAATCCCCCTCGCGCCGTGGTGCCGACTTGGCCTTAAAAGTATCGCGCGCAATATGACCATTGCAACGTGGGGTTGGCCCACCCGCCGTGACCGAATTCTGCCGCAACGCGATGCACCGCACACCACGTGCATCAGCCTTTCGTCTTGATCGATGCTGCGGTGCGGTATTGGTCGCCGGATATCCAATCGATGCGGCCGAAGCCGGCGACCAGGTGAATCCGCAAGATCGCGAGGCGATAGAGCGCAAAGTCCTTGAAGTCGGCATAAGCGGTGGCCGAAGGGTGGCGCGCGACAAACGATGATTTTGCCGCGGCGTCGTCGAAGCGCGCGGCTTCGCCAAGAAACGTGGCGCGCGGCGCGGCCAACGGATCGCCGGCCTGGTCGATGCTTTCGACCAGCAGCGACGCGCGCGGGTCGCGCGCGAGATTCTTGGTGTGCTCCGCCAGATCGGACAGCAGCAGCAACGGTGCGCCGGCGCCGTCATCGGCGGTCAGCACGAGCGACGCGTACGGCGCGCCGCTCGCGGTCAAGGTCGCGAGGCTGGCGCGCGGCGCCTTGGACAACAGAGTACGTGCGGCGGTCGCGACGGCGGCAGGATCGCTCATGCGGCCATCCTCGGCCGCGCGCCGTTGCCGCGCAACGGTCGCGTCGGCGCGGTCAGTCGGCCGCTTCGACCGCGGGCGAGCTGACCCGTGCACCGCGCGGGAAAAGCCATGCGCAGGCGAGGATGCCCGCCGCGAACACCAGCAGCACGGCGAACAGCCAGACGAATCCCGCGCGCTCTGGCGGCAGGAAGGAGACCAGCGGCACGGCGATGCTCGACGCAACGAGCGAGATCAGATACCGCGCGGCATAAACGCGCGAACGCCAGGCGTCGTGCGCGTAGCGCGCCACCATCGCG
This sequence comes from Allostellaceae bacterium, assembly GCA_035934995.1. GTDB lineage: Bacteria > Pseudomonadota > Alphaproteobacteria > ATCC43930 > CGMCC-115725 > REEB95. The sequence goes on from DASYXI010000040.1 coordinate 40,851, forward strand.
TCGGTGATCGGAATGAAACCAAAGACCACGAACATCATCGCGACCGAGACCGCCAGCATCGGCCAATCGCTCAGCGCGCCAACCAACAGCAGCAGTGGCCCCAGCAGGACGGCAAACGGCAAAAACACGTCGCGCAACGGCCGGCCGTCGATCAACTGTCCGACCAGCAGCTGCGCGAAGGCGGCGAGGACATAGACGAAGCACACCAGCGCGCCGACGCCGAACGTCGTATGCACCAGCGCGGCAAGCCGCACGTCGAACAGCTTGGGCATGACGATCGTGGTGGCATTGAAGACGACGGCGCCGCAGACCGTCGCGACCGTGAGCAGCGCGAAGACGCGGCGGGCTTCGTCGTTGTGCCGCACGCGCCGCATGCCGCCGGCGGCCGTCGCCGCCGGTGCCGGCGCGGCCGGCACCAGCCAGGCGAAGACGATGCCGATGACGATCGCGATCGCGCCGGGCACGGCAAAGGCGGCACGCCAGCCGGCCAGATCGGCCAGCGCGCCCGCCGACAAAGCCGCGAACGCGACGCCGAGATTGCCGCATAAGCCGTTCCAGCCGAGCGCGCGGCCCATGCGCTTCTGGTCCTTGACCAGCATGGCGATGCCGACCGGGTGATAAATCGCGGCGAACAGGCCGACGAGGGTGAGGCCGCCGGCGATCTGCCACGACGTTTGCGCCAGCGACGTCAGGATGCCGGCGACGCCGATACCGATGAAGAAGACGATCATCATCGGCCGTCGGCCCCAGTGGTCGCCGAGCCAGCCGGCCGGCAACGATCCGGCGCCGAAAGCGAGGAAGCCGCCGAGCGATAACGGCAGCATGGCGCGATAGTCGGATCCGAACGACGCGGTCATCGCCAGCACGACGGTCGGAAAGATCAGCATCATCAGATGATCGACCGCGTGACCGATGTTGAGGAAGGCGGCGGTGATGCGGGTCTGGCTCATGGCGCGGCGCACGCGGCGGTGGAATCAGGTCTCGACGTTAGCGCGCCGAGGCCTTGCACGCCTGCGAAAGTAGGCCATAATCTATCGCAAAACAGCCATGGCCCCGTCCGCCCTGCGCAGCACGGATGCTGTCGATTATCAGGACCTCGCCCGCCCGATTGCGGTGATGGCGAAGGACTATCCGCGCGGCGTCGCCAATGCGCCGCATCGCCATCGCCGCGGCCAGTTGATCTATGCCGCGACCGGCGTGATCGCGGTGACGACGCCGGCGGGGACTTGGGTCGTGCCGCCGCATCGCGCCGTATGGGTCCCGGCGGAGACCGAGCATTGGATTCGCACCTCGACCGCCGCGGCGCTGCGCGCCGCCTTTGTCGATTCCGACACACCCGGCCTGCCGCCGCGTTGCTGCGTCATTGCCGTGTCGCCGCTGCTGCGCGAGCTGCTGTTGCGCGCCGCGTCGCTGGCGCTCGATTACGACGAGAACGGACCCGACGGCCGGATCATGGCCGTGATCCTGGACGAGTTGCGCGCGCTGCCGGTGCTGCCGCTGCATTTGCCGCGGCCCGCCGATGCACGCCTGCGACGCGTCTGCGACGCGATCGAACGCGATCCGGCTCAGACGCACACGCTCGCCGGATGGGGCCGTGTCGCCGGCGCCGCGCCGCGGACATTGGCGCGACTGTTCCGCGCGCAGACCGGCATGAGTTTCGGCGCCTGGCGCCAACAGGCCCGGCTCTTGGCGGCGCTCGACCGGCTGGCCGCTGGCGAACCGGTGACCGCGGTCGCGCTCGACCTCGGCTATCAGAGTCCGAGCGCGTTCACCTGCATGTTCCGCCGCGCTCTTGGCACGTCGCCGACGCGGTACTTTGGCGAAAGTCCGCGGTAAACTGGCCGCCCTAAACTCGCCATACTTGGGCGGCTACCTAGGGCACGCCATATTCTTTTGTCGATAAGAAAGGGTCTTCCGTGGCCAATTCCATCGCGTTGGTTGATGACGACAAGAACATTCTGCAGTCGCTGTCGGTGGCCCTCGAAGCCGAGGGCTTCGCCGTGCGCACCTATAACGACGGCGCCGAGGCGCTCAAGGCGATGACCGCGCAGCCGGTCGATCTCGCCATCCTCGACATCAAGATGCCGCGCATGGACGGCATGGAGCTGCTCGCCACGCTGCGCAAGCAAAGCGCCATGCCGGTCATCTTCCTGACCTCGAAGGACGACGAGGTCGATGAAGTGCTGGGCTTGCGCATGGGCGCCGACGACTACATCAAAAAGCCGTTCTCGCAGCGGCTTTTGGTCGAGCGGATTCGCGCGCTCTTGCGCCGCGGTGAGATCGCGCGCGGCGGCAGCGATACTCCGGCCGAGCCGGTCATCCAGCGCGGCGACCTGACGCTCGATCCGGGACGCCACCAATGCACGTGGAAGGCGCAGGACGTCGACCTGACGGTCACGGAATTCCTGATCCTGAAATCGCTCGCCATCCGGCCGGGTCATGTCAAAAGCCGCGACCAGCTGATGGACAGCGCGTACGGCGAGCATATCTATGTCGACGATCGGACGATCGACAGCCACGTCAAACGCCTGCGCAAAAAGTTCAAGTCGGTCGATACCGAGTTCGCCCAGATCGAAACCCTGTATGGCGTTGGATACCGTTACCGCGACCACTAATCGGCGCGACGCCGCGGCTGGCGCCGGTCAGCGCCCGAAGACCCGAACGCCCGCGATGCGGCGGCTGCGGTCCCGCGTGCGCGCGGGCTGGCATCTGTCGCCGCTCACGCGGCGCATTCTGACGGTCAACGTGTTGACGCTCGTGCTGCTCGGCGTCGGTGTGCTTTATCTGGGCGAGTATCAGGACAGTCTCGTCACCGCGAACATCGAATCGCTCAAGACGCAGGCCGAGATCTTCGCCGCGGCGCTCGGCGAGGGCGCGGTCGACCAGCAACGCGCTTCGTTCAAACTCGATCCGCAACTTTCGCGCGAAATGATGCGGCGGCTGGTCGAGCCGACGAAGACGCGGGCGCGCCTGTTCGACGAGCAGGGTAAACTCGTTGCCGACACCAACGTTCTCGAAGGGCCTGGCGGCACGGTGCAGGTCGCTCAGTTGGCGGCGCCGGATGCCAGCTTCTTCGAGCGGGTCACCGATGCGGTCTACGGCGCGGTTGTCAGCATCTTCCCCTGGCAGCAGGGCTTTCCGCGTTACGTCGAGCCGACGACCGATAACGCCGATTCATATCCAGATGCCGTGCGCGCCCTCGCCGGCGATATCGCCCAGAGCGTGCGAGCACGCGGCAACAGCGGTCTGATCCTCACCGTTGCCGTGCCGGTGCAGCACTATCGTAAGGTTCTGGGCGCGGTGCAGTTGTCGATCGGCAGCCGCGACATCGAGAGGGCGATCCGCGCGGTCCGGATCGAGTTCATCAAGGTCTTCCTCGCCGCGCTGGGCATCACGATCTTCCTCTCGATCTATCTTGCTGGCACGATCGCACGGCCGATCCGGCGCCTTGCGGCCGCCGCCGAATCCGTGCGGCGCCGTCCGACGCGCGAGGCCGCGATCCCCGATCTCACCGGCCGGCACGACGAGATCGGCGATCTCTCGGGCGCGCTCCGGGAAATGACCGCCGCGCTGTGGCAGCGCGTCGGCGCGATCGAGCGTTTCGCGGCCGATGTCGCGCATGAGATCAAAAACCCGCTGACCTCGCTCAAAAGCGCGATCGAAACCGCCAGCCGGCTTAATGACCGCGAGAAGGAACGTAAACTGCTCGCGCTCGTGCTCGAGGACGTGATGCGCCTCGACCGGTTGATCACCGACATCTCCGACGCCTCGCGGCTTGATGCCGATCTGGCGCGCGACGAGTTCGTGCCCGTGCCGCTTGGCAAGTTGCTGGCGACCTTGGTCCAGGTGCACGAAGCCGCGGCCAAGGACGATTCACCGCGGTTGCTGCTGTCCTTGCCGGGCGAGCCCGGCACGCCAGCGGGCGATCTGCCGGCGCCGGGCATCGAAGGCCGGCTCGTCCAGGTGTTCCGCAACCTCATGGCCAACGCGGTGTCGTTCAGCCCACCGGGCAGCGCGATCCGTATCGCGGCGCGCCGCGACGGCCGCGACGTCGTGGTGACGATCGACGATCAAGGGCCGGGCATTCCCGAAGGTAAATTCGCCGCGATCTTCGAGCGCTTCTATTCGGAACGGCCGGCCGGTGAAAAATTCGGCACGCATTCCGGTCTCGGCCTGTCGATTTCGAAGCAGATCGTCGAAAATCACCGCGGCCAGATCCGCGCCGAGAACCGCACCGACGACCGCGGTCAGGTGCTGGGCGCGCGCTTCACCGTCCGGCTACCGGCCATTTAGGCCGCCATCGATATTGCTCTGCAACATGAGAGATTTCGCTGGTGACCTTGTCACAGTCCGAATCCGATAATATCCTTGTATTTTCAATAGCTTGAGATCTGTCAATGGCGTGGTGCACTGCCACGCCATTGACATTGAAAGCGCCCCGGCGCACCTAAAGCGCCCAATGCAATTGGTCCACGGCACGGCAGTGCGGTTGGGGCAAGCGGGCATGCTCCTGCGCGGCCCCTCCGGCAGCGGTAAATCCGATTTGGCGCTTCGCCTCATCGAAGCGGGCGCGTCACTGGTCGCCGACGATCAGGTCGCGCTGGCGCTCGACGGCGCCGAGATCTGGCTGAGTGCGCCGCCCGCCATCGCCGGCATGATCGAGGCACGCGGCGTCGGCATCCTGCGTTTGCCGCGGGCGCCGCGCGCGGCCTTGCGCCTGGTGTGTGATCTGGTCCCGCGCGACCAAGTCGAACGGCTGCCGGAGCGCAGCGATTGCACGCTGCTTGGTGTCCCGGTGCCACGGGTGGCGCTGTGTGCCTTCGACGCATCGACGCCCACGAAGCTCCGCTTCGCCTTGCGGGCGGTGACCGGCGAACCCATCGCCACCGAGTCACTTTCGGTTCAGCCGTGATGCCCAGTGCCGTCCGTACGCGTCTTCTGGTGGTGACCGGTTTGTCCGGTGCCGGGCGCTCGACCGCGCTCAAGGCGCTGGAGGATATGGGTTACGAGGCGGTCGACAATTTGCCGCTGTCGCTGCTGCCCAGCCTGATCGGCCCGCGCGCCGCGACGGCGCCGCTGGCGATCGGCGTTGACGTGCGCACGCGCGACTTTGCGGTGCCGTCGCTGGTCAAGGCGCTCGACGAACTGACTGCCGGCCGGTCGATCGATCTCAAGCTGCTGTTCCTCGATTGCGACGACGATCATCTCGAGCGGCGCTTCACCGAAACCCGGCGGCGCCATCCGCTGGCGTTGGAGCGGCCGGTCGCCGACGGCATCCGGCTCGAACGCCAGCGCGTCTGGCCGCTACGCGACCGGGCCGATCTCGTGATCGATACCAGCAACCTTGCGCCGGGTGATCTTAAGCGTCTGCTGCAAGGTCATTTCGCTTTGACGTCGCAACCCGGCGTCACCGTTGCGGTGACGTCGTTTTCGTATCGTCACGGCCTGCCGCGCGACGCCGATCTGGTCTTCGACATGCGCTTCCTGCGCAACCCACATTACGTGCCGGCGTTGCAGAAGCTGTCGGGCCGCGATCGCGCCGTCGGCGCCTTCATCGAGGCCGATCCCGACTTCACGCCCCGCTTCGAGGAAATGGCCGCCTGGCTCGACCACCTGCTGCCGCGCTACGAAGCCGAGGGCAAAAGCTATCTCACCATCGCCATCGGCTGCACCGGCGGTCGCCACCGTTCCGTGTACGTCGCTGAACGATTGGCGGCGCGGCTCGCCGCCGATGGGCGGCGCGTCGCGCTGATGCACCGCGACCTCGACCGGCCCGGCGAGGCCGGCCCACATCCCGCCGAGCCACCGGCGCCTCCCGTGAAGGATATTGCATGATTGGTATGGTTCTCGTGACGCATGGCCGTTTGGCGGCGGAGTTCATTGCCGCGCTCGAGCATGTCGTCGGTCCACAGCGTAACATCGCGGCCGTCTGCATTGGCCCGGAAGACGACATGGAGAAGCGGCGTCAGGACATCCTCCGGTCCGTCGAGGAGGTCGGCAACGGCGATGGTGTCGTGCTACTGACCGATATGTTCGGCGGCACGCCGTCGAATCTAGCGATCTCGATCATGGACAAGGCCAAAGTCGAGGTCATTGCCGGCGTCAATCTGCCGATGCTGATCAAGCTCGCGAGCCTGCGTCAGACCGAGCCGCTGGCCAATGCCGTGCGCGGCGCCCAGGAAGCCGGCCGCAAATACATCAACGTCGCCTCGCAGCTCTTGGCCGACGTTCGCTGATGGCGGAATCGTCGGCTAGCGCCGCGGCGCCCGCCCAAGTCAACCGCTCCGTCACCATCTGCAATCAACGTGGCCTTCACGCGCGCGCCGCCGCCCGCTTCGTCAAGCTCGCCTTCGAATACGACGCCGACATCACCGTCACGAAAGCCGGCGCATCGGTCTCCGGCCGGTCTATCATGGGCCTGATGATGCTCGCCGCGGGCCCCGGCAGCACCGTCGATTTGAGTGCCACCGGGCCCGACGCCACGCGCGCAATCGACGCGCTCGTGGCGCTGATCACCGGCGGCTTCAATGAGGACTGAAGGCGGACACGGCGAACGGCGGCTGCAAGGTCTCGGGATCGCGCCCGGGATCGCCATCGGCCGTGCCTTCGTCAGCGACAACAGCGCGATCACGGTTTCGGAACGGCGCATCGAACTGGCCGAAGTCGATAACGAGCAAAAGCGTTTCACCCAGGCGGTTGAAATCGCGATCAAGCAGCTTAAGAAGCTCAAGACCAAGGCGGTGGCACTGCCGGGCACGGCGGCGGAGGAGATGGGTTATCTCCTCGACGCGCATCTGGCGATGCTATCGCGCTCGCGATTCGTCCGCGGCGTCGAGCGGCGCATCGTCGAGGAGCGCGCGAACGCCGAACGTGCCGTGGCGCTCGAGATCGAGAGCATGGGCAAAAGCTTCGCGGCGATGGGCGACGCCTATCTCGCATCGCGGATCGAGGACGTGCGCGTGGTCGGGCAGCGGTTGCTGCGCAACCTGACAAAGACGCCGTACGCCACGTTCAAATCGCTTGCCGAGGGCACCATCGTCCTGGCCGAAGAATTGAGCCCGGCCGATATCGCCTTGATGGATCCGAAGCAGGTCAAAGGCTTCGCCAGCGTGCTCGGCGGTGCCGAAGGCCATACCGCGATCATGGCGCGCGCGCTCGGCATTCCGGCAGTGCTCGGCATCGCCGACCTGCTTAAGGACGCCGCTCCCGGCGACGCCGTGGCGCTCGACGGGACGACCGGCGAAGTCGTGTTGCGGCCGAACGCTGCGACCCACGCCCGCTTCGAGAAACGCCGCTCGGCGATCGAGCGCGCCGGTCGCGGCCTGGCGCGGCTCAAGCGCTTGCCGGCCGAAACCCGCGACGGCGTTGAAATTCTGCTCGAGGCCAATCTCGAACTGCCGCGCGAGATCGGCCAGGCGCTGTCGGTCGGCGCCCAGGGTCTGGGCCTGGTACGCACCGAGTTCCTTTACATGAACCGCGACGATCTACCGGACGAGGACGAGCAGTACGCCTCTTATCTCGAGTTGGTGCGCGGCATGGACGGCAAGCCCGTGACGCTCCGTACACTCGACATCGGCGGCGACAAGCTGGCCGCGCCGCTCGCCGAGCTGATGGAAGGCGAAGGCAACAACCCGGCGCTCGGCCTGCGCGCCATCCGGCTGTCGCTCAAGGAGCGCAGCCTGCTCGATGCCCAGTTGGCCGCCATGGTACGTGCCGCCGCGCACGGTCCAGTGCGCATCCTGCTGCCGATGATCTCGAGCGTGGGCGAGGTGCGTGCCGCGCGCGAACAGCTCGCGCACGTGGCACGGCGCCTCAAGCGGCGCGGCGTGCGCGTGCCCGACGAGCTGCCGCCGTTGGGCGTGATGATCGAAATTCCCGGTGCGGCGCTGGCGGCCGACGCCTTGGCGGCGGTGGCCGATTTCTTCGCCATCGGCACCAACGATTTGATCCAGTACGCGCTGGCGGTCGATCGCGGCGACGAACGCGTCGCCTATCTGCACAACCCGCTGCACCCGGCGGTGTTGCGGTTGATCCAATTCGCCGTCGAAGCGGCGCTGCGCGCCCAGATCCCGATCAGCCTGTGCGGCGAGATGGCCGGCGATCCGCGTTACACCGCGCTGCTTCTCGGGCTTGGTATCCGTGATCTGTCGATGGCGCCGGCCAACGTGCCGCGGGTCAAGCAGCGCGTCCGCGCCATGGATTTGGCGGCGGCGACCCAGCGCGCCCGCGCGATCATGGACCAGCTCGACGACGCCCGCATCGCCAGCCTGCTCGACGATTTCAACGAGCTTGCTTAAAGCGCCGCGCGGCTAACGCGCCGGCACGCCGGTCATGGTCGAGTATTCGAAATGCAGGGCCTCGCCAGGATGGACGAGCGGAAAGATCGCACGCGCCGCCAAGGCTGCTTCGGCGAAACCCGACAGGATCAGCTTGAGCTTGCCGGGATAATGCGCCACGTCGCCGATGGCGAAGATCCCGGGCTGGGAAGTGGCGCAGGTCGACGGCTCGACCGTGAGGTGATGGCGTTCGAGCGCCAGCCCCCATTGCGCGATCGGTCCAAGGTCGGTGGCGAGACCGAAAAACGGCAGCAGCACATCGGCCGGCAGAGTTCGTTCCTTGCCATCGAGATCGGCAACGATCACGGCGCGTAATTGACCATCGGCGCCGTCGAGCGCCTGGAGCTGGCACGGCGTCACCAGCTCGATCGCGCCCTCCTTGGCGAGGGCTTCGAGCCGCGCGACGCTTTCGGGTGCGGCGCGGAATTTGGCGCGGCGATGAACCACCATCACCCTGGCGGCGATCTCAGCCAGCGACAGCGCCCAATCGATCGCCGAATCGCCGCCGCCGGCGATGACGACACGCTTGCCGCGGAAGCTCTCGCGCCGGCTCACCAGGTAGAACACGCTCTTGCCTTCATAGCGCTCGATGCCGGCGAGCGGCGGCCGGTTGGGGCCGAAGGCGCCGGCGCCGGCGGCGACGATCACCGCCCGTGCCGTGACGCTCGCGCCGTCCGCCATACGTAGGGCGAAGCCGCTATTGTGCGGCGTCAGCGCGGTCACCGGCTGACCCAGTCGATATGCGGGCGCGAACGGCGCTGCCTGTTCGACCAGCTTGTGCACGAGTTCCTGCGCCGCGATGCGCGGATAGCCGGGAATGTCGTAAATCGGCTTTTCGGGATAAAGCGCGGCGCACTGGCCGCCGGGCGCTTCGAGGGCATCGATGACGCAGCAGCGCATTTTCAGCATGCCGCATTCGAACACCGCGAAAAGCCCGACCGGCCCCGCGCCGACGATCGCGACATCCGTTGCGGTTTCCGTCATCGCGCGTACCATGCAGGCGCGCGGCGAACGGCGCAACCCCGCGGTTGCGGCTTGGAAAGCCGCAGCCTAAAACAACGAAGTGGGTGGAGGTGCTGCGCTTGTTCTTGCCTTGGTCAACGAGGCCGCGACCGGCCGGTTCGCCGCGCGTCTCGCGCGCCTGGCGCGGCGGGGCGACGTGATCGCGCTCCACGGCGAACTGGGCAGTGGCAAGACGACCTTCGCCCGCGCCTTCATCCGCGCGCGGCTTGGCGAATCGCTCGAAGTGCCGAGCCCGACTTTCACGCTGGTCGAGATTTATGACGGCGGCGACTCGGCGCCGGCGATCTGGCATTTCGACCTGTTTCGCCTCAACGGTGCAGACGAGGCGCGCGAGCTCGGCTACGAAGAGGCGCTCGCCGACGATATCAGCCTGATCGAATGGCCCGAACGCCTGGGGAAGCTGCTCCCGGCCGAGCGCCTGGCGCTCACTTTTGCCGCCGGTCCGACACCCGAATCGCGCCGTCTGACGGTCGAACCATCGGCATCCTGGCGCGATCGAATCGAGGAGTTGTCCGGTGGTTGAACGCGCGTTGCTGATCGAACGGTTTCTTGACCAGGCGGGCTGGGGCGACGCCAAGCATGTGCCACTCCCGGGCGACGCCTCGTTCCGGCGCTATGTCCGGCTCCATGGTTCCGACAAGCGCACCGCGATGCTGATGGATGCGCCGCCGCCGCAGGAAAACGTCCGGCCCTATCTGGCGGTGGCGCGGCTGCTGCGTCGCCTGGGTTTCGGCGTGCCGGCGATCTACGGCCAGGACGCCAAGAACGGTCTGCTGCTGATCGAGGATCTGGGCGACGACACCTATACGCGGCTGCTGGCGAGCGGCGAATCCGAAGAGTCGCTTTATAGCCTCGCGATCGACGTGCTGATCGCGCTGCGGCAGCGGTTCACCGCCAAGAAAATGAAAGAGGCGAAGTTCCTCGCGCCGTACGACGATCAACGGCTGCTCGACGAAGCAGCGCTGTTGGTCGATTGGTATTGGCCGGCCATCGCCGGCGGACCCGTCGATCCGGCGTTGCGCGCGGAATATCTGGCGCTCTGGCAGGCGGCACTGCCGGCGGCGCACAAATTGCCGGCGACGCTGGTATTGCGCGACTTTCATGTCGACAATCTGATGCGCGTGCGCAACCGCGATGGCCTGCTCGAATGCGGCGTGATCGATTTCCAGGATGCGGTGATCGGGCCGCCGAGCTACGACCTGGTCTCGTTGCTCGAGGACGCGCGCCGCGACGTGGCTGCCGAGCTCGCCGCGCGCATGAAGCAGCGCTACCTCGACGCTTTTACCGAGATCGACCGCGCCGCGTTCGACGCGTCCTACGCAATCCTCGGCGCGCAGCGTAGCGCCAAGATCGTCGGCATCTTCACGCGGCTGTGCGTGCGCGACGGCAAACCGCAATATCTCGCGCATATTCCGCGCGTCTGGCGGATCCTCCAACAAGGCCTGAAGCATCCGGCGCTGGCGCCGGTGGCCGCATGGTTCGCGCGCCATATTCCCGAGGTCAGCCGCAAAATTCCGCCATGCCGCCCCGCCGCGTAAGTGTTCCCGACAGCGCCATCGTGCTGGCCGCCGGGCGCGGCAAGCGGATGGGCGCGCTCACCGAACAGACGCCCAAGCCGCTGATCCGGGTCGAGGGTCGTCCGCTGATCGATCACGTGCTCGATCGACTCGCCGCCGCTGGCGTCAAACGCGCTGTCGTCAATCTCCATTACATGGGCGATGCCATCGCCGCGCATCTGGCATCGCGGCGCGATATCGAAATCGAATTCTCGCGCGAGGCCGAGGCGCTTGAAACCGGCGGCGGCGTGGTCAAGGCGCTGCCGCTGCTGGGCGAAATCTTCTACGTCCTCAATGCCGATGTTTTCTGGGTCGACGGCGCGACGATGGCATTGCGCCAGCTCGCGTCCGGGTTCGATCCGGTGCGCGACGACGCGCTGTTGCTGATGCAGCCGACGGCGCGCGCGGCCGGCTACGACGGGCCCGGCGATTTCATGGTCGATCCGGCCGGCATGGTACGCCGTCGCCGCGAGACCGAAATCGTGCCGTTCGTTTTCGCCGGCATCGAGATCGTGCACCGCCGGCTGTTTGACGGCGCGCCCGTCGGCGCCTTTTCGATCAACCGGCTGTGGGATCGGGCGATCGGCAACGGTCGCTTGCACGGCCTGGTGCACGACGGCGAGTGGTATCACGTCGGCACGCAACAGGGCCTGGCCTTGGCCGATGCCCGCGTTCACCTGAACGGGCACGAACGCTAATCGCATGGGCGCGGTGTTCTCGATCGACGCCGGCGTGCCGTTTCTGGACGCGCTGGCGACGGGGTTGCTGGCGCGCACCCGCGGCGAGCCCCTGGCGCTCGCACGTATGACCGTGCTGCTGCCGACACGCCGCGCCGCGCGGTCGTTGGCGGAAGCCTTTCTGCGCCAAGGCAACGGCCGGCCGTTGCTCTTGCCGCGTTTCGTGCCGGTCGGCGACGTCGACGCCGAGGAGCTCGCGATCCTGGCCGACGAAGGCACCGGCGACGAGGCGATCGATCTTCCGCCGGCGGTGCCCGATCTCACCCGCCGGTTGATGCTGACGCGCCTCGTTCTCGGTTGGGGCCAGACGCCGGCCGGCGCCGGTCCGACACGCGCGGCGCAAGCGGCGCCGCTGGCGGCCGAGTTGGCGCGCTTTGTCGACGAGGTCGCGGCCGAGGGGTGCACGCTTGCCAATCTCGATCGTCTGGTGCCGGCGCAGCACGCCGCGCATTGGCAACAAATCGTCAAGTTCCTCGCGATCGTCGCCGACCATTGGCCAAAGGCGCTGGCGGAGATCGGCTGTCTCGACGCGGCCGAGCGGCGCAATCGCGTGCTCGAGCGCCAAGCCGAAGCCTGGCGCCGGCAACCGCCCGCCGACCCGGTGATCGCCGCCGGTATCACCGGCGGCGTGCCGGCGGTCGCGGCGCTCGTCGTCGCGGTGGCGCGCTTGCCGACGGGCATCGTCGTGCTGCCCGGTCTCGACCGCACCGCCGAGACCGCCGAGTGGGAGGCTATCGCCGCCGACCCGGCGCATCCGCAATATTTGTTGGCGCGGCTTCTGGCGCGTCTCGAAATGCTTCCGGGGCAAGTCGCCGCTTGGCCGTCGCCGACGAACGGCGATAGCAACGCGGCGCGCGCCGCGCTGGTGCGCGCCGCACTGGCGCCGGCGTCGCGCAGCCATCGCTGGGCGACCATCGGCAAGCGATCGGCAGATGTCGTCGCCGGTTTGACGCGTGTCGATTGCCCGGGTCCACAGGAAGAGGCGACGACAATCGCGTTGCTGATGCGACGTCAGCTCGAGGAGTCGAGCGCGACCGCAGCCCTGGTGACACCGGATCGCGATCTGGCGCGCCGCGTCGCCGCCGAATTGCGCCGTTGGAACATCGAAGTCGATGATTCGGCGGGCACGCCGCTGACCAAGACTCCGCCTGGCGTGTTTCTTCGCCTGTTGCTGTCCTGCATCGCCGAGGAATTCGCACCGTTGCCGTTGTTGGCGCTGCTCAAGCATCCGCTGGCAGCATGCGGTCTGGCGCCGGCTGTGTTCCGCGATCTGGCGCGCCGGCTCGAAGTCGCTGCCTTGCGGGGACCGCGTCCGGGTCCGGGCATCGATGGACTATGCGACGCGATCGGCGAACGCGCCTTGGTCGATCATGTGCACCGTATCGGCCGGGCGCTGGCGCCGCTGGTCGAGGCACTGGCTGCCGACGCAATCGAACTCGAAACGTTGGTGCAGGTCCATATCCGCGCGGCCGAAGCGCTGGCGGCGAGCGATACCGAAAGCGGCGATCGCCGGCTGTGGCGCGAGGAAGCCGGCGAGGCGGCCGCGGTCTGGCTCAGCGAGCTGCTCGGCGCCGCGCGTGGTTTTCCCAAGCTCGCGGGCGCCGATTATCCGGCGCTGTTCGAGGCGCTGATCGCCGTGCCGGTGGTGCGGCCCGCCTATGGCCGGCATCCACGGCTGTTCATCTGGGGCTTGCTCGAGGCACGCTTGCAGCAGGCCGACCTGGTGATTCTCGGCGGCCTCAACGAAGGCATCTGGCCGGCACGGACCGACAGCGATCCGTGGCTGTCGCGGCCGATGCGGCGCGACTTCGGCCTGCCGCCGCCCGAGCTGCGCGCCGGGCGCGCCGCGCACGATTTCGTCCAATGTCTCGGCGCCCGCAGCGTTGTGCTGACGCGTGCGGCGCGCGTCGAAGGCAATCCGACCGTGCCGTCGCGCTGGCTGCTGCGGCTCGAAACCGCGCTGCGCGCTGCCGGTCTCGACGCCAAGCTCGATGACAGCGCACCGCTTGCCTGGCAGGCCCGGCTCGACGATCCAGGTCCCGCGCGGCGCGTCGATCCGCCGGAGCCGCGACCGCCGGTCAAAGCCCGGCCGCGCCAGCTTTCGGTCACCGAAATCGAGACCTGGCTGCGCGATCCCTATGCCATCTATGCCAAGCACGTGCTGCGCCTCCGGGCGTTCGAGCCGATCGACGCCGATCCCGGCGCGGCCGACCGCGGCATTTTCGTCCACGCGGCGCTGCACAGGTTCTTGCAGGCTTTTCCCGATGCGCTGCCTGACGATGCCGAGGACAAGCTGCTGGCGATCGGCCACGAGTGCTTCGGCGAGGCATTGCAGCGTCCCAACGTGCACGCCTTCTGGTGGCCGCGGTTCGAGCGCATCGCCGGCTGGGTGGTCGAAGCCGAACGCGAACGCCGCGCGCTGATCGCACAAAGCTTCGGCGAGATCGGCGGCACGCTTTCGCTGCCAGCCAAGCACGGTCCGTTCACGCTGTCGGGAAAGGCCGACCGCATCGATCGATATGCCGACGGCAGTCTTGCTATTCTCGATTACAAGACCGGGGTCTTGCCGCACGTCGGCGAGGTCAAGGCCGGCTATGCGCCGCAGCTCGCGCTCGAAGCGATGATCGCGGCGGCTGGCGGCTTCCCGGGTGTTCCGCCGGATGCGGTCGCGGCCTTGATTCACTGGCGATTGTCGGGCGGCGATCCGCCGGGCGTCGAACGCGTCGATGGCGACGGTGTCACCGCCGTCAACGCGCTGGTCGAAAATGCCCGGCAAGGTCTCGAACGGCTGATCGCTGCCTTCGACGATCCGGCGACCCCCTATCGCGCTTGGCCGCAGCCGGACAAACGGCCGCGTTATTCGGATTACACGCATCTTGCCCGGGTCAAGGAATGGCTGCCCGGCGGCGACGACGACGAATGAGCGCGCGGCCGAGAACCGATCCGGAAGTCCTGCAACGCCGCGCCACCGATCCGGCCGCGTCCGTCTGGGTCGCAGCTTCGGCCGGCACCGGCAAGACCAAGGTGTTGACCGACCGGGTGCTGGCGCTGCTGCTCGCCGGCAACGAGCCGGCCCGCATCCTTTGCCTCACCTTCACCAAGACGGCAGCGGCCGAAATGGCGATCCGCGTCGGCACCGAGCTCAGCGCCTGGGCGACGATGTCCGATGTGGACTTGCGCAAGAAACTCAAGGGTCTGGTCGACGGCGATGTCGACGTCGACCAACTCGACCGGGCGCGGCAGCTGTTCGCACGCGTGCTCGACGCACCCGGCGGCATGCGCATCGAAACCATCCACGCCTTCTGCCAGTCGCTACTGCGGCGCTTTCCGCTTGAAGCCGGGATCCCGCCGCACTTCCAGGTGATGGAGGAACGCAGCACCGCCGAAGCGCTGGAACGCGCCGTCGCCCATGTGCTCGACCGCGCGCGCGACGGGAAGCCGAAGGTCCTCGGTGCCGCGCTCGATGCGGTGACGCAACTGATCGGCGAAGGCCGTTTCATCGAGCTCATCGAGATGCTCGCCGACGAGCGCGAGCGCGTCGCCGCCGTGCGCGCGGCCGGCGATGTGCAATTCGAGACGCGGCTGCGCGCGTTCTTGGGTTTGCAACCGCGCGAGACAGCGGACTCGATCGTCCGACAGGCCGGCAAGGGCGATGCCTTCGCTGGCGATGCGCTCAAGCGCGCGGCGCGCGTGCTCGGTCAAAGCGGCTCGTCGACGGATGCGAAGGCGAGCCGCGCCATCGGCCGTTGGCTCGGCCGCGTTGGCGGTCGGGTTCGCGGTTTCGACGATTACTGCGACACCTTTTTTACCCAGGAAGGTGGCCGCAGAGTTCGGTTGGCAACCAAGGCGGCGCTGGCCGTCGATCCGTCCATCGCCGCGGTGCTCGAGACCGAGGCCGAACGGCTGGAGGCGGTGCGGACGCGGCGCGATGCGGCGCGGCTCGTCGCCTCGACCACCGCGTTGCTGCGGTTGGCCGGCGCGGTGCTCGACGCCTATGCCGCCGACAAGGCTGCCCGCGCGCTGCTCGATTTCGACGATCTGGTGCTGAAGGCGAAAGACCTGCTGCAGCGACCCGGCGTCGCGCCATGGGTACTGTTCAAGCTCGACGGCGGCATCGATCACATCCTGATCGACGAAGCGCAGGACACGAATCCGGACCAGTGGGAAGTCGTGGCGGCGCTGGCCGAGGAATTCTTCGTCGGCGAAGGTGCGCGCGATCGCGTGCGCACGGTGTTTGCGGTCGGCGATCCGAAGCAGTCGATTTTCAGCTTCCAGCGCGCCGATCCCGCCAAGTTCGTCGCGATGCAGGAACATTTTCGCGTGCGCGTCGACGCCGCGCGGCAAAACTGGCAGCCGCTGACGCTTGAATTGTCGTATCGGTCGGTCGCCGCCGTGTTGCGGACGGTCGACGCCGTGTTCGCCGATCCACGTGCCGCTGCCGGCGTCGTGATCGCTGGCGAGGTCGTCCGGCACGAAGCCCACCGCCTCGGCGCCGGCGTGGTCGAGCTCTGGCCGCCGGTTGGACCCGAGCCGGGCGAGCCGCCGCCGCCATGGGACGCCCCGTTGAGTCAGGCGCGGCTCAAGCTGCCGCGCGCCCGGCTGGCCGAGGCAATCGCCGCCACGGTCAAGCGCTGGATCGACACCGGCGAGCGTCTCGAATCAAGCGGCCGGCCGATCCATGCCGGCGACATCCTGGTGCTGGTGCGGCGGCGCAATCCATTCGTCGGCGCGCTGGTCCGCGCGCTGAAGGAGCGCGATGTGCCGGTCGCCGGCGTCGATCGTATGGTGCTGGCCGATCAGCTGGCAGTGCAGGATCTGGTGGCGTTGGCGCAATTCCTGTTGCTGCCGGCGGACGATCTGACCCTCGCGACGGTGCTCAAAAGCCCGCTTTACGGCTTCGATGAACAACAGCTGTACGACCTCGCCCAGCCGCGCGCCGGCAGCCTGTGGGACGAGCTGCGGCGGCGCGCCGGCGACCACCCGACGTTCCGCTTCGCCGCCGACGAGCTGGCGGCGCTGCTGGCGGGCGCCGACTTCATTCCGCCGTTCGAATTGTTCGCCGAGGTGCTGGGCGCGCGCGGCGGCCGGCGCAAGATTCTTGGACGGCTCGGCGCCGAAGCGAACGATCCGCTCGACGAATTGCTGGCGGCGGCGCTCGCTTTCGAGCGCGATCATGGCCCGTCGCTGCAAGGATTCCTGCATTGGCTCGTGCTCGGCGAGCTCGAAATCAAGCGCGACCTCAACAACGAGGCCGGGCGCGACGAGCTGCGCGTCATCACCGTGCACGGCGCCAAGGGCTTGCAGGCGCCGATCGTGTTCCTGCCCGACACGCTGGCGGTGCCGACCCAGTCGCCGGACATCGTCTGGACCGACGATGGCTTGCCGCTGTGGCGCGCCGATGGCGATGCGGCGGCGGCGCGCGATGCCGTCGCGCTGGCGGACCAGCGCCGCGACGAGGAATACCGCCGGTTGCTGTATGTCGCGCTGACGCGGGCGGCGGATCGGCTTTATGTCTGCGGCTGGGCCGGCCAGCGCAAATCGTCTGACGCGGCCTGGTATCCGTTCGTGCATGCCGGCCTCAAGGCTGCCGGCGGCGAAGGGTTTAACTTTGACGCGACCAAGCTCATTGGCGCGGAGGGTTGGAGCGGCGAGGGTTTGCGCTTGGTCACGCAGCAGCGCGCTGCACGCGAAACGCCAACCGTGCGCCGTGTTGTTGCCCTGGCGGCGGAAATCTTGCCATCTTGGGCGACCGCGCCGCCGCCGCCCGAGCCGGCGCCGCCCAAGCCGCTGCAACCGTCGCGGTCCTCGCGCGCCGAGCCGCCAACCCGTTCGCCCTTGGGCGCCGACGACGGCCACATCTTCCGCAAAGGCCTGATCGTCCATCGCTTGCTGCAAAGCCTGCCGCGTGTTGCGCCGGATCAGCGCGCGGCGGCCGCCAAGCGCTTTCTCGCGCGGCCGGTGCTCGGCTTGGCGCCGGCCGAACAAGCGAGCATCGCCGCCGAAACGCTGGCCGTCCTCGCCGCGCCGGAATGGGCCGATCTGTTCGGGCCCGGTTCCGAAGCCGAAGTGCCCATTGTCGGTCTCGTGGGTGATCGCGCCGTGTCGGGCCGTATCGATCGCCTGCTGGTGACCGATACCGACGTGGCCATTGTCGATTACAAGACGATGCGGCCGGTGCCGCCGACCGAAGCCGATGTGCCCGAGTCGTATCTCGATCAGCTCGCCGCCTACCGCGTGGCGCTGGCGCACGTTTATCCGGGCAAGAACGTGCGCTGCGCGCTGCTGTGGACCGAAGGACCGAAACTGATGTGGATTTCCGCGGCATCGCTGGACGGGCGCGGGGCCTGAAGCGGGATTTCAAGGGCCGAGCCATGCGGCCATCGCGCGGGAGCCTCGCTTGACCCTGTTTCCGGCGCTCGCCTAAGCTGCGGCCTCCGATGGCTCGTGGAGCAAGTGAAGCATGAAACCGAATAAGGTGACCGACTCGTCGTTCGACGCCGATGTGCTCAAGGCGCCGGGCCCGGTGCTGGTCGATTTCTGGGCCGAATGGTGCGGTCCATGCAAGATGATCGCGCCGTTTCTCGACGACATCGCCGCCGAGATGGGCGGCAAGGTGACGGTCGCCAAACTCAACATCGACGAGAATCCCCAGACGCCGAGCAAATACGGCGTGCACGGCATTCCGACGCTGATGCTGTTCAAGAACGGCCAAGTCGCGGCGACCAAGATCGGGGCGCTGCCCAAGTCCAAGCTCGTCGAGTGGGTGCAGTCGGTCCTTTAGGCCGCTAGCCGTTGGCGGCCAAAACTTTTCCCGCCAAATAAAGCGAACCGCAGATCAAGGTGCGCGCGCCCGGCGCGCTCGCCGCGGCGACGGCGTCGCGCAGCGTTTTCGCCGGCTTGGCGTCGATGCCGACCTGTCGCGCCGCTGCCGCGCTTTCCTCGGCGCTTAGCGTGTTGGCTTCGTCCGGTATTGCCACCGCGCTCAACCGTTTCACGTAAGGCGCCAGCGGCTTCAGGAAAGCGAGCGGGTCGTGCGTCTTGATCATGCCGAACACCAAACCGGTCGGCCGGCGCCAGCCGGCGACGAACCGCGCCAAGACCTCGCCGCCCGCGGCGTTGTGGGCGCCGTCGAGCCAGAGCTCGGCATCCTTCGGCAATGCCTTGACCAACGGACCGCGCCGCAGCTTTTGCAAGCGCGCCGGCCATTCCACCTTGACCATGCCGCGCGCCAGCGTCGCCGTTTCGAGCGCGAAGCCCGGCAGACATTCGAGTGCGGCCAGCGCGGCGCCGGCATTGTCGTACTGATGCGCGCCGGCCAGCCCCGGCGGCGGCAGGTTGAGCGTCGTGCGGCCGCGATAGATCAGGCCGCCGCCTTCCGCCTGGCCGACCGACCAGTCGCGCCCGTGCCGGAAGAGCGGCGCGCGCAGCTCGGCGGCGCGGCCGGCGATTACCGCCGCCGCCTCGGGTTTTTGCGGTCCGACGACAACGGGCATGCCCGGCTTGAGGATGCCGGCCTTCTCGAAGGCGATGGCGGCGACGGTCTCGCCGAGGAAGTGCTGATGGTCGAGCGACACCGGCGTTAGCACCGCGACGGCCGGCTTAAGCATGACATTGGTGGCGTCGAAGCGGCCGCCGAGACCGACCTCGATCAGCGCGATGTCCGCGGTCTCGCGCGCGAACGCCAGGAAGGCGGCCGCCGTGGTGATCTCGAAGAAGGTGATCGGCTGGCCGGCGTTGGCGCGCTCGCATTCGGCCAGCAATGCGCCAAGCATCTTCTCCGAAATGACCTTGCCGGCAAGCCGGATGCGCTCGTGGAAGCGAACGAGATGCGGCGAGGTATAGACATGGACGCGTTTGCCGGCGGCCTCGAGAAAGGCGCGCAGGAAGGCGACCGTCGAGCCCTTGCCGTTGGTGCCGGCGACGTGGATCACCGGCGGCAGCTCGTCCTGCGGATCGCCCAGCGCCTTCAGCAGCCGCAGGACACGGTCGAGCGACAGGTCGATAAGCTTGGGGTGGAGCGTCAGCAGACGCTCGAGAATGCGGTCGCTCGGCGCCCGGCGCGCGGCTAGGCGCGATCCCATCTGCGTTCCGGCGTCACCGGCGCCGCGATCGCCGGCGGTCCTTTGCGGAAAAGCAGACCGAGCATGCGATCAAGCGTCGCTTTGAGGTCGCGGCGGTGGACCACGATGTCGACCATGCCGTGCTCAAGCAGGTATTCCGAACGCTGGAAACCGTCCGGCAACTTTTCGCGAATCGTCTCTTCGATCACCCGCGCGCCGGCAAAGCCGATTACCGCGCCCGGCTCGGCCAAGGTGACGTCGCCGAGCATGGCGAACGACGCCGAAACGCCGCCGGTGGTCGGATCGGCCAGCAGGACGATGTAAGGCCGACCGGTTTCCTTGACCATCTCGACCGCGAGCGTCGTGCGCGGCATCTGCATCAGCGACAGAATGCCTTCCTGCATGCGCGCGCCGCCGGATGACGGGATGACGATCAGTGCCGCCTCCTGCAGAACGGCAAGACGCGCCGCCGACAGCAGGGCTTCACCGACGGCAATGCCCATCGAGCCGCCCATGAAGCCGAAATCGAAGACGCAGACCACGGCAGCGGCGCCGCCGATGGTGCCGTGTGCCACCAAGGCGGCATCGCGTGTCGCGCCCTTGGTGCCTTGCGCCTCTTTGAGCCGTTCGGAATAGCGCTTGCGATCGCGGAACTTGAGTGGGTCGGCGAGCGTCTTGGGTAATTCGATGAGCGTGTATTTGCCGTCGTCGAACAACATCGCCAGCCTTTTATCAGGCGTCAGGCGCAGATGGTGGCCGCAGGCGGCGCAGACATGGAGATTGGCCTCGAGCTCGCGGTGGAACAGCATCTGTCCGCAGCCCGGGCATTTGTGCCAGAGGTTGTCCGGCACCTCCTTCTTGGCGACGACCGCCCGAATCTTGGGCAGGACGAAATTGGTGAGCCAGTTCATTGTGCTGCCCGGGCCGGCTGACGCGGCCGCGCCTTGCGCACGCCCCGCGCGAGCGCGCTGACGTCCTTGAGCACGGCCGGCACCAGGCCCGCCTTGGCCTTGCCGCGCTTGTCGAGGTTCTTCGCCAGCCGGTCGACCAGCGCCGAGCCGACGACCGCGGCATCGGCGACGCGCGCGACTTCGGCTGCCTGGGCCGGCGTGCGGATGCCGAAACCGACGGCAATCGGCATGCGGGTGTGCCGCCGGAGCCGCGCGATCGCAGCGGCGACGATGTCGGTCCGCGCCGACTTGGTACCGGTGATGCCGGCGATCGCGACGTAATAGAGAAAGCCGCCGGCATTATTGAGGATCGTCGGCAGGCGTTTGTCGTTGCTGGTCGGCGTCGCCAGGCGGATGAAATCGATGCCGACGGCGCGCGCCGCCAGGCACAGCTCGTCGTCGTGCTCGGGCGGTAGATCGACGACGATCAAGCCGTCGCAGCCCGCCGCCTTGGCGTCCTTCAGGAACCGCGGCACGCCGTAGTGATAGATCGGGTTGTAATAACCCATCAGGATTGCCGGCGTGTCGTTCTCGGCCTTGCGGAAGCGGCGCAGCACGTCGAGCGTCTTGGCGAGGCTCATGCCGGCCTTGAGCGCGCGCAGGCTCGCCGCCTGGATCGATGGGCCGTCGGCCATCGGATCGGAGAACGGCATGCCGATCTCGATCAGATCGGCGCCGGCCTTGGGGAGCCGCGCCAGAAGCTTCTCGAAAGTGGCGCGGTCGGGATCGCCGCAGGTGAGATAGGTCACGAGACCGGCGCGGCCTTCGGCGTGGAGCTGCGCAAAGCGTGCGGCGATGCGGCTCACAGCTTTGCTCCGAGCGTCGCCGCGACGGTGTTGACATCCTTGTCGCCGCGGCCCGACAGGTTGATCACCAACAGATGGTCGCGCGGCAGATCGGGCGCAAGTTTTGTTGCTGCGGCCACGGCGTGCGCCGATTCGAGCGCCGGGATGATGCCTTCGAGCCGCGTCAGCAGTTGGAAGGCGGTCAGCGCTTCGCGATCGGTCACGGTGACGTATTCGACGCGCTTCTGTTCGAACAGCCAGGCGTGCTCCGGCCCGACGCCGGGATAATCGAGGCCGGCCGAAATCGAATGGGTGTCGAGAATCTGACCGTCCGCGTCCTGCAAATAATAACTGCGGTTGCCGTGCAGCACGCCGGGCGCGCCGCCGTTGAGCGACGCGGCGTGCCGGCCGGTCGATAGACCTTCGCCGGCGGCCTCGACGCCGATCATCGCGACGTCAGGATCGTCGAGAAACGGATGGAACAGGCCCATCGCGTTCGAGCCGCCGCCGACGCAGGCGACCAGCGTATCGGGCAGCCGGTCTTCCGCCCGCATCATCTGGACGCGGACTTCGTCGCCGATCACGGTCTGGAAGTCGCGCACCATCGCCGGATAGGGATGCGGCCCGGCGACCGTGCCGATGAGGTAGTAGGTGTCGTCGACATTGGCGACCCAGTCGCGCAGCGCCTCGTTCATCGCGTCCTTGAGCGTCGCGGTGCCCGACGTGACCGGCCGCACCTCGGCGCCCAAAAGCTTCATGCGGAAGACGTTGGGCTTCTGGCGCTCGATGTCGGTCGCGCCCATGTAGACGACGCACGGCAGGTCGAACAGCGCGCAAACGGTGGCGGTGGCCACGCCGTGCTGGCCGGCGCCGGTCTCGGCGATGATGCGGCGCTTGCCCATGCGGCGCGCCAGAAGAATCTGGCCGAGCGTGTTGTTCACCTTGTGCGCGCCGGTGTGGTTCAGATCCTCGCGCTTCAGATAAATCTTCGCGCCTTTGCAATGACGCGTCAGCCGTTCGGCGAAATAAAGCGGCGACGGCCGGCCGACATAATGCTCGAGGTAATAGCGCAGCTCGGCGGCGAAGCTCGGGTCGCGTTTGGCCGCTTCGTAGGCGCGCTCGACTTCGAGGACGAGCGGCATCAGCGTCTCGGCGACGAAGCGTCCGCCGTGAATGCCGAACAAGCCGCGGTCGTCGGGCCCGCCGCGAAAAGTGTTGGGACCAGCCATCTCGAAAAAGTCGCCTGGGGTCGCCTGGAGAGCCCGAGTTTTACCCTTAAACCCTTGAGTCTCAAAGGCTCATTTCGCGCTTTAGAGGGCGGCGACCGCCCCCAGGAAGGCGCGAATTTTGGTGACGTCCTTGACACCCGGCGTGCTTTCGACACCCGACGATACGTCGACCGCAGTGGCGCGCGCGATGCGCACCGCCTCGGCGACATTCTCGGGCGTCAAACCGCCCGACAGCATCCATGGCAGCGGCCACTGCCGCGCGCTGAGCAATTCCCAATCGAAGGCGAGCGCGTTGCCGCCCGGCCGGGTCGCGGTTTTGGGCGGCCGCGCGTCGAACATCAGCCAATCGGCGACTTTGTAGTAGCGCGGCGCGGCGGCAAGATCGTCGTCGCCGGCGACCTTGATCGCTTTCATCGTTCTTTTGCCGAAGCGCTGTTTGACCTGGGCGACGCGTTCCGGTGTTTCGTCACCGTGCAACTGAATGAGGTCAAGCGGCGCCGCCGCCAGCACGCGCTTCAACAGATCGTCGTCGGGATCGACGAAGACGCCGACACGCGTCACGCCGGCAGGCACGGCGCGGATCAGCGGGGCCGCCTGCGCCGGCGACAGATTGCGCGGGCTCGGCGGAAAGAACACGAAGCCGACGGAGCGCGCGCCGCCGGCGATCGCGGCGGCAACCGTCTCGGGCGTCGACAGGCCGCAGATCTTGGCGGCGACGCTCACGGCTTGCGGATTTCCGCCAGCATGGCGCGCGCGGCCGCCGGCGGGCTAGGCGAGCCGGTGATCGGCCGGCCGATGACGAGATAATCGGCGCCGGCCTGCACAGCGTCGCGCGGACCCATGACGCGCTTTTGATCGCCGTGGCCGAGCGAACCGACGCGGATGCCCGGCACCACTAGCAGGAAATCGGGGCCGACGAGTTGGCGCAATTCGGCGACCTCGTGCGGCGAGCAGACGATGCCGTCGAGGCCGCTGTCCTTGGCGAGAAGGGCCAGACGCCTCACCTGTTCGCCGGTCGGACCCTTCTGGCCGACCGCTTCGAGGTCGCGTTCGTCGAGGCTCGTCAGGACCGTGATACCCAAGAGTCTCATGCGCGTTTTGCGCGCCGCCTGCTTCGCTGCCTCGACCGCCACCTGCATCATGGCGCGGCCGCCGCCGCAATGGACGGTGAGGAACGTGGGCTCGAGTGAGGCTGCCGCCTTCACCGCGCCCGACACGGTGTTGGGGATGTCATGCAGCTTGAGGTCGAGGAACAGCGGCAGGCCTTGCGCTACGTCACGTACGGCGCGCGGCCCGTTGGCGGTGAAGAATTCCAGGCCGAGCTTAATCCCGCCGACGGCGCCCTTGAGCTCGCGCACGAGGTTCTTGGCCTTGGCCGGATCGGCCAGATCGATGGCGCAGAGGATCGGATTGGCGGGCTTGTCGCTCATAACAGGCTCGATATACGGGATTCACGCCTTAGGGCGCGAGTGCATTTTCCGGCTGCCAGCTGCGCCGGCGGCTATTTAGTCGTTCGCGCCCGGTAGCGCACGCGGCGGCGGACCGGCCGGCCGGTTGGCGCGTAGGCCGTCAATCTCGCGTTCAAGCGCGGCGATCCGCTTGGCGCGGGCGCGCGATTCTCGCCGCGCGGCGCTGCCGCTTAGCCAGGCGAGCAGCATACCGAGCAGCAAGCCGGCGAGCAGCGATAGCAGGATGACAAGGAAGAGCTGCGTTTCGATCTCGAACGGGAACGGCCAAAGCGTGACGCTGACGCGCGCCCGGTTCGAGATCGCGAACACGACCAGGACCAGCGCCAGCGGCGCCGTCACCAACCAGTGAAACAGTTTCATTCGTTACTCGGCCGCGCGTGCGGCTGCCCGTGACTTGGCGCTTGTCGCCAAGCTGCCAAAACGCAATGGGGCAACCCCGTGCAACCGGGCTGCGTGTCCGCTCAAGGCCGCTCGTTGAGCCGCTCGCGCAGCTCCTTGCCGGTCTTGAAAAACGGAATGTGCTTTTCGCCGACCTGGACGCTTTCGCCGGTGCGCGGGTTGCGGCCCATCCGCGCGCCGCGCCGTTTGACCGAAAACGCGCCGAAACCGCGCAACTCGACCCGGTCGCCGCGCGACAAGGCGGCCGCGATCTCGTCGAAAACCGTGGAAACGATGCGCTCGACGTCGCGCTGGTAGAGATGCGGGTTGCGCTCGGCCAGCCGCTGAATCAGTTCGGATTTGGTCATTGCGCAGCCCAGGCCCCCCGCCGCGTTAAAGCATTGGAAACCCTGCCAAATCCAACCCGCGCCGTCAAGAAACGCGGCGCGGGCCGGCGGCCGGGTTTCAGCCGCCGGACTTGTCGTCCTTCTCGTTCTTCCGGTTGAGCGCCGCGCCGAGGATGTCGCCGAGGCTGGCGCCGGAATCGGACGAGCCGTATTCCGCCATCGCCTGTTTGTCCTCGTCGATCTCGCGCGCCTTGATCGACAGCGTCGCTTTGCGCCCGCTGCGGTCGACGCCGGTCAGCTTGGCGTCGACTTTTTCGCCGACGGCGAAGCGGTCCGGACGCTGCTCGGCGCGGTCGCGCGACAGTTCGGCCTTGCGGATGAAGCCCTGCATACCGCCGGCCAGCGTCACCTCGATGCCGCTGTCGGTGACGGCCGAAACCGTGCAGGTCATGACCTCGCCTTTCTTGACGCCGGCGGCTTCGGCGGGCGATGCCGGCTCGGCCTGCAGCTGCTTGATGCCGAGCGAGATGCGCTCCTTCTCGACATCGACGTCGAGCACGCGCACCCGGGCCATGTCGCCCTTCTTGTAATCCTTGATCGCCTCTTCGCCCGCCTTCTGCCAGTCGAGATCGGAGAGGTGCACCATACCGTCGATGTCGCCGGACAGGCCGACGAAGACGCCGAACTCGGTGATGTTCTTGATCTCGCCCTCGAGATCGGTGCCGACCGGATATTTCTCCTTGAAGCTCTCCCACGGATTGGCGAGGCACTGCTTGAGGCCGAGCGAAATCCGGCGCTTCTGCGGATCGACGTCGAGCACCATGACCTCGACCTCTTGGCTGGTCGAGACGATCTTGCCGGGATGCACGTTCTTCTTGGTCCAGCTCATTTCCGACACGTGGACCAGACCTTCGACACCGGGCTCGAGCTCGACGAACGCACCGTAGTCGGTGATGTTGGTGACGCGGCCCTTGAACTTGGCGGCGGCCGGATATTTGAGCTCGACGCCTTCCCACGGATCGGCCTCGAGCTGTTTCATGCCGAGCGAAATGCGCTGGGTTTCGGGATTGAAGCGGATGACCTGGACCTTCACGGTCTGGCCGATATGCAGCGCTTCGGATGGATGATTGATGCGCCGCCAGGCGATGTCGGTGACGTGCAGTAGGCCATCGACGCCGCCGAGATCGACGAATGCGCCGTAGTCGGTGATGTTCTTGACCACGCCGCTGAGGACCTGGCCTTCCTTGAGCGAAGCGACGAGTTCGGAGCGCGCCTCGGCGCGGCTCTCCTCGAGTACGGCGCGGCGCGACACGACGATGTTGCCGCGCGCGCGATCCATCTTGAGGATCTGGAATTGCTGTGGCGAGCCCAGGAGCGGGGTGATGTCGCGCACCGGCCGGATGTCGACCTGGCTGCCCGGCAGGAAGGCCACGGCGCCCGACAGATCGACGGTGAAGCCGCCTTTGACGCGGCCGAAGATCACGCCCTGAACCCGCTCGTTCGCCTGGAAGTTCTTCTCGAGTTGCGACCAGGCTTCCTCGCGCCGCGCCTTCTCGCGCGACAGCTGCGCCTCGCCGTTCTTGCCTTCCATGCGCTCGAGGAAGACTTCGACCGTGTCGCCCGCCTTGATCTCGGAGGCGCGGCCGGCGGCGCCGAACTCCTTCAACGGCACGCGACCTTCGGATTTGAGGCCGACGTCGATCAGCACCATGTCGTTTTCGATGGCGACGACCTGGCCTTTGACCACCGTGCCTTCGAGGCCGGATGCGGCCCCGAGGCTTTCGTCGAGGAGCGCCGCGAAGCTCTCCTTGCCTTTGTTGTCTTGTGAAGCGGCGGATTGACGAGCGGCCATACGAACTCCGGAACTTCCCCGTGACCAAGACCGCCGCCCCACGGGGAGAGGACCGCAGCCGGCCGCCGCAGGATCGGGTGCGGCGGCGTAAACCCGTCGTCTCGGCAGGACAAGCCTAACGCCGCGGCTTGAGCCCCCCGATGTACCGGAGGGCGGCCGCAAAGGCGGCGTCGGCATCGAGCGCGGTGGTATCGAGCTCGAACGCGTCAGCGGCGCGCTGCAACGGGGCGGTTCGGCGCTCCCGGTCGCGCGCGTCACGAAGCATCATGTCCTGCAGGACGCGCTCGTATATAGCGGGGCCGCCCCCAGCCTGCAACTCTTTGAATCGCCTTGATGCTCTGGCCTCAACCGTGGCCGTCAGGAAGATCTTGGCGTCGGCATCCGGGCAGACCACGGTACCGATATCGCGGCCATCCAGCACGGCGCCCGGCGCCCGCCGGGCAAAATCGCGCTGAAAGGCCAGCAGCACCGTCCGGACGCCGGGGATGGCGGCCACGACCGACGCCGCCTGGGCCACCTTGTCCTCGCGCAGCCGCGGATCGGCGAGGTCACCGGCTTCGACCCGGCGGGCGGCGGCCACGGCAGCATCGGGATCGGCCGGATCGGCGCCCGCGGTCAACGCACGGAAGGCGACGGCGCGGTAAAGCGAGCCGGTATCGAGATGATTGAGACCGAAATGCTTCGCGAGACGGCGCGCGAGCGTGCCCTTGCCCGAGGCGGCCGGGCCGTCGACGGCGATGATCACCGCCGGACCTCGGCGATGCGCGCGCCGAGCCGGTTCATCAGCTTGACGAAGCCGGGAAAGCTGGTGGCGATGGTCGCGCCATCGTCGATGCGCACCGGCTTGCGCGCGGCGCCGCCCAGCACGAGGAACGCCATCGCGATGCGATGATCGAACTGGGCCGCGACCAGCGCGCCGCCCTTGGGCGGCGTGCCGTCACCTTCGACGGTCAGCGTATCGCCGTCGACCCTCGCGTCGACGCCGCATTTCCGGAGACCGGCGGCAATCGCCGCCAGCCGATCGCTTTCCTTGACGCGCAGTTCGCCGAGGCCGCGCATCACGGTCCGGCCTTTGGCGAAGGATGCCGCGACCGCCAGCACCGGATACTCGTCGATCATGCTGGGCGCACGCGCGGCAGGCACATCGACACCCTGCAGGTCGCCGGCCTTGATCGCGACATCGGCGACGCGCTCGCCGCCGGTGATGCGCTCCTTGGCGAACGTCAGCCGCGCGCCCATCTCGCGGAGCGTCTGATAGAGACCGGTGCGCAACGGATTGATGCCGACGCCTTCGATGGTGATCGCCGAGCCGGGACGGATCAGCGCGGCGACAATCGGAAACGCCGCCGACGACGGATCGCCCGGCACCGTCAGGTCGGCCGGCGTCAATTCCGGCTGTCCGGTCAGGACGATCCGTTTGCCGCCGGTCTCGGTTGCCGTCACCGCAATCGCGGCACCAAAATGCCGCAACATGTTTTCGGTGTGATCACGCGTCGCCACCGGCTCGATCACCGTGGTTTCGCCCGGTGCGTTGAGGCCGGCCAGCAACACCGCCGATTTCACCTGCGCCGACGGCACCGGCACGGTGTAGGCGATCGGCATCGGCGACGGCGCGCCCACCACGGCCAAAGGCAACCGGCCGCCGTCGCGGGCGACGAAACGCGCGCCGATCCGACTCAGCGGCTCAACAACGCGCGCCATCGGCCGGCGGCACAAGGACTCGTCGCCGGTGAAAAAACTGGTGAAAGCATGCGTCGCGACCGCGCCCATCAGCAGCCGCGCGCCGGTGCCTGAATTGCCGAGATCGAGCACCCCGTCCGGCTCGACCAATCCGCCGACGCCGACGCCGTGGATAGTCCACGTGCCGTCGCGGCCGCGTTCGATCTGCGCACCAAGCGCCCGCAGCGCCGCGGCGGTGCGCAGCACGTCCTCGCCTTCGAGCAGATTGCGAACGCGCGTGCGACCGACGGCGAGCGCGCCGAGGATCAGCGCGCGGTGCGAGATCGATTTGTCGCCGGGCACGCGGCAACGGCCGCGAAGCGGACGCGACGAGCCAGATGAAAGCGCAGTCACGGATGCGGTGTCCTCGATGGTGCGGTGTCTTTAGCACAGGGCGGTCGCGGGTGCGACCGGACCGCGCCGGATGCTCCGGCGACTGTCCGGCGGCGCTCACCAATTAGCTTTTGACAGCGGCGCGCGGTCGTGGCAAAGGGCCCGGAACAATGGATTTGGCGTTCGCATACGTAGCGGAGGCACCGTGACGAAGGTCGAGTGGGGTACGAAGCGGATCTGCCCGAATTGTGGCACGCGTTATTACGACATGCGCCGCGATCCGATCATGTGTCCGAAATGCGGCGCGCCGTTCGATGCCGAGGTCTTGGTTAAGACCCGGAAGTCGAGGGCGGTGGCGTCGGTTGCGGTCGAGGAAACAGCGCCGCTCGAAGAGGAGCTCGAAGCCGATCTGGCGGCTGAGCCCGACGAGGCGGGCGAGGTCGTGACCGAGATCCCGGCCGGTGAAGAGGCGGAGGAAGAGACTGCGGCCGAGGAGCCGGCCGCCGCGAAAGCCGCCAAGGGCAAAGGCCGTGGCAAAGGCGCCGACGAGGAAAAGAAAGATGGCGACGACGAGGAAGAGGATCAGGAAGTCCTCGAAGACGCCTCGGAGCTCGGCGAGGACGAGGACGACATGGCCGAGGTCATCGAGAACGTCGACGAGGAGGACGACCGCTGATCCGGCGGGCCTTTCCCGCCGCCGCTCGTCGCGTTAAATTTCCCGCGTTCCCGCCGCGGAAGACAGTCGCTTCGGGGCCATAGCTCAGCTGGGAGAGCGCTACAATGGCATTGTAGAGGTCAGGGGTTCGATTCCCCTTGGCTCCACCAATCGAAGGCCTAGCGCGGCGCATGCCACGCTAGGCCTTCGTCTTTTTGCGGCTGCACTGGAGGTGCCGCATCACAAGCCACGTTCACCGCCCTGGCCTTGACCCGACCGGCACGCCAACCCATATGATTTTCGCGACGGGCGCGGCCAAACGGCGTGCCCGGTGGTTTCAACGGATGCCCGGAATGGGGTCCGGCACAGGGACTTAGCTCGCTCGAGGAGGTCCGGATGGCGCGCCTGTCGGTTTTCAATTCACCACTATTGCTGGGGTTCGATCAGTTCGAACGCGCGCTCGACCGCGTGACCAAGGCAACGGCCGACGGCTACCCGCCCTACAATGTCGAACAGCGCGGCGAAAACGCCCTGCGCATTACGCTCGCCGTTGCCGGCTTCACCATGGACGACCTGACGGTGCAGATCGAGGACAACCAGCTGGTCATCCGCGGCAAACAGGTCGACGACAAGGATCGGGTCTATCTCCATCGCGGCATCGCCGCGCGTCAGTTTCAACGCTCGTTCGTCCTCGCCGACGGCATCGAGGTCGCCGGCGCATGGCTCGAGAATGGCCTCCTGCATGTCGATCTCGGGCGCCGCGCAGCAGAGCAACGCGTGAAACGTGTCGAAATTCGCGGCTCGGGCAGCCCGACCAACGGAAAGGCACATGACCATGAATAACCCCGAACTCGCACGGCTCAAGAACATCTCGGCGAAAGAGTTCGCCCTGTGGGGAATCCAGGACATCGCCTACATCCGTCCGGTGACCGTCGAAGGGCACAAGGCCTATGCGGTCCACGCGGCCGACGGCACCCCGGTTGCGGTGCTGAACACGCCGGAGATCGCCGTGGCGACGGTCCGCCAGAACGATCTCGAGCAGCTCAGCGTTCACTGAACGGTTTGACTCGACAGCAATAGCGAAATTGCCGGTGGCGCCTTAGGCGGCGTCACTGGCGGCGTGATCGACGAGTAGCGCGTAAAGCGCGTCGGCGCGGTCGGTGCCGCGCAGTTTCTCGCAGGTCTTGCGGTCGCGCAGCAGCCGCGAAACCAGCGCCAGCGCCTTCAGGTGGTCACCGCTGGCGCCCTCGGGCGTCACCAGCAAGAAAATAAGATCAACCGGACGGTTGTCGACCGCTTCGAAATCGACCGCTTTCTCGAGCCGGGCGAAGAACCCGCGCGGCGCCGACAGGCCGGGCAGGCGGCCATGCGGCACCGCGACGCCGTTGCCGATGCCGGTCGAGCCGAGGCGTTCGCGCTCCATCAGCGTCTCGAACAGAATCCGTTCGCCGACGCCGATCACGGACGCCGCGCGCTTGGCCAAATCCTGCAAGGCTTGCTTTTTATTCGCCGCCTTGAGACGGGTCGTCACCGATGTCGGCGTCAGCAGGTCTGAAATTCGCATTGCTGGCTTGCTAGCTAGTCTGTTGGTGTCACAGTTGCAAGGTCCTCTCGCGGCGGCGCCGGACCGACGAGGGTATGTTCATAGCTTCGCGGTATTTGGCGACCGTCCGCCGGGCGATGTCTATACCTTCTTTCATTAAAATTTCCACGATCCGGTCATCGGATAGAATCTCGCCGGATTCCGCCTCGATCAACGAGCGAATACGGAACCGGACTGCTTCGGCCGAATGCGCCTCTTCGCCCGAGGCTGCCGCGATGGCCGAAGTGAAGAAGTATTTGAGTTCGTAAATTCCGCGCGGCGTCAGGATGTATTTGTTGGTGGTAACGCGGCTGACGGTGCTTTCGTGCATCTCGATGGCGGAAGCGATGTCGCGCAGGATCAGCGGCTTCAGGTGCTGCACGCCGTGGCGCAGAAATCCATCCTGCTGGCGGACGATTTCGCGCGAGACTTTCAGGATCGTGGTCGCCCGCTGGTGCAGCGCCTTGACCAGCCAATTGGCCGATTGATAGCGCTCGGACAGGTATTCCTTCTCCTTCTTGTTCCGCGTCGCGCCGCTGACTTCGGCGTAATAGCGGTTGTTGACCAGGACACGCGGCAGGCTCTCGCTGTTGAGCTCTACCGCCCAGCTGCCGTCCGGCAGCGCGCGCAGTAATACGTCGGGCACCACGACCTCGGCCGCCGCCTTGTCGAAGGCGAGACCCGGCTTCGGGTTGAGTGCCTTGATCTCGGCGACCATCTGCACGAGATCGGCGGCATCGACGCGACAAACGCGCATCAGTTGTTGCGCCTCGCGGTTGGCGAGGAGCGGCAGGTTCTCGACCAGCGCTTGCATCGCCGGATCGAAACGGTCGCGCTCTTTGAGCTGCAGCGCCAGGCATTCGGCGAGATTGCGGGCGAATATACCGGCGGGGTCAAACCGCTGGAGCAGCGACAGCGTCTTTTCGACACGCGCCGCCTCGCACGACAGCAATTCGGCGATAGCCGTGAAGTCGCTGGTGATATAGCCGGCCTCGTCGACCAAATCGATGAGATGGCTGCCGATCACGCGGTCGGCGGGGTCGTGGATTTCGACCGCGAGTTGTTCCAACAGGTGCTCGCGCAGGCTGACCGGCCGGGTCAGTGTCTGGTCGAGTCCGGGCAGACCGTCGGCTGCCGCCGTGCCGCCGCGCGTATTCCATGCTTCCGGGTCGCCGGCGTAATCGAGATTGCCTTCGCCTTCGCGTCCCGCTTCTTCGTGCCAGGTCTCGGCGGCATCGGCGTGGTCGGCGCCGGTTACGGCGTCGCCGCGCTCGTCCTGTGGTGCTTCGCTTTCGGCCGGCGCTTCGGTCGCGGCGGCATCGGCCGTAACGGATTCGGGACCGCCGCCTTCGTCCGCCGTCTCGTCGCGTTCGAGCAACGGATTCTGCTCGAGCTCGTTGTCGACATAGACCGTGAGCTCAATGCTCGACATCTGCAGCAGTTTGATCGCCTGCTGCAGTTGCGGGGTCATGACGAGTGCCTGACCCTGGCGGAGATCCAATCGCGGCGTTAGGGCCATGGCGAAGACCTACAGGCTGAACCTTTCGCCCAGGTAAACGCGCCGCACGTTCGCATCGCGCACGATCTCGTCGGGCGCGCCCTCCATCAATACCTGGCCCTGGTGCAGGATATAGGCCCGGTCGACGATCTCGAGTGTCTCGCGGACATTGTGGTCGGTAATCAAGACGCCGATGCCGCGATCCTTCAAATGGGCGACAAGATCACGGATATCGTTGACGGCGATCGGGTCGATGCCGGCCAGCGGCTCGTCGAGCAGGATGAAATTCGGCCGCGTTGCCAGCGCCCGCGCGATCTCGACGCGTCGCCGCTCGCCGCCGGACAGCGCCATCGCCGGTGCCCGGCGGAGATGCGTGATCGAGAATTCGGCGAGCAGCGTGTCGAGCATGGTTTCGCGCGTCTCGGCCACCGGTTCCGCGACTTCGAGCACCGCGCGGATATTTTGTTCAACCGTCAGGCCGCGGAAGATCGACGCTTCTTGCGGCAGATAGCCGATACCGAGGCGGGCACGGCGATACATCGGCAGCTCGGTGATGTCCTCGCCGTCGAGCGCGATGGTGCCGACGTCGGGCCGCACCAGACCGGTGATGATATAAAAGCATGTCGTCTTGCCGGCGCCGTTCGGTCCGAGCAACCCGACCGCTTCGCCGCGCTGAACTCCGACGCTGACCGCGCGCAGCACGGGGCGCTTCTTAAAGCTCTTGCCGAGATTGGTCGCCACCAGCCCGGCGTTCGAGGCGACAAGACGCGGCGCCCCATCGCGCCGCGACGCTACATGCTGCGGCCGTCCGGGCGTGTGCGCTTGCGGCGAATGGGCGTGCGCGCCATGCGTGGCGTGGCTCGGAGCCGGATTGTGATCGGTCGGCTTGGTCATCGCGCTACTGTCCGCCGCCTGAAGCCGTCTTATGGTTCGGAACCAACAATCCTTCGACGCGCGGCGTTGGGCCGGTTGCGATCTGGTTCGGCGGCGCGGCCAGGATCTCGCTCACGTTGTTCTTCAGATCGACGACGCCATATTCGCCGTGCAGCTCGTTGTCGCCCTTGGTCAGTCGGACGTGGCCAATCAGCGTCGCGATCTGCGGTCCGACGTTGTAGACGCCCTCGTCGCCGTGGGCGATCTGACCCGGCGCGGAGATCAGCACGTTGCCATAGCCGTTGATCCGCGTGATTTGCGCCGGCTGGTCGCCTTGCTTCTCGACGTCGGCCGTGACGATGTCGGCGCGCATCCGGCGATCGGCGCGAACCACCAGCGCGTCACCGCGCGCCACCGCGATCTGTTTCTTGTCGTACCATTCGAGCGAATCACGCGCGGTGATGGTCTCGTTCGGCGTCACGATGCGCAGGCCATTGCCGGTAAGGACCATGACGGCCTGGTCGACGTCGTAAACTGCGTGGTCGCCGAACGCCTGCTGATCGCCATTGGTGAAGTGGACGTGGCCCTGCGCCTCGATCCGATAGATCTCGGTCGACGACCCGCCTTGCAGCGGACTCTGCATGCGTTGCGCATCCTTGCTCGGCGCCGGCGCCGGCGTGGCCGGATGGTCGGCACCTTGCCCTGCCGGACGGTAATAGGCGTAGAGAATGTCGGCGGTCACAGTCGCGTTGCCGCGGGTGGCGGAGGCGTTGTCACGCGCGATATAGACGTTGCGCGCTTGCTGCCACTCGATGCCGTTGTCGGCTTCGATATGGATCGGACGGCTGCTGGCCTGCGCGCCGGCAAGCTGCGCCAGGGCACGCGGCGGCGTCACGCCCGCGATGACCGTCGCGACCAGAAAAACCACCGCAAGCCGCAGGCTCACGGCGTCGCCTTCGTTCGTGAATTGAGGTCGAGCGACGCGTGGCCGGTGAAGATCATGGTCTGGCCGCGGTCGAGGATACGCAGCCCTTGCGCCTGGACGTGGCCGAAGGTGCCGTCGCCTTCGACCGGATCGTGGCTGACCGCCGTGCCTTGCGCCATGTTGATGGTCACGCTGTCGGAATGCAGCGCGTTACCTTTGTCTTGGTAGAGCTCGACGTTGCCGAACAGGTCGAGCAGCTGTTGTTGCGGCTGATAAAGACCGACATAGGCGGTCAATTCGTCCCAATTGCCGGTGTTGGTCGTCAAATCCGCCTTGGGCGAATCGAGCGAGATTGCGTCGTCGACCTTGGGCATCTGGCTAGCCGAGTCGGCGGTGACGACGAAAGGCCGATTGTCGCGATCGACGCCGGAATAGCGCGGATCGACCATGCGCACTTGCCGCGCTTGGCTGACATCGATCTTCGGCATCTGCGCAAAGTGCACCCGGTCGATCGCGCCTTGGATCCGCGGCCAAACCGCGACCAGCAGCAAGAGCGCCAGAGCGGTCGCCGGCAGGATGCGCTTGGCGACGCCGACGAAGCGGCTGTAGCGGCGCAACGACGCGGCGTTGCGTTCGGGGCCTGTGGGGCGCGTCTGCGCCAGATCGATCTGCGTCTTCACGCGATCCCCGCGCGCAGGCAATCGTGGATATGCAGGATGCCGAGCGGCTTGTTGGCCGCGTCGACGACGAACAGGCTGGTGATGGCGTTCTGATTCATTGTGGCCAATGCTTCGGCGGCGAGCGCCTGCGGCCGGATGATCTTCGGGCGGCGGCTCATCACCGCGGCGACGCTGGCCCGCAGCAATCCATCGCCCATGTGGCGGCGCAAGTCACCGTCCGTGATGACACCGGCCAGGCGGCCGGAGCCGTCGACGATGCCGACACAGCCGAAGCTTTTCGCAGTCATCGCCAGGATGGCGTCCGCCACGGCGGTGTCGATCGGCACCAGCGGCACCGCGGCACCGTCATGCATGATGTCGGCGACTTTCAGCAGGCGACGGCCGAGGCGGCCGCCGGGATGCAGCTGCTGGAAATCGTCGGCCGAAAAGCCCTTGCGTTCGAGCAGTGCCACTGCCAGCGCGTCGCCCAACGCCATCATCATCGTCGTCGATGTCGTCGGCGCCAGGCCCATCGAACAGGCTTCGGCCGCGGCCGGCAGGCGTATTGTCACGTCCGCCGCTTCGGCCAGCGCACTGCTCTCGCGCGCGGTGATCGCAATCAGCGGCAAGGTGAAGCGCCGTGCATGCGCGATGACGTCGGCGAGCTCGTTGGTCTCACCCGAGTTCGACAGGGCCAGCACAGCGTCTCCGGCGGCAAGCATGCCGAGATCGCCGTGGCTTGCCTCGGCGGGATGGACGAACTGCGCCGGGGTGCCGGTCGACGCCAAGGTCGAAGCGATCTTGCGTGCGACATGGCCGCTCTTGCCCATGCCGGTGACAGTGACGCGGCCGGCGATCGACGCCAGCTTGTCGACGGCTTCGGCGAAACTTCCGTCGAGCTCAGCCGCCAACGCTTCGAGACCGACGATCTCGGTGTCGAGCACGCGGCGGGCGACGGTGATATCCGGCGACTCTTTCGGTTTGGCTATGGTGCGGCGCAACGACATTCTCCCGTTGCGAGCGTCTCCGACAGTGACGACCGGGGCGCGGGAACGGATATTCCCCCTCATCATAGGCGCAATATGCTCCCGCGATCCCCCGAAATCAACGGAACGGGGCACGAACGGCACATTATTTGCTTGGGCGGGTTAAAAAATTACTTTCAATGCTCGAAAAGATCGGGGCCCGGAAAGCCCGCCAGATCGAGGGCCGCCCGCGTCGGCAGGAAATCGAAGCACGCATGGGCGAGCGCGGCGCGTCCTTCGCGGGCCAACATGGTATCGAGCCGTGCCTTAAGCGCATGCAGATGTTCGACGTCGGCGGATGCGTAGCGTTTTTGCTCGTCGCTCAGTTCGGCCGCGCCCCAATCGGACGATTGCTGCTGCTTCGACAACTCGACGCCGAGAATCTCACGGCAGAGGTCCTTGAGGCCGTGACGGTCGGTGAAGGTCCGCGCGAGCTTCGACGCCACCTTGGTGCAATAGACCGGCGCCGCGCGCACACCGAGGTAGCGGTCAATCATCGCCAGGTCGAAACGCGCGAAGTGGAAAATCTTGAGAACCTTCGGATCGGCGAGCAGCGCCTTCAACCGCGGCGCGTCGTATTGTCCGGCGGCGAACTGCACCAGATGGCTGTGGCCGTCGCCGGCCGACAACTGCACGAGACACAGGCGGTCGCGCGCCGGATCGAGGCCCATGGTTTCGGTGTCGATGGCAATCGCCTTGCCGAGCGTGAGGCCGGCCGGTAGATCGCCGCGATGCAGGTGGATGGTCATCGGCCTCGCCATGTCGGAAACGCCCGCGTCGCGCGGGCGTGTGGTGGTGCCCAGGAGAAGACTCGAACTTCCACGACCTTTCGGCCACTAGAACCTGAATCTAGCGCGTCTACCAATTCCGCCACCTGGGCAATCGGTCTGTGACTTAAGGGTGCGGTCCCGCTCTGTCAATGAGTCTCCGCGTTTCCGGGCTTCGGGCTGGGCTCGCTTGGTGCCCCCGGCTGTTGTAAAACACCGCCGCAAACAACGGGCAGAGATCATGCGGTATCGGCGGATTGTCGTTGTCGGCGCTTCGGGCTTCGTCGGGCGCTATGTGGTCAAGCACCTCGCGGCCGAAGGCGCGGCGATTGCTGCGGTCAGCCGCACAGCGAGCTCGGCCGGATTTCTCCGGCCGATGGGCGATGTCGGCCAAATCGCGCTGATCGATGCCAACATCGCCGATCGCAACCGGCTGGCGCCGCTCCTCAACGGGGCCGAGGGCGTGGTCTACGCCGCCGGGATTCTCTTTCAGCGCGGCGCGCAACGCTTTAGCACGCTGCACGAAACCGGACCGGCCGGTCTCGCGGCGCTCGCCGCTGCCGCCGGTGTCCGGCGTTTCGTGCATATCTCGGCGCTCGGTGCCGATCCGGCGTCGCCCGCGCTTTACGGTCGCTCGAAAGCGGCCGGCGAGGTGGCGGTGCGCGCGGCGTTTCCAGCGGCCACGATCCTG
Source organism: Allostellaceae bacterium (assembly GCA_035934995.1). GTDB lineage: Bacteria > Pseudomonadota > Alphaproteobacteria > ATCC43930 > CGMCC-115725 > REEB95. Next base: position 78,300 of record DASYXI010000040.1, read on the forward strand.
CGGCCGTCGCTGATTTTCGGACCCGAGGATTCGTTCTTCAATCGTTTTGCCGGCATCGCGCGCGTGTCGCCGGTGTTGCCGCTGATCGGCGGCGGCCACACGCGCTTCGCGCCCGTCTACGTGGGCGACGTCGCGGCGGCCGTGGCGGCGGCGCTCGACCGCGAGGACGCGCCCGGCGGGACCTATGAGCTCGGCGGGCCGGGGGTCGAAACGTTGCGGGCGCTGTTCGAGATGATTCTGCGCGAGATCAAGCGACGCCGGCTCCTCCTGCCGGTGCCGTTCAGCCTTGCGACAATCCTCGCGCTGTTCAACGAGTTTCTGCCGCAGCCGCCGCTAACCCGCGATCAGGTGCGCATGCTGCAACGGGATTCGGTGCCGGCGTCCGGCGCGCCGGGTCTCGCCGCGCTCGGCGTCGAACCGACGGCGCTCGAACTGGTCTTGCCGACCTACCTCGATCGGTACCGACGGCAAGGCGGCCTGACCGGCGCGGCGCTGCTCTGACGCCGCGTCGAGGCACGGCGCAGCCTGCAACTGACGCCGCGTGCCGGGTGGCGTTATCATAGGCCGGCATGCGCGTCCTTTATCATCTTTGGCTGTCCCCTTTCTCGCGCGCCGTTCGCCTGGTGCTCGGCGAGAAGGGGCTCGAATTCTCCATGAAGGTCGAAAAGACCTGGGAACGGCGTGCCGAGTTTCTCGCGCTCAATCCCGCCGGCGAGGTGCCCGTGCTGATCGAACCGGACGGCGCGGTTCTGGCCGGCGCGTGGCCGATCGCCGAATATCTCGACGAAGTCTATCGCGACAAGCTGCTGATCGGTTTGAACCCAGTCGATCGCGCCGAAGTTCGCCGTGTTGCCGCTTGGTTCGACCACAAGATGAACAGCGAAGTGACCGATGGCCTCGTGACCGAGAAAATCATGAAACGGTTTCTCGGCTTCGGCACGCCGGATTCGGCAGTGCTGCGCGCGGCGAAGGGCAATCTCGCCTATCACCTCGAATACATCACCTATCTGGCCGAACGGCGGCGCTGGCTTGCCGGCGACCATTTCTCGCTCGGCGACATCGCGGCGGCGGCGCATCTTTCGGTTGTCGATTATCTCGGCGACGTGCCGTGGGACGCGCACGAGCCGGCGAAGGAATGGTACGCCAGGGTTAAATCGCGTCCCGCCTTCCGGCCGCTGCTGGCCGACCACATTCCGGGCGCGCCGCCGCCGAAGCACTACGCTGATCTCGATTTCTGACGCGCCGGCGATCAGCGCGGCGGCGTCTGCGGATTGCCCGTGACCAGCGGGTTGTCGTCGATATGCGCCAGATTGTCCCGCGCGTCCTTTGCCGCCTCCGACGTCGGCGCGAGCGCGATGACCCGCTGCCAATCGGCTTGGGCGCCGGCGCTGTCGCCGCGCAGCCGTCTGATGTTGCCGCGCTCGAGCAGGCCCGGCACCGAATTCGGTGACAAGGCGAGGGCGTGCGTGGCGTCGGCTTGCGCGAGTTCGAGCGCATCGGCGCCGCCGATATGGCGATAGGCCGAGGCGCGGAACACCAACGCGTCGACGTTCTTCGGATCGGCTTCGAGCGCGCGGTTGAGATCGTCGATCGCTTCCCAATAATGGCCGCCGTCGGCCAGCGCTTCGGAGCGGTCGATCAGGAATTCCGGATTGTGCGGCACGAAGCCGAGCGCCGCATCGAACGCCGTCTTGGCGTGGTCGGGTTGATCGGCGAGCAGCCAGGCCTGGCCCGCTTGATCAAGCGCGTCGCCACGCAGTTCCGCCGGCTCGCCCATCATCTGGCTGGCGAGCGCCTCGAGACGTTGCGCCGCTTCGGAATAGCGCTTGAGCCCGATCAGGGCGATCGCCGCGCAATGTTCGGCCGGAAATCCGCCGCCGAGTGCGCGCCAATCCTCGGCGGCCTTGAACGCCGCCGCTGGCTCGCGCTTTGCGTCCGCCAGACAGGAATCATAGCGCTGCGACGGCGGCAGCACGGGAATGACAGGCACGGGTGCCGGCGCGGCGCCGATCAGCAGCGGTAGAACCAATAAAAGCGCCGCTCTATTCGCCTGCCTGCGCGGCATGATCCCGATCGACGGTGTCGCCGCGGCCAGGTGCCGGCACGGCGTGGGCGGGCGCGAACCACAGCCGCACCTTTTCGAGATAAAGATAAATCACCGGCGTGATGAACAGTGTCAGCGCCTGCGACACGATCAGACCGCCGACGACGGCGAGACCCAGCGGCCGGCGCAATTCGGAACTGGCGCCGAAACCGATGGCGATCGGCAATCCGCCCATGATCGCGGCCCTGGTCGTCATCATGATCGGCCGGAAGCGGAGCAGGCAGGCCTCGAACATCGCCTGATCGGCGGTGACATCGCCGGCGCGCTGCCGTTCGAGCGCGAAATCGATCATCATGATTGCGTTCTTCTTGACGATGCCGATCAGCATGACGATGCCGATGATGGCGATGATGCTGAGGTCCTCGTGGAACACGAGCAGCGTGCCGAGCGCGCCGAGCCCGGCGGCCGGCAGACCGGACAGGATCGTGATCGGGTGGATGTAGCTCTCGTACAAGATGCCGAGCACGATGTAGATCACCAGAATGGCCGCCGTCAGCAGCAGGCCCTGGCCCTGAAGCGCCGCCTGGAAGACCTGGGCGTTGCCTTGGAATCCGGTGTTGACCGTGACCGGCAGATTGACCTGTCGTTCGAGCCGGCTGATAGCGTTGACGGCGGCGCCGAGCGACACGCCGGGCGCCAGGTTGAACGAAATGGTGACCGACGGCAGCTGGCCTTGGTGGTTGACCGTGACCGGCCCGACGCCGGACGCGATCGTCGCCACCGCGCCGAGCGGCACCGACTGGCCCGTGGCGCTCTTCAGATAGATCTTGGACAAATCCGACGGCGATTGCTGGAAGCGCTTGTCGAGCTCGAGGATGACTTCGTAATCGTCCGATGGCTCGTAGATCGTCGATATCTGCCGCGCACCGAAGGCGCTGTAGAAGGTATTACGGATCTGGTCGATCGTGATGCCGAGCGCGGCGGCCTTGTCGGTGTCGACGTGGACGATCGCCTGCCGGTTGCGCAGCTCGAGGTCGGAGTTCACGTCCTGGACGCCCGGCAAATGCGCGATACGGCTTTCCATATCGGTTGCGTAACGGTACAGCTCGTCGGTATCGGCATCCTGCAACGTGTATTGATAGGTGCTCTTGGACAGGCGGCCGCCGAGCCGGATGTCCTGTAGGCTTTGCAGGAACGTGCGCATGCCGGGCACCGTCGCCAACTTGGGCCGCATCTCCTGGATGACTTGATCCGCTGACAAGCTGCGCTCGCTGCGCGGCTTCAACTGGATGAAGAGACGCCCGTTGTTGAGCGCGGGGCTGAAATTCGTCGCGCCGATGATCGAGCTGACATCCGACACGTTGGGGTCGTCGCTGATGATCTTGGCGACGATTTTCTGATGATCGACCATCGACTGGAAGGACGCGTCCTGCGGCCCTTCGGTGAAAGCGAACAGATAGCCGGTGTCGACGCTCGGGAAGAAACCCTTGGGCACGATCGAGAACAGCACCGCGCTGAAGATGATCGACAGGATGGTGATGCCAAGCACGATGCCCCGTCGCCGCATCACGCGGATCAGCATCCATTCGTAGCCCGCACGCAGCTTTTCGAATCCGACCTCGGACCAGCGCAGCACGACGAACTGCTTTTCGCCTTCGCGGTGCGGCTTCAACAGCCGCGAACACAGCATCGGCGTCAGTGTCAGTGACACCAGGCCTGAAATCAGGATGGTCATGCTGATGGTGACGGCGAATTCGCGGAAGACGCGACCGACGATGCCGCCCATGAACAGCACCGGAATGAACACCGCCACCAGCGAGAAGGTGATCGATATGATGGTGAAGCCGATCTCGCGCGAACCGCGGAAGGCGGCATCCATCACGCGCTCGCCGCGCTCGACGTGGCGCACGATGTTCTCGAGCATGACGATGGCGTCGTCGACGACGAAGCCGACCGACAACGTCAGCGCCAGCAGCGACAGATTGTCGATGCTGTAGCCCATGACATACATGCCCGCGAAGGTGCCGATGATCGAGACCGGCAACGCGAGCGCCGGAATGATCGTCGCGGTGGCGTTGCGCAAGAACAGATAGATCACCAGCACGACCAGAAACGCCGTCAGCAACAGCGTGAACTGGACGTCGTCGACCGAATTGCGGATCGACACCGAACGGTCGGCCATCACGTTGAGCTTGGCGGCCGCCGGCAGCTGCGCTTCGAAGACGGGGAGCAGCCGCTTGATCGAGTCCACCACCGCGATGGTGTTGGCGTCCGGCTGTTTCTGGATGCCGAGGATGATCGAGCGCTGCCCGTTGTACCAGGCCGCGACCTGGTCGTTTTCGAGACCATCGGCGACGGTGGCAACGTCCTGGAGCCGCACCGGCGCGCCGTCACGATAGGCGATGATGATCGGTTTGAAGTCGGCCGCGCGATGATGCTGCTTCATTTGCAGCGTGAAGCTCTGGTCGGCCCCCATGAGCGTGCCGACCGGCGTGTTGGAATTTGCCGCGGCAACGGCATTTTGGACGTCCTGCAACGTCAAGCCCTTGGCGGCCAGAGCCTCGGGATTGGCTTGGACGCGGAGCGCGTATTTCGCCGCACCGAAGACGTTGACCAGCGCGACGCCCGGCAAGGTCGAGATGCGTTCGGCCATCATTGTCTCGGCGTATTCGTCGAGCATCGACAACGGCAACGTGTCCGAATGCAAGGCAAGCAGGATGACGGACAGATCGGCCGGGTTGACCTTCTGGAAGCTGGGCGGCGTCGTCATTTCGACCGGCAGCTTCTTGGCCGCGGTGGTCATCGCCGCCTGCACGTCGAGTGCTGCGCCGTCGATGTTGCGGTTGAGGTCGAACTGCATCGTGATGCTGGTGACGCCTTGGCCCGAGGTCGACACCATGGAATCGAGACCCGCAATCGTCGAAAACTGGCGTTCAAGGGGCGTCGCCACCGACGACGCCATGGTCTCAGGCGAGGCGCCCGGCAGCTGCGCGGCAACCACGATGGTGGGAAAATCGACTTGCGGAATCGCCGCCACCGGCAGCAGCCGGTAGCCGAACAACCCGAAGATCACGAAGGCCATCATCAGCAACGTCGTCATCACCGGACGACGTATGCAGGTCTCCGGCAACGTCATGACTGCGAGTCCGATTTCGCTCCGGGATGGCGGACCTCGACCTTGCTGCCGTCCGTCAGACGCAGTTGGCCGTCCGTGGCCACTTGCTCGCCGGCGGTGAGCCCGACGCTGATGACGCTGACGCCGTCAATGGTGCGCGCGACCGTCACCGGTTGCATATGCGCGACGCCGCCATCCTTGATCACGTAGACGTAGGCGGTGTTCTGGCCGACGAGCACGGCAGCCGCCGGCACGGTGAGCGCATTGGGATCGACCCGTTCGGTCACCGAGACGTTGACGAACTGTCCGGGCCAGAGGCGCTGCTGCGAATTCTCGAACACCGCCTTCGCCGCGATCGTGCCGGAATTGACGTCGACGCTGTTGTCGAAGAAGGCAAGCTTGCCGGCGACCGCCGGACCATCATCGCCGTTCGGCTTCGCTTGGACCGCGACTGGTCCTTTCGCCATGGCGTCGCGCAAGTCGGGCAATTCTGACTGTGGCAAGGTGAACCCGACATAGATCGGCGAAATCTGGTTGATGGTGACGAACGGCAGGTCATTGGCCTTGATGCTGTTGCCGGCCTTGATGTTGATCGTGCCGGCGCGGCCGTCGATCGGCGCGACGATCGTGTAATAGCTCAACTGCGCTTGAAGATCGTCGACTTGCGCCTGGAGTGCCTGCTCGTTCGCCACGGCCGTGTCGTAAACCTGGCGCGAGACGAACTGTTGCGACACCAGCGGCTTGTAACGCGCCACGTCGCGCTTGGCATTTTCGAGCTGCGCCTTCATCTGCTCGAGTTGCGCGCGTGCGGCGCGATCGTCGAGCTTGAACATGATTTCGCCGGTCTTGACGAACTGGCCGTCCTTGATGAGGACGTCGGTGATGTAGCCGTCGACGCGCGACTTGACGACGACGTTGGCGATCGTCTGCACCGTGCCGATGGTGTCGATCCGCACCGGCATCGGCTGCTGCGTCACGGCGGCGACCGCGACCGGAACCGGCGGCTGTGCCGGGGCGGTCGCGACGCGCGGCGGCGCTAGGACGGCATAGCTGACGGCGGCGACCACTACGATCGCGGCGGCTGCGCCCAACCACACGAGACGGATGCGATGGCCCGTTTTTTCAATGACTGCCATGCGGCGCAAGCCCGAAAAGCGCCCTTGGCGCCAATAGTTTAACATTGATTCCCCACTATACCGGCCCTATCGGTCATATGCCAGAAGACGCATGCCTATCCCTGGCAATTTCGCCGCCGCCGCACGCACATTCCGGTCAATTCTACGCGACGCTATCCGTGCCGCCGGTTAACCCCGCTTCATGGCAGGGCTGCCGCATTGCGGGTTGCCGCACCGCGACCGCCGGTCCTAGCGTCAAGCTGTCCCGTTACGAGGAGTTCCCGATGGCACAAACGAATTTTCGCGAGATCGCCGCCGACGCCTATCGTGCGCTCCGCGCGTTGAACACGCTGATCCGAAATTCATCGATCGAGACGACGCTCGTCGATCTGATCTATCTGCGCGTATCGCAACTCAACGGCTGCGCCTACTGCGTCGATCTGCACACCCACGACCTGCTCGCGGCCGGCGAGAAGCCGCAGAAGCTTTACAACATGGCGGTTTGGCGCGAAGCGCCGTTCTTTTCGCCGCGCGAACGCGCCGCGCTCGCCTGGGCCGAGGCGCTGACCCGGCTGCCGGTCGAGCCGCCGAGCGAAGCGCTGCATGAGGAAACGCGGCGCGCCTTTTCCGACAAGGAATTCGCCGACCTGACGTTCGTCATCGCGACGATGAACGCCTACAATCGTCTTGGCGTCGGGTTCGAACTCCGGCCCAGCTTGCGCAACTGACGTCTAGTCGAGCAACGCGGCCAGAGTCCGCATCAGCATCGCGAGATCGGCGTCGCGCGACAGGCGGTGATCCCCGTCCTTGACCAGCGTGATCCGCACATCGGCGGCGTCGAGGCGCTCGGCCAGCGCAAGGCTGCGCTGCCACGGCACGTCATCGTCGCGCATGCCGTGGAGGAGGCGCACCGCACCATTGAACGGAATCGCCGATCGCATGATGAGGTGTTGGCGGCCATCGTCGATCAGCTTGCGCGTAATGAGGTAGCCCTGCTCGCCATAGGCCGAGGGAATTCGCGCCGAACCGTCGCGTTCGATCGTTTGGCGCACCGCGGGCGGGAACTGGGCCCACATCAAATCCTCGGTCGCGTCGGGTGCCGCAGCGATGCCGACCAGCGCCTTGATCCGCTGCGGCCGTGCGGCGGCGAGCAACAGCATGATCCAGCCGCCGAGGCTCGATCCGACCAGGATCTGGGGGCCATCGGTCAAGGCGTCGAATACCGCGAGCGCGTCGTCGCGCCACCGGCTCACGGTAGCGTCCGCGAACGCGCCGGATGACTGGCCGTGGCCGAAATAATCGAAACGGAGGAAAGCTTGGCCGCGCGATTCGCAGAAGCGGTCGAGCGCGACCGCTTTCGTGCCGGTCATGTCCGACATGAATCCGCCGAGAAAGATGACGCCGGGGCCGCGACCGCGACGACGATGGTAGGCGATTGTCGCGCCGTCCTCGCGTGTTAAGATGGACGGCGGAAGGTTTTGCAATTCAGCCATCGTCGATCCGGTGAATGCTCAATGAAGGACACCGAGCCTAGCATCCGGGCTGCGGACGTGAAACGACGCCCGACTGTCCTCCAGGTTCTGCCTGCGTTGGTCGCGGGCGGCGTCGAACGTGGCACGATCGACGTGGCGGCGGCGCTCGCGGCCGCCGGCTGGCGCTCGTTGGTGGCGAGCGCCGGCGGTCCGATGACGCGCGAGCTCGAGCGCGCCGGCGCGACGCATTTTCCCTTGCCGCTCGCGTCGAAAAATCCGTTCGTCATGCACGCCAACATCGGGCGGCTCGCGGCATTCATCCGCGCGAACGAAGTCGATATCGTCCATGCGCGCTCGCGGGCGCCGGCGTGGAGCGCGCGCGCCGCGGCTCAGAATGCAGGCGTTCATTTTCTCACCACCTTCCACAACGCCTACGGCAGCAAATCCTGGCTCAAGCGGCGCTACAACGCGGTGATGGCGGGCGGCGAGCTGGTCATCGCCAATTCCAATTTCGTCGCCGATCACGCCGCGGCCACCTACGGCATTCCGCGTGAACGTCTGCGCGTGATTCATCGCGGCGTCGACGTGACGCGCTTCGATCCGGAAAAAATCAGCGCCGAGCGCATGGCCCGGTTGGCCCAGGAATGGCGCCTGCCCGACGGCGTGCCGGTGGTGATGCTGCCGGGCCGGCTATCGCGCTGGAAAGGGCATTTCGTCCTGATCGAGGCGATGAAGCGGCTCAACCGGCCGCAGATCCACACGCTGATCGTCGGCGCCGGCGGCGATCCCAAATATCGCGCGCGGCTCGACGCCGCGATCACGCGCGCCGGGTCGAACGTCACGTTCCGCATCCTCGACGAATGTCGCGACATGCCGGCGGCATACATGCTGGCCGACGTCGTCGTGTCGGCCTCGACCGAGCCGGAGGGTTTCGGCCGCGTCATCGTCGAGGCGCAAGCGATGGGTCGTCCGGTCGTTGCGACGTCGCACGGCGGCGCCGTCGAGACGGTGGTGCCCGGTCAGACCGGATGGTTGGTGCGGCCGAGCGATGCCGACGCGCTGAGCGCGGCGATCGCGGAAGCCTTGGCGCTCGATGGTCCGGGCCGCGCGCAACTCGCCACCCGCGCGATCGCCCATGTACGGGCCAATTTCACCACGGCGGTGATGGTGGCGCGCACGATTGCCGTGTATCAGGAGTTGTTGGGCGCCGCGCCGGCGCCGGTCACCGCAACCGTCGCTGCCTGAGCGGACGCTACGGGGTGACGGAACGGATCCTCGTCATCAAGCTTGGCGCGCTGGGCGATTTCGTCCAGGCGATGGGACCCGCCGCGGCGATCCGCACGCATCATCCGCAGGCGCGGATCACGCTGCTGACGACGCCGGCCTATGCCGAGCTCGGCCGCCGCGCGCCTTATTTCGACGACGTGTGGACCGACGAGCGGCCGGGCTGGATGCGTCCTTGGGCACTGGCGTGTCTGGCGCGCCGGTTGCGCGCCGCGTCGTTCGATCGGGTCTACGATCTGCAGACGTCCGATCGCTCGAGTCTCTATTTCCATCTGCTGTGGCCGCGGCGGCCCGAATGGTCCGGTATCGCCGTGGGTGCGTCGCATCCGCACGCCAATCCCGATCGCGACCGGATGCATACGATCGACCGCCAACGCGATCAGCTGGCGATGGCCGGCGTCGCCGCGGTGCCGCTGCCGGACTTGTCGTGGGCGGCTACCGACATCGCGCGGTTCGAACTACCGGACCGCTTCGTCCTGCTGGTGCCCGGCGGCTCACGGCACCGGCCGGAGAAGCGCTGGCCAGCCGGCCGGTACATGCGGCTGGCGAGTTTCTTGAGCAATATCGGATTGACGCCGGTCCTGGTCGGGGGGCCGGACGATGCGGCCGCCGGTGGCGAGATCGCGCGCGACTGCCCGGCGGCCCGCAATCTGATCGGGCTGACCGGTTTCGGCGATCTGGTGGCGCTCGGCCACGCCTGCGTCTACGCCGTCGGCAACGACACCGGTCCGATGCATCTGATCGTCGCCGGCGGCGCGCCGGCGACCGTGCTTTATTCCGCCGCATCCGATCCCGCGTTGACCGCGCCGCACGGCGCGCACGTCACGATTCTCCGCCGCGACGACCTCGGCGATTTGGCGGTGGAGGCGGTTGCCGCGACGCTTCCCTTGCGATAAACCGGCGCTCATGCCCGAGGCCAAAGCCGCCGATTCGATCACGGTTACGCTGCCTGACGGCGCCGCGCGCCACTTCCCGCGCGGCGTCACCGGCGCCGACATCGCCAAGGCAATCGGCCCCGGTCTCGCCAAGGCGGCGCTTGCGATCATGATCGACGGCGCACCGCGGGATCTGGCGGCGCCGGTGAAGCAGGACGCCAAGATCGCCATCCTGACGCGCGATTCGCCGCCGGCGCTCGAGATCATCCGTCACGACGCGGCGCACGTCATGGCCGAGGCGGTTAAGGAGCTCTATCCCGAAACCCAGGTGACGTTCGGTCCGGCGACCGACACCGGCTTTTACTACGATTTCGCGCGCGACACGCCGTTCACGCCCGAGGATCTGGCGAAGATCGAGCAGCGCATGCACGAGATCGTCGATCGCGACGAGGGGATCACGCGCGAGGAGTGGGAACGCGACAAGGCGGTGCAGTTCTTCGCCGACCAGGGCGAGAAGTACAAGGCGGAGTGGATTCATGAAATCCCGGCGCGCGAGGCGATCAGCCTCTATCGCCAGGGCCGCTTCGTCGATCTCTGCACCGGACCGCATCTGCCGTCGACCGGCAAGCTCGGCCACGCCTTCAAGCTCACCAAGGTCGCCGGCGCCTATTGGCGCGGCGACGCGCGCAACGCGCAGCTCCAACGCGTCTACGGCACCGCCTGGGCGCACGAGAAGGACCTGAAGCAGTATTTGTTTCAGCTTGAAGAGGCGGAAAAACGCGACCATCGCCGTCTCGGCCGCGAGCTCGATCTCTTCCATCAGCAGGAAGAAGCCGCCGGCAGCGTCTTCTGGCACCCGAAAGGCTGGACGCTCTATCGCACGATCGAGAATTACATCCGCATGCGGCTCGCGCGTGTCGGTTATGTCGAAGTGCGCACGCCGCTGCTCATCGATCGGAAGCTGTGGGAGGAATCCGGCCACTGGGAAAAATTCGGCGAGCACATGTTCACGGTCGAGAACGCCGACAAGGAAACCGGCGTCAAGCGCGTGCTGGCGATCAAGCCGATGAATTGTCCCGGCCACGTGCAGATCTATCGCCAGCATCTGCATTCCTATCGCGAACTGCCGCTGCGCATGGCCGAGTTCGGCGCCTGCCACCGCAACGAGCCGTCGGGTGCCTTGCACGGCATCATGCGCGTGCGCGCCTTCACCCAGGACGACGCGCACATCTTCTGCACCGAGGACCAGGTCACGGCCGAAAGCGTCGCGTTCTGCGATCTGCTGCGTTCGGTCTATCGCGATTTCGGCTTCGAGGACGTGTCGGTCAAATTTTCCGATCGGCCCGCCAAGCGCGCCGGCGACGACGCGGTCTGGGATCTCGCCGAAGCCGCGCTCAAGACCGCGGTCGAAGCGGCGAAGCTGCCCTACACGCTCAATCCCGGCGAAGGCGCGTTCTACGGGCCGAAGCTCGAATTCGTGCTGCGCGACGCGATCGGCCGCGACTGGCAATGCGGCACGTTGCAGGTCGATTTCGTCCTGCCCGAACGGCTCGACGCCAATTACATCGGCGAGGACGGCCAGCGCCATCGGCCGGTGATGCTGCATCGTGCCATCCTCGGTTCGCTCGAGCGCTTCATCGCCATTCTGATCGAGCAGCACGCCGGCCGCTTTCCGTTGTGGCTGGCGCCGGTGCAGGCGGTGGTCGCGACCATTACCTCGGACGCCGATGCTTATGCCGGTGCGGTGCTCGAGGCTTTAACCAAAGCCGGCCTACGGGCGACGGCCGACCTGCGCAACGAAAAGATCAACCTCAAAGTGCGCGAGCACAGTCTCGCCAAAGTCCCGCTGCTACTGGTCGTAGGTGCCCGCGAAGCCGAAACCCAAAGCGTTGCGCTGCGCCGGCTGGGTGGCAAAGAACAGGAAGTCCTTGCGCTGGGCGAAGCCATCGCTAGATTGAAAGGCGAGGCAGCCGTGCCATCCGCGGCGCCCATATCTTAGGCAAGCAAGGAGCGTGTTGGAGGTGTTTCATACCGCCTAGACTACCCCCCGCCGTTGCGCATCGCGGGACCTCGAATGACGGTCCTCGTGTCAACGACGAGATCGCCGCGGCGCGTCTGCGCCTCGTCGACGAACGTGGCAACATGGTTGGCGTCGTCACCCGACACGAAGCCCTGACCCGCGCCCAAGAAGCCGGCCTCGATCTGGTCGAGGTCGCCCCGCAAGCCAACCCGCCGGTCTGCAAGATCCTCGACTTCGGCAAGTTCAAGTACGAGGAGCAGAAGCGCAAAAGCGAAGCGCGCAAAAAGCAGAAGGTCATCGACGTCAAGGAGATCAAGCTCCGGCCGGGCATCGACGATCACGACTACGACGTCAAGATGCGCCAGATGCTGAAATTCATCGAGGAAGGCGACAAGGTGAAGATCGTCATGCGCTTCCGCGGCCGCGAGATGGCGCACCAGGATCTCGGCATGGTCGTGCTGATGCGCGTCAAGGACGGCCTCGACAAGGTGGCCAAGATCGAGCAGTCGCCACGCACCGAAGGCCGCCAGATGACGATGGTGATGTCGCCCAAATAGCCAGGCGGCAGGCCGCGCCCCGGCCGCTTGCCAATCCACCCCTCGGACTGTATAAACCGCGCCGAACCGGGCGGCGGGCTTACGGGCATGCCTTGACCGCCTTTTTCTGCACAACGAACTTTTTCGGAAAGGCAATCAAATGCCCAAGCTCAAGACCAAATCCGGAGCGAAAAAGCGCTTCGGCCGCACCGCCTCGGGCAAGATCAAGGCGGCCAACGCGCACAAGCGCCATCTCCTCATCAACAAGTCGAAGCGCGGCAAGCGCAATGCCAAGGGCACCGTCACGCTCCAGCCGGGCGACGCCAAGCTGGTGATGACTTACATGCCTTATATGAGGGGCTAGGAGCGCGCCATGGCACACGTCAAACGCGGCGTCACCGGCCGCGCCCGTCACAAGAAAGTGCTCGGCCTGGCCAAGGGTTACCGCGGCCGCGCCAAATCGTCGTTCCGTATCGCGATCGAGAAGGTCGAAAAGGGCCTGCGCTATGCGTATCGCGATCGCCGGGCGAAGAAGCGCAATTTCCGCGCCCTGTGGATCCAGCGCATCAACGCCGGCGCGCGCGAAGAGGGCCTGACCTATTCGCAATTCATGAACGGCTTGCGGCTCGCCGGCGTCACGCTCGACCGCAAGATGCTGGCCGACATCGCCATGCGCGAGCCGACCGCGTTCAAGGCCATCGTTGCTCAGGCGCGCGACGCCCTGCCCAAGGCCTAGGCCTTCGCGCCGGGCCCTGCGTAATATGCCGGACGAGGTCGTCCCGCCCGTGAGCGCGGGCCGATCGGTGCCTTCGGCCTGAGGAGCGTGCACGTGGCGATGGAAAGCCTCGACCACATCCGCGACGAGTTGTTGCGCCTGGTGAAAGGCGCGACCAGCCTCGACGGACTGGAGCAGGCCCGGGTCGGCGCACTCGGCCGCAAAGGCCGGCTCACCGGCCTGTTGAAGGAGCTCGGCGGTCTCGCGCCCGACGACCGCAAGACGCGCGGCGCGGCGCTCAATCAGCTCAAGGACGAGATCGAAGCGGCGCTCGCCGCGGCGCATGCGCGCCTCAACGATCAGGCGCTCAACGCCCGGCTGACGCAGGAACGCGTCGACGTAACGCTGCCCGTCGACGCGGCGACCGCCGGCCGCATCCATCCGGTGAGCCAGACCATCGACGAGATCGTCGCGATCTTCGGCGCGATGGGATTCGTCGTCGCCGAAGGTCCGCACATCGAGGACGACTTCCATAACTTCACGGCGCTCAACATTCCGCCCGAGCATCCGGCGCGGCAGGAACAGGACACGTTCTATTTGGCGGCGACGGCGGCGGACGGCAGCCGCAAGGTCCTGCGCACCCACACCTCGCCGGTGCAGATCCGCACCATGCTGCGGCAAAAGCCGCCGATCCGCATCATCGTGCCCGGCCGCACGTTCCGATCGGACCACGACGCCACCCATTCGCCGATGTTCCATCAGGTCGAAGGCCTGATCATCGATCGCGCGACGCACATGGGCCATCTCAAGGGCTGTTTGATCGATTTTTGCCGCGCCTATTTCGGCATGGCCGATCTGCCGGTGCGCTTCCGGCCGAGCTATTTCCCGTTCACCGAACCGTCCGCCGAGGTCGACATCGGCTGCTCGCGCGAAGGCGGCGGACTCAAGATCGGCGCCGGCGCCGATTGGCTCGAGATCCTGGGCTGCGGCATGGTCCATCCCAAGGTGCTGCGTAACTGCAACATCGATCCCGATACGTACCAGGGCTTCGCGTTCGGCATGGGGATCGAGCGCATCGCCATGCTGAAGTACGGCATTCCCGATCTGCGCACCTTCTACGACAGCGACCTGCGCTGGCTGCGGCATTACGGATTCGTGCCCTTGGATGTTCCCACCCTTGCCGGCGGCCTGATGCGATGAAGACGACGCTCGCCTGGCTCAAGACGCATCTCGAAACCAACGCCGCGGTCGACGCGATCGTCGGCAAGCTGGCGATGCTCGGTCTCGAGGTCGAAAGCGTCGTCGACCGCAGCAAGCCGCTCGCGCCCTTTGTCGTCGCTCGGGTCGTCGAAGCGAAGCCGCATCCCGATGCCGACAAGCTGCAGCTCTGCCTAGTCGATACCGGCAAGGGCAAGGTTGAGGTGGTGTGCGGCGCGCCCAATGCGCGCGCCGGAATGCTCGGCGTCTTCGCGCCGCCGGGCGCCGTGATTCCGCGTTCCGGCCAGGCGTTGAAGGCGAGCAAGATTCGCGGCGTCCTGTCGAACGGCATGCTGTGTTCGGGCTACGAGCTCATGCTGTCGGACGACCATGCCGGCATCATCGAATTGCCCGAAGGCCGACCCGGCGACAGCTTCGTCAAGGCGGCCGGCCTCGACGATCCAGTGATCGACGTCAAGGTGACGCCCAATCGCGCCGATTGCCTGAGCGTGCGTGGCTTGGCGCGCGACCTGGTGGCAGCCGGCCTCGGCAAGCTCGCGGCGCTGGATACGAAGCCGGTTGCCGGAACGTTTTCATGCCCGACCGCCGTCCATCTCGCCGGTCCGGATGACAAGGCATGTCCGCTGTTCCTCGGCCGCGTCGTGCGCGGCCTCAAGAACAAGCCGAGCCCGGCCTGGCTGCAGGAACGGCTGGCATCGATCGGCCTGCGGCCGATCTCGGCGCTGGTCGACATCACCAATTTCCTGACCTTCGATCTCGGCCGGCCGCTGCATGTCTTCGACGCCGACAAGCTCAAAGGCGATCTCGCCGTGCGCGGTGCGCGTCAAGGCGAAAGCCTCGCCGCGCTCAACGGCAAGACCTATGCGCTCGAGCCGGACATGACGGTGATCGC
Organism: Allostellaceae bacterium; assembly: GCA_035934995.1. Classification (GTDB taxonomy): domain Bacteria; phylum Pseudomonadota; class Alphaproteobacteria; order ATCC43930; family CGMCC-115725; genus REEB95. Next base: position 93,586 of record DASYXI010000040.1, read on the forward strand.
GGATGCCAGCGGCGTACTCAGCCTTGGCGGCGTGATCGGCGGTGAATCGTCCGCCTGCACCGACGCGACAACAGCCGTCTTCATCGAAGCCGCCTTGTTCGATCCGGTGCGAACCGCGGCAACCGGCCGCAAGCTCGCTCTGCAAAGCGACGCGCGTTACCGTTTCGAACGCGGCCTCGATCCCGAATTCGTCCGCCCGGGCCTCGAAATCGCGACGCGCCTGATTCTGGAAATCTGCGGCGGAACAGCATCCGAGATCGGCGTCGCCGGCGCGGTGCCGGCCTGGTGGCGGACCATCCGGCTGCGGCCCGATCGTGTGCGCAGCCTGGGCGGGGTCGAAATCGCCGCTGTTGAACAGCGCCGTATCTTGGAAGCACTCGGCTGCACGGTGCGCGAAGCCGGCGACCATTTCGACGTCGAGCCGCCGTCGTGGCGCGCCGATATCGAAGGCGACGCCTGCCTGGTCGAGGAGGTTCTGCGCATCCACGGCTATGATTCGATTCCGGCGGTCTCGCTGCCGCGCGATGGCGCCGTGCCGCCGCCGGCGTTGACGCCGGCGCAACGTCGCGCCAGCACCGTCCGGCGCACCCTGGCAGCGCACGGTCTGGTCGAGGCGGTGAGCTTCTCGTTCCTGGCGCTCAAGGATGCGGCCTTGTTCGGCGCCGCCGCCGCAAATATGACGTTGCTCAATCCGATCAGCGCCGATCTCGACGCGATGCGGCCGTCGATCCTGCCCAACCTGCTGGCAGCCGCGCGACGCAATGCCGATCGCGGTCTGGCCGATGTCGCGCTGTTCGAGCTCGGACCGCAGTATCGCGACGATACGGAGACGGGCCAGGACCTGGTCGCCGCGGGCATTCGTGCCGGCGCCGTGCGGCCGAAGACGTGGAACGAACCGGCGCGCGCGGCGAGCGTGTTCGATGTCAAGGAAGATGCGCTCGTGGCCTTGGCCGCCGTCGGCGTCGCGTCCGATGCGGCGCAGCTCGAGGCGTCGGCGCCGGATTGGTACCACCCTGGGCGGTCCGGCACGCTGCGCCAAGGGCCGAAGGTGCTGGCGACGTTCGGCGAGATCCATCCGGGCGTGCTACGGTCGATGGCGGTTGAAGGACCGGTCGCCGGCTTCGAGGTGTTTCTCGACGCCGTGCCCGAACCGCGCGCCAAAGGCACCGCGCGCCCGTTGCTCAAGCTGTCGCCGTTTCAGCCGGTGAGCCGCGACTTTGCCTTCGTCGTCGACGTCGCCGTGTCCGCAGAAGCGCTATTGCGCGCGGCGCGCGGCGTCGATCGCAAGCTGGTGTCGGAGGTTCGGTTGTTCGACCTTTATCAGGGCAAGGGCCTGCCCGACGGCAAGAAATCACTCGCGATCAGCGTCACCTTGCAGCCGACCGAAGCGACGCTGACCGACGCGGAGATCGAAGGCTTCTCGGCCAAGCTGGTCGCCGCGGTCGAAAAAGCCACCGGCGGTGCGTTACGCAAATAGGTTTTATGACCGATCTCGCATACATCCGTAACTTCGCGATCATCGCCCATATCGACCACGGCAAGTCGACGTTGGCCGACCGGCTGATCGAATTCTGCGGCGGGCTGGAGAGCCGCGAGATGCGCGCCCAGGTGCTCGACAGCATGGATATCGAGCGCGAGCGCGGCATCACCATCAAGGCGCAGACCGTGCGGCTCAACTACACCGCCAAGAACGGCGAGAAGTACGAGCTCAACCTGATGGACACGCCGGGCCATGTCGATTTCGCCTACGAGGTCAGCCGGTCGCTGGCGGCATGCGAAGGTTCGCTGCTGGTGGTCGACGCCAGCCAGGGCGTCGAAGCGCAAACCTTGGCCAACGTCTACCAGGCGATCGACGCCGGGCACGAGATCGTGCCGGTGCTCAATAAGATCGACCTGCCGGCGGCCGAGCCGCAACGCGTGCGCGAACAGATCGAGGAAGTGATCGGCATCGACGCCTCGGGCGCGGTCGAGATTTCGGCCAAGACCGGCATCAACATCGAAGGTGTGCTGGAAGCCTTGGTCGAGCGCTTGCCGCCGCCCAAGGGCGCCGCCGCCGCGCCGCTGAAGGCCTTGTTGGTCGATAGTTGGTACGATTCCTATCTCGGTGTGGTCATCCTGGTGCGAGTGAAGGACGGCGTGATGAAGCCGGGCCTCAAGGTTCGCTTCATGGCGACCGGCGCCACCCATACGGTCGACAAGGTGGGCGTGTTCACGCCCAAGCCCCTGCCGGTGACCGAACTGGGGCCGGGCGAGATCGGCTTCATCACCTCGGGCATCAAAACGGTGGCCGACTGCAAGATCGGCGACACCATCACGGAAAATCGCCGGCCGGCCGCCGCGCCGCTGCCCGGCTTCAAGCCGTTGCAGCCCGTGGTGTTCTGCGGCCTGTTCCCAGCCGACGCCGCGGATTACGACCATCTGCGCGACAGCCTGTCCAAATTGCGGCTCAACGATGCCAGCTTCGAATACGAGCCCGAAACCTCGGCGGCGCTGGGCTTCGGCTTTCGCTGCGGATTTCTGGGATTGCTGCACCTCGAGATCATCGAGGAGCGGCTGGAGCGCGAATTCAATCTCGACCTGATCCCGACCGCGCCGTCGGTGGTCTATCACATCCATCAGCGCGACGGCTCGATGGTGGCGCTGCACAATCCCGTGGACATGCCTGACCCGGTGAAGATCGACCATCTCGAAGAGCCGTGGATCAAGGCGACCATCCTGGTACCCGACGATTATCTCGGCAGCGTGCTGGCGCTGTGCGAGGAACGGCGCGGCGTGCAGCAGGACCTGACCTATGCCGGCAAGCGCGCGATGGTGGTCTATCGCCTGCCGCTGAACGAGGTGGTGTTCGATTTCTACGACCGCCTCAAATCCGTGTCGCGCGGCTATGCCAGCTTCGATTACCAGATGGACAGGTACGAGACCGGCGATCTGGTGCAGATGAACATTCTGGTCAACAGCGAGCCGGTCGACGCGCTCGCCACTATCGTGCATCGCAGCCAGGCCGAACGCCGCGGCCGCGCCATGTGCGAACGACTGAAGGAATTGATCCCGCGCCAGCTTTTCCTGATCGCTATCCAGGCGGCGATTGGGGGCCGCGTCATCGCGCGCGAAACGGTGAAGGCGCTGCGGAAAGACGTGCTTGCCAAATGCTATGGCGGCGACGTGTCGCGCAAACGCAAGCTGCTGGAGAAGCAGAAGGAAGGCCGCAAGCGGATGCGCCAGTTCGGCAAGGTCGACATTCCGCAATCCGCCTTCATCGCCGCCCTCAAGATGGGCGATGAATAGCGCCGGACCCCTTTGGTTAACGGCGCATAAGAATTAAGAAACGGCCCGGTAAACGCGCTGCGGCGGCAGGGTTACCGCGTAAATACCCTATTCACGTCTCAATGTTATGAAAATAGCGCGGGTTTCGCGCCCGCCGACCACTCTGCCGGAACTTTGCTGCCATGCTGCGTCATTCCGAATTGCGTGAAGCCGCCCAGTTGATGATCCGCCGGCACGGCACCGGCGCTTCGATCAAGGCCGGCTTCCGCGCCGCTTCGTTGATGGAAAGCGGCGACGCCGGCGCGGCCGCGATCTGGGTCGATATCATCTCCGAGATCAACCGCATCCGTGCCGAGCTGCGCGATCATTATTCCGGCCTGCCGCTCGATCCGCCGATTACTGGACCCAAGATCGGTAGCCAGGTGGCCTGACCACGTCCGCCGCCCGGCGGTTGCGTCCGTTTCCCCGCTTCATTAGGCTTCGCGCGCTTTTGGGAGGGGTGGCCGAGTGGTTTAAGGCGCACGCTTGGAAAGCGTGTTTACGGGAAACCGTAACGTGGGTTCGAATCCCACTCCCTCCGCCACCGCACATTCCAGCACCATCCACCACCGTCCACCGATGTCAGATAAGTCACTGACGCGGATGACTATTTTTGACTTTCCATCTTGCGACGTCCACAACGGGTCACCATCATCAAGCCGAGCCTCGGGGAAAAATTTGGGGAAAGGCCGGTGCCAAAAAATATCGAAATGCTCACTGCGCTGGAGGTCACTCGCGCGAGTGAGCGCGGCATCTACCGCGACGGCGGAGGCCTCTGTCTCTATGTCAGTGGCGCAACTGCGAAGTCGTGGGTCTATCGGTACACGCTGAACGGTGTCGCTCGCGAAATGGGCATCGGGTCGCTGAATGCCGTGAGCTTGGCTGAGGCGCGCGTCCGAGCGTCAGAGTGCCGCCGCATGTGTTCGGCCGGCATTGACCCAATCGAAGCGCGCAAGACCGAGCGCGAGAAAACGCGCCTCGGGGCGGCGAAGGCAATGACGTTCAAGGACGCTGCCGAGCACTACATAAAAGCGCACGAGGCTGGCTGGCGTAACGCAAAACACGTGATGCAATGGCGAAATACGCTCGCGACCTATGCCGCCCCGATCATCGGCAAGCTGCCGGTACAAGCCATCGATGTTGGCCTCGTGATGAAAGTGCTCGAGCCCATTTGGAAGACCAAGCCCGAGACGGCGTCACGAGTCCGCAGCCGCATCGAGGCGGTGCTCGATTGGGCGACGGTGAGGGGCTATCGGACCGGCGAAAATTCGGCCCGCTGGCGTGGCCATCTCCAGAACTTGCTGCCCAACCCAGCACGGATTCGGAAGGTGCGGCATCATGCGGCGCTGCCCTATGCTGAGGCCGGCACCTTCACGGGCGCGCTGCGCGCGGAAGAAGGTATCGCCGCAGTTGCGCTGCAGTTTTTGATTCTCACTGCGACCAGGACGAGCGAGACGATTGGCGCCAGGTGGAGCGAGATTGATCTCGCCAACGGCGTCTGGACCATCCCGGCCGAGCGCATGAAGGCTGGGCGTGAGCACCGCGTCCCGTTGTCGGCGCCGGTCATCGCCATCCTCGAACGCATGCGGAAAATCCATGACGGCCAGCTCGTCTTCCCCGGGCGCTTCGGCGACCGGCCGCTGAGCAACATGGCCTTCTTACAGCTGCTGAAGCGCATGGGCCGCGGTGATCTGACGGCGCACGGTTTCCGGTCGACGTTTCGCGACTGGGCGGCCGAGCGGACCAACTATCCGCGCGAGGTTGCGGAGATGGCGTTGGCTCACGCGGTAACCGACAAGGTCGAAGCGGCGTATCGCCGCGGTGACCTGTTCGACAAGCGTCGGCGATTGATGGAGGCATGGGCCAGGTTCTGCGGAACCGTGAAGCAGCCGGCCGAAGTTGTCCCACTCAGGCAGCTGACCTGAGCGCTGACTTTGTACGGCCTGAGATTACCCAGCGGAACGGCAGACAGGTGGCCAAGCGGCTTGGGTAAATCATTGATATAAAACACCAAAAAAAATTCCGGGGCGTCTCATCAACCTTTGTATGTCAGAGGTATGGAGACGCCCACACTGTTATCTGTGGCCCAGGCCTGTCGCGCACTTGGCGTGAGCCGCGCGTTTTTGTATGCGACCTGGCAACGCGGCGACGGGCCGGCACGCATCAAGCTCGGCAAACGCACGCTGATACGCGTCGACGCGCTCGACGCTTGGCTCAAGGTGCACGAACGCCATGGGTCGGGCGGCGACGACCTCGGTTCGGGCCAGTAGGTATGGCGCCCCCATCAGACCGAGCCTTCATCGCCGAATTCCGCGAAGAAATTGCGCGCCACGCCTCGTTGGTACTCGGGCGTTACGCCTACATCGATACGGTCCGAGTTCTACTACGACACCCTCTGGAACGCGGAGAGGCTAGCGCATTGCAAGAATTGCTTGGTAAACCGTTTGCCGGGTACCGAAGCGCTTGCCGCAGCCACCCACATGCAATTGTGCTTCAGCAGCCAAATCACGAAGTATTAGCCGCGATATCAGAATTCGAGCCGCGCCACATCGTCAGCCGTTGCGATGTGGCCATAGACCTTATCACCGCAACTCAGGACGACGCACGAGCGCTCAATGAATTTCTCGCGTTCCACGTCATCATGCCGTGGCGCGGTACTCGCTGCCGGCGCATCGTGAGAATAGCCACGTATTACGGCCCGCCGCACACGGGCCGCAACTTGGCGATCTATCCTGATCGCCCGTCGAAAGTCGATGGAAGGCCAGCGTGCCACGTTGAACTACGCCTCGACCGGGCCCGGACTTGCAAAACACACGGGATCAACCGCCTCTCCGACGTTGACCACCTCGACCCGAACGCCTTGGTGGCCCGTAACATGCGCCTCGCGGTTTTGCCTCCGCAAAGGCTGCGGAGATTGCTCGATCGGATAACGTGCGAGCAGATGCGGAAGGGCCGATATGACCGAGCCACGACCGACGCCCTTGTCTGTAATTTTGTGGCCCGCGGATGCCTGCAGGACGAGACGTTCTGGCCGGGTGGCGATTGGTCTCGCACTACGCCGGTTCAGCTCTATATCGACCGTGTGAAATCGGCGACAGCGTGGTTCAAGACGAGAATCGACTTGCGCACGGCGGTCATTTCGTTCAGCGCTGCAGAACTTTGCGGCTGCTGTGCCACGAATGCGAAGCAACCATGTTTAAGCGGTACACACCCCGGTTATGTGCCCAACACCTTATTCCGCAAGCCACTTTTCAGGCCCTAAAACACTGCGTCGCCAACCCTGCTAGCTAGCGACCACGTGCCGTGCAATTGGCCCTGAGGCGCTCGCCCTAGGCGCGAGGAGGAACACGGCCGCTTAGCAATTGCCAGCGCTGTGACGATTTATGCTGAGACGCGAGAAGAATTCCGTATGGACGCGCAGGGCCGAGAGCAAATTCAGGCGCCGACGCCTGCGGACTTGCCGGGGCCTGGGCCCTCGGGGCCCTAGACACCGCCCAGAGGCCCACTGTAGGCCAGCGCCGTGCGCTAGCGCGGCCCGAAATGTGCGGCACGCGGCTTACCTGGCACGCGGCTTACCTGGGAGGACCGGGGATTCGAACTGCTTGTGACTTCAAAGGCGGGTCGCGCTGCGGCGCCATGTATTTAAGTCCGGCTTGTGAGACGACCCGTCGGGGCAAGCGTTATAGAGGCGGACTTACAGCAAATTTAAAATCGCGCGGTGCTCCAGGTGACGAGCATGCTAACCTTCTCACGCGCACTGGGGAGGGGGAATGGCGGTATCGGCTGAGAAGATCGTATGGGACTACGCATTATTTCTGGAGCGTCGGTGGGGCACGGGTGATGGCGCCACGTTGTTCTACGACGAGTCCGTGTTGCCATATCTCAAACAAAAGATACTCGAATCCCTTGAAGCGGTAATTTCACGCGAGCCGCGCGATGATCGCGTGGAAATTCAAAAGGCAGTGGCCGTGTGCCTGGCAGATTATCAGAGCGGTGTCGGCCCTGAGCCGTTTGACGACTTTGGGTTAACTCCTTCTCAAACCGAGCGCATGCTGAAGTTGATGCAAGGAAGCGACGAGGAAATTAAGGCGGGGGCGGAGCTCATGGCGAACGCGCCTTATCGCGACCGAGCTGAACGCCTTAAAAAGATTCGGGATGAGGAGGCGAAACTAATCGCGGCGCGTATTGAGGTGGCATCGAGGTTGCGCGAGAAGAGGCGACGGGGGCTTTTCGGGTTTTTGCGGTAAAAATTCTGGTCATTCCACCCAAGGGCCTCGGGTGCTCACCAAGGTATCGACGCTGGCGCTTGCGCTCTACTGGGCCAGTATCTCGCTCGCTGTGGCTCAAGCACCGATACGGCCTGACCCTTCGCGGACACCCGGCGCGATCAACCCGGACGTGACGCAAGCAAACATTTACGAGACGATCTGCGTGCGCGGCTGGACACGAAGCGTTCGGCCACCCGAGGAGTACACCTACCGGTTGAAGCGCGAGCAACTTCGCGAGTGGAACTACGCAGACCAACAGACACGCGACTACGAGGAGGATCACCTGATCCCACTTGAGCTAGGCGGCAATCCGACTTCGCCGCAGAACCTCTGGCCCGAGCCGTGGCACGGGCCTTGGAACGCCCGCGTCAAGGACGAGTTGGAGAATTACCTGAACGAACAGGTGTGCGCCGGTCGAATGTCGCTTGAAGAAGCGCAAAAGGAGATCGCAGGCGACTGGGTGGCAGCATACAGAAAGTACCTGGGGAACCGGTGATCTACACTTCAGGGCAAGTCAATTCCGGGACGGCAGCGGTAGAACACTGCACCGTGCAGGCGCAGCGACGGTCGGCAGCCGCGGCTTGCTTCCACGCCCGCCGCTGTACGGCCCCGGTTCCCGGTTGCCGCAGTGCAGCCAAGCAACGCCAAAACAGGCATTCGGTGCCAGTTCATTTAGGACCTGCCAAGCTGGCGCGGTGAGACGGGCCTAACGCTGAAGCACCGTAGAATACAAAAACCGCTCGCTCTACTAGTGTGGCAATGGCGGCGGCTAGGCTATCGCCGGCGTGCTGGGATACGATGAGCCCTTCGTCGCTCTGATTCACCCCCCAACGGTCAACCTGCTCGACAACCATGATGCCAAGGAAAGGCAAGACGGAATTGAGGTCTAAAGATTCGCGGGACCTCATTTTAATCAGGGTTCTCTGGTCAAGGGCGTTAGCGGGGTCGGCTTGGTCTATACAGGCCAGACCTATAGGTTCGCCTGCAGTTCGAATCGCTTCGCGGAGAAGTCGCCAAGCCTCGGGGGCGCGGTCTCTCCAACCGCCATGCCAGAGCATGATAATCGGCAAAGTATTAGACCGCGCGACGACCTTTGACATGTATTGCGGCTGCCCGCGAACGATTTCTCCGGGTCGGCCTCGATCTATGTTGGATTGTCCGGGTGGCAGAACTGATAAATCACGCTCACCTTGATTCGCTGGCTTCCGACGCACGAGCCAAACCATGAGCGAAACAAGTCCCAATAGGACTATGAGCGTGCCGAGATTGGTCATTTGGAGCGCCGGGCTCCCTTATTTGGGCCAACTGTGGTCCGTTCAAGCGATGCGGTATGGCCTTAGGATACTAACAGCAGGACCATCCCAACAACGACGCCGATCACAAAGGCCCAGAGGACTAATTTCCATCCTTGCGAAGGAGGAATATCTGCCTCAGAAGCCACTTCGGGCGCGCCGGGTTCTTGTGCAGGCGCCTCTATGCTTTCATCTCCCTGCCACGGTTTTGTTGGAGAACGCCAGCTTAGGCCCGTACCGGGCAGCCCCACTGTCTTGCGTGTGCCGCGCTTTGACAGATTGTACGTGAGGCCTCGGCCACCCAGTGAAGTCGATATTCCCGACTTAGATAGGTTCAGCCAAACGCCTGGGATGATGCTAACGCGACGGCGAAATCGGAAGCCCATCACCACCCCCACCAATGATGACTAAGCGTGCTGATCATAATGCGACTCGGCTAGCGCTGCCACAAGAACTGCGGGGTTTTGCCACCACGGCAATTAGGCTCAATTGAGAGTATGGGCGCTGTAGCGGCGATCCATGCCGGCGGCCCCAGCAGTAGCGCGATGATGATTTTGAAAAAGAATCAACGTTCGGCGGGCTCACCAGTGATTGCCCAAAAGGGGATGCGCTGGGGCGTGGTCGGCGAACGGATAAACCCGCGCCCGGATCAAGGTGCTGCCTTAGTCCGATTTGCGTTTACGGCGAGGCGTTCCGACAACGAGCCGGCCATTCTCAAAGCGCTGACTCTCCGCCTCCTGCTTGGTGGCTGGGGCACCAAACATGCCGCGTTTGAATGCGTTCTCGCCGGCGTAGGGCAGCCACTTCTGTTGCTCCGGATCCCAAACCTGCTCAACCGACACAACATCCGCAGGCCCGCGAAAATATGCACCGTCATACTCGCAGTATTTCCAACGACGTGCCAACGGTTCGCCCTCCCATCTGTGATCCGATGCCGTCTACTAATTTTAAGCTGTCCCCCAATACAATTAGGGGCGGTGGACCTCAAAGCAACGAGCCGACGGGATTGTTTTTGCTACGCCGAGCCCGCGTTTTTGACTCCGGGCGGCTGACCGCCGCCAACTACCGCCCCGACTTAGCTCCGCCGAGCGCGGGGCGTTTTCTTGCGCCCGTCAGAACCGCAAGCAAAAAGGGACTTAGCGGCGCTTTGCAAATTGGCAACGTGCTTCAAACGTCTCGTGGTGCTGACGTGCGGATTCGAACCGCAGACATACTGATTACGAAACATTTGCCCGCTACCAACAACAAACAAATCTTGCGCGGGTTTGGAGAGATCAACTGTCGGCCATCGTCCACCCAAATCAAGCCGCCACTCGGGGAAAGGGTCGGGGAAACGCAAAATCGACATTCGCCAAACATTTGAATCCTAAATCAGAATGCGCCCGAAACGGCGGACACTCCCTCCGCCTAAGTGGCTTCCGAATGTCACGCCGGCACGTGCTGCGCATCGTTGATGCGTAGGACGCGGATCCGGCCATTCTCGATTACGATTTCATTCAGCGTGCACGGCTGCTGCTCGAGCCGCCAATACGCCGATAGGGGCATATCGAGGCATTGCAGTAGCAACGCGCGGTTGACGCTCAGGTGGCCCACAAGTACGACCGTGTCGCGCGCGTGTTGCTCCTCGACCAAGCGAATGGCGCCGGCCGTGCGCGCGAGCAGTTCAGCGAGCGTTTCGTCGCCCGGAAAGCGCACGAGCTGAGGTGTTGCAAACCAGCACGCGAACATCAACGGCTCAGCACTGCGCATTTCGTCGAGCGTGCGCCATTCCCAGGCGCCGTTGTTAATGTCGTTGAGCGCATCGATCGGCCGGGCAGCGACACCGCAGGCCTCGGCAATCGCGGCGGCAGTTTCAGCGCAGCGGCCCATCGGGCTGGTATAAATCGCCGCCGGCTTCCACGTCGCGGCGATGCGTGCCGCGACTGCCTGCGCTTGTGCCCTGCCGATCTCGGTCAGCGAGGTTACGCGGCGGCCACGTGTGATGTCTCCGGCGTGGCCGTGGCACGTCAGCACGATTGTGACCATCGTGCTCTCATAGCCGAGGCCACCGTCGCATGCCAATCACGCTGACGTTACACCACACCCGCGTATTTATCCTGGCTGCGCGCGCGCCCAGCGCGCAGCGCTAACAATAGATTGCGCAGCGGCGCGGTAGTGCCGTTGGTTAACGTTGGTAAATCACACGCTCGCCACGTTGACCCCTTTTGCCTGTACTGCGATGAGGCGAGTTCCCAAAAAGAGAGCTCGCGCGAGGCGGGGTAATGAACACAAGAAAATTTGATCGGTCGGCATTACGTGCGGCCTCGACCCTAAATTGATTCCAGCTCTATTCGCTCGGGATTGAACAGCGCCAACGACGCCGCGTACACGTCGCGCTCGTCGGTCCGGATTCGTGCAATCTCGTTGGCGACGCGGTGCCATATGCTTGCCGCAGCAAGTTCGCCCTGAGCTTGCAGTCCAAGAGCGCGCTGCGTCGCGTGGATCGCAGCATTTTTGCCGCGTCGCCTGATCATCAGCAGTGCCGCTTCTCGGATCTCAGATCCTCGAGGCATCGAGAACCCCATTTGGTCGCCCGAACGAGGGTGCACATAAGAAATTTCTACAACCTTAAAATTGGAACCGCTTCCGTTCACGCCGCTGTGTGCGGCCAGACAAAATGCATTTGTTGCATACCAGAGCAGTCGGACGCTGACAAAAAGCGAACGATGAATGCTCCCGCGTGCGGCCTAGAGCCGCGGTCGGCAGTTTTGCTCGGCAAAGCCCGGTCGAGTGAAAGCATTCTCCTGAAAATCTCCGGCGCCTGCAATGGGCTCAATCGAGTGGGCCGGTCGGGGTGTAGACGGTTATTTCGCACCCCCTGCAAGAAATGCGTTTAGCCTACGTATGACGCCCGCGTCGATCTCGCGCCAGTGTGCGAGTTGCGACTCGTGGAACGTGTAGAGAAATCTAATCTGATCCGCGATAGTTCGTCGGGCAGAGCCCTCGTCGAACCCGACCGTCTTCCTGGTACACCAGCCAGGAACGTCCCAAATTCTGACTTTCCATAGCGATTCCGAACCGATACTCGCCGAAGAAAAAGGGCCTGCCGTTCCGGCCAAATGCGGTTCTCAAATGCACGGGTCGAAATCGCTGGCACTCAGGTGCGGTCGTCGACAAGCCTTGCTGCAGAACCAAAATGCCCTGTGCAGTCACCTGCGCAACTGCTAAAATTTACTTCCGCCCGATACAAGGAGGTTCCGACATGATCGAGAATCAGATTAGTGAAGGGGGACCTCAAACTCAAAACTTGCCGACGAACTCCATCTCATACTTGTCGGAATCTGCGTTGGGCGCCGGATTGACTGCCGATGAGTTGAACGCGCTTGCCAACAAAATAGAGTTGCGCAAGCTGTCTAAGAACGAGGTCCTCATCTCTGAAGGGGCTGAAGACAGCCATTTGTACGCGGTTGCGCAAGGGGAATTGGGCATTTCGCGAGAAGACCACCGCGGCGGAGTGAATTTCGGCACGTTAAAAGCCGGGATGATTTTCGGCGAGCTCGCTTTCCTCGTTGGGCTGAAACGCACAGCGACTGTCAAAGCAGAAACCGATGATGCATGTGTTATTGCGCTGCGGCGTGAACAGCTAGAATCAATGCTATCAGAGCACCCGCAAGTGGTTTACAAAGTAATGTGTTCGATCGTCCGGTCAGCATACCGGACTGTCAATAATATGGACGGGGCCTACTCCGATCTCATCCATTATGTCCACAGTTAGAAACAGCCAACTGTCTCAGGGCGTGTTTCGATCGGCCCCTTGCCGCGGCAGAACTCGGAATCTGTTTCCTGCAAACTAGTTTCCCGGTATTAATCTGCCGTCAGACTGTAATTACCTGTCGCCCACTTGCCTTGGTAGACTGCGCTTCTCGCATGCGATAGCAGTCAGACCTTCGGGCAGATCAGAGACGAGAGGCTCCTGCGCGGCTAGGAGCCTCTGCCGGCCGTTGATTGATAGAAGCACTTGCGACGCGCGTGGTGTATCGTAGGGATCGGACGCCGGTGGAGGTCCCTATGAAATTGACCGGTCCCATCATAGTTGCGGCCATTACTTCGATACTCGTTGGTGTCAGCCCCGCCCTCGCAGGAAATGGTGGTGGCAGCTGGCACGTCGGAGGCGGTGGTGACTGGCACGGCGGCTGCTGCTGGCACGGCGGCTGGCACGGCGGTTGGGGCGTCTCTCTCGGGTTTGGCCCCTGGTGGGGGTATCCTTACGGCTATTACCCGTACCCATATGCGTACGCTCCTTATCCATATACCTCCGCTCCGCCGTACCCCTACGCGTCGTACCCTGTAACTTCCGCAGCGCCGCCGGTACCCGCGAATGTCTGGTATTACTGCCGATCAAAGAAGGGATATTATCCGTACGTCTCGTCTTGTTCTGAGGCGTGGCAGCAAGTCCCGGCGCGGCCTCCGAATAGATAACAGCTGCTGCTTCGCTCGGATGGTCACGGTGTCCTGACCCGTGTGGGTCCTCAAAAACGACGCTGTCGTGCTCAATGCGGTCAACCCCTCGGGCACATCATTGACGATATAGGCTCCGGCGCGGGAACATGACTGAAGGTTATTTGCGGGGCATGGCGCGAACGCAATACCGCTTATGAGCGGACCTACCTTTCCGAGGACATTTTGTCGCGAGTCCCCCGGTGACAGGTGGTGCGCCAAGCCCGACCGCGAGGCAAAAAGTCATCGAACACTCGGCTGAGTTGCTCGGCTCAAGAAACACGAGCATACTTTTGTGAGCCGGCAAATACCGGCCCTCAATTCCGTGTTGGTGACGACACATGCTTGGTTCGGCTCACGTGAGCCGCAGTCAAATGGCGCGGGAGTGCCATTTCGAATCGCACATTTAAATCGATCACAATACAAGGGGGAAGCCATGATGAAGCCAGTGTTGCTGTTTACCGCAGCTTCAGCCGCTCTAATTCTTCCCAGCCTGACTCTCGGAGCTGAGCCTTATGACGGCTCATGGAATGGAACGATTGAAGGTGGTGGCGGAAAATGTCCGCCCGCACAGTTCGTCATGCAAATAAAGGGGACCGCCGCTCATCTAAAGTTAGAGGTGGGCGCCAGACCTATCGTGTTTGAGGCTAGTGTCTCTGCGGATGGCGCGGTCACGGGCTCATATGACCGCTTTGATCATACGATTTATGGGAACATTTCCGGAAGAATTACCGGGGACGATTTCGCCGGAAGATACGAATCATTCTTCCAGCCTAAACAGGCGAGCTGCGTTCGAAACCTGACCGCCAAGCGTTCTCGGCCCAACTAAGACCGTTTCATCACTCATCGAGCCTGGGTGCGGCCTGCACGGCACCAGTTCGCGCTGTGGAAAGAGGCCAAAACGGGTTATCGACGCGCGGGTTATTCGCACGGCCGAAATGGCATAAGCGACTTATGGCCTATTTTATAGGGTTAATCTGGTGCCGACGCGTGGGTTCGAACCGCGGACCTGCTGATTACGAATCAATTGCTCTACCGCTGAGCTATGTCGGCATCCATGGACCGCAAGGCGGCCGAACCTACAACCGCGTGGCGCGGGGCGTCCATCGACTGCACGAGCCTATGCCTTGGGTTCGCGCCCTCTGCCTATCTGATTCTCATCGTAACGGATGGTGCCGGCGCTGGCTATCCGCGGAGCACTTCGAGCCGAATAGATGGTGTACGGCGCATAGCGCGCAGCTCAGCCAACGTCCTCGCCGCGTGATCAGGCGGCCAGCCACCGTATCGGCAAAGTGGCATACTCCGCTCCAGAGATGTCGCATGGCCGAGGGATGAACGCGCCTCCGAGCCCCCGCTGGCTCCGGGGCCTGTCCGGTTGTATCCTTGTGCGCACAAGGGGACGCGTAAGCCCCGGGCCTGGGGAGGGATCGACCTATGGCTTCCGTGGAGATCCGCGGCGCGCGGAAATCCTTTGGGCCGTTGGAAGTCATCCACGGCATCGACATAGCCATCGGCGACGAGGAATTCATCGTCCTGGTCGGGCCTTCGGGCTGCGGCAAGACCACGTTGCTGCGCATGATTGCCGGCCTGGAAACCATCTCCGGCGGCGAAATCGCGATCGATGGCCGCATCGTGAACGACATACCGCCGAAGGATCGCGACATCGCCATGGTGTTCCAGAATTACGCGCTCTACCCGCACATGACGGTGCGCGACAACATGGCGTTCAGCCTGAAGTTGCGCAAAGCGGACGCAGCGACGATCGCCGAACGGGTTCACCAGGCCGCGGACATTCTTGGACTCCAGGCCTATCTCGATCGTTATCCCCGGCAGCTTTCAGGCGGCCAACGCCAGCGCGTCGCCATGGGACGGGCGATCGTGCGCGATCCGCAGGTCTTTCTATTCGACGAGCCGCTGTCCAATCTCGACGCCAAGCTGCGCGTTCAGATGCGGACCGAGATCAAGGCGCTGCACCAGCGGCTTAACACAACGTCGATCTACGTCACGCACGACCAGGTCGAGGCCATGACCATGGCCGATCGCATCGTCGTCATGCATGGCGGCAATGTCGAACAGGTCGGAACGCCACTCGAGCTGTACGACAGGCCGTTGAATCTGTTCGTCGCCGGCTTCATCGGCTCGCCGGCGATGAATTTCATCGAGGGTCGCTTGACGCGCGTCAATGGTTCAGTCTGGGTCGAAGCGAGAGACGGCACGCGCTTGCCGGCGCCGCATGACTCCGGCGGGCACGACGGTCAGCCGGTCGTCTACGGTGTTCGGCCCGAGCATTTCGAAGTGGCTGCCGACAGTGTCCTTCGCGCTCGTGTCCAAGTCGTCGAACCAACCGGCGCCGACACCTTTGTTTACGCCGACCTTGCCGGAACGCAGGTCTGCGCAGTTTTCAACGAGCGGCATGCTTTCAAGTCCGGTGAAGTCATTGGTTTACGGCCAAAGGTTCCGTTGACGCATCTGTTCGACGCCGCCACCAGCGGCAAAATCACCTGAATCCACGCAAACAGGGAGGTACGTATGAATGATTTGACCCGACGTGACGTCCTCAAAGCCGGCGTGGCGACAACCGCCGCGGTGGCTGGAGCCGGATTAATGCCGGAAGCTGCACACGCGGCCTGGACCAACCAGCCCGAGCCCAACGCCTCACTCCGCGTTCTGCGGTGGAAGCAGTTCGTCGAGGGCGACATTATCAGCTTCACGGCAAGTACGAAGAAATTCACCGAGAAGACCGGCATCAAGGTCCGGGTCGATACCGAAAGCTGGGAAGACGTGCGGCCGAAGGCGGCCGTGGCCGCCAACGTCGGCGCCGGCCCGGACATCATCATCGACACCAACGACGATCCGTTCAAATTCCCGGAGAAGCTTGTCGACCTGACCGATCTCGCCGACTACCTCGGCGGCAAGTACGGCGGCTGGTACGATACCTGCCGCCAATACGGCATGCACAACAAGCGCTGGATCACGCTGCCCCAGGGGGTCAACGTCTCATGCATCAATTATCGCATCAGCGCGATCCAAAAGGCAGGCTTCGAGAAAATCCCCGAAGATCTGCCAAGTTTCCTTAAGCTCTGCCAGAAACTAAAGGGCACGCCAACGCCGGCGGGTTTCGCCTTGGGCCATGCCTCTGGTGACGCCAACAACTGGACGCATTGGTGCCTGTGGACGTACGGCGGCATGGTGGTCGATCCCAAGAGCAACGTCGTCCTCGACTCGCCGGAAACCGTGGCGTCGCTGGAATACGCCAAGCAGCTCGCCGATACCTTCGTGCCGGGCACGCTGTCCTGGCTTGATCCCAGCAATAACAAGGCGTTCCTGGCCGGCGAACTCGGTCTGACCGGCAACGGCATCTCGATTTACACCGTCGCCAAGAACTCGTCCGATCCGGCGCTCAAGGCGATCGCCGTTGATATGGACCACGCGCGTTATCCGATCGGGCCGGTGAAAAAGTTCACCGAGCAGAACCTGACCTTGTCCGCCTATATCTTCAAATATTCCAAGTATCCGCGCGCGGCGAAGGAATACCTCCGTTTCATGTGGGAGGCAGATCAGTATAACGACTGGCTGCAAGCCTCGAATGGCTACATCTCGCAACCGCTCAAGGCCTACGCCAAGAATCCGGTATGGACGGCCGATCCCAAAGCGACGCCGTTCCGTGATGGCGCCGATCGTATCTTGGTCAATGGCTACGCGGGCCCACTCGGCTATGCCTCCGCGGCGGTGATGGGCGACTTCATTGTCGTCGATATGTTCGCCGAGGCCTGCTCGGGTACACAGACACCCAAGGCGGCCGCGACACGCGCGGCCGAACGCGCGAAGCGTTACTACCAAGTATAAGGTGATAGGGGCGGTGCCGCCTAAGCGGCGCCGCTCCCTCTGTCATGGCTGTCGAAGCGCATAATCTGAACCGGCCAGCCGCACGTACGGGCCGGCAATGGCGAAATAACCGCGATTGTCTGGGCGCGCTGTTCATGATGCCAGCGGCGGCCATTCTGTTGGTATTTCTGGCCTATCCACTTGGTCTCGGATTCTGGCTCGGCCTGACCGACGCCAAGATCGGCGAGGCTGGCCATTTCATTGGCCTGGGCAATTTCGTTTCGCTGGCCCACGACGCGGTGTTCTGGCTCGTTGTCTTCAACACGACCTTTTACACCGTCGTCGCGAGCGTCGTGAAATTTGCTTTGGGGCTTTACTTGGCACTGCTTCTGAATGAACGTTTGCCGTTCAAATCGTTGTTGCGCGCTTTCGTGCTGTTGCCGTTCGTGGTGCCGACGGTGCTGTCGGCCATCGCTTTCTGGTGGATCTATGATTCGCAGTTCTCGATCATCTCGTGGGTCCTGATCCACATCGGCCTCATTCACCGCTACATCGATTTTCTCGGCGACCCATGGAATGCGCGCTGGGCGGTGATCGCCGCCAACATCTGGCGCGGCATCCCTTTCGTCGCGATCACGTTGCTGGCGGGATTGCAGACGATTTCGCCGTCGCTCTACGAAGCGGCAACGCTCGATGGCGCTACCGCGTGGCAGCGGTTCCGCCACATCACGTTGCCGCTGCTGACACCGATCATTGCCGTGGTAATGACGTTTTCGGTGTTGCTGACCTTCACCGACTTCCAGCTGATCTACACCATCACCGGTGGTGGCCCGATCAACGCCACGCATTTGATGGCGACGCTGTCGTTCCAGCGCGCGATCACCGGCGGCTATCTGGGCGAAGGTGCGGCGATCGCCGACGCGATGGTGCCGTTTCTGCTGGCCGCGATCCTGTTTAGCTATTTCGGACTGCAACGCCGCCGCTGGCAACAGGGGGGTGCGGATTGACCACCGTGCCTGACATGGCGCGCCGCGCCGATCGCGCACCGTCCCGGCGTTACGCTGGAATCTGGCCGCGGCGCCTTGTCACTCTCTATTTGCCGCTTGGCGTCTTGCTCTTCGTACTGCTATTTCCGTTCTATTGGATGGTCGTCACCACCTTCAAACCGGACACCGAGCTTTACGACTACGCCCATTTCAACCCGTTCTGGGTCGTGCATCCAACGCTTGAGCACATCGACAAACTGCTGTTCCAGACCGGCTTTCCCAATTGGGTGGTCAATACGCTGCTCATTTCGGTAAGTTCGACGTTCATCTCACTGTTCTCGAGCGTTTGTGCCGCCTATGCGATCGAGCGCCTGCGCTACAGGGGTTCGCAGTATGTCGGCATGGCGATCTTCCTCGCCTACCTCGTGCCGCCGAGCATCCTGTTCATCCCGTTGGTCGCGATGGTGTTCCGGCTTGGATTGTTCGATAGCGACTGGTCGTTGATTCTCACCTATCCGACTTTCCTCGTGCCGTTCTGCACTTGGTTGCTAATGGGTTATTTCCGCACTATCCCGTACGAGTTGGAGGAATGTGCGCTAATCGACGGCGCGTCGCGCCTGCAAATTTTGCTGAAGATCACGTTGCCGTTGGCTGTACCAGGGCTAATCTCCGCAGGCATATTTGCATTTACCCTGTCGTGGAACGAATTCATCTATGCCCTGACGTTCATCTCCTCGTCGGAGAACAAGACAATACCTGTCGGCGCCATCACCGAGCTGGTCGAAGGCGACGTCTATCACTGGGGGTCGCTGATGGCCGCGGCCTTGCTAGGCTCGGTGCCAGTGGTGCTGCTCTATTCGTTCTTCGTCGATTATTACGTCTCGAGTCTGACCGGCGCTGTTAAAGAATAGTGCTCGGCGCCGCGACCTCGGGCGATGCAGTCGCACGGTTCTCTAAATTTTCCCTGTTTGGTTTCGGGAAATCTGATGCCGTCACGCGTGTTCTAACCGAGGACCTGCTGATTACGAAACACTTGGGATATCGAAAACACCGCAGAAATCCTCACGCATTTAGTCCCGAGCTGGCCACAGTCATCCACGGTTCTCCGCGGTTGTACAGGAGTGGTGATCTGCCTGATCTGCCCCCATTGAAGTGGTCCTCCCTGAAGTATGGTTTTGACCGAGGAGGATGGGGTCGATGGCAAGGAAACGACACACGACAGACGAGATCGTGACGAAGCTGCGGCAGGTGGATGTGCTGACGGCGCAAGGTCAACCGGTTGCGGAAGCGATCCGGACGATCGGCGTGGCGGAGGTTACCTAGTACCGCTGGCGGCAAGAGTACGGTGGTCTGAAGGGTAACCAGGTGAAGCGGCTGAAGGAGCTGGAGACGGAGAATGCGCGGCTGCGCAAGGCGGTTTCTGATCTGACGCTCGACAAGCTGATCCTGCAAGAGGCTGCCAAGGGAAACTTCTGAGCCCCGCCCGCCGCCGGGCGTGTGTGGGGCATGTCATGACGGAACTGGGCGTGTCGGAGAGGCAGGCCTGCCTTGTATTAGGCCAGCACCGATCGACCCAGCGTAAAGCACCGGCGATGCCGGACGCTGAAGCGGCGCTGACAGCCGCCATCATCGAGCTTGCCTGCCGTTATGGCCGGTATGGCTACCGTCGGATCACGGCGTTGCTGCAAGCCGATGGCTGGCGGGTGAACCACAAACGGGTTGAGCGGATCTGGCGACGGGAGGGGCTGAAGGTGCCGCAGAAACAGCCCAAACGCGGGCGTCTCTGGCTCAATGACGGGTCCTGCATTCGCCTCAGGCCGGAGCAATCCAATCATGTCTGGTCCTATGACTTCGTCGCTGATCGCACCCATGATGGCAGGGCATTTAGGATGCTGTGCATCATCGATGAGTTCACCCGGGAGAGCCTGGCGATCCAGGTGGCACGCAACCTCAAGGCGACCGACGTGATCGATACCCTGTCGGATCTATTCATTCTGCGCGGCATCCCCGCTTACATCCGATCGGATAATGGTCCTGAGTTCGTAGCCCAAGCGCTGCGGGACTGGATCGCGGCTGTCGGTGCCAAGACCGCCTACATCGAACCCGGCAGCCCCTGGGAGAATGGCTACTGCGAATCCTTCAACGGCAAGCTGCGCGACGAGCTGCTTAATGGGGAGGTCTTCTACATGCTTGAGGAGGCCAGGGTCGTCATCGAAGCTTGGCGACGGCACTACAATACCCGGCGTCCGCATTCCTCACTGGGATACAGACCGCCCGCGCCAGAGGTCATCACTTCGCCGCGCTCACCCCCGATGGCACCAATGCATCGACTAAACTAACATTCAACCTGGACCACTCACTGGGGGCTGGTCAGTTCCTTAATTGTTGCAACGTACCAACGTACCATGGTTCATTGGCTCGTCGGGCCGGAGCGTTTACCGAAGCCCTGAACGATAGCGGAACGGCAACCGCCATGCCGACCGAAGTACGACGCATCATCTTTTCAAACAGCGAACTTTACGCGGCCCTCAATCGACATTTAGCCGCAAGCGGTTCTGGCCTGCCAGCTGGGGCGATTACCCAGGTCCGGGGCGACGCACCCCGTGACCTCATCAAGATCGACGTTGAAACAACCAAAGACGACAAGGCCGCGACCCTGGAATTTCCGACCACGCAGGTCGGCGAGGCACTCATTGAGCACTGCCTCGCAAACCAAATCCCTTTACCGCGGGCCTTCGCCAAATCGCTCATTGTGACGGACGCCAAGGTCGCACTTGAGATAACCAATGCCGCCGGCGGCATGGTCGTGGAGGCGACGATTTGGGGGTCGCTTCGGCGCCGCTTGATTGAGACGCTCGCTTTGCTTCGAGGCAGGAGGTGGAGCCTGGTTCGAGCGAGCGTCTACGGTCTGACTTTCCAGATCGTCGTGCTCTGGCTGTTGGATCGGGCCTGGGGAGTCCATCAATGGGGGCGGGTCACCTTCGACCTGGACTCGGGCACGTGGGAAGGGATGGTGCTGGCGATTTTGGCGTTACTCCCGGCGCCATCATTGTTTGTCATCGGAGCGTGGGTTCGGAATGCAATCGTCAAACGCGTCAAACGGCCATTCCAGTATTCTCCGAAGGCTCTGGATTTTAAGCAACATTCCGAAGCGTGGCCATTGTCTGCGGTGTTTTTCGCGCTGGCGCTCACATTCCCGATCGCAGTCCTGGGCGGGCCCCTGGCGGTTTCACAATTCGAGCAAGTCTTGCAGGCGCAGCGCTCGACGCCGAGCGTAGCGCCCTCAAGCCCAGCGCCGGGGGGCGCATTCTCACTATCTCCATCCTCGCAATCTGGCCCCTTGGCGGAGCCAGATCCCTTCGGCAACCGGCTCGGCGCCCGCCGTTCTACAGATTCTGGACCAACGCTTCCCACGCTGCTGGTGCAAAAAGGTACGATCACGCTCCGAGACTCATCGCCAGTCGAGGTAACGTTTCCGAAGCGATTTGCTGACTCACCAAACGTGGTCATTGCGACAGCGGGAAACTCGTCCAAAGGGGCCTTGCCTCACGTCGAGAACGTCACGCCGACGTCGTTTATAGTTCGCCGAGCGAGCGGCGCGGGAGATTCACAAACCGAATTTGAATGGATCGCCCAAGGTCCTTCTCCCGAATAATGATTGGCCAAGGCTAGCGGCCATAAGGTCGCGACCCTTCAACACCCCAGCTGGGTCAATATGCTGGTCGGCTGGATGCCGTTTCCGGGTAGTGGATCAGTTTGTCAATAGAATCGTAACCAACGCGGTCAGCGTTAGCACGCCGCTGCCAATGGCGCTGCTTGAAAGCATTGACTGTATCTTCGGTACATATTCCTGTATGCGTGTCATCCGGCCGCGGCTTGGCGTTGAATTGAGCTCGTTTGGCGTTAGGGATTTGGCTCGAATTACATGGCGTTTGCGGACTTCTTGGCGGCCATCGAAGCGCCCAACTTGCGTGAGGTCGCCACTCATTGGAACGATGCGCGCGGCACAAAACGAATGCCCCGCTGGGAAGACATCGATCCGGCCAAAATCGCTCCGCATCTCTCAATCATCTGGGCCTGGAAATACGAGAGAGAGACGGACACTTTTATTGGCAGGCTTGCGGGCGACGCGATTATCGAAGCGCATCGGGGCCACTTGCGCGGCAAGCGCATGCAGGACTTTTTCGCTGGCGACCAATACGCGGAAATTTTTAGCAGGAACCGGCGCGTCGTAACCGAGCCGGCTTTTGCTCGCGAAACCGGACAGGTCTTCTCCAACGTGAGGCGATACGGCCTCGGCGAGAGAATCATCATGCCGCTTGCCACAGACGGCGCTCAAGGTGACGGCATCTTGGGAGCCACGATCTATTCCATCAATCAATCAGCGCCGCCACCCAGCGGGCAAGTGAAGCGGCCTGAAATGGCGCTGCGGACTTATTTTTTTGCGCTGGATTGAGCAACTCGCCGTCCCAATCGTAGATAAAAGACGAATTAGGTACGAGTGCGGAGCATACGCCGATCGTAGCCGCAGCCAGCCTCCCCTTCGATCCGTGCCGAAGCCCTTAGCGCCATGCTGCGGTGCCCAACGTATGGCTTGACGGCATTTTGCGATCGGGGTCCAATAATGGTTAACTCGACTAATGGTTAACAGTGAGTCCGATCGGGGGTGCGAGAGGGACCAGCCAATGGAAGGCAACGTCATTTCGCTTCGGACGCGCCGGGCGCAACCGGCGGCCGAGCGCCGGGCCAACATTCAGTTTGCGAGAGTTCAGGCGAGATCAGCGCCGCAGTCAGTGGCAATCAGTAACGATCTCGTCCGCCTAACGAAAGCGCTGGTTGTTCGACTGCGCGATGGGCGGTTCAACCAAAGGGCAACGGTATATCGGGAACTCGACGCCATCGCGCGCGCAATCGAGCGCGCGGCGGGAGTTACTCCCGGTACTTGGGTTTAACAACCAGTCCGCGCGCTTTCACCAGTACGATGGGCAGTGGCGCCTCGTTGCGTGTCACCCCTCGTTCAACGACGGTGTCGCCGTTGATGGCCACGGCGCCTCCATATCCACATGAGGACCGCCACTTCTACCAATGCCATCGCCAGCAGCAAGACTGCTAACAGCTTGAGCATACCAATCACGGCCCTAGCCACGCCTTCAACACAGCTCCGGCGCAGGGCATAGTACGAGCCTTGCACGACTCGCCATCCGGGACAATCTTAGGGCCTGGGGCAAGCCGATGACGGAAGAGGTCGACATATGGCGTGCGGCTGACCTGCTAGTGAAACGGCACGGCGCCGATGCTGCCATGGTCGCTGCCCAACGCGCTGATGAGTGCATCGCCCGGGGCGATGTGGATGGCGAAATGATTTGGTAGCGCATTCTCGCTTCGATCCTTGAACTACAACGAACGAAGCCAGCCCCCTGCGAGCGGCCTAACTGATGATCTGGCACCCAGACCTGTTTACGATAACGCGCGCGTTCCTCCTCGTCCTCGCGATCTTCTTTCTTTTGAGCGGGACCGTGATGCTCGCTCTTGCGCTCGGCCTGCCCTCACCGTGGTATGTTCGTACCGCCCATCTCGCGGCGCTTTACGCGGCAATATTCTTGGGGATCGCGGCAGGGTGTGCGCTGGGGATCAAAGGTTTCGAGAACAGGCGGCGCTGATGCTGCTGTCACCTGAGTGTCGCCACTGAATGTGCGGTCGGTTCAAACTCACGGTTCCGTTCAGAGAGATCGTCCGGCTCTATAACCTGACCAACAGCGTCAACCTGCCGGCGCGCTACAACATCGCGCCAACCCAAGATGTCCTCGCCGTGCTTGGCGGCGCTGAGAGGAATCAGCGTCGTGGTGAGATGATGCGGTGGGGCTTGGTGCCATTCTGGGCTAAGGATACAAAGATCGGCTACAGCTTCATCAACGCGAAGGCCGAAACCGTCGCCGAGAGGCCCGCGGTCCGGGAAGCGTTCAAGAAGAGGCGCTGTATCATCCCGGCCGACGGGTTCTACAAATGGCAGAAGACCGATTCCAAGCGGAAGCGGCCTTATCTCATCACCCTAAAATCTGACCGCCCGTTTGGCTTCGCTGGCCTGTGGGAGAAGTGGACCGACAAGGCCAGCGGCGAAGTGATCGGCTCGTGCACTATCATCACCACCGAACCAAACGCGCTCTGCGCACCGATCCATAACCGGATGCCCGTGATTCTCGACCCCGGCGACTACGCAAGATGGTTGGGCGAGTGGCCCGTCATTAGCAACGAACTGCAGGAGATGCTCAGGCCGTATTACGCCAAGCCGATGAAGGCGGTGAAAATCGGTTCCCGGATCGGGAATGTGAAGTACGACGAGCCGAGCTTGATTGAGCCGGTATAAGCCATAGCCTGCCAAGCGGCCCACTGTAAACCGCGCCGCAGTTGTCGGCGAAAGCTCCCGCGCCGTGGACCGATCGCTTAACTGCGACCATGATACCGGCTTACCTCGGGGAGGATATTCCGGGGCAATGTCGCAACAAGCGATTGCCGATTTGGATTTATGGCGCGCCGCCAATCTCATGATCGAGCGGCACGGTGACGACGCTGCGCTGGTGGCGGCCAAGCGAGCGGACGAACTGCTCGCTCAAGGTGACAGCTAGGGGCAGCTTGTGTGGAAGCGCATCCTCGGAGCGATCAATGAACTTCAGCGGACGCAGTTAGCAGTGAACGAGCGGCGGCACTGAATGCGTGGCCGAAGTCAAATCACTAGCGCAAATTGAAAACTTTGATTTTTTGGTCTCAGACAGCGCCGGCTGCGGCGATGCCGAGCAAGACGCATAGGCCGAGAACAACGGTGGTCCAGATAACCTCAGTTCTTTGCATTGCGCGATGTCCGTACTGGGTACCGTGCGGATATTGTGCGCGGCAACGAACGACATGGTCCCGTGACCAGATCGTGACAGCGCCAATTGCCCTTGGGCGCGACGTTACAGCAACCAAGTTGGGTGAATTCGCAGGTTGGATGGGCGCCATTCCCCGTTCAATGATTCGCATTGAATTAGCAACGGCTACCACTGGGCGCGCGATCACGAAGGGAATCAATTTCGATTTGTGATCTCCGGCAGGTAGCATCGCATCGAGCGACGCAACCATTTGGGCCACCCTAGCGTCTTCGGTCGCTCGCCTCGTCTCTTGCAGCCTCAAGGCGCGCTTGAAATATAGCGAGACACTGATCGTAAGACTTGAAGTAGTCCCGGGGTTCGATCGATTTCCCCTGGCACATGCCGGCGGCGAAGATTGCGGCCACAATTCGGTCGGTATCGTCCATAATGCGCTCCTTTCCATTGCCGCCGACATGCGCCGAGCGGTGTCGTGCGCGATGGTAGCAGAGCAATCCGTGCGCAGCGGCACAGAACCACGGGCGGGCGCGACGCTGACTCAACCCGGGCTGGGGCGGGTGTCGCGACCGGCACTTGGGTGTAGGTCACGCCGCACGGACGGATCGTTCGCGTTGCCGCGCCGAGGGCACCTGGCGAGCAAGCTCAATACGTGCGGCAGCGGCATGTCGGAGCTGAAGCTGGCTTAAGCCGCGTTGCGCGCCGGCTGTACATCGTCGCAATTTGCGATAGCCGCTAATCGTTTCGGTCGAGTGAGACCGAGATCGCAGGCGCGCTTGCGAATGGTGCTCGGTGTCCGGCGCGGCAGTCGTTCCAGCAATTCTTGCATGCGAACGACGGTATACACCTGCCGCAAATACTCGTCTTCCCGACTGGTCCAATAGCGTGTTGGCATTGGCGCCGGCTCGGCGAAGCCACCGAGAGCATGGAGTAGAACGTCCAGACGAACGACATGCAATGTGATGTGGCGTTTCACGGGGCCTAACCAAGCATGAGCGCGGCCGGTGCCGAAATGGCCGCGCGCCTCACTGCACTTTCGGGTGCGATGGATGATCGTCGGTCCTACGCGCGAACCTAAAAAAGTTTGGTAAACATCACGGACGGGTCACCATGGGCAGTTATGTTCTAAAGGCAACATTCTAACGGCGCATCGACTGTAGGTAATAGACAACTATCTAATGAGCTGGCGTCTGCATTTCAGGCGCTCGACTTGATGGTGGTCAGGCCCTCAGGCAGGGCGTTCGACAAATGGTTGCGAAGTCTCGCGCAGACTTGTCGCTCATTTACGCGACACAGGTAGGGGTCGCGTTCCACCGCACTGACATCCAAAGTCCTTTGGATAACCATCCACTTTCGCTCAGCGTGCTGAGACAGGGCTTTAGCCGTTGGCGCGCGAACATAAAGGGCGATGCTGCGATGGGAACTAGTGGGCGTGGTCCGCGTTTCGACCATCGGGTAGCGTGGAAAGCGAGTCAGAGGGTCGGCCAATGACCGCCATACAGATTTCCGGCTTGATGCTCTCGGCTCTGAGCGCCGTTGTTTTGTTCATCACCATGCGGACGTTGGTGAGAAGCCAAGGCGATCTCGCGGCGACGGGGATTTACGAACCGATCCCGCTCGACGTGAAGGCACGCATGATCATTTGGGTGTGGACTGCGGCGTTCGTGGTCGGCGTAATGTTGACCTGCACGGCGTAATAAACCCGTGCGCGTACCTTCGTTACCTGCCGTACTGACTGCGCCTACACCACGCCGCACGGATCGCTCATACCCGTACACTGGGGAGTGTCTGTGGCCCCTTGCATGCTGCGAAGTTAGCCGCGCGCGCGGCGGATGGTAGCTGCGAGCGCTGCAACTTCACTGCAAAGTTTCACGATCTCGTCTTCGATGGCCTTGATCTGGCCCGGCGTGCGCTCGTCATCCTCAGGCGTACCGGTTCGCCGCGGCACAAAGTGGCGATGGTGTGACTTGTCGGACGGTTCAACCCACAACTCGCCGTGCGCAAAGTTGACGCGATCAACGTTGAGCCTGCGAGCAGCGGAGGCGATCTTGACCAGCTTGTTTTTGATTGCTTCATCCGGATACTGCTGCGCAAGCTTTTCCAGTTCGACGAGCTTGTTCGACAGATTCTCCGGTTCGAGTTCAGGTCGGCTTTTGCTCGCGAGCGCCTCGATCAATGACAAAATTTCAGCTTCCATCTCGGTGAACGCCAGGATGACGCCGCCGATAGCCCAAGCATATTTAGCCTTCTTGTCATCCATGGCTTAGCTCATCAGCCTACACATGCAGATACGCCAGCGGCAACGCTTGCGCTCATGCCGCGTCGTGCCATGCTATCTCTATGAGTTCCCGCTCTCGTCCGCCAGTTCCGACCCTCGGCGAGCTGCGCGGCCCCTGGTCGTGGCTGTAGCTGTACTGTGCTGCTCCCGATTGCGGGCACCATCGTCCACCCAAATCTAACCATCCCTCGGGGAAAGGTCCGGGGAAATGCATTGGTGAGAATTACCAGCGCGTTGAATTCTCAGCCGTAATTCGTCTCAAACGGCGGACACCCTCTCCGCCAGTCCGCTTGGCAAACCTACAATCCGCGAAAAACCTCTGGCGTTACTGTTGGCCCACTTGATGAATCTCATGTCCGCGTCACCAATACGTCCGCAACTCGACGAAGTTGCCGACAATCGATTGGACAAACGGCCGACGACACACGCTCTGTTACTGAGAGCGTCTCAAGTAATAGACGATTCGGGAGTATATGCGAAAGCAGCGTTAGGTGTGGGTGTAGGCCCTCAAGCTCAGGCGCTCGCAAACCTTGAACAGCGCATTAATGAAGCGGCCTGCCTTGTGGCGCTAGAAATTGTAAAAGATGCAACGAACGCGGCGCTCGACAACAAAACGTTTATGCCAGGTTCCAAGCCGTCTGGTAATCTTGGGCTGCGATACGGACACGTCGTGCTCGCATTCGCTCAGTTAGTCAAATTGGAGATTCTGACTATCCTCCACAACGAAGGCTATCCGCTCGCCTTTAAGAACTTTCCTGCGGCTAAAATTGTTAGTAGTCTTTTCATCAAGCATTCGGTGGGGGCGAAAACAAAATTGGCTGAAGGGGCGGACAAAATCATCCCCTAAGTTTTGCAAGCCGACTCGGTCAACATTCTGGAATGGCGCGCAAATCTCGGGACGCTCCTATATAGCTACTTGCGGCAGTTCACCGCGACCGACGAAAGCCTCAAATCAATGAATTTCCGAGCACTGTTTGGATCGGCGTTGAAAAGCTTTCTAGCGTATGTTGGGTAAACGTTAGTCAAATGATGCGAACCACGTCATCCTCAACGCTGAGCGGCTCTAGCCCAGACAAAGAGGCTACGTATACGCAAAAAGGGGAAACGCTGGAGGCAGGCTGTGGCGATCAAAGATGAAATCAAATATGAGTGGTACCTCTTTCGCCGAGCACCGATCCCGTTTTTGATAACGGCGATCATATTCTTCTGGACCGGTTCTTGGGTCGTAACGGAACTTGACGCTACTCCCATCCACACCCTGCGCGAGCACGCTGATTATTTGAAAGACCGCCTCGCACAATCGAATAACGAGCTTGACCAGCTACAGAAGAAATTTGCGATGACAATACGGTCGGAAGCGCCACAATTGCCGCCCGATTTTATCACGACACTAGATGCGAGTTTCTCAGCGGGAATATTCCTTATTCAGCGGTCAAATAGCGAGGCCTTAGCAAAGTACAGTTTTAGCGGGGGGGCGAAGTCTCTCAATAACTCCTCGGGTGCATCGGCCGTCGTGCCGATTCCACCTTACATGCCGAACGCTGGCCCGCCAGAGCAGAAGTCGACAGCTCCAGAGCCTCAGTTTCATCAAGAAGGCCAATCGGACTGAACGCCAAGGTCGCGTCCGAAGTCGACGACGACCGCTGAGGCTCGGCGCGCTACTACAAGTGCAGTGTTATATCGCGCTTGGTCGAGCCGCTGGTGAGCTAGTGCGCTTGACAGAGCTAAGGTTTCTGGCCTTCTTTGGATTGACCTCTCAGCGCTGAAAAAGTCGTTCAACACCAATCCGGTGAAGATCACCTAGCGCGCTTCGGCTATCCGCGCCATATTAAGCGTACGCGCTTACCATCATCGATGCCACGCCGAAGACAAGCTCGGATCACCCGGCGACCGCAGGCACCAAATGACCGAGCCTGCGGTCTCAGACTGGGAGCGCTTGCCGAGCCGCCGGGGCTTTCTCGCTGATGTCGCCACCGGTGATGGCGGTGTCTCCACATCCAGACAAGGACCGACACCTCCACCAAGGCTAGAACTAGTAGCAGACGCCCGAGCAGACTATGAGCGCTAACCATGATACCGGCGAACTGTAATACGGTCGGAAGGTTCTGGCGTGTGACATCAAGCGCTTCCGGACTTCGGCGAAAAGTTCTGGTTCGGTGCGAGGCGACGCTGCAGGGACATGAATCTCTTCGCCTCGTAGGAAACTTTGCTATTTGGTTCGCGTGATTGTGGAGAACACGAAGGGCGCCACAATCGCGTTTCAAGAACAGTTTGCCGGCGCTCTATCTCGCTATCGAACCGACGATGTTCACACGCGCAAACATTCGCGATCGGCCGCAATATAGCGCTCCAGGTCCGCCAAGCTGACGGTTGGCGCATAGGTGCGCCTCCAGCACCTGTCAGCCATTCGCCCCCCCAACGGTTTACCGGAATTTAAGTTGTCGCTGCGATCCTCCTTGCGCCTATCCTCGTGCGGGCTTCGATGAAAACACCTCTATGCGGCGCTGCAAAGCGTCCGCGTGAGCTATCTGGTAAAATCGCCCCATATTTTGAGGGGGTGGGCGACCAGTGCGCGACAAGAACAGCCCACCAATCGTCGACGACGTCCTAATCTACACCTTCCATGCGCTACGGCATTTCGCCGCAAGTCTGTTCATCGAGTAGGGGCCGGTCGCCGAAGAAGGTAGACCATGATGTCTCACACCACGATCGCAATGACTTTTGAAACTTACGAACGTCTCTTCACGGCTTTTGACGATAACGCGGCAGCGACCGCGCAAACGACGCGCGGCTGATCGGCTAAGCCATGGATGATAAGAAGGCTAAATATGCTTGGGCTATCGGCGGCGTCATCCTGGCGTTCACCGAGATGGAAGCTGAAATTTTATCATTGATCGAGGCGCTCGCGAGCAAAAGCCGGCCTGAACTCGAGCCGGAGAATCTGTCGAACAAGCTCGTAGAATTGGCAAAGCTTGCGCAGCAGCATTCGGATCAAGCAATCAAAACTAGTTGGTCAACATCGCCACCACTGCTCACCAACTCAACCTTGAGGGGGTCAGCGTTCAGTGAGTTGTGGTTTGACCCGTTCGACAAGTTATTCCATCGCCGCATTGTGCCGGCGTGAACTGGTACGCCTGAGGATGACGAGCGCACGCCGGAAGAGATCAAAGCCATCGAAGAGGAGATCGAGCGACTTGGCGGCGAAGTTGCAGCGCTCGCAGCTACCATCCGCCGGTCGCGCGGCTGAACCTCGCCGCTTATTTACGCTGGCGCTGCACGCGTATAAAAAAGGCCGACTGAGGCTGCGGTGTCGCGGCCCGGCCGATCGCGGCGCTCAACGACATTACCTACGGCGCCGGGCGATGACACACACTCGACATGGCTTTTCGCGTGTGGCCTCGGGATCGCCGATCTAGTGATATTCATGGGAATTATTTAAATTAGCGTTCAATTAAAATTAGCGTCGTAAGTTCACTATATCCGCGGACAGATGGGACTCCGTGCATCAACTTGTATCAATTCCGACGGATGCACCGGGCCATTTTTCCTGGGCGGCGCTGAGCATGAGTGAGATGCGCGAACTTTGGGTTATTTTCGAGGACGATCTAGAAGATGCCGCACCCGTTGGCGTGATCGGCATGGGCTTGGTCGAAATTGAAAGGCTTGAGCAGATTTGGGCGACGCGAAAATGGGATGGCCGCAAGCTTCATGCCATGTGGATTGTCGACGCCGGGATCGAGCGCGAGAACGTGATTAGGATTTACGGCACCGTTCCAATCGCAATCGCTCGGCGCTATAGAGAGTATTTGGAGAGGCGAAGCGATGCTGGCAGGTGATACGCTGCACGCGGACGTTCAAACGGTACGGGGCAAGGTACTCAGCCCTTATCGTTTTAGCCAGGCTGATTCTGTCCCAGCGGTACGATCTGCGCTACGGATTGCGCGCTGACGAGCGCGTAAGTGATTTTCGCGCGCGGCGACAATGGTGACGCCGCACAGATTTGGCGATAGATTGTTAATCAGATTAAGGGGCAGAAATTTCCGTTCGTCTCTATTGGAATCGAATCAAGGTACCCGCCGCAGACCAGCCTCGGCATGAACCGCCATCTCTGTCACCGTGATGAGCCTGGCGCCGCTCGGCGGGTTGCGTAAAGGTACCCAAGACCGAAGAAATTGATATCTGGCGCGCGGCCAACTTACTGGTGAAACGGCGCGGCGCCGACGCTGAGGTCATAGCCTTCGGCGACCTCTGGAAATTCGTATTGGTCTGTGATGTTGTTCAAGAAGCGCGCGGTGGCAGCACGTAACTTTACGGCTTTCCGGCAATACTTGGCGCTAGGCTGCACCTCGACCTAGGGTGGCGGGTGGAAGGTTAGGCCTCCACGAGGTCTTCGTCCGAGTGACAAACCTTCTGAATACACTTGAGGAGTATGTCACAATCCCACAACATGGCAGTTCGTGAGGCTTTAGCTTGGCGGCCTATACGCCAGGAAGCCTTGGGCGAGCAGACCGTGGACGGCAGCAACGTTTCGCTAACGTGATGCTTGGGAGAGCTAGCCGGAGTTAGCCGCCCCATCGTGACGGGCTAAACGAGACGGCTGCCGGTCGACAGTGTCATTGATCGTGCGACGCTTGCATCCTCTCCTCAGGCTCTCTCTCACGAGTCGCAGGCGCAGCGTTGACGACGCAGTCGCGCAAGTCGAAAGTACCGGCAGGGCAGAGCAGTCATCCAAAAATGGGTGTGTTCTGGCTCTCGCTACGGGGGCTTCCATCCGCTGTTACTTGTATAGCGAGACGCACATTTGCGCAGTCGAGGTCATCGACACCGAGAACGATGCCGAGGCGATCAGGCGCGGCGGGGAGATGTTCGCGAAGCTAGAACGGCAGTTCGATCCGCCATTGGACGGCTTTGAGATTTGGGATTTGGACCGCATGGTCCATCGCTTCTCGTTAGTCGCTCCCTAAGCGCATCCCGGACGCGCTACGCGGTCCTTGCGGCATGGAATGGCCGCCGCGCGTACCGTCCTCGGTGAGCCGCACAAATCTTCGCCGTGGTTTTTGGTTTACTGCGCTGCGGAATGTGGCCACTGTGAGGTGGCGGTCGCACTCTGCGGCTGTTACTCCAGGTATGACGCTCCGCCGCCTGCACCGGTGTATAGCTACTCAGATTACCGATCTTACGGCGGCTATTACTACGGGCCGTCGGCGTCTTTCGGGTTCTACGGCAACGTGCCCTATCACGACGAAGATGATGGACACCACGGGGAAGGTGATTAGGTGCGACCTGCCAAAACCAACGCGCGCGGAGTGCGCGAGCAATCTGCCTCGCCTGCGGGCGATCGCTGGTACGAGTACTCCGGTGGATTTCGGCGCGACCGAACACAGGGACCAAATCTGAAGGGATCCGCAGCCGGAAGTGCTGCGTCCGCGTTCGGGTCTTCAGGTACGATGCGCGCATGTCTCCGTTCCGTGGGGCAAGTCGTGGAGCAATTGCCACAGCGGATCGGGGAGGGGATGCTTTGACCGAGCCTCTCCCGCCCGGAGACGGTCCTTAAGTCATTCGATTTTCAAGCGGGTTCGAGGGTGGCCGAGTGGTTTAAGGCGCACGCTTGGAAAGCGTGTTTACGGGAAACCGTAACGTGGGTTCGAATCCCATGTGGGCGAGCTTTATGCGATAATCAGTCGTGTGCGGGCGCTACAAACTCACGATTTCCCTCAGAGAAATCGTCTGACTCTTCAACCCAACGAACAGGGTCGATCGCCCTCCTTACAACGAAAGCATCGCCATGCTGATCGCATCAGACGGAGTTTGTCACGGTGGTGCTCAGGAATCTGGCGCCTCGGTGTGATCTAATGATCTGGCGTCCAGACTTGTTTACGGTGATGCGCGCGTTCTTGCTCACCCTTGCCATCGTCTTCCTTCTAAGTGGCACGGCGATGCTGATTCTGACGCTGCCCCTGCGCTTCCCCTGGTACGTTCACACTGACCTCGCTGCGCGTTACGCGGTGTTCTTCCTCGCTGTCGCAGCGGTCTGCGCGTTGGCCATCAAAGAGATCAATAAGAGGCGATGATGATACAATGTTATGGGATGTGCGGACGCTACGAGATCACGGTTCTAGGGGGTTGGCGTCCTTTTCGCGCCTAGGACGCGAAGAACGGGACAGCCTTATTATCGTAATGGCCGAAACCATCGTCGAGAAACCCGTATTCCGCGAAGCTTTCATGAAACGGCGTCGTATCATCCCGGCGGATGGATTTACGAACGGCAGATGATTCATGCCAAGCGGAAGCAGCCCTATCTAATCGCGATAAAGATGGTCGTCCATTCGACTTTGCGAGCCTGTGCGAGAGGGGACCGGCAAGGCTGGCGGTGAGGTGATGCGCTCTCGCACCATCACCACCGAACCCAACGCGCTGTGTGCGCCGGTTCACAATCGGAAGCCG
Organism: Allostellaceae bacterium; assembly: GCA_035934995.1. Classification (GTDB taxonomy): domain Bacteria; phylum Pseudomonadota; class Alphaproteobacteria; order ATCC43930; family CGMCC-115725; genus REEB95. The sequence goes on from DASYXI010000040.1 coordinate 127,318, forward strand.
ATGATGCTCGAACAGTAGAACTACACGAGGAGGTTAGGCGAGTTGCACATCTCCAGCAATGAGCCGGCAGGGGTCTTCAGTGCACAAAGATTCGGACTTCGTTGGTTTGAACCTCGCTGCTCGTCGTCGCCGACAATGTCAAGCGGTCTGCGGGGAGGCCCATTTTCAAAAGCGACCGCATCACACCTTCCGCGTTCTCCTTTGCGGCCTTGGAGTAAAGGGCGATCTGATCCGCGGTACCGGAAGTAGGCGAAACTGCAACGAGATCGAATTTGGCCGATGGATCGCGGTCAAGTGCCCGGCTAATCGCCGTATAGAGGGCATCTGCGTAGTTCGTATTGGCGGATTTGAAGTGTATTACAACGAATGGCCGGGCCCTGTTGTTGAAAGGCTCACGGCTCTTTGTCGCTTGATGCAATTGGGAGGTTGATGCAACGCGCGTAGATTCGGATAACGTGCCGGTTTTAATCGCCTGGGCGAGGGTGGTTAAATTCTCGGTTCCGTTGTTGACATATTCACTCTGCTGAGTGACCTCGTCGGTCACGTTTTTCAGCAACGTGTCGAGCTCGCTATTGGTCTTGTCGAGCTCAGCCTTGATCTCGGCCAGTTGACGATGATCCTCGTCGACCGCGCCCTCAAGTGAGAAAGCATTGTTCGTAGTCTTTGCTAAATACGTTGCAAACGAGATATCTGCAGCCACTTGGTTAGAAAGCCGACTGAGCTGATCAATATCGTCGATTAAATGATTTAGCGAACTCCGTGCCTGCGTCCACTGGGCCATGAGATTGGGATTGCCCGGAGTCGTCCCACTTTTCAAGCGAGAAGCAAGTCCGGTCACAGTGCCAGCATAAGTCTGTGAGTCACGCTTTATCGATTCTCTGGCAACCGTGAATTCTTGCTGTCGCTGCGCTACGTCGGATTTGAGGTGGCTAAGATCGCCTCTCAGCCTCTGGGCTTGCTCCCCAACTATCGTGCTGGTCGATGCCGTAACCGTCGCACTGCTCGTTGAAGTTAGCGCTGGCATTAGCTGCGACGACGATCCCGAAGCGGCGCCAACCTGACCACTGGCTGCGTTGTTTGGGCTCGAATGCTCGGCTGACCAGTTGGTCCCGAAGAGATCGTCGGCATAGGTGCAGCCGCCAAGCAGCAGCACTAAGCCAAAAATAGTACAATGTCTTACACGAATTGACATGCGGACCGCCCCCGTTTCTCTGCAATCTATGCAGAGGCAGCAACCGCTTACAAGAGGGTCGAGGCTATAGAGCCCCCCGTGGCGTGCTTTCGGCTTATCGTTCTCGGCCGCCCGGGTGCATAATACGTGCACTAGGGGTCCCGTGAAACGCCAGATCACATTGCATACGGTTCGTCTGGACGTTCTACTTTATGCTCTTGGCCGGTTCGCTGAGCCGGCGCCAACCTAGCGCGCGGATCGCGGATCGCGGATCGCGGATCGTGAGTGGCCGATAGTTATCCGTCGACTACGGCGGCCGGTCGCACGTCGGCTTTTTGAAGATGTGGCGGACAACCGTTCCGCCAGATTAGGCGGCGGCGTTGAAACTATTTTACAAACACCAACAGGTGTGTGGTCGGATGAACTGAACACTGCACGTTGAAGACGCCGGAATGATCAAACTCGACGTTCACCGATTGACCGATCAGTTCATCGCCGGAATCAAAATTCATGGTTGGGGATTTCACGTACAGGTGATGAATGAATGGGCCGGCATTGTTAATGCGCACGACGGTGCCGCGCTCGACGGTGAGTGCATAAGGACGAATTTCTCGGTTGTACTCGGTGGCTTCGACGGTCGTCGTCTTGCTGGTTTTCTGTGGCCCAAAAAGGATTCTATCAGCTGCGGAACCCGCAGCTATGGCCACGAGAAATACACAAACAGCGGTTGCGGCGGGAATGCAATCTGCTCGACGCAAACTCAGACGGCCCACCATACCCGAACAAATTGCAATGACACGAGCCCGGTACGATCCAACCATGGATGCTCCCCCACAGCGCAGCGGACCGACCCTAGGAAGCCTCTTTATAGAAAGTGTTAAGTTAACTATCTGACGAGGTATCTGCAGACTAAAATACCGCGCGTCTTTTTGTCATATGATACGCCCGCGCCTTCTAAATCAGAGTCTTGCCCCCAGCCTTTCGCCAAGGGTCGTCCATATGGTAAATATCATTATGGCGATGAGTGCGGCGGCAATACTAAACTCAGCCATAGTTACACCAGATTCGTCACGAACGAATTTTATGAAACGGCTCATACCAAACTCCAATCACTGTAGTTGTACGGCTCCGCATTCGGAAAATATGCGTCAGCTACGTTGAGGATGAATATTAGGAACATCACCTTTCCTCCGCGACCGCGCTTCGAGTTCTAACTGTATTGCGCCCAACGCTAGTACCCTGAATTCGTCCCAGGTGCTCGTGCCAGTCAGATTGGCAACCTAGCCGAGGCTGGGACGCGGATCATCGGCCGCTAGAAATATTTGCGTCGCGACTACAGCCAGACGAGGTGGCCATGTAGGTACACAGCAGCTATGGCTACGATTATTCCAAGCGCAATTTCCAAGATACGTGATGCAATAGCGTGCATCGGGCTCCCCGCAGATGGTGACCCGGCTACGCTATTCGATAGATATTGATTAACCGTTAAGCCTAATTCACCTCAACCGCGTTGAACTTGAAGGGCGGTCAGTTCGCAAGCACTTCGCTCGCTTGTCTCAATCGCGGGCGGTCTGCCATCCGTGAAGGGGTGGTTCCATCTAAATGGAAAGCGCCGGAAACCGCCGGCGGTTAGGAGTAAGAGCGTAAGCCCTGATCATTATTCCATCCGCGCCCGCGTATGCACCGGGCAAATATCCCTCCATTCAGCATGGCCTAACGTACCGAAACGCATCCCGTGCCACTTGACCGCGGTTCTGTTAATGGTTCCAGTCCAAGAGCCGTCATAAGGCTCCGCTCCGAGGCCAAGGCCGGGAGGAATTGGAGCGGCTGAAGTTTCTGTAAGCAGTAATTCTGGCTTTATCGCCGCTTCACCTTGGGATGGCGTCGGTTATAGAGGCACAGACTATATTTACATGCTGCGAGACGCAGAATGCTTCATGCCTTGACCTAGGGGGAATATGCACGTGCCGAGACTTCTTCTCGCAATTGCATTTACAGGTGTTATAAGCCTATCCATGCAGCGGGTATTAACCGTGCAAGCCCAGCAGTTGCAACAACTCATGCCCATGCCTGGTGAAACAAAGGCGCAGTTTGAGGCGAGGAAATTAGGGTTGCCTCAACCGCCAGCTCGCCCAGACGCTTCATCTGTGACTGTCGTTCCAGACGCCAAGGGGAATTACGTGGTTCAAACGACAGTCAATGATATACCGGTAGCAATGGTCGTAGACACAGGGGCCAACGTTGTTGCCCTGACAGAAAAGGACGCACAAAGCGTAGGTCTTGCGATCTCACCTACCGATTACAGGGCAAAAATTTTGACGGCGAATGGGTCCGCGTTGGGGGCACCAGTTTTGCTGGGTAAGATTGCGATCGGCGGGATTGAAGTGGACAACGTTCAGGCTATCGTAGTTCCGGAAGGTAAGCTCCCCATCAGTTTGCTTGGTATGTCCTTCCTGTCGAAGCTATCGTATTTTAACGAGAGCGGCGGCACGCTGACGTTGAAGCACTGAGGGACAGCAAATAGCCGTATTACCAGAGGGCGCACTGTTGTGCGCCATAAATTGCCTCACACAAATTTGTGAGTTGTGCACGGCCGCCGGCTCTCCTACGTATATACAAAAGCAGCGCAAGCGAAGGAGGTCGCCCATGTTGCGCGGCTTGCATCGCTTCAGGATTTTGGCGGCTGTGGCCGGAATAGGGCTGAGTTTGTTCGGCGTCTATCCAGCGATGGCCCAGTATTACCCGACGTATCCCGCGTGCCAGGCCGGCTATTATTATTGGCCAGGCTATGGTTGCGTTGGTTATCCGTCCTACGGCTATTATTACGCGCCGTCGGCTTATTACGCGCCGCCGCCTGTATTCGGCTTCTTCGGCTTCGGCCGTGGCTTCCACCACGAGTTCGAAGGACATGAGTTCCATGGTGAGGAGGGATTCCACCGCCACTGAGCGGGGCACAAATCTTAGCTAAGGAGGAACTGGGTCATGGCGTTCCGCTGGCTTCTGGGAATGATGGGGAGCATCGCGATTGCGGTTGCAATACCACATTGGGCGGCGGCTGATGGGGGTTTCGGATTCCCGACGATGGGAGGAGGTGGGGGATTCGGCTCACACACGATGGTTGCTTCACCAAAAAGCCTAGACCGAGCGATCAATCGCGCGCATGAGCAATTCTTCTCACATCACCGGCCCTTTAAAGGAAGGCCCGCGTTATCCGCCACCCCGTTCGTGTTCTTTGATGGCGGTTCGTTCCTCGATGATGAGCCATACGTTGCCGCACCAACTCTTGTCGTCGAGAGTCCGCCGCCGATCCCGACGCCCGCACCTCAGGCGTGTCCGCCCGGACCACCAGAGCCGACGTTTACAACAGAGACCACGAACGGGGTCCGCATTATTCGCGGGCATACCGATCGCTGCTGACGTCACCGCAAACGAGGAATTGGAGGCCCGGCGCTAATTCGTGGCGGGTGCGCTTTTTTCGATTGCAATTCTATTCATTCGCTGCGCCGCGGAATAAACGTCTCGCCATTATTTGCGTCTTCCTCGCATCACGGCTGTAGAGTTTTGTCCGGATAAACGTCCGCGTATATCGCACCAAATCAATAGGTGAGCGGACGTACGGATGGTTCGCGAGCGGCTGTAAACCCTAGCTTAAGGCCGCTGCTGACGCCATCGCTCCACAACAATTGGAAGGAAGTTTCTGTCGCGCACATCCGTTTCCCATGCGACCGAGAATTTTGCCGAACCGCTCAATGGTCGGTTCTCTTCTGCAAGATCATCAAAGCATAAGCGGACCGGGATCGGAACACCTTCTCCGATCGCAATGGCTTCCGCGTTGCGCAATGACGGCAAAAAATCGAGTAGGCCAATTCCAGACTCACGGAGCACACCACGAACGAAGTCTTGGTCTGAATTGTTACTAAGGCGGAGAGCAAAAATGGTGTTGCATTGCGACAGTACTGCAGGGGCGATCTCCGATGGTCTTTGACTCACGAGACAAAGAGAAATTCCGTACTTACGCCCCTCTTTCGCGATACGTGATAGTGCGCGCCTCGCGGGTTCAAAATCGACCCTGCTATCGCGCGGGCAACAGCGATGGGCCTCCTCGCACACCAACATCACTGGCACTGACCGTTCGCTCCAAAGCGCAAAATCAAATGTCAGTCGGCATAGCACCGAGACAACTACGTTGAGAACTTCAGATGGGATCACTGAAAGATCGACAATTGTTATCGGTTTTCCGGCAACAGGAATGCGGAACAGCTGCGATAGTACCTGTTCCATATTGTCGCGGCCGGATAACACGGGAAACAGGAAGCCAAATCGTGGATCAGATCGTAACGCCCTGAGGCGCGTCTTTACGCTCAAATACGAACTCACATTCTGACCGGTCCCCAAGCTCCCAGCTGCTTGGTCGAGAATCTGGTCTACATCACTCCAGCGATAAGGAAAGGGTGTATCAACGGTTATAAGGCTGCGGTCTTGCTTAGTGCCAACGTAAAGTCGCTTTGCGGCGAGAATCGCCTCCGCTAAAATATTGGCCTCTATTGTTCGTTCACGGCTCGAGCCCAGCGCGATCTCCTCGAACTCCTCTGATGTCAATAACCAGTATGGTAGCTCGAATGTTTTGGGTGTCAGGATCTCAGCGCAGTCACTAAATGCACGCGCATACTCATTGTGCATGTCGAGCAATACGACATGACCATTTTTATGTTTCGCAAGAATATTACGGAGGATTAGCGCGACTGCACATGACTTGCCAGTTCCGGTAGTGCCGAGAACGGCAACGTGCTTGCCAAGAAGCTCATCAATTACAACGTACGCCGGTAGCGAGCGATCTTGATGGATGGTACCGATTCGAACAACGGCACGATCGGGAGCGGCGTAAACGAGCGCTAGGTCCTCTTGCGTGGCGGCGAATACGCGTTCATCAAGCCCTGGAAAAATCGAAACTCCGCGCTGGAAACGCGGACGCAGTTCTTCGCCCCGTCGTGTAGTTTCTCCAACTAACTCAAATTCCGCAAGCTTATGTTTTTCCTGGGCGCTCCCTTGCGGTGGCAACGGGATGTTCAAACCGGTGACAATACCGAATACATTTGTACCAGCGACACAAGCTTTGACGAGGGTTCCGAGTTGTAAGGGGTGTTCGCGTTCATTCCGGCCATCGTTCGCAGCGGTGGCGTCCAGGACCATTATGCCTCTCGACCCAGTTATTGCGACGATCCGACCGATTTCCTTTTCATTTGTCGCATTAATCCCTTCCATGTTTCAAACCCTCTAAATGCAGCGCCATAAACAGAGATTTCGCTCTGCCAGATTATCGGATCTCAAGCGGTGTCCCGAAGCCCAAGTTTACACGGCTCCGCGGAGCCCCATCGGATTCCGCAAGGATTGAGACGATCGCCGCTGCGCGGACATTTTGCAATTTGGACCAAGGCCTCCGGTAAGGATAAGTTGGGGCCGAGCGTCGCAAGCAGCATTTTTCGCTGGAAACTATCGGCGAAGCCGCACACCGGGCAATGCACGGCGGTAAAGCCCTCAGGCAGATTTGCAATCGTATAAACGCCCGGTTTCAACATCGCTTACGTTCGGCTCCGATCCCCACGCTGGCATTCAACGTCACAATCTAATAATTCAGCCTCTTGTTTGGACTAAACCGATATTGCAACCCGAGCGTAAAAGTAGAGGGTAAAGACTTCGTTAGGAATAGGCGAATGCCACCTATCCGCGCCTTTTGTGTGCGAATCCACACACGCTAAATCATAGAGGTGTTCGCCGAACAATTATGCAGATTCGACTTACACACCGCAGCCACCCGCATCAATATCACCACAGCATCTCTCATTTCGGAGTAGGTGAGCTATATGGTCCGAATGCATGTCGCGATTCGCCTCGCGATCTCGAACGCGCCCGTCTTCGTCTATTAGTACGGATCTAGATTTTCGAAAATCGGGGCCCCAAACCTTAAGCGATCGTGCCTATAGTGTGGGCGCGATCAACTCCGAGAAGAGGCGTCCTCGCAGAATTCGTCATCTCGAGAGCAATATTATCGCCCGAAATGATAAGCGACTTTGAAAATCCGCGAGGCAGGGGAATCTCATTATTAATACAGTAGCTAATAAGTGCCCCGCCGACTTGGCGCACCGATAGATTGACAGCTTCGATATGGCTACCGCTATTGTTATGGATATCAATTGCGACTGATTCGTTGGCCGAATCTGAGCGAATTTGCACAATCGAACCCAGCGGTAGACTCGTGCCGGTTCGAGACAAATATTGATCGAGAGCCGCGTAAAACTCGGAATTCGAAAACACTAAGCGTCTGACCTCGGTCGGCATTACTGATCTCCGGTTTCGGACGTCAAAAATCACGCAGCCTTCTGTCGGCTACGCCAACGCTCTACGGCGATCCGAACAAACTCGTTGACCTGCGCGTTGGCATTTGACGTGCCGGTAAAGACTGCGGTCTCACTTCGCGGCAACTCGTCTGACGGTAGGCTATCAAATGTGATGCGACAAGGAATTGGCGTACCTTCGCCCGAGGCGATCGCCTCGCCGGTGCGCAACGACGGGAGGAACTCGAGAAGGCCTGACGGCACTTCGCATATGGCAGCACGCACCATGTCTTGGTCGCTTTGGTTCGTCATGCGCATGGCGAACATGCTGTTGCATTCGGCCAACACGGTTTCTGCCATATCGGATGGCCGCTGGCTGACGATGCAAAGGGAAACGCCGTATTTTCGACCTTCCTTAGCGATCCGTGTCAATGCACGCTTGGTCGGTTCAAAGCCCATACTGCTATTGCGTGGCGCATAACGGTGCGCTTCCTCGCAAACCACAAGAACCGGGAATTCCCGTTCGGTCCACATCGCAAAATCGAAGGCAAGCCGGCAAAGAACGGACACGACGACATTGAGAACTTCGGAAGGCACGCCGGCGAGATTGACGATTGTCACGGGTTTATCCGCCACAGGTACGCGGAAAAGCCCACATAGAATCTCGGTCATGTTGTCGCGAGTGCCGCGGCCGAACATAAAGGCAAACCGCGAATCGTTATAGAGCGTATTCAGTCGGTTCAAAAGCCGTGCGTAATTTGTCAGCGACTCCCGGCGTGACAGGTTGCCTTGCGCCTGGTCAATATATTCAATGACATTTGCCATCCGATACGGCATCGGCGTGTCGATCGTCAGAGGATGTGACAGCTTTTTATCACCGAGGAATCGCTTGCGCGCCGCCATGATTGCTTCAGCAAGGATAATCGCCTGGGCGGCACGATCTTCGCTTTCCGTCCCGAGAACGATCTCGACCAATTCCTCGAAGTTAAATAGCCAATGTGGTAAGTCGAGGTTCGCCGCCGGATCGAGGACATGGGCGGTCGGACCGAAGGCCTGCGAGTATTCGTTGTGCGGATCAAGCAAGAGAATACGACCGCGTTTTGATTCGCGAAGAATCGCCTTGAGGATCACCGTGACTGCACAGGATTTGCCGGAACCTGTGGTTCCGAGCACCGCGAAGTGTTTTCCAAGCAGATCATTGACACGCACATTAGCCGGCAGCGAGCGATCCTGAAACACCGAGCCGATGCGGGCGACGGCAACATCCCGACAGGCCAAGACCTGCTGTAAATCCTGCGGCGTACTGGAATAGACGGGCATGCCTAGCTTCGGAAATACTGAAACCCCCCGCTGGAATTTCTCTTCGCTGGCATCTGGTCGCCGCACGATCTCACCCACCAGATCCAGCTCCGCGACGCAAATTTCTTCGCCGTTGCCATTCTCTGCCGGCACCGGAATACTGATGCCACGCACAATGCTGAAGACCGTTGAATCGGCAGTATTCGTCTTGACGACAGCACCCGTTTGCACGTCGTACGGCATCGCCGGATCGCCCATTTCGTGTTTGTCGAGCAAACAAACAAGTTGCGAACCCGAAACCGCCACCACCCGACCAATCCTGGCATCAATCTCGTTCATTGGGAGGCTCCGCGATGAGATTTTTACTGTGCATTCACAAATAACGTTTTCTCAGGAACGGTCGTATGTGGAAGTGCCGGAGTGTCGTATAGACAGCGACCTTTGGGAGGAAGATCGACGATCACCGTCGTTCCGCGTCCGACCTCGCTCTCAATTTTTAACATACCGCCGTGCATCTCAACCAAACGGCGGGTAAGAGGGAGACCAAGGCCGGCACCTTCGTATTTTCGGTTCAGGCGACCGTCAACTTGAACAAAGGGCTGAAAAATTTTCTCAAGGTCGTCCTTGCCAATTCCGATACCTGTATCGGTTACTTTAAATCTAGACCAGCCATTCTCTAAACGGAGCAACGCGACCACCACGCTGCCACCCGGAGGCGTAAATTTAACGGCGTTCGATATGAGATTTAGGACGATTTGTTTAAGTTTGCGTTCGTCGGCCCAAACAAGATGGTGATTTATGGGTTCCGCAACAGAAACTGTTATCCCACCCTGGCTGGCACGCTCCTTTATGATTACGACGCACGTCGTGAGAACGGCTGAGGCGTCAACCTCTTTCAATGCGAGCTCCAGTTTGCCCGCTTCAATACGAGCAAGATCAAGAATGTCATTGATAAGGGCAAGTAGATGTTGTGCTGCACCATGGATGTTCTGAGCATACTCTTCAATCTTTTCCGGGTTTGGTACCAAACCGAGTAATATGAGTTCCGAAAAACCAAGTATAGCGTTCAGCGGTGTGCGTAATTCATGGCTCATATTGGCAAGAAACTCGGATTTTGCGCGACTACCCGCTTGTGCTTCTAGCATCGCTTGCTGCGCAGCAGCCATAGACAGTTCGGCGGAAACTTTGGCCGCTCTAGCCGCAACATCTGCTCGATGGCGGGTGACGACGCGACCAAGTTGGTCCGCGTAACGGCTAAATAACGTGGGCGAAACCATATCGGATATTGCTGGACGCGTATTCATTTTCACTGATCCGGCAATGGGTATTTTTGCGAGTTGGGGGACCATACACGCCCTGGGTTAACAGAGCCTATGCACAAGTTAACAGATCAATAATGGCTCTAGAGGCACGAAATATACCTAGTTGGAATTAAGGGTGTTCTTTAAATTCGGTGCCGCAAACGTGTGCCAAAAATTGTCAGCCGCTATCTAACTTACGCGGATTCGACCATCGTGACTCCGCGCCGCACAAAATCTAATCGAATGGACCCAGCGAGGCGCTGGGAGCCGGCCATCCGGAAAGTGGAAATTGAGTCGGGGCACCCACCTGGAAAGTAACCGCCAGTATTATTCCCGCATATATGCGGGCGGGCCTGTAGGCAAAGATTCTGGTGTACCGCATGAACAATAAAGCGCGGCGCGGGCCATCACATCACATGTCGCAAGTTTATAATCTGATACGCTTGGGCATGGCTCCGTAACGGCTCTACACGCCGCTAAAAGGTGGAGCAGAAATAACAATTCGCCACTCAATAGTATTCTTTTGCACAAAAGCGTGTCGATCCCCAATACTGACAATTCCAAACGGTATTCCAACAATTAGGGGTTTTCAATGGTAACACTCAGACCATCAATTTCGCGAATACGTGCGAACTAGAAAGGCTCGTGGGGCTTGTTCAATATGCTTTGATCCCCCAGTGGAATTTATCGCCCTTCCTGTGACAGCCTCGTAGAAAGCGCACACCGATAAAGTTGCTCATAGCTCATAGCAGCCTTCGACCAAGTCCTTTCACGTTCGACGAATCTGCGAGCCGCAGTCCGAATTCTCTCCCAATCCGAGCGCCGTTGTAACCCCGCAGAGACGGCCCGAGCACATGCGTCGGCATCGCCGGCCGGAAAGAGGTACCCGGTTTCGTTATGATGGATGAGTTCGCGATGGCCACCGACGTTGGATGCCATGACGATGCCCCCGTGTGCCATTGCTTCGAGCGGCTTTAGCGGGGTCACTGTCTCTGTGAGGGGAATTGGGCGCCGCGGATATACAAAGATGTCAATTAAGCTGTAGTAATGTTGAATCTGCTCGTGCGAAACTCTTCCAACAAACCGAACCGATTGTTCGATACCCAAGCGCTTCACTTGCGTCTTCAGCGCAACCTCAGCGGGCCCTCCACCAACGAGCATCAAGGCGACTGGTATTTCTCTTTGGATGAGTGTCAATGCCGAAAGCAACAAATCGAGACCCTCGTATTCGTAAAATGACCCGATAAATCCCAGCACGACACGATTCTCAAGATCGAATGATGCCCTGAGCTCCGAGTTCGACGCTGGTGCGAATTGAAACTCATCGACATCGACGCCGTTGGGAACGACGATAACTTGACTTGCATCAATTCCACGTCCGAGCATGTTGTTCCGAAGGCCTTCGCAGATGGTCGCGACTGCATTGCAACGCCTCAATGCATAGGTCTCGAGCGCACGTGTCGCGCGATAGCGCAGGCCACCTTCAACGGCGGTGCCGTGACTAACCGCGGCATCTTCCCAGAAACCGCGGACTTCATACACAACTGGTAGGCGACGTTTGCGTCCAATACGCAGACACGCCAGTGCGTTAAGCACCGGCGAGTGTGCGTGAAGAATTTCGATGCACTCTCGTTCCACAATCTGTTCTATCCGGCGCGCCACCGCATCAATCAGTGCGAGTTCGCTAAGCACAGGAATGCTGCCGATCGGCCGCAGTAAGGCGGGCGTGCGCTCAAACGTTATATCGTCGACGGTCTCAACCAGCTTACTCGTAGGCGTGTGCTTAGGCGTTGTGAGATGAAATGTGTTCCAACCGTGACGCCTTTGTTCACGGAGAAGCGCGGCACTTCGGAACGAGTAGCCACTGTGAATGGGCAACGAATGATCGAAAATGTGTAGAATCCGGAGCCCGTCCAAAGACGCTCGCCCAGTAGCGGCGTCGGTACGCATCTCGGCTCGTGAATGAAATGATGCCATGCCCGCCGAGTGTTTCATTGTTGCCAAAGGGACCTTATGCTGTTGGTCGCCTTCGGTGGATTTGGTGGTCGCTGTTCAAGCCACACCGTGAGCCGGTATCACAGCGCGCAAAGCAATTTCGAATATATCTTGTCATAGTTCTCGACCATCGTGTTTAGGCTGAAGTTTTTTACCACATATGCGCGTGCAGCTGACCCGTGCTGTTGCCTCAAGTCGGGATTGTCAATATAGCGCAGAAGTGCGTGTGCAAGCGCCTGAGGGTCCTGGGCGGGGACGAGGAAGCCTGCCGTTCCATCCGGAATGATCTCAGGATTACCGCCAACCCGTGTCGCAATGACGGGGCGGCCACTGGCCATTGCTTCAAGTGCCGTATTAGAAATGCCCTCACGCAGTGATGGAAGCACAAAGATATCAAACAAGCGATAAATGGCGGGCGTATCGTTGCGAAACCCTGGTAGCCAAGCAAGGTCGAGAGCGCCATGTTCGGCGAGAGTCGATTCGAGTTCTTGGCGTAGACTTCCATCACCAACGAAGACAACGCGCAACACCTGACGCAAATCCGGACGCATTTGAAGGAGGTGACCAATCGCTCGCGCAAACGATTGCGGATCTTTAACCGTTTCTAACCGACCGATTGTACCCAGTATTATTGATCCGGCGGTGCCGATCGGCGTTACCGATTGTTCGCCGACCGGGCTAAACTGACTCGTATCAACGCCATTGTAGATCAGCGTGAGTTGCGACGGTGAAATGCCAATATCATATCGCAACCAGTCATATAGATTCTGCGATACCGCGATGTACTGATCGACGATAAGACGGCTGAGGCAGCGTAGGCGGTTATACTTTGTATTTCGGCCATCAATTTCAATCATGTCGAGGCCGTGTTCGCTGTGCACTAGACGCGGAACACGCGCAAGCCATGCAATAAAAAGTGTATCGAGAGTTGGGAGATTCCGCGTATGTGCGATGGTTGGTTTAAGCTTCCGTAACAAATACCATAGGCGCTTATAAGCGAGAATGTCTTTCCCGGGTTGTTTATTGATCGCGTAAATCTCGGCCCGATCACTGCGGATGCGGTCACGGAAGTCGGTTGCCTCCGTTAAACACACCACGGCGTGACGGTAGCGGTCGGTCGGCAAATTATTGATGAGATTGACGAGCCCGTTTTCCAGGCCACCGACAGCGAGGCGGTAAATAATATGACAAATGAGTGGGCGTGACGTCATCTTAATGGCATCCAATCAATAGGGACAGAAACCGATTGCATGAGGACCAAGATCGTTTGTCTTTGCCCGGCCACATTTTTTTCGATCTTCAACGCAAGTTGAGCAACAGATGGTAAAGATGGTACCGAAACGAGGTAAAAATGCAGTGCGTCGGATGCAACGGCAACCGGCGCCGGAGCAAATCCGCCCGTACACCCACCAGCGCCGACTGGCTTATTTTATCATCGAGCGGATATATTACGGATAGCTCTCTACACATATGAAAAATTTCCAGCATGACTGAGCTCCTTCATCATCTCGTTCAGGCGACCGCGCACCGATTCCCACGATTGAGTGCACTTAGCTACCGTGGGGATGTCCTTGATTATGCTGCTCTCAATGAAAGGATTGACGCTGCGGCGACTGGGTTCGCCAATCTTGGATTAAAGCGCCGAGATCGGGTCGCGATTTATCTTGAAAAGCGATTTGAGACCGTCATCGCAATTTTTGGCGCAGCCGCAGTGGGAGGTGTGTTCGTACCGATCAATCCAATCCTGAAGCCGCATCAGGTTGGATATATTTTACGGGATTGCAACGTCCGAGTTTTAGTAACATCGAAGTCCCGCGTATCGGATTTGCGTGATGAAATTGAAAGATGTTCCGATCTCGACTGTATCGTTTATGTCGATACCGACGATGGCGCGTCGATTGGCAGAGTTAAAGGGCTGTCCTGGGACGCACTCATCACATCACGCAAGAGCCCAGCAGTCCCGTTAATCGATGCCGATATGGCCGCCATTCTTTACACGTCGGGAAGCACCGGCAACCCTAAGGGCGTCATTCTTTCACACCGAAATCTTGTTGCTGGCGCCAATAGCGTCAGTCAGTATTTACGGAATACGGCGGACGATCGGATTCTCTCCGTGTTGCCCTTGAGCTTTGATGCCGGCCTCAGTCAGCTGACAACAGCGTTCACGGTCGGAGCCAAGGTGACGCTCCTCAATTACTTGCTACCGCGCGATGTGATTCGGATCTGTGCCGAGGAACGCGTTACTGGGATTACCGGTGTACCCCCACTTTGGTTTCAGCTCGCGGAGCTCGAGTGGCCGAAAGAGGCCAGTGATTCGATCCGCTATTTTGCCAATACCGGTGGTCATATGCCGCGGCGGACGCTCGACCAATTGCGTCTCGCGATGCCGAAGGCAAAGCCGTACTTGATGTACGGTCTCACCGAAGCATTTCGTTCGACGTACTTGGATCCGGCAGAAGTCGACCATCGCCCTGACTCGATTGGCAAAGCCATTCCCAATGCAGAAATCCTTGTTGTGCGGCCTAACGGTGAACTATGCGACGCCAATGAAGTCGGAGAGCTTGTGCATCGCGGCGCCCTGGTGGCTATGGGCTATTGGAACGACCCGGAAAAGACTGCGGCTCGCTTCCGACCAACACCCGGACAGCCTGTGGGCATTCCGTTGCCCGAACTCGCGGTGTGGTCAGGGGATCAAGTCCGTCGGGACGAAAATGGGTTCCTCTATTTCGTCGGGCGACTCGATGGCATGATCAAAACGTCGGGTTACCGGGTCAGCCCGACGGAGGTCGAAGAGGTTATATTTGCAACGTCATTGGTCGGGTCCGCCGTTGTGCTCGGTGTTCCGCACCCGACGCTCGGGCAGGGGATAATCGCCGTCGTAACCCCACCGACTTCGGGAACCGTTGACGGAGACGGTCTCATGCATGAGTGTCGGCGCCGGCTACCGCAATATATGGTGCCGCTTGTGGTCTTTGAGCGGGCCACATTGCCCCGCAATCCGAATGGAAAAATCGACCGTAATCAGCTGGCGGCTGAATACGCTGCGACGTTTCACCGCCAAAGCGAGCCAACTTCATGACTCAACCGGGTCATCCGGCGCTCGCCTCGTTTCCGGTCGTGGATGGGTGCCTACAGGTCGGCGGCTTGCCATTGACAACGCTCGCCGAGCAAATCGGCCAGACGCCATTTTACGTTTATGAGCGGCGGCGGCTCGATGATCGCATCGCACATTTGCGTCGATACCTTCCCTCGGCGGTAAAGCTGCATTACGCCATCAAGGCAAATCCGATGCCGGCCGTTGTGCAGCATCTTGCGCGGGTCGTGGACGGATTTGATGTGGCGTCGGCGCAAGAGATGAAGCTAGCACTCAACGCACCATTTCCGGCGCGGCACATCAGCTTCGCCGGACCGGGCAAAACAGGAGCGGAGCTAGCTCAGGCGAGCGATGCGGGAGTGATGATCGAGATAGAGTCCGCGCGTGAAATGCAGGAAATTGCCCGCTTAGCCAAAAATTCAGGGCGAACGCCGCTTCTTGCCGTTCGCATCAATCCAGATTTCGAGGTCAAGGGATCGGGAATGCGGATGGGGGGCGGGCCGCAGCAATTTGGTGTCGATAGTGAAGAGGTGCCAGCGCTCTTCCGTCAGGCGACGACGGTGGGTCTCAAGATTTCCGGTGTGCATGTATTTACCGGGTCGCAGAATCTGCGCGCCGACATATTGCAAGACGTACAGACACGGACCGTTGAGTTAGCACTTAAAGTTTCGGCGCAAGCACCGGCACCGATCGAATACATCAATATTGGTGGTGGATTTGGCATTCCTTATTTCCCAAAGGACGTGCCGCTCGACATTGCGCCGATCGGCGAAAATCTGAGCCGTCTGATCGACAACCGGTTGCGGCCTGCGTTGCCACAGGCACAAGTGGTCATAGAACTCGGTCGCTACATCGTCGGCGAATGCGGTCTCTATGTAACGCGGGTGATCGATCGGAAGGTTTCGCGGGGACAGGTCTTTCTTGTGACGGATGGCGGACTACATCATCAACTTGCAGCCTCAGGCAATTTTGGCCAAGTGATAAGGCGTAACTATCCGGTGGCAATCGCCAATCGCATGAACCAGACGTCAACGGAAACGGTCAACGTCGTAGGCTGTTTGTGCACACCGCTCGATCTGTTAGCTGATAGGGTCGAACTCCCTATCGCCGAGGTCGGCGATTTTGTCGTAATTTTTCAGTCGGGTGCATACGGCTTGACGGCGAGCCCAATCAATTTTCTTAGTCATCCCGTCCCACCCGAAATTCTGGTGTGAAGGCAAAACAGCGTGAGGCGGCGATGAACCTATTTGGTTGGTCGGACG
Organism: Allostellaceae bacterium; assembly: GCA_035934995.1. Classification (GTDB taxonomy): domain Bacteria; phylum Pseudomonadota; class Alphaproteobacteria; order ATCC43930; family CGMCC-115725; genus REEB95. The sequence goes on from DASYXI010000040.1 coordinate 143,772, forward strand.
TCTCGGCTGGAGACTCGCCGCCCGAAACCATCGCGCAAATGATGGGGTCGGCGCCGACGCAGCGTTCGCTCGCTAAGCTCGATTCAGCAGGAGCTTTGGCGGTTCACGGTGGCCCCGGCCAACTCATCAGAGGATATGAACAGCGGTAGTTTTTTCGCCAAGCCGTCAAAAATCTACTCGCTCCCGAGACGTTGAAGAAACGCAAACACGGGTTTGGCATGCCGTTTGCGGAATGGGTTCGGGAGGATCGTCATTTGCGCGACCTCGCAGTGGACTGTATGCGGGGCTTTAAAACCCGCGGTTATTTGCGGGGTGAGTTCATTGACCAGTTGATTGCCGACGGCACGCTTGAAATCGACGGTGGCCTAGCTTGGGACACCATGATGCTCGAGCCGTGGTTTCGCGCACGGACGACTGGTGCTCAGCTGTCCGCCAATTCCGAGGCAGGTGCCTATTATTAACGTGCTGAGGTTTTTGGCGAGGAGTAGAGACTGCAAGCTTACAGAACGCGACAGGGAAGAATTCAGGTTCGCCGATTTCGCGGCGCCCAATACCGCTGTGGCACGTCATTCGATTTGAAGAGACCATGGAGAAGGAGGCCGGTGAAGACCCCGAGTGCGCCACCAAACCACAAACCGAACATAAACGTCATTGCTCAACGATCTTTCTGATCTGTTGCGCCTGATGACACCGAGAGACCACCTCGCCATTCTGTGAGAAACCAATAACCAACTCGCTCAATATATTGTGCCTAATGCAATAAATTTTCAATCCATTGAATCTTGCCACGGACACGGTGTCGGGTACCTTTGCGAATGTGTCGGATTTCTTTACAGATTAAGCTCACGGCATTGGGCGCTGGTCCGTCTAACTAATTGTTTTACAAACAGAATGGCGCCCTTACCGCTATTGGCACGGGACGTGCATTCTATTGGTTGCTTGCGCTTCAGGAACACAGGTGATTCCCATGGCCGTACGGGTAAGGAAATTCGCCTTCGGAATTGCTGCGATGGTTGCGGCGGCGGTGAGCTTCTTGCTCGTGCCGGCGGCACATGCAACGCCCACATTTCAAACGACATATGCGCTTAATGTCGATTTCTGCTCCACCCCCTGTCTCAATGGCAGCAATGGTGGGACGATCACTCTAACGCAAGGAACGAATGCAGTTACTGTGGCCGTGAGTTTAAGCGGCGTTGATTTCCATAACACGACGGCTTTCGACGCGTTTGTGTTCAATTTGTCCGGTTCGCCGACAATTTCGATTAGTGGTCTCCCGAGTGGTTGGGCGCTCGATTCCACAACGGCGGGTAGCATCAAGGAGGATGGCGCGCAAACTTTCATGTACGCCATCGATGCGTCGGGGAATAAATTCACCGGCATTGACAGCATAACCTTTACAGTGGACGCTACCGGTCTTACGACCGATGATTTCCATTTGCTTTCGACAAAGAATAACGGGACGGGGCCTGTCTATTTTGCGGCGGCCGCATACAACCTCACGAACACTGGTTGTACGGGCGTGATCGGCGCCAATGGGGGCACAACGCCGACGTATCTCGGTGGTGGCACGGGCACTTGCTCGTCATCTACTAATGTTCCTGAGCCAAACTCGCTAGCAATTTTCGGTGCAGGCCTCGTCGGATTGGGTCTAGTTAGCGTCCTTTATCGTCGCAAAAGGGCTTACAGAAAAAATTAGATGAGCTTGCACTGGCGATAACAGCGGTTTGCACGTTCGCTCTCCAGTTTTTTCGGCCAAAGTGCAACATTAGCGGTCGTTTGCGTGGACGCAAGGCGCAAAGACAAGCTCTACTGAACTCAGAGATTCAAAGTTCGTCGCTCAGGTAACCCGCTGAGCCCGAGTTCGACGTGAGCAAAAAACTGGCCATCGATGACGGAAGATTCAATTCGCGCGCACGGACAACGTTCCAGGTTCGTTTCTACTTCGGATCGGCGCCCAAACTCGCGTGCGCACTGCATTGTGTCTCGGTGACATTTTCCACTGGCGGCACGGACACGCCGACCAGCTGCCTCTTTGTCAGCTTATCTACGAATGATCGTTCCCACCCCAAACAGCGCCCGATGATAGCCGTCACGCGGGACGACCGCCGCAGCTTGGGATGCTTCAGCAGGATCATGCGGGTCTAGATCTCTGTGTTCCGCATGCAACTAGCAGCACAAAAACCCCAACCGGCCTCACTGCGGTCGAACCGTTTCGCCTTCACGCGTCCGGTCCCTGCGGGCTTCCCGCCATCGCGTCCAACTTCTCTTAGTAGCTCGCGCGATGGCGCCTCCACGTGCCCCGGGACATCCTCCGGATGGACGGGATCACAATGCCGCGACCATTGGGCCCGATGTGTTCCCCGGTGAAATGGCCTCGCGTGTGTTAACCTAGCGATCGCCTAAGATCTGCGACTATCGTTAACGTCTGCCAGGCACGCGGCAGCGTGCAGATACGTCAGAACAGCCCAAAATCGGCCGAAGTTCAGTCACCGGTTGGTCACGGTTGGCTCGTTAAGCTTGCGCGTGCATGCGCGTCTCCGAGCCTATTATGATTCCATTAAACCGCATGCGTTATGTTCATCACCCCTGAGGACTGCGCAAATTTCCCTATCCTTAACGAACCGTAAGGGTTTATGGCAAAATTCCTTGTAACTGGCGGTGCGGGCTTCATTGGATCGCATCTTGTCGATGCCCTGATCCACGACGGGCACCAAGTCCGCGTACTCGACAACCTTTCAACCGGCACCCGCGCGAACCTCGCACCACGCGCCGAATTCATTTTGGGTGATACCACAGATTATGAAGTCTTTCGGGATGCCGTGACCGGGGTCGACGGTGTCTTTCACATGGCAGCTATCGCTTCGGTTGAAAAAGGGTTTGAGGACTGGCCCGGAACGCACACGATTAATGTTACGAGTTTCATCAACGTGCTTGATCTCAGCCGGCGCATCGCTTCGAAGCCCTTCCCGATCGTTTACGCCTCTTCCGCGGCGGTTTACGGGGAGGACGGACGGCAATCGCTAAGCGAAGACGCGCCAAAGAGACCGGTTTCAGCCTATGGCGCAGACAAGCTCGGCTGCGAGAATCACGCCTACGTCGGAGCTAACGCTTACGGCATCCCGAGCGTAGGTCTGCGGCTTTTCAACGTCTACGGGCCACGCCAATACGCGCACTCACCATATTCGGGGGTCATCTCGATCTTCTGTGATCAAATAAAATCCGGAAAGGAGATTTGCATCCACGGCGACGGAAAGCAGACACGCGACTTTATTTATGTGAGCGACGCCGTTCGCCTTCTCGTAGCAGCCATGCAGTCCGAACCATCCGGCGCATCGATTTACAACGCGTGCACCGGAGTCGCGACTTCGATTCGAGACCTTGCGAACGAAATTTCGCAAGCGATTGATATTCCCCTCAAGGTTACACACGCACCCGCGCGGCGCGGCGACGTCAAACATTCGGTCGGGGATTCGACGCGAGCACGAGATCGATTTCAATGGCAGGCCGAAGTATCGTTGGCCGAGGGCCTTCGGCAGATGATGGGAATTGCGACGCGGCCGGCAAAAGTCGTGCCTGATCTCGGTGAAGAGGCCTCGCTGCGGCGCGGCTGGCGACGGCTGTTTTAGGTAACCACCCCATAAAACGGGTCAAGAGACCACGCCAAGTTGACGTGTGGCGAAGACTCGGCGAGGAACCCGGCTGAGATCGATCCACCCGGATGGACAGCTAATGCCGGTTTGGCCGATGCCTTACCGCGGCGTTTGGTATATAAATCGTTAATAGCTTTTCCTGGGTTGGATTGCGCGAGCTCGGCGCCTAAAATATCTCAAAAGGGGGCGATAAGCGGCCGCCAAATCGCGGCGACCGACTTTGGCAGGTTCGTCAAGGGGGAACGAATATGGATTTTATCAAGCCGCTGATCATTTCGGATTCTTTGCAGGACGCGCTGGCGCAGATCAGCCAACTACGCGAGCGCCTCAAAGTGGCCCTTACCTATAACGGAAAACAGCTCACTCCCAAGATTCGCGACAAGCTGTTGTCGACGCTGGATGATATGGAGCGGGAGGAAATTGAACACGCCCGCGATCGCGAAAAAGAACGTCTTAGCCGCGCAAAAGAGAAATTCGACAGCGCAATCAACCAGCGCGCGGTGGCACTTGCCGAAGCGAACGCAGCAGCGTCGCGGCTCGCCAATAGCGTCGTGCAGCTCGTCGCTGGTCATGCCGCCGCAACTGAGGCAGCAAAAGACGCGGGGACAGAGCCGTCCAGCATCAGACCGGATATCCAGAAACTCGCCCAACTCGTCGCCGAGGCTTTGAAGCCATTAGCCACCAGCACGGAATCCGCCGAAGCTGAACACAGCCGAGCGCTGAGCGAAGTCGCGTCATAACTATAACGCCCACCGGCCGTGACTACGCGGTACGATCGCTGCTTCACCCCGGTGACTTGGCGGTATCGTGCGCACCAAAAAAAGGCGCAAGCGACCATCATTGCCGTAGCTGGCTATCGCGTTGACGGCCAAGCACACAGCCAGGAGTTGCCAACTGATCCCGGTACGAACAGCGTTTTAGGTGACTTCCTGGTTACAGGAAAAAGCAGGGAGACGCGCCAATCAGGTGGGCTTACTTGGCACCTGGACCGACCAGGCAAGGCCCGCTGCAATTGCGAAAAAGATCACCGCGTTAAGCGCCGCATGCTGTGAATAAGGTGAAACGAGGAACATGACTGTGCCGCAGAGGACGAGTGCAATTGCGGCGATGTGCGTCAGGATACGTAACAGCTTCATCAGTTCCGGAAGCCACATCATCTAACCCCCCTCCGCGGGATGGTAATCCCCGCGATTATTAATTTTGTGGTCATGCCGCTGACAGGCAAAACGCATTTGAATTAATCGTAGCTAAAAAGTGAAACGGTTCAATAGATATTCGACGCGCCGTTCCGTGATGCCGCTATGCTTGTGAATAACAGCGTAAAACCGAACGCGGTTGCACACCGTTTTGAACACAGTGCCGGTTGTCGGCAACAGCCCCAGAGCATTATTTTTAGTCGGCTAATCGGCCACGGGTACACCCCGGTTTCGCAATCTGCGGCTGTTGAGTGTCGGATTATTTTACATTTGGCTTTGCACGATCTCCCGAGCTTGGTGTAGCTGCGGCGATTTGACGCGTAAGGGCGAAGGGCTCGCTTCATTGCGCAGCGTGCAGAGTTGAATGGCCGATGCGGCGACGCACGAGGTGCAGCATTCACGAGCGCGGGGATGGATTCTGAGGCATCGACGGCGCAAACGGGATGCCTCGGGAGAGACCGGCTGGGACGTGCAAACTTCCTGGCCGGTCCTTTCGGATTTCGATCCGCCTGCAACGAGAAAAGAAAACGGTATCGCGTCGTAAATCGGCAATGCGAACATCCGTATCCCTGCCTGCCTAAGGAAGAGGCGCGTTATTCGTGTTCAAAAGCAGTGGGGGATGAGGTTTTGCGGATTACGGCAGTAAGCGACCAAACGAGCGCAGCCGCCCAACCAACGATCGTCCAACCCAAAAGAACATTAAGGGCCACAATACCGAGCCGATTGTGATGCCGGCGGATGATCGCGATGATGCTCGGTAGTAAGGCAAGGAGGAGGAATGTGAGCGCCATCGGAAGCCCGTGGAAGGGCCACGTTACGGCAAAGGACGAAGGGAACACTGACGAAAACCTCTCTGCCAGGCATCCATATTCTACCAAACAAGTCGGACTAACGAGGGTGGGGCATACTGGCTTTGGTCTCGATTTTAGACCGCGCCAATCATTCAGTCATCCGCACCAATCACTCGCGGTCCCTGGCTAGTCCCCGCGGTGCCGACCCCGGGGGTGCGTTTGCTTGGGTTTATCTGCCAACTCTGGTGTGAATAGGATCTTGTTCGCTCCCGGAGTCGCCCGCACGCTCCTCAAGTTCATGTGCGCGAGCCAAAAGTTCGAACCGTAGAGTGACGTTGGCACAGGCGCGCGCAACCTGCCGCAGCCAAGCAGCTTTTTCCAGGTAGGCGGTGTGGGTTTGCGGATCAGGCATGGACCTATTCCGCGTCTGGAGTCGGGGCCTTGGTACCGTTTGCGTGTTGACGGCGGAGCCGGGCGCGGAGTGCTCTGATCTCGCGAATCGCGGCGGCCTTGGTACCTTCTTCAATGGCGGGAGCATCAGCGACCGGCGCGGCCAACTGATCGTTTTCTCGCGTTCCGATTAAAGCCGTATTCGCCGCCGCGAGTTCGGTTCGCCGCTCAAACCAAACATGGTTGCACGCGGTACACTGCACCTCGTGGCCTTCGCGGCCGAGCCGTTCTTGGTCAAGTCTGTATTGTACCGAGCACTCGGGACAAGTGAGGATAATCATGGTTGCCCCACAATGGCGGTCCCACTATCAAGCTCCACAGGCTAAGGGCGATAACGTCAAGAGGAGGTTAACGCTTGCAAACCCCTGGAAATCGCCCCATTCAGGCGCGCATGCGGCGTGAATCGTTTCCTGGCGTTCCGCTATTTATGCGCTGCGCGAAATCAGAAGATCGTCTCTCCGCTTTTTATGGGCGTAAGAGACACGGGCTCAGCAAGGTGATGGCCTGTCCCGCGATGAAAACGCAGTAGCGAGACCGATCGGGTTAGCTATTTGTATCAGCCCTGCCACCAAGGCTATTTCACTGTTACGAGCAAATCCATGGTTGGATGAATTGCGCACCGCACGTGGAACGCACCCGGGTGATCAAATTGGACGTATACCGATTTGCCGATCGCCTCTTCGCCAGAATCAAACTGCAAGGTTGGGGATCGCACGTAGATATGATGTGTGAAACGGTCGGTGTTGGTGAACTGGACGATCGTCCCGCGTGCGATAGTGAGTTCATCAGGAATAAACCGTCGGTCGTACTGATTGACAGTGACCATTGGCCCGTTGGGGATTTCCGCTGGCCGCACATGGTCTTTATGGATGAAGGACATGGCAAAGACAGCCACCAGAAATACTAAGCAAGCGGCTCCGGCGGCGATCCAATCCGCCCTACGAATACGGAGATTTCTTGCCATCGTCGATCCCATTCGACGACCGGCGCCCTGAGATTCAGCCATAGTGGCGTTGATGGTTCTGGTAAATGACCCTAGGACGCGTTCCTTTAGAAGTTGTTAATCATAGTGGTCCGCGCGTGTATCAGCGCTTAATGCGCTCGAAACGGAATGGTCATGAGGGCTTCTGCATGTCAATGCTTCAAGCTCCGCTGTTTCAGGGATGTTATCAATGGGACCGTCGGCGGTGCGGACGAGAATTTTCTGCGCTGGCCCAGCATAAGACCGAAGCGACGCGATACGTCATTTGGCAGGTTTCGGCAGCCCCTTTGCTAAAAATCGTAATTGGCGAATGTCTCTGCGATTTTTCCCGTTCCATTGTCGCTACGGGGCAAGTTGTCGAAGCCCGTCCGCCTGGCATAGCGGGGACGCCCTAACCAATGTTATTATTATGCTCGTCCAAATGTACTTGCTTTACGGCGGTCCGATGATCGGAAGAGTAGATCGCCTTCGTTCAGGTGGCATTTAAAAGAACAAAGGGTATGGCTTCGCTACGTTGCTGGGGGCCCATGTCAGAAAAATAAGGCTGGCAGAGATGATTGGATGAGAAGTCCCATGGTCGACAAATTTTTACTCGCGGTTTGTACTTTCGTAATTTGCGTTATCGCGTCCGCTCCCGCTCAATCGGCGGAGAGTGTAATTTACGGTGCGGATTTTTCCGGATCGCCCGGAGGATCCGTCCTGAATTGGCTCGGCGCAAAAGGATTTAAACCTCAGAGGGATGCAAACAACGCCAGAAAAGTAGTCTTTTCAGTTTCACATAATGGCCTAGGGCTCGAGACCAAAACGCGTGCTTTTGCCCTTCTCCTCAATGAAACGGATGTCCGAGGTTATTCCCGGATTCGTATTCAATGGGGAGTCGACGCATTCCCAGCCGGTGCCTCATATAAGAAGGGCATAAGAAGCGAGGCTGTCATGGTTTATGTTTTCTTCGGCAAAGAGCGACACTCGAGCGGATCGCTTTTGATTCCCGACAGCCCCTACTTCCTTGCTCTCTTTCTCTGTGAGTCGGACCCGAAAAACGAGCCCTTTAAGGGACGTTATTATCATGCTGGAGGTCGCTTCATCTGCGTCGATCGGCCGCCCCCGGGCGCATTAGTAACGACGGACTTTCCAATCGCCGATACCTTCACTCGGATTTTTGGTCAAGCTCAGGCGCCAGACATAAGCGGATTCTGTATCGCAATAGACACTGCCAACGCCAAAGGTACTGGTGTCGCAAAATCGTTCATCAAGAAAATCGAGTTTCTCAAATAATCGGCGCCGACACTCTGTCGTACGCAAACGCGATGGAAGTGGGCCAGTGAGCGCTTCCGCGACAAAAGGTTGATCAGACAAAGCGGCTGCACACGGCGCGTGCACTAACGTCAACCGCCTCGCTAAATTGTGGATGGACGTCAGGTTATTCGACGAGACTAACTTTCCCGCTGGCGAGATCATAAACAGCAGCAACGACCTTGAGTGTCTTCTCTTTTATAGCTGCCGCTACGACTGGCGAGGATTCGGCAAGTAGCGTCGCTTGGATTTGCGCGTTCGCTTTGATGGTGCCATCAAGATTGCCGCCCGCGCGATCAACCGCGGGCCGAATGTAGCGGTAAAGCGCGCTGATTTGACCCGGCACCTCCTTGGCCTTTATTGAGGCCTTCACGGCACCGCAATTGCTGTGGCCCAGCACCATGATTACCTTGGTGCCGAGCACTGCCACGCCGTATTCCAGACTGGCAATGATTTCCGACGAAGAAACGTTCCCGGCCACGCGCGTAACGAACAACTGCCCAATGCTCTGATCGAAGATGAGTTCGACGGGAACGCGAGAATCCGCACAGGAAAGCAGGGCTGCGAAGGGCTCCTGCTTTTCCGCGGTCTTTGCCTTTAGAATTTTGAGGTCGTCATTGAAGGACGTCATACGACCCCCAATGAACCGGCGATTGCCCGCCATCATCTTATCGAGAGCGGCTTCTGGGCTTAGTGCGCTTTGCGCTCGGGCGGCTGACATCGGGGCAAGTTCTGTGCCCGCTGCTGTCAACATGCTGGCCGTTACGCCAGCGACAGACGATCCGAGAAACCCGCGCCGCGACCACAAATCTGTATCGGCAGAAAGATCTGCTGCGACTTTACGCTCGTTATCGCTTGGTGATGTCATAGCCTCCCCTTTTCGGCCGGAATCAAAGCACATGTCGGCAAGCGAATGAGAGTACATGTCCTTGATGCGTCTTGTGATCTTCTCCACCCTACGCCAGTTTGGCCGCCGCAGGAAGCAGCCGATTATCCGGTATAGTCAGATCACATCTGACTTGGTGTAAAGCTCATCAATGTTTGCAAAAACGTGCGCCAGTCGGTAGCCATTGTCGAACATATGCTTTCGAATTTTGTGGTCCTGGTAATTGTTTTCCACGGAGATAACTCGGACGTCGAACGCACGGAAATTGAAGCTCCTAAGGATCTTCCACTCGGAACCTTCGGTATCGATCGACAAATAATCAACCCGTTCGATGCGGTACTCACGTAAAAGCTCAGCGAGAGTCCTTATCGGGACCTCTATCTCCTTTGGATTCTGACCCCACTTCTGAATCGTTTTCCGATGTCGTCGATCGAAGTTCGCCTTTAAGCCGCTGTACATTTTTTCGAATCCCGACGGCATATCGACTTCGAGGAACGTGCCGGTACCCGAACGATCGGCAACAGCACACAGGACACAGACGGAAGACCTGGCGGTCTTTAGCTTCTCGAAAACCGATGGCAGCGCCTCGATACAAATGCCAGACCAACCAATCCGTTCGAAGAGGAGCGTATTTGAGAAGGTGACACCGTCATAGGCGCCAACGTCTACGAACGCTCCAGGGTTGGAGGCGTCCTTGAAAAACCTCTCGTAAATAAATCGGTCCTGACCGTGTTGCGAAAAGGATTCCATCGGCCCCCTAACCGCGACACTTGCAATTAATGCCGCCGTCAACGCTCCCCAACGTGCTAACGGTTCGACCGGCTCACCTCATCGTATTTCACGTTACCGATTCGCGGGCCAACCTTGAAGGCCTCCATCCAATTGGTGGGATACGGCTTGTGAGCCTAGCGGTCAGCACGTCAGGACATCAGATCAGCAAACGTCGGTGGCCTTCTCTACTTCCTTGGCGTTCAGTGCGGATTCGATTTCCCAGCGCGGCAGCCGTCGAGGAACAGCGCGACGCAATCGTCCGCCCAGGCGTTGAGTTCGGCCTCGCCCATCGGCGTGCCGAGCCCGAGCGCCCGGCGCCGCGGCACCGCGATGACAAATTCAAGAAACTGCTCGGCCGCCAATTGCGGACGATCGACGGCGCGGCCGGATGCACGCGCTTCGTGGTCGATCATGGCGGCGATCTGCTTGACGGCCTCGTCCCGGCTGCCCTCGCGGGCCGCGGCGGCGGCTAGCTCGGGGAAGCGTCGCCCCTCGGCCACCAGGAGCCGATGGAGCGACAGCGCCGTCGGCGCCAGAACGGCGCGCAGAATGAGTCGCGCCAGACGCCGCAGAATCTCGTCTAGGTTGCCGCCCTCGAAGAGCGGTATGTCGGCCGGTGGCCGGAGCCTTTCGATAATCCGGTGAATGACGGCGCCGAAGAGAGCCGCCTTGTCGGGAAACCGATGATAAAATGTGCGCTTGGAAATCCGGGCGCGCTGCGCGATCGCTTCGATGCTCGTGACGCCGTATCCCTCGGCGAGGAACAATTCGGTCGCGACGTCGAGAATGCGTTCGCCGAGAAGCGCGGCATCTTCGCGCGACGGCCTGCCGCCGCGTCGTCGGGAAACCGTCCGCGTTCCCGCTGTCCGGCGCGTGGTCACGCCGGTCGCCTCGCCGTCAAACAGAATCGAATTGAATGCGCTTCGCCTCGGTACGGCTCAGCGTCCGTAATAGCCGGGAGGCGGGTAGTAGCCATAAGGCGGCGGC